>NZ_JAHKKA010000001.1:0-819530 GCF_018829625.1 Haemophilus sp. SZY H36 | reverse complement strand
TGTGAGAGTAGGGCACCGCCAGGTTACCAAATACATAAATAAAGCAGAGTAGAATAAAAGATAAGAACCCCAGTTGAAGGACTGGGGTTTTTGTTTTTTATAATTTACTCATTATTTCATGAAAAGAATTAAAGTAGAAGATAGAAATCTTATTTCAATAACGAGTTTTTACTTTTGTATTGCCTACAATATAGTTTTAATAAATATACCTATTTATATCATTTAGAATTTTGATTTCTTATATTTTTCAAATAGACTTTATATACTCATTTCTAATCTCATCCATTATGCTTAAAAATTTAGACGAAATAACTTCAAGTATTATCGCTGATCCCCAAAATAAAGAGTTTACAGAACGTGGAATTTTTCCTTTATTTTCGGCCCCTAAAACAGCTAGGATTAATATTGTTGGTCAAGCACCTGGATTAAAGGCTGAGCAAACTCGTTTATATTGGAATGATAAAAGCGGTGATCGTCTGCGTGATTGGCTAGGTGTGGATTACGATTATTTTTATAATTCAGGGATGTTTGCGGTTCTTCCTATGGATTTCTATTATCCTGGAAAAGGAAAATCTGGAGACTTACCTCCAAGGTCTGGGTTTGCAGAAAAATGGCATCCCCAGATTCTAGAAAATTTACCGAATATTCAGTTAACCCTTTTGATTGGTCAATATGCACAGAAATTTTACCTTTCGGATAATAAAAATAACGTAACTGAAACAGTTAAAAATTATCAAAAATTTTTACCGCACTTTATTCCTTTAGTTCATCCTTCACCTAGAAATCAATTTTGGATAGAAAGAAATCCTTGGTTTGGCGAAAAGGTCATTCCCGATTTGCAAAAATTAGTGAAGCGTATCATCAATGAATCAAAAGGGTAGTTGTCATATTTTTACTTTTTTCAATCTTAAGGCGTTCATCAATACGGAAATTGAACTCATCGCCATCGCAGCACCTGCAATGACTGGATTTAGAAAACCGAAAGCAGCAAGGGGTATTCCGAGAATATTGTAAATCAAAGCAAAAAATAGATTTTGTTTGATATTTTTCAAGGTTGCTTTTGCAATAAAAAGCGCATCTACAAGTTGATTCACCGAATGTTGCATAAGTGTTGCAGAAGCCGTTTGTTCTGCAATATCTGAACCTGATTTCATCGCGAAACTGACGTTTGCAGCGGCTAAAGCAGGCGCATCATTTATTCCATCCCCGACCATTGCTACAACATGACCTAGAGCTTTTAGCTTTTGAATGTGTTCCGCCTTATCTCTAGGGCTGAGTCCACCAAAGGCTTTTTTAATGCCGAGCTGTTTTGCTATGTAATCAACGACAGATTGTTGATCGCCACTCATAATTACTACATTAATATTTTGCTGTTGTAAGCGTTGAATGGCGTGCAAGCTATCGTTTTTTAAGGTGTCCGTCAGCGCAAATGCACCAATAGGTTCATCATTTATAGATACCGCGACAATGCTCGCAATTTGCCAGATATCCTCTAAATTTTTAGGCAAGATTAAACCGCAATAATCTGGTTTACCAACTTTTATTGTTCCCACTTGTTCTAATTCGGCTTGAATTCCTTTACCAACTTCCATCTTTGCGAAAAGTGCGGTGGGAATTTCTAACATTTTTTGTTCTGCTGCTTGCACAATAGCTTTTGCAATTGGATGGTTAGCTTGTTGCTCAACGGCTGCGGCAAAACGATACAAATCGTCTTCAGAATACACCGCACTTTGTGGTTGCCATAGTGCTGAAATTTCAAGCTCTCCCTTTGTTAGTGTGCCAGTTTTATCAAGTACAACGGTATCCACATGGGCAGTTCCCTCCATTGCTGCTGCATCTTTAAACCATACGCCAGCATTAACCGCTTTACCTAAACCAACCATTATGGATGCTGGTGTGGCTAATCCCAAGGCACAAGGGCAAGCAATTACAAGCACGGATACTGCGTGAATAAGTGAAGACACTCTATCATTAGTCAGAACGTAGGTGAGTGCGAAAGTAACAAGTGAAATCAGTAATACAGCAGGTACAAACACTGACGCAACTTTGTCAGCAAATCGTGCAATTGGCGCTTTTGAGCCTTGCGCATCTGATAATGCATTCATCATATCGCCAAGTAAAGTTTGGCTACCAAGCTGATTTGCTCGATAGATAATAGAACCTTCTGTTACCATCGCCCCCGCTAATACTTTTCCACCTTTCTGTTTTTCTTCTGGACGAGATTCGCCCGTTAAATGACTTTCATCACACCATCCATTTCCACTTTCAATTATGCCATCTGCAGCAATACGCTCGCCTTGATTTGCACGAATGATCTCGCCAATATTGACTTGGTCAAGAGCAATTTCAGTCCATTTGTCATTACGTAGAGCAGTGACTTTTTTCGGTGTCAGTTGCAAGAGCATACTTAAGCTATTTAGGCTGTGCTTTTTAGTGCGATCTTCAAGAAATTTTCCAAGGCTGACAAAACCAATCACCATAACGGAAGCTTCAAAGTACACATGCCCCATTGCATGATTGGCGTGGTAAAACAACATGAAAGCAGAATAAAGATAAATGGTGAGTGTTCCTGTACTGACAAGTACATCCATATTGGCAAGTCCACCGCGAATACTACCGATTGCTCCGCGATAAAATGGAATGGCTAACCAAAGTTGCACAATGCTCGCTAACGCAAATTGCCAAATCGGGGGTAACATCAACTGATGTGATCCACTCATCATGCCAAGCATACTAATCAGAAATGGAATATTGATTATCCAAAGTATGATTAATCGCCAAGGGATTGATGTATTTTTTCCTTCTAGTGGCAATTCATTGGCTTGTTTGATATGAGCAGAGAACCCCGTTTTATGAATAATCTCTATAATTTCAGTTTCGCTTGCTTGCGTAGAGTCAAATACAACTTGTGCTTCTTCGGCGGCAAAATTCACTCCAGCTTGTTGCACAAATGGTTTTTTATTTAAAACTTTTTCAATACGATTGGCACAAGATTGGCAGGTCATCCCACCAATCTGAATCGAAATTTTTTTACTCTGTGGCGTCAAATCCGGCATCTTCAATTACCTCAATCAACTGTGCAACATTGACTCGATTTTCATCAAAAGTAATATTTGCTTTACCTTCTAGTTGAACATCAGCAGACTGTACGCCATCTAATTCAGTTAAAACTCGAGTAACGCTTTTTACGCAACCGCCGCAATGCATGCCTTCTATGTTTAATGTGATGGTTTTCATTTTTACTCCTTGTTAGTTGTTTTATTGATGGCTACACTATAAACTTTTACGTAAGGTTAAGGTCAAGGAATTTTTTATGAATATTAGTGAAGCCGCAAAATTAGTAGGTTTATCTACGAAACAAATCCGTGATTATGAAAAAATGGGTTTAATTAAACCCGCTGTGCGCAGTTTGTCGGGATATAGAAATTATGGAGAAAGTGATTTAGAAAGGTTGCATTTTATTCGCCACTCACGCGATGTGGGATTTTCGCTACATCAAATCGCACAATTATTAGCACTACAAGATAATCCTAAGCGTAGCAGCCGCGAAGTGAAAGCGCTAACGGCTCAACATATTGCGATGTTGAATCAACAAATAGAACAGTTACAAAAAATGGTACAAGAATTGCAGCGTTGGCATGATAATTGTCAGGGCAATGATTGCCCTGAATGTTCAATTTTGAATGGATTAAAAGGATAAATGAAAAGTGCGGTTAATATTCCCAACTTTCTGGATCGACACCTAATTCACGCATAAGCACTTTGGCATCTTCGGGAATTTCATCATTACGCTCTTTCATTAAATCTGCATCGGTGGGCAAAGGTTGACCGGTGAATGCATGCAAAAATGCTTCGCAAAGTAATTCACTGTTGGTTGCATGACGTAAACTTTTTAATTGGCGGCGAGTACGTTCATTTGTCAAAATTTCCAATACTTTGATTGGAATAGACACAGTGATTTTTTTTACTTGCTCGCTTTTTTTGCCATGTTCTGCATAAGGGCTGATATATTTTCCGTCCCAATCCGCCATAATTTACCTTAGTGCTTATTGATAACCTTACAAATTGTCCGTATTCTAATGAAAAATCAAATAAATAACAATCTAGACGGCTAAACTTCTATGTTAAAAAAGAGAAAAGAAAAGTGCGGTAATTTTTTAGATTAAATATAAAGAAACGCTAGACAGTACAGGGTTTTAGTGGTAATTTACGCGCCATTCAAAGAGCATTGACTCACCATTCGAATCATCAATTCTTATTAATTCCAATATTTATTCATTATGCATTTAACTGAACTTAAAAATACGCCTGTTTCTGATCTTGTGAAACTTGGCGAAGAACAAATGGGCTTAGAGAATTTAGCTCGTTTGCGTAAACAAGATATTGTCTTTGCAATTTTAAAACAGCACGCCAAAAGCGGTGAAGATATTTTCGGCGGTGGCGTGTTAGAAATCTTACCGGATGGTTTTGGTTTCCTTCGTTCTGCTGACAGTTCCTACCTAGCAGGCCCTGATGATATCTATGTTTCCCCAAGTCAAATTCGTCGTTTTAACCTTCAAACTGGTGATAAAATCGAAGGCAAAATTCGTCCGCCAAAAGAAGGCGAACGCTATTTTGCACTTTTAAAAGTTGATCAAGTTAATGATGACAAACCTGAAGTTTCTCGTAGCAAAATCTTATTTGAAAACTTAACCCCATTGCATGCTAACTCTCGTTTAAGAATGGAGCGAGGCAATGGATCAACGGAAGATTTAACCGCACGTATTTTGGATTTAGCATCACCAATTGGTAAGGGACAACGTGGTTTGATTGTTGCTCCACCAAAAGCAGGTAAAACCATGTTGCTGCAAAACATTGCGCAAAGTATCACACATAATTATCCTGATGTAGAGCTTATCGTATTATTGATTGATGAACGCCCAGAAGAAGTGACAGAAATGCAACGTTCAGTAAAAGGAGAAGTCATTGCTTCTACTTTTGATGAGCCTGCAACTCGTCACGTTCAAGTGGCAGAAATGGTAATCGAAAAAGCAAAACGTTCAGTAGAGCATAAAAAAGATGTGGTAATTCTGCTTGACTCTATTACGCGTTTAGCACGTGCTTACAATACAGTCACTCCAGCTTCAGGTAAAATTTTATCTGGTGGTGTGGATGCGAATGCATTGCATCGTCCAAAACGTTTCTTTGGTGCTGCGCGTAATGTAGAAGAAGGTGGTAGTTTAACGATTATTGCGACAGCGCTAGTTGATACCGGTTCGAAAATGGATGAAGTTATTTTCGAAGAATTTAAAGGTACAGGTAATATGGAATTACACCTTTCTCGTAAAATTGCAGAAAAACGTGTATTCCCTGCAATTGATTTCAATCGTTCAGGTACCCGTAAGGAAGATTTACTTACTTCACCTGAAGAGCTTCAAAAAATGTGGATTCTACGTAAAATTCTTAATCCTATGGGAGAGGTAGAAGCAATGGAATTCCTTATTGATAAACTTATGGTTGCAAAAACCAATGAAGAATTTTTTGAAGTAATGAAACGTTCATAGAAGGAAATATTCTAAAACTCTTTTATATAGTCGGTACTCTTATAGGAGTGCCGATTTTTTATTGTTCGAATTTACCGCACTTTTTATAAAAAAATTTTAACTTGATCACAATTTTAGAATTTGCTCTTTGAGATTCTTTATTTATCGGCATAACATAATACTCAAATTTTGTTAGGGCATATTTTGCTCTGCAAATTGACAAATTTAAGTAATTTATGCTTTGGAGCAAGCTATGAAACCAACAGAAAAACTCAAATGGAACAAATTTGATGCAACATGGATGTTAAACCTTTTCGGTACGGCGGTTGGCGCTGGCGTCTTATTCCTACCGATTAACGCAGGAATGGGTGGATTTTGGCCGTTAGTTTTAATGGCAATTATCGTTGGACCGATGACCTATTTTGCTCACCGAGGCTTAGCCTATTTTGTACTTTCATCAAAAAATCCTGGCAGCGATATTACTGAAGTGGTGGAAGAACACTTTGGTAAAACAGCGGGTAAACTTATCACCCTACTTTATTTCTTTGCTATTTTCCCTATTCTTTTAATTTACGGTAACGGTATTACTAACACTGTCGATTCTTTCATTGTGAATCAACTTGGCATTGCGTCACCAAACCGAGCTATTCTCTCTTTTGTATTGATTGCAATATTGATTTCCGTTATGCTATTTAATGAAAAAGTGATGTTAAAAATCACAGAATGGCTTGTTTACCCGTTAGTATTAATTTTATTCGCACTTTCTATTTACTTAATTCCAGAATGGAATGGTGCGATGTTACATGAATTCCCAACAGCAGGCGGTTTCGTCACAACATTGTGGCTTACTATTCCTGTATTGGTATTCTCATTTAACCATTCACCAGCAATTTCATCTTTCACTTGCTCACAATTCCGTGAATACAAAACTTTCGATGGTGCAGAACGCCATATCGGCCATACAGAAAAAGGCACCTCAACGATTTTGTTATTCTTTGTAATGTTCTTCGTATTTAGCTGCGTATTGACATTAACACCTGAAGAATTAGTGGCAGCAAAAGCACAAAATATCAGTATTTTGTCTTTCTTAGCGAATAAATTTGATAATCCATATATCTCTTATTTTGGCCCGCTTGTTGCATTCTTAGCGATTACTAGCTCATTCTTCGGTCACTATATGGGCGCACGTGAAGGCTTAGAAGGCTTATATTTGAAAATGAAAGGCGAATCTGTAAATCGTAAAAAACTCAATTATGCGACCGCACTTTTTTTCTTATTAACTTTATGGGGCGTTGCGATTATTAATCCAAGTATCTTAGGCTTAATCGAATCTCTTGGTGGTCCAATCATTGCGATGATTTTGTTTATCATGCCAATGTACTCGATTCGCAAAATCCCAGCGATGAAACGCTACAGCGGACGTTTCAGCAATGTTTTTGTAACGATTATGGGATTAATCGCTATCTCTGCGGTTGTTTATGGATTATTATAAACGCCCTTTAAAGTTTAGCGAATTTTGAGAAATTTATGATTAGCGTATTTGATATGTTTAAAGTGGGAATTGGGCCATCCAGTTCCCACACTGTCGGTCCGATGAAAGCCGGCAAACAATTTATAGACGACTTAATTGAACGAAATCAGTTTGAACAAACCGCTGAAATTCATGTGGATGTTTATGGTTCTCTTTCGATGACAGGGAGAGGCCATAGTACGGATATCGCCATCATCATGGGGTTAGCGGGTTATTTACCACATAATGTGGATATCGATATGATTTCAGGTTTCATCGAGAAAGTGAAACAAACTGCGCTTTTACCAATTAATGTTGGTCAAAAAACGGTAAAATTTGATTTTGAAAATAATCTCATTTTCCACCGCACTTTTTTAAAATTGCACGAAAATGGCATGACAATTACGGCTCTTGATGAGAATCGCACAGAGCTTTATCGCCAAACATATTATTCGATCGGTGGTGGTTTTATTGTTGATGAAGCCCATTTTGGCCAAGAAGAAAAAACTACAGTCCAAGTGCCTTATCCTTACAAAAATGCAGAAGATATTTTGAAACATTGCAGTGATAACGGCTTAATGCTTTCCACTGTGATGTTGGAAAATGAAGTCGCCTTGCATGGCAAAGAAGCTGTCAGTGCTCATTTAGAGAATGTTTGGAAGACGATGCAAGCTTGTATCGAACACGGTATTCACACTGAAGGAATTTTACCTGGGCCATTACGAGTGCCACGTCGTGCAGCATCCCTTTATCGTATGTTGCAAGCAAATACTAATTTGTCCAACGATCCAATGCGTGTGATCGACTGGGTTAATATGTTTGCGCTTGCTGTCAATGAAGAAAATGCAGCAGGTGGACGCGTAGTCACAGCGCCAACCAACGGTGCATGCGGGATTATTCCAGCAGTATTAGCTTACTATGAGAAATTCATCTCGCCATTAACACCTGAAATCATTGAACGTTATTTATTAGCAGCAGGAATGATTGGTTCACTTTATAAAATGAATGCTTCGATTTCTGGCGCAGAAGTGGGTTGTCAAGGTGAGGTGGGGGTAGCCTGTTCAATGGCTGCTGCTGGACTAGCTGAAATTTTGGGTGGTAATCCACTGCAAGTATGCATCGCAGCTGAAATTGCAATGGAGCATAACTTAGGATTAACTTGCGATCCTGTCGGCGGTCAAGTTCAAGTACCTTGTATCGAACGCAATGCGATTGCTTCAGTTAAAGCAATCAATGCATCACGTATGGCTTTACGCCGTACCACTAATCCAAGAGTAACCTTGGATAAAGTGATTGAAACCATGTATGAAACAGGCAAAGACATGAATGCCAAGTATCGTGAAACATCTCAAGGCGGACTTGCAGTTAAGATTGTGTGTTCTTAGTAGAGGTAAAAAAGGATTGAGCAATGCTCAATCCTTTTCATTTTGTTAACAACAAATATCTTGTACTACAAATTGAAGTGAATGGCGCGCAAATTGTTGCTTTTTTCGATGTTTTAAACGTCTTAAACGTGAATTTCGAGATAAAGAGGTTTGTTGTAAATTGGTTTTCTTTTTAAGAAAAGCTTTGCGTTTTAACATTTTATTTATCCTTTTTTTCTTTTATTTCTTCTGAATTTCCAACCGCACTTTCGTTGTTGGTATTATCATTCGTTGTTTGATTTTCTTGGACTCGATGATAATTAACAATGCTATTCATATAGCGGCGAATATTTTCTACATATTGATGGGCTTCATAGCCTCGCGCATAGCCGTATTTCAGTTGGGAATAATAGCGTTTTTCTGCTAATAAAGGCAGATTTTTTTTCACATCGAGCCAATTATCTGGATTTCCTCCAAGGTTTTTAGTTAAACGACGTGCATCAATTAAGTGGCCCAGCCCCATGTTATAGGCGGCTAAAGCAAACCAAATTCTTTCTTCTTTTTCAATGGTTTCTGGAATTTGACTAATCAGCCAGTGTAAATATTCTGATCCCGCTTTAATGCTTTGTTCAGGATCTGTTCTATCGCTGATTTTCATATGTTGCGCGGTATCTTTAGTTAACATCATTATGCCACGCACGCCCGTAGGTGATGTTGCATCAGGATTCCAATGAGACTCTTGATAAGCGACCGCTGCGAGTAATCGCCAATCTAATTCACCTTTGTATTTTTCAAAGAGCGGTGAGAATTGTGGCAGGGTATTTTCAATTGCGTTCATATAAGAGCGCGTATCCACGTAATCAAATTGTAAAATATGTCCTAAATATTTTTCTTTTAAATTATCCACTAGCCCTGTTTCCTGTGCATTATTCATAAAATTGAGTAAGGCCGTTTGCAGATCGTTGTAGGCATTATTAGGTAAATACCAGTGAATGCTTGCTTCATCAGTAATATCAAAGGCAATGGCTAATTCTGGTTTGATTTGTTGGATCGCCGCAATATCAATCGAATTTGCAATAACGTAAGGAATTTTGCCTTCAGACAGCTGTAGCAATAGTTCTTCTTGAGTAAACGCTTGATTTCTTTTCCAAGTTAATTGTGGATATTGTTTTTGTAATTCTTTTAGTTTTTCTTCCAATGATGAATTGTTAGCAATATAAATTTCTTTCTTGATATCGCCTAGATTTTTAGGACGTTGTTCATTTTTTCGATAAGCTAATTGCCATGAAGCTGAATGATATGCTGGGCCAATTTGGAAACGTTCTGCATTATTAGGATGATATAAAAGGTGAGCCGCAGCTAAATCAATATTATGCTTATCTAGCTCATTAAATAATTGTTCTTGATTATCGAAAGTTTTAATTTCGAGTTCTACACTCAATGAATCAGCAAATGCTTTAGCCAATTCATATTCAAAGCCTCGTTCACCGTCTTTATTTATAAAATAAGAAATAGGGTTGTTTATTGTGCCCACAATGAGTGAGCCTCGTTCTTGAATTGCTGTATAGTGGTTTTCTTCAGCATGGCGTAGAAATTGCCATGGGAATACCATATCAATAGCCCAAAGCAATAAAGCCAAGGCAGTAATAATACGTAAAAAGAGACCTTTCAATGATTTTTCCTATATAAAAAGCTTGCGGGATTGTAGTTAGAATTTAAGCAATAGACAATAAAAAACCCCTTGAGGTTCAAGGGGCTAAGCTTTGTTCACCGAATAGTGCTAAATTTTAAATGATGCAAAAAACATTAGGAAACAGCACTATTCTTTATATCGTAAGGATCTTATCCTCGGCGATCACGGCGTGGTTTATCGCTAAAAGAGCGGTTACTTTTTTCGTTAAATTTACGATTTCCACGATTGTCACCACTGCGTTCATTACGTCCGCGTTCTCCACGGAAATCGCCACCACGGCCTTTACGTTTACCGTTAAAATCATCGCCACCACGGGAACTATCAGACTTCACCGCACCTAAGAAAGACATTTGCATTTGTTTATTCAATACGCGTGTTTTACCGAATTGTTGCAATAATTCTTTCGGCATACCTTGTGGCAATTCAACGGTAGTGTAGTCATCATAAAGTTTGATATGACCAATATAGCGGCTATTGATATCACCTTCGTTAGCAATTGCACCAACGATATGGCGAACTTCTACACCATCTGCACGACCCACTTCAATACGATATAAATCCATTGGTTGTGGATTTCCGTAGCCTTTACGTTCGCCACGACGTTCAGCTGAACGTGGATTTTCACGGCGATCACCTCGTTCATTACGTTCACGACGACGTTTTTCCATTGGTGGATCAGGTGGAAGAATTAATTTTTGTTTGCCTTGTAGCAACATTAACATTGCTGCAGCAATATCTTCTTGATCCTGATCAGCTGTGAATAAGTCTTCTAATAAACTACGATATTGTTCTAAATCGTGATGCTCGAGTTGTTTCGTAATTTTTGCGACGAATTTTTTGCGACGGCATTCTTGTAACACAAGATGATTTGGCAATTCTACTTCATTGATACCTTTTTTCATTAGGTGTTCAATATTACGAAGTAAACGACGCTCACGAGGCTCAACGAATAATAAAGCACGACCAGAACGACCTGCACGACCAGTACGGCCAATTCGGTGTACATAAGATTCTGCATCAAGCGGAATGTCGTAGTTCACCACAAGGCTGATGCGTTCAATATCAATACCGCGTGCGGCCACATCGGTTGCTACTACAATATCTAAACTGCCGTTACGTAAGCGATCGAGGGTTTGTTCGCGGAGTTGTTGTGTCATATCACCATTAAGTGCGGCAGAACGGAAACCATTTTTCTCAAGTAGTTCTGTAATGTCTAACGTGCCAGTTTTAGTGCGAGCAAAAATAATTGCGGCATCAAAATCTTCCACTTCTAAGAAACGAAGAAGAGCTTCATTTTTACGCACGCCGTGCACATACCAACAACTTTGGTCGATATCTGGGGCATTTTCGTTATTAACCTTGATCTTCACTTCTTTCGGATCATTCATAAAACGTTTCGTAATACGACGGATCGGTTCAGGCATTGTTGCAGAGAATAACGCAGTTTGGTGATTTTCTGGTAATTCTGCCATGACGGTTTCTACATCATCAATGAAACCCATACGTAGCATTTCATCTGCTTCATCTAATACGATAAAACGAAGCTCAGAAAGATTTAATGTTCCACGGCGAATATGGTCAAGAATACGACCTGGTGTACCCACAACCACTTGTGCGCCTTGTTTTAATGCACGAAGTTGGATGTCATAACGTTGACCACCATATAAGGTAACAATGCGAGTGCCATGAGCATATTTAACAAATTGTTCGCACGCATCGGCAACTTGAATAGCAAGTTCTCGAGTAGGCGCCATCACTAACATTTGTGGATGTTTTTCACTTGGATCGATTTGCGCTAATAAAGGCAGTGCAAAGGCAGCGGTTTTACCACTACCCGTTTGTGCCATACCTAGCACATCATTGCCACTGAGCAAATGTGGGATACAAGCTT
This sequence comes from Haemophilus sp. SZY H36, assembly GCF_018829625.1. Lineage (NCBI taxonomy): Bacteria > Pseudomonadati > Pseudomonadota > Gammaproteobacteria > Pasteurellales > Pasteurellaceae > Haemophilus > Haemophilus sp. SZY H36. The sequence continues at coordinate 807,550 of NZ_JAHKKA010000001.1, read as the reverse complement.
GTTGAATTGGAGAAGGGGTTTCAAAACCTAAGTCAGAAACAGCTTTTAAGATGAACTCAGGTAAGCCTAAGTCATTAAAAGTAATTTTGTCAGTCATTAAAATACTCGAATATAAATAAGGAAAGCTCAAAGAGGCCTTCGGTTTATTAAGTTGAGCAGAGCGAATGAGTTTTTCTATTCGTTCTACTGCAAAGAGCGGTGAGTTTTTGATTGATTTCTAGAAAACAATCGCTTTTGTGACCGCACTTTTCTCTTCTTTTTCTTCGTCTTCTGTTTGAACCGGTTTTAATTTCATGAGTTCAAACGCGGCAAAACGATACTCAACAAAGTTATAAACCTGATTTGCCATAGCTAGTTTAAATAAAGCTGCTGCTTCATCTACTAGCCCTACATTGAGTTTTTGTTTTGCTAGATAAAAATAGGTTTCTGTGAGAATTTCAGCATATTGTTGTGAATTTTCAGCAAATTCACTTGCACGTTGTTGTAATTCTTCTACAGAGATGCGTCCTAAGTAATATTGAACGATGTGTGTACCCCAGAAGTCCTCTGATAGCCCTTTTGCTCGTTCAACAAGGTTTTTTTGGGCTTCTTGTGGTTTTAATTTTTGTTCGTTCAAATATAGCCATAAGACACGATAGGGATCTTTTGTATCGGCTTGGTAGAACTGTAAGAAATCTTGCTGAGCAAGATGGTAGCGCCCTACATAATAAAAATTTAAACCACGATTAAGGTGGGTATAGTCATAACTTGAGTCTAATTCAAACACAGTATTGAAAGCTTCCAATGCGCCGTCGTAATCTTCTTCAAGCAATAAATAAAGCCCTAAGTAATTGTACACAGATGCCATTTTAGGCTGTAATGCAAGGGCTTGAGTAAAATCGTAACGAGCAAGTCCCCATAATCCAAGGGAATCATAGAGTACGCCACGTTCAAAATGTAGTGATGCACGTTCTTCATTACTCATTTTTCCAACGAGTAGTACTTGGCTTAATCGCACGATCATCACTTCTTGTTCAAAGTGAGTATTCGGGTTTTGTTCAGCCAACACGACATGATTTTTAGACACAAAACCACCCCTAGACTGAACACAGCCTGCAAGGAGTAAGATCGCACATAAGCTAAATAAATAGACTATAAAATTGCGAGATAAGCGAAAACACCGCATTTGCTTTCTTTATGCCTAAAAGTTGGAAAACAACAAAACTTGGCAGCAGTTGCTACCAAGTTTTGATTCGATATTCCAAGATTATTCCTGTTCTTCTACAGAATCTTCTTGGTTAATTTCAGTTTCTTGTTTTGGAGCCAAGTCTTTCATTGTTAAACGAATACGACCTTGACGATCGATTTCAACAACTTTTACATTTACTTCTTGGCCCACTTGGAGGTAATCGCTAACTTTTTCTACGCGCTCTTCAGCAATTTGAGAAATATGAACTAAACCTTCTTTATTTCCAACGATTGCTACGAATGCACCAAAATCAGCAAGGCGAGTCACTTTACCTTTGTAAATTGCGCCAGCTTCAACTTCTGCAACGATTTCTTCAATACGTCCCATTACGTTTTTCGCTGCATTGCTGTCTACTGCGGCAATTTTCACTGTACCATCATCGTCGATATCGATAGAAGTACCAGTTTCTTCAGTTAATGAACGAATTGTTGCGCCACCTTTACCAATGACATCTTTGATTTTCTTAGGATCAATTTTCATTGTATAGATGCGCGGTGCGTAATCGGAGATATCCGCGCGTGGAGCCGGGATAGCTTGTTCCATTACGCCAAGAATGTGCATACGTGCACTTTTCGCTTGGTTTAATGCAATTTGCATAATTTCAGGGGTGATACCTTCAATTTTAATGTCCATTTGAAGTGCCGTAACACCTTCACGTGTACCCGCTACTTTAAAGTCCATATCACCTAAGTGGTCTTCATCACCTAAGATATCTGAAAGCACCACAAATTTTTCTTTTTCTTTCACTAAGCCCATTGCTATACCTGCAACAGCCGCTTTGATTGGTACACCCGCATCCATTAACGCCAAAGACGCACCACATACAGATGCCATAGAAGAAGAACCGTTAGATTCAGTGATTTCAGATACAACACGCACGACATACGGGAATTCTGCAAGGCTTGGCATAACAGCCGCTACACCACGTTTTGCTAAACGACCGTGACCGATCTCACGACGTTTTGGTGAGCCAATCATACCGGTTTCACCTACAGAATATGGAGGGAAGTTGTAGTGGAATAAGAAGTGATCTTGACGTTCACCTGTTAATTCATCAATGATTTGTGCATCACGTTCAGTACCTAACGTTGCAACAGCTAATGCTTGCGTTTCACCTCGGGTGAAAATTGCAGAACCGTGAGTACGTGGTAATACACCAGTACAAATGTCTAATGCACGAACGGTATCAATGGTACGTCCGTCAATACGCGGTTCACCCGCAATGATACGGCCACGAACGATTTGGCTTTCAAGTGCGGTGAAAATATCCACGATTTTACCTTCGCTGATTTCTTCATCTTCTGCTGTGATTTGTGCAATCACATCTGTTTTAATTGCATAGATTTGTTCGTAACGTGCTTGTTTTTCAGTAATACGGTATGCATTGCCTAAACGCGCTTCAGCAATTGCTTTTACTTTATTGATTAAATCTGTGTTTGGTTGTGGTGCAACCCAATCCCAACGTGGTTTACCTGCTTCTTTTGCAAATTCTTTGATTGCTTCAACTACAACTTGTTGTTGTTGATGACCGAATACGACTGCCGCTAACATTTGTTCTTCAGTTAAAATGTCAGCTTCAGATTCAACCATTAATACGGCTTTGTCAGTACCTGCAACCACTAAGTCCAAACGGCTTTGTTTTTGTTCTGCCATAGTTGGGTTTAATACGAATTGGTTGTCGATAAAACCAACGCGCGCAGCACCGATCGGACCGTTGAAAGGTACACCAGATAAGGTTAATGCTGCAGAAGCACCGATCATTGCCACTAAGTCTGGGCTGATTTGTGGGTTTACAGAAACTACAGTTGCCACAACTTGGATTTCGTTGAAGAAACCTTCTGGGAATAATGGACGAATTGGACGGTCGATTAAACGTGCAATTAAAGTTTCGCCTTCAGATGGACGACCTTCACGTTTGAAGAAACCACCAGGGATTTTACCTGCCGCATAAGTACGCTCTTGGTAGTTTACAGTTAATGGGAAGAAGTCTTGGCCTTCTTTCACATCTTTTTTAGCCACAACAGTCACGAATACCGTGGTATCGTCCATGCTTGCTATGACCGCAGCGGTTGCTTGACGTGCAATCGCGCCGGTTTCTAGAGTAACGGTATGTTGACCGTATTTAAATTGTTTAACAATTGGATTCACAATGTTTCCCTTAAAATTTATATTAAAAACAATGCTTTATTTTCCAGATTGCGACTAGCAAAAGAAATCTTTTGTAAATATAATCGCACTTTCGAGTGCTTAAAATTGCTTTTGATAGCCGCACGCTAATGTAGAAAATAAAGCCTGAGCATTATACAGGATGTTTTGCCTTAGTGGGTAACTTTATTTCACATTGTCAACTTGTTATGATTGCGTCACTTTTATTTTGCTCTAAAAAAGTTGATTGTGACTCACTCAAATTAGATTCCCCTTATGAAATATAATGTAATTATGGCTAGTGATGCCAACTATCTTCCTTATGTAGAAATTACACTGAAATCTTTATTAATGCACCATGAAAATCTCTCTGTTTTTATTTTACATACAGGCGATATTTCTGAGTCGTGGCAAAATGATCTTCAACCTTATTTTGCTAAACGCTATTCAACATTACAATTAGTTCATATAGATAAATCAGAATTAAGTTCTTTTAGTGCAAATAATTATATTACTTCTGCTACTTATTTAAGATTTTATATTGATCGCTTACTTCATTATAGTGATATTCCTTATTGGATTTATCTTGATTGTGATATCGTGATTAATGGCAATATTATGCTTCCTTTTGAATGCTTAGATTTTTCTCGCCACTCATTAGCCGCAGTTTTAGATCCTTATGTAACTCGCATAGGCCATCCTTATCAAGATGGGGATTATTTTAATGCGGGAGTTTTATATTTGAATATGGAGAAGTATCGCTTAGGTATTTCATCATTTTCTAAAGAATTATTTGAATTACATGAAAAGTTAAAAGAACGTTTAATTTATGGCGATCAAGATATACTAAATTACTATTTTAAAGATCGTTGGATTCCATTAGACAAGCGTTATAATTTTCAATTAGATCATATGATTTCAATTAATAGTCTTGATATTTCTCCTGTTATTCTTCATTTTACAGGCCCTCATAAGCCTCTTGATAATATTTTTTCTGAGAATGCTTGTGTTAATGCCGTAATTTCATTGTTTAGACTTTATGCGTCAATAAGTTGGCAAGATATTTGCTCTCTTCCGCTCGGTACTGTAAGAGCTAACTGGACTAATCAAGAAAGATGATGTAATCAGTAGCTTTATTTCATTTAACCGACTTGGTATCATAGAATAACTTTTATCCACTATAAGGAAAATTCTATGATTATTAGCAGTTTAACCAGCCCGAATTTTAAAGTTGGTTTACCAAAAGTGATTGCTGAAGTATGTGATTATTTGAATACGTTAGATTTGAATGCGTTAGAAAATGGTCGCCATGATATTAACGATCAAATTTACATGAACGTAATGGAGCCGGAAACGGCAGAACCAAGCAGCAAAAAAGCAGAGTTACATCATGAATACTTAGATGTTCAGGTGTTAATCCGCGGAACGGAAAATATAGAAGTTGGCGCTAATTATCCTGATTTGTCTAAATATGAATCTTATAACGAAGCGGATGATTATCAACTTTGTGCAGGTATTGATGATAAATTCACCATCACAATGAAACCAAAAATGTTCGCTGTATTTTATCCTTACGAACCGCATAAACCTTGCTGCGTAGTGAATGGAAAAACAGAAAAAATAAAAAAATTAGTCGTAAAAGTACCTGTTAAATTAATTTAATTTTTGAAAAAGGGCGGTTAAACATGTTTTTGTTTTTAACCGCCCTTTTTTATTATTTAATCACCGTAATTGACCATTTGGCATCATCAATTTGTTCGAAGTTTGTTACTTCATAACCTTCTTCTGCAGCCCAAGCAGGAATGGCCTCGGTGGCTTGTGTGCAGTCGAATTCAATTTCTAGGCCATCGCCTTTATTTAACTTAGCCATGGCTTCTTTAGCTTCAACGAGAGGAAATGGGCAAACAAGGCCAAGTGTTGGTAATTTAACGATCATATAAACTCCTTATGATGCTTTTGATAATTTTAAACGTTGTGGACGGATAATGGTGAAGTAGGCGGCTACCCAAGTGCCGAGAATCATCAATGGCAATGAGACCCAACCTTGCCAAGAGAAAAAGGCAGTTTCGACTAAGCCATTACCGATAGAACAGCCACCTGCAAGGGTTGCGCTAATACCCATGAGAATACCGCCGAGTCCGCTACGTAAAATTGTGGTGGCATCTGGTACACGGACACGAAATTCATTGCTTGCTTTCGCGCCGATGAATGACCCGATAAAAATCCCTAAGACCAAGAATACGCCCCAATTTATAAATTTATTGTCTCCAGTAACGAGGAATTGCATGATATTGGCTGATGGTCCAGTGATCCCGAGTCCAAATTCACGACCAGTAGCAACACTGAGTGGCCAAGCCGCAAGTGCGATTAATCCGATTAACACAGCAGAGAAAAATGGGTGCCAGCGTTTTTCAAATAATAAGTGAGCAAGCCCCGTTTTCTTCGGTTTTAATGCAGCGACTTTTACGCTTGGTTTGCTGAGATGTTTGTATACATAAAAGGCTGTCACTAAAGTTAATAATGCGACTAACCACCAAGGTGAAATACCGAATGTATCGTAAATGTTGCGTTGTTCGATATTGATACTGCGTAAAGCTTTATTGAATTCTCCTAATGGGCCGGTGCGCATGATGGCACTTAATAACATATAAGTGAATAACGCGACCCAACTGCCGACTAAGCCTTCTGCAGCTCGGTACCATGTGCCTGTTGCACAACCGCCAGCAAGAACAATGCCGATACCAAACACAAAGGCACCGATAATCACGGCTAGAAAAGCAAAATTTTCAGCCGGATCCACATTTAATATACCGATTTCTTTTAAGAGAAAGAAACCAATAGATTGCACGGTAATCGCCAATAAAAGGGCTACAAACATTTTGTTATTTTTGGTGACATACATATCGCGAAATGCGCCAGCAATACAAAAGCGCCCACGCTGCATCACAAATCCGAGTAAAATTCCGCAAAGTAATCCGGTTAAAAGCATAAATATTCCTTCTATTTTAGAACTAAGTAGGTTGGTATTTTCTAAAAAAATAAGAAGGTAGCGCCAATAACTTTTAGCTAGAAAATATGTTTTTTTGATATAAAAAAAGTGCAGTCAAAAATTTGAGTGTTTTCTGACCGCATTTTGTCGTAAGTTATCTTAGTGTTAAGGGCAGGGTTTACTCACCATAATTTCAATTACTTGGCGATCGATGTGGTGCATACTCTTCGAAGCAATTGAGCATAGATTGTCGATAGTACGATCGAGATCATGTTCAACGATACCTTCATTGCCCGTCACATGGGTTTCATCCATTGCCATGAGAACTGATTTATAGCCAGAAGCCACGCTGGTGGACACTTTCATTGCACAGCTATTCGATGCGCCATCGCAGATAATGCCACTGATATCGCCGATCATGCTGCAAATCCCCATGCTCACTGTTTCGAATTTACCTGTAAGTAAATAAGCGATACCTGCACAGCTTCCCATTGATGCGGTTGTTACTGCGCAAAGCGCAGAGAGTTTGGGTAATTTACTGTGGATATAAATGGCCATTAAGTGTGATAAGAATAGTGCACGGAGACGTTTTTCTTCACTCACGTTTAAATAATCGGCGACCACAACCACAGGCATAGTGGCGGCAATACCTTGGTTACCAGAACCTGAATTACTCATTGCTGGCAATGTCGCCCCCCCCATACGGGCATCGGAGGCTGCGGTAGTTTCGATTATAATTTTGCTGAGTAAATCATCTGACATTAAGCCACTACCAACTTGTTTGCGTAGCGTTCTGCCAATGTGTAAGCCGTAATTTTCCCGTAATCCTTCGTTAGATAGCGCTCGATTGAGTGTGGCAGCTTGTCCGATAAAGTGGATTTTATCGAGCTCAACTTCACAAGAAAATTCAAAAATTTCACGTGCGCTCACCTGCTTGAAAATATCATAAGGGTCGCAATCAGCGCATTCATCCTGTTCTTTCTCAAAAACAACTTCGCCATTTTTTTCAATCAAAATGATATTGGTGTGTTGATCTTGAATCGCTACTTTCACTCGGTCATTATCCGCAAACAACACAGCTTCCGAATATAAAATATGCTCGGTTTTATGAATATCCACATTAACGAGTTTTTTATCAAGCATCGCCTTGGCTTGGGAAACTTGCTCTGGTGTGATGTGTTTTAATACTTCCAACTCACCCTCAGGATCACCGCCTAAAGCACCAATCGCCGCGGCAATAGGTAAGCCCACCATGCCAGTTCCCGGTACTGCAACACCCAATCCATTTTTCATTAAGTTTGGTGACACCTTGGCTTCAATACGCTCTGGTGTTTTGCCTAAATATTTAGCCGCCGTTGCAGATGCAAGTGCTAGAGAAATTGGCTCTGTACATCCAAGTGCGGGGACAACATCTCGTTCTACAATTTGAATTAATGGTTTTTCGATTTCGTTGAGTCTTTCTTGATTCATAAAATTCTTTTTAAATACTGTCTTCTTTCTCTATGACTAATATACGCGCTTCGCCTTGTGGATGAGCTACATGTTCGGTACCGATACTCGCATAAAAAATATCACCCGTATGGAGCAATACGGCTTTCTCTTGGCCATTTTCTTTGTAGCGCATTTCGACCGTACCATTCATCACTGCAAAGACTTCTTCACCGTCATTGATATGCCATTTGTAAGGTTTATCTGTCCAGTGAAGACGCACGGAAATACCATTCATATTGGTAATATCAAGGGCTCCCCAGGCGCCTTCTGCCGTAAAGTGGTGACTTTGAATAACTTTATTCATGGCTAAATTCCTTAGTGCGCTTCATCCCAATTTTGTCCAACACCCACTTCCACAATCAATGGAACAACTAATTCAGCTGCGGCTTCCATGTGTTGTTTAATTTGTTCACGGAAAAACGCGACTTTTTCTGACCGCACTTCAAACACTAATTCATCGTGTACTTGCATAATCATTTCAATATCGGGATCGTGATGGATTACTTCATCAAGTTTAATCATCGCTCTTTTAATAATATCCGCAGCGGTGCCTTGCATCGGTGCATTAATTGCTACACGTTCAGCCCCCTTACGACGCATTGCGTTGCTAGAATTAATATCAGGTAAATATAAACGGCGACCAAATAGCGTTTCCACATAGCCTTGAGCTTTCGCTTTTTCTCGGATATCGGTCATAAATTGCTGTACGCAAGGGTAGCGTTGGAAATATAAATCCATGTATTTTTGTGCATCAGGACGGGAAATACCCAGTTGGCGTGAAAGTCCAAACGCGGACATTCCATAAATTAAGCCGAAATTAATTGCTTTAGCATTGCGACGTTGCTCGCTGGTGACTTCATCTAATGATACACCGAAGATTTCAGCTGCCGTAGAGCGATGAATATCTTTGCCTTGAGAGAAAGCGTTAATTAAACCTTGATCACCCGAAAGATGCGCCATAATGCGTAACTCAATTTGAGAATAGTCAGCGGCGACAATAGAATAACCTTCACGTGCGATAAATGCTTGTCGAATACGACGACCTTCTTCATTCCGAATTGGAATATTTTGTAGGTTTGGATCGCTAGATGATAAACGCCCTGTCGCCGTGACCGCTTGATGATAAGAGGTATGCACTCGGCCTGTTTGTAAGTTGACCATTTGAGGCAGTTTATCCGTGTAAGTGGATTTGAGTTTGCTCAAACCACGATGTTCGACCAAAATTTTTGGTAATTCGTGGCTATAGGCTAATTCTTCCAATACTTCTTCATTCGTTGATGGCGCACCTTTTGGCGTTTTTTGTAAAACAGGTAGTTTAAGTTTATCGAACAAAATTTCTTGTAATTGTTTGGTGGAGGCCAAATTAAATGGCTGACCTGCTAATGCGTAAGCTTGTTCCTCAAGTGCGGTTAATCTTGTGGCAATTTCGTTAGATTGTATAAAGAGGGCATCACTATCAATCAAAACCCCCGTCCGTTCCATGCGAGAAAGCACATGAAGTAATGGTAATTCCATTGTTTTATATAATTCAACAAGCGTTGGTTCTTCTTGCAGTTTCAACCACAGCACTTGCTGTAATTTCATGGTCATATCAGCATCTTCTGCCGCGTATTCTGTGGCTTGTTCTAATGGAATTTGATTAAACGTAAGCTGGCCTTTCCCTTTTCCTGCGATGCTTTCAAATGCGATAGTCTCATGCCCTAAATAACGTTTAGCTAAATCGTCCATATTATGACGACCCGTACTATTTAGCGTATAAGAAAGCAGCATCGTATCAAATTCAACACCTTGTAATTCAATGCCATGACGGGCAAAAATACTTTCATCAAATTTAATATTTTGTCCAATTTTGTGAATGTCAGGATTTTCTAAAATTGGTTTGATAGCCGCAAGTGCGGTCGATTTTTCGAGTGTTTTTGGTGCATCCAAATAATCTAATTGCAATGGTAAATAAGCTGCTTCGCCATTTTCAAGACCAAAAGAGATACCTACTAAATTTGCAGACATATAATCAAGACTGTCTGTTTCAGTATCAACTGCAATGAGTTTTGCTGCATTGAGTTTTTCAATCCAGCGCGTTAAATCTGTTTGAGTGAGCAAGGTTTCATATTTTGTACGATCGATTTGAATTTTAGGCTCATTCTCCATCGCACTATTTCCCACCGAATTTTGAGCTAGTGATGTCGCCTGATACTGGTTCATTTTCGTAGGCTGTTCAGTGGTTTGGGTAATCGAATCCGCGCCATTCATCACTTCATTAAGCCAGCGTTTAAATTCGTAGCGAGCAAAATATTCAATAAGTTGATCGTTTTTGCTTTCTCCAAGCAACAATTCATCTGTTGTTACGTTAAGTTCAACATCTGTTTTGATGGTTGCTAATGTATAAGAAAGATCGGCATTAGTTTTTTCTGCCAATAATTTTTCACCTAGTTTTTTCGCACCACGAATTGGTAATTCTGCTACTTTCTCAAGATTGGCATAAATTTCAGCCATACTTCCGATGCCTTGTAGTAAACCAAGAGCGGTTTTTTCGCCCACGCCAGTAACGCCCGGAATGTTATCTGCACTATCGCCCATGAGTGCTAGATAATCAATAATGAGTTCAGGTGGAATACCGTATTTTTCAATCACGCCCTCGCGATCCAATAAGCTATTATTCATGGTGTTGATGAGCATAATATTGTCATCAACTAACTGTGCCATATCTTTATCGCCAGTACTAATGAGCACTTTTTTACCCAAACGCGATGCTTGTAGTGCGAGAGTGCCGATCACATCATCAGCTTCAACCCCTTCCACCACTAAAAGCGGAATCCCCAGTGCACGAATCATATCGTGCAAAGGCTGAATTTGTTTGCGCAAATCATCAGGCATTGGTGGGCGGTGAGATTTATACTGTTCAAACATTTCATCACGAAATGTTTTCCCTTTTGCATCAAAAACAACTGCTATATGAGTGGGCTGTACTTGTGAGATGAGGCTTTTTAACATATTTAAAACGCCATACATCGCACCTGTTGGCTCACCTGCGGCATTGGTTAAAGGAGGAAAAGCATGAAATGCACGATATAAATAAGAAGAACCATCCACTAGCACAAGCGGATTTGCTACAATTTGGGCCATAAAAATCTCGTTTTAAACTGAAAAATGCGGGCATTATAGCGTAATTTATGGTGATGAGCGAACGGCGGATTCAATGTAAAATTTGTGACGAACGTTTTTTGCTATGGCATAATATCAGCCACTCAAATATTTAATTTAAGGAAATCAAATGTCGTTAAAATTGGTCGAAATTTTAGTTTTGGGTCAGGTCTTGCGTTTAAACGTGCCCGTTGAACAAGAAGAATTACTGCGCCAAGCTGCGCGTAATCTAGATATATTGGTTTCCGAAATGAAAGAAAAGACAGGCATTATTCAGCTTGATCGTGTGCTTTCGATAGTGGCGCTCAATTTGAGTTTTGAATTAACACAAGAAAAGAATAAAACACTACAAATAGAAGATGTGTTAAGAACGAAAATCCAGCAACTGGATCATTCTTTAGGAAGTGTTCGGGTATTAAAAGAATAAAATCAGTGATTAATTGTGATTTAAGTGTGGCTGAAAATTTAATGATTTTCAGCCGTTTTTTATAGCGTTAGACACGCTTGTATAGTCCATTTTCATTCAAAATTAAATCTTGTAATTCAAGATCTAGTAATTGTACGAGTAAAACATCCACGCTGAGTCCAAATTCTTCGGCTAAATTATCAATGCTCACAGGAGTGTAACCGATACGCGAGTAAAGTTTCGGGTGACTTGGTGCTTCTACTAATCGCCGAGGATCGGGTGGAGGTGTGTAATTAGGCACTGCGATCTGATCAAAATCGATTTCAGTTTGGCTATGGATAGAATGTTGGTAGAGCGTTTCCAAAATATCCTTTGCATTTTCCACCAACATTGCGCCTTGTTTAATGAGACGATTACAACCTTGGCTAAATTCACTTTGAATATTGCCTGGGACAGCAAAAACCTCTCGGTTTTGTTCCAATGCATACCGAGCAGTAATCAGAGAGCCACTTTTTTCTGTGGCTTCAACTACTAATGTCCCAACCGAAAGCCCGCTAATAATCCTATTACGACGAGGGAAATTTGTTGCAATTGGTGCTTGGTTTGGTAAAAACTCAGAAACTAATGTACCGTTGTTTTGTAAAATGAGTTCTGAAAGTTTTCGGTGCTTTACGGGATAAATTTGTTCTAATCCGCTTCCTAAAACGGCAATGGTTTGTCCTTGAATATCAACAACTGCTTGATGGCAATGCCCATCTATTCCCAATGCCAGTCCACTGGTAATCGTAAAGCCTGCCAATGATAGTTCCGTAGCAAAATATTTAGCCCAATATTCACCATAAGCCGTGCAGTAGCGACTTCCCACCATGGCAATTTGACGTTGTGAAAGTGCGGTCAAATTTCCTTTTACAAATAGCAGAGGGGGAAAGCTCGCTATCTGTTTCAATAGAAAGGGGTAAAAAGGGGAAAAATAATTCACCAAATGATTTCCCTCTTTTTGTGACCACTCTAGCGCTGGCTCAATAAATTTTGTTTCAGGCTTGAACCAACGACGAATTTGAATGGCTCCCCATCCCATTTGTCGAAAAGCAACATCATCATAATTGAGCAACTCATCTAGCGTAATATTGGATAAAATTTTATCAATGCCCACTCCGCCAAGTTTAGGGACTTGCATTAGTCGGAGTAGCGTGTAAGTAATATCGTGCATGCTTTTTCCTTTTTGATTTGAAAATTTAGTATGGAAAAAACGAGTGAAAGAAACGATTAACTTGAAAGCATTTTGCGATATAGATCGCAAAAATTCTTTTTGATGAGTAAAAAATTGCAAAATTTTTCTTATTTTGAAAATATAAAAAATTCAATAATAAAAATTTGCTGATTGTAATAGGCTTGGTTGAATATTCTTTTTATTTTGAATTTATTAGTTAAATGTATATTTTATGTTGTGTTGAAATAATTTTTTTTGATATAAAACGCTAAAAAATAGTTTGACAGCCAGTTTTTTATTCGTAATATGAAAAGCGTTTTACACAGAAGGATTTTTATTTATGTCTCGTATTGTTTCTTTATCTCTCAACCTGCTGCTCTCACATTTTGTGTGCGGCTAAGTTGTGGATAAAAAATAGTCAGATGTAAATACCCAATTTTAAACCCGCACTTTATAAGCTGCGGGTTTTTTGTCTAAAAAATACAGGAAAACGCACCGCACTTTTGGAGTGATTTCAGAAGAACTTTTAGTAAGGACATTGTTATGACAGATCGCGTTATTATTTTTGATACGACTTTGCGTGATGGGGAACAGGCATTAAAAGCAAGTTTGACGGTAAAAGAGAAATTACAGATTGCTTTAGCACTTGAACGTTTAGGTGTGGATGTAATGGAAGTGGGGTTCCCTGTTTCTTCTCAAGGGGATTTTGAGTCTGTTCAAACTATTGCGCGCCATATCAAAAACTCTCGTGTTGCCGCATTATCTCGAGCTGTAGATAAAGACATTGATGCCGCATACGAGGCATTGAAAGTCGCTGAAGCATTCCGTATTCATACTTTTATTGCAAGTTCTGCATTGCATGTTGAAGCGAAATTAAAACGTTCTTTTGATGATGTGGTAGGAATGGCTGTTGCAGCAGTGAAACGCGCTCGTAATTATACGGATGATGTTGAGTTCTCTTGCGAAGATGCCGGCCGTACAGGTATTGATAATATCTGCCGAATTGTAGAAGCTGCCATTAATGCTGGTGCAACAACGGTTAATATTCCCGATACAGTAGGTTTCTGCTTACCAAATGAATATGGCAACATCATTGCTCAGGTGCGCAATCGCGTGCCGAATATCGACAAAGCCGTGATTTCTGTGCATTGCCACAATGACTTAGGTATGGCAACCGCTAATTCTTTAACCGCAGTACAAAATGGTGCGCGCCAAATTGAATGTACTATCAACGGTATCGGCGAGCGTGCAGGCAATACTGCCTTGGAAGAAGTTGTGATGGCAATGAAAGTTCGCCAAGAATTTATGGGCGTAGATACTCGTATCAATACTCAAGAAATTCACCGTGTTAGTCAAATGGTTAGCCAACTTTGCAATATGCCGATTCAACCGAATAAAGCCATTGTAGGATCAAATGCTTTTGCTCATTCTTCTGGCATCCATCAAGATGGTATGTTGAAAAACAAAAATACCTACGAAATTATGTCTCCAGAAACGATCGGTTTGAAAAAAGAAAAATTGAATTTAACCGCTCGTTCCGGCCGTGCAGCAGTTAAGGGCCACATGACCGACATGGGCTACACAGAGCAAGATTACGATTTGGATAAATTGTACGATGCCTTCTTGAAATTAGCGGACAAAAAAGGCCAAGTGTTCGATTACGACTTGGAAGCCTTGGCGTTTATTGATATGCAGCAAGGGGATGAAGATCGTTTGGTATTAGATAAACTTTCTGCTCATTCAACGAAAGAATATCCAGCAACAGCCTTTGTTCAATTGAAGTTGGATGGCGAAAAATTAAGTACGTCTTCAATTGGCGGCAATGGCCCAGTGGATGCGGTTTACAACGCCATCTTAAATTTAACTGGCTTAGAAATCAAAATGTCTCACTATAACTTAACCGCTAAAGGCGAGGGGGCAGAAGCATTAGGGCAAGTGGATATTGTCGTTGAACACGAAGGGCGTAAATTCCATGGTGTTGGTTTAGCAACAGACATCGTTGAATCTTCTGCACTTGCTTTAGTCCACGCGATCAATGCGATTTATCGAGCGCATAAAGTCGCCGATATTAAAAGCCACAAACATCATTAACCCAATTCCCCTCTTTATAAAAGAGGGGAGAAAATATGAAAAAATTAACCGCACTTTAGTGTGAAATAAATAGGAAAAATAGTATGCAATCATACAACATCGCTGTTCTACCAGGAGACGGTATCGGTCCGGAAGTAATGGCTGAAGCCATTAAAGTATTAAACAAAGTCCAAGAAAAATTCGGTTTTAAACTTAACTTTAAGGAGTTTTTTGTTGGGGGAGCGGCCATTGATCATTGTGGTTGTCCATTACCAGCAGAAACTTTAAAAGGCTGTGATGAAGCGGATGCGATTTTGTTTGGTTCTGTGGGTGGCCCTAAATGGACAAATTTACCACCAGATCAACAACCGGAACGCGGTGCATTATTACCATTGCGTAAACATTTCAAATTATTCTGCAATCTTCGTCCTGCAACTCTTTATAAAGGATTAGAAAAATTTTGCCCATTACGTGCAGATATTGCTGCAAAAGGTTTTGATATGGTAGTGGTTCGCGAATTAACGGGAGGAATTTATTTCGGTCAGCCTAAAGGCCGTGAAGGTGAAGGTGAACAAACTAAAGCATTCGATACTGAAGTTTATTACAAATATGAAATCGAACGCATTGCACGTGCGGCTTTTGATGCAGCAATGAAACGTCGTAAACATGTGACTTCTGTGGATAAAGCCAACGTATTACAAGCGTCAATCTTATGGCGTGAAACTGTGACAGAAGTGGCGAAGGATTACCCTGAAGTCACCTTAGATCATATTTATATCGACAATGCGACCATGCAGTTAATTAAAGCTCCTGAATCTTTCGATGTACTCCTCTGCTCTAACATTTTCGGTGATATTATTTCTGATGAAGCCGCGATGATCACAGGTTCTATGGGGATGTTGCCATCTGCTAGCTTAAATGAAGAAGGTTTCGGCTTATATGAGCCTGCTGGCGGTTCTGCACCAGATATTGCAGGCAAAGGCATTGCTAACCCAATCGCACAAATTCTTTCTGCTGCAATGATGTTACGTTACAGTTTCAACTTAAATGAAGCAGCGGATGCCATTGAAAATGCGGTACAGCAAGTCTTAGCAAATGGTCACCGTACGGGTGATTTAGCCGATGACTCTACACCTGTTTCAACTGCGGAAATGGGCACATTGATTGCTGACGCAATCTAATAAAAAACAATGAAAGTGCGGTTCAAAAATATCTCGGATTTTAACCGCACTTACCCTAACAAAAGCCTCTAACGAATTGAGAAATATTATGGCAAAAACACTTTACGAAAAATTATTTGATTCGCACATTGTGTATGAAGCAGAGGGCGAAACGCCGATTTTGTATATCAACCGTCACTTAATCCATGAAGTGACTAGTCCGCAAGCCTTTGATGGTTTACGTGTTGCGGGGCGCCAAGTACGCCAAGTGAATAAAACTTTCGGTACCATGGATCACAGCATTTCTACTCAAGTACGCGATGTGAACAAACTTGAAGGTCAAGCTAAAATTCAAGTGTTAGAACTTGATAAAAATACCAAAGCGACGGGTATCAAATTATTTGATATGACAACGAAAGAGCAGGGAATCGTACATGTGATGGGGCCTGAGCAAGGCTTAACTTTGCCAGGTATGACTATAGTCTGCGGTGACTCCCATACAGCTACTCACGGTGCTTTCGGTGCTTTAGCATTTGGTATTGGCACTTCTGAAGTGGAACACGTATTAGCCACTCAAACACTAAAACAAGCACGTGCGAAAAATATGAAAATTGAAGTACGTGGCAAAGTGGCACCAGGCATTACCGCAAAAGACATTATTCTTGCCATTATCGGTAAAACTACCATGGCAGGCGGTACAGGCCATGTGGTGGAATTCTGTGGTGAAGCGATTCGTGACCTTTCTATGGAAGGCCGTATGACCGTATGTAATATGGCAATTGAAATGGGTGCAAAAGCCGGTTTAATTGCACCCGATGAAACCACTTTCAAATACTTAAAAGATCGTCCACACGCGCCTAAAGGCAAAGATTGGGATGATGCCGTTGCTTATTGGAAAACCTTAAAATCTGACGATGATGCACAATTTGACACAGTGGTAACGCTAGAAGCAAAAGACATCGCACCACAAGTCACTTGGGGGACAAACCCAGGGCAGGTGATTTCTGTGAATGAAACCGTACCAAATCCGCAAGAAATGGAAGATCCTGTACAGCGTGCTTCGGCGGAAAAAGCTTTACATTATATTGGCTTAGAAGCTGGTACTGATTTAAAAGAGGTTAAAATCGATCAAGTATTTATTGGATCTTGCACCAACTCGCGCATTGAAGATTTACGCGCAGCAGCGGCAGTGATGAAAGGTCGTAAAAAAGCTGACAATGTAAAACGCATTTTAGTGGTGCCAGGTTCCGGTTTAGTGAAAGAACAAGCGGAAAAAGAAGGCTTGGATAAAATCTTTATTGAGGCAGGTGCTGAATGGCGTAATCCAGGCTGCTCAATGTGCTTAGGAATGAACGATGACCGTTTAGGTGAATGGGAACGTTGTGCTTCTACTTCAAATCGTAACTTTGAAGGTCGCCAAGGCCGTAATGGACGAACTCACTTGGTGAGCCCTGCGATGGCAGCGGCTGCGGGAATGTTCGGTAAATTCGTTGATATTCGTGACGTAACATTAAACTAAGGAGCAGAAAATGGCAGGATTTAAACAACTTTCAGGCCTAGTAGTGCCATTGGATGCGGCAAACGTGGATACTGATGCGATTATTCCAAAACAATTTTTACAAGCCATTACCCGCGTGGGTTTCGGTAAACACTTATTCCATGAATGGCGTTATTTGGATGTAGAAGGCACCAAGCCAAACCCTGATTTCGTATTGAATTATCCACAATATCAAGGCGCGACCATTTTATTAGCACGTAAAAACCTAGGCTGTGGTTCGTCTCGTGAACATGCACCTTGGGCATTAGCCGATTACGGTTTCAAAGTAATGATCGCACCAAGTTTTGCGGATATTTTCTACAACAACAGCTTAAATAACCACATGTTACCGATTCGTTTAAGCGAAGAAGAAGTAGAAGAAATTTTCCAATGGGTGTGGGCAAATGAAGGCAAACAAATCCATGTGGATTTAGAAGCGATGACCGTAACCGTAGGTGACAAAGTCTATCACTTTGAACTGGATGAATTCCGCCGTCATTGTTTGTTAAACGGCTTGGATAATATTGGTTTAACCCTTCAACACGAAGACAAAATCTCAGAATACGAGAAAAACATCCCAGCGTTCTTGCGCTAAAAAGATAAAAGTGCGGTGATTTTTCACCGTACTTTTTGATCTAATCTAACGTTTTAATGATTCCATTATCGACTGAAAACATTTTTCTGTTTTCGACTTGCATCTCTTTTAATTGTTCTTGAGTAATGGCTGTAACAAACACTTGTGAACCGCTTTGTTGTAATCGTTCTGCTAATAATGCTCGCTTATATTGATCCAATTCCGATGCAAAATCATCGATTAAAAAAATACAATGGCGTTGCTTTTCTTTCATTAAATGCTCGCCTTGAGCCAGTCTCAATGCGCACATTAAAAGTTTAAGTTGTCCACGAGAAAGTACATCTTCCACTGGCAATCCTTGCGCTTTGAAACGAAAATCAGCTTTTTGAGGTCCAGAAAATGTGTAATTTAAGGCACGATCTCGTTCAAAATTTTGCTCAAGAACCTCTGCGTAATCTGTATTTTTTTCCCATCCTTGATGAAAGCTGACATTAATTTCTAATTCAGGGAGGAAAAGTTGGCAAGTTTGCTCGATTTCAGGGCGTAGTGCTTCTGCATAGTCGGCACGCCATTGACTCACTTGATGAGCGAGTTTGGCAAGCTCGACATCCCAAACTTTAATAGCGGAGTAGGGCTGATTTTGTGCAAGCGCTGCATTTCTTTGTTTGAGTAATCGATTAAGGTTGCTCCAGGCTGCATAAAAACTTGTTTGATGGTGAAACAGTCCCCAATCCAAAAATGCTCGACGATAACTTGGCCCACCATTCAGTAAGGTTAAGCCTTCTGGGGTGATTAATTGCATTGGTAAAAGATGAGCAAGATCGGAAATTTTATTTCCATCTTCACCGTTAATTTTTACTAACGTGTTGCCTTGACGAAGTTTTTGTAATCCCACTGACCATTGATGTTGGCTTTCTTGGATTTGTCCAAATAAGGTAAAGCGAGGTTCGTCGTAAGAAATGATGCGATTTGTTACCGCACTTTTGAATGAGCGTCCGTGACCAAGATAAAAAATCGCTTCTAATAGGCTTGTTTTCCCGCTGCCATTGTTGCCGACCAAAAAGTTAAAGCCGGGATCAAAATCAAGATCCACGGCTGTTAAGTTACGAAATTTTTCGACCAGTAAGCGCGAAATCGCCATATTATAAACGCATTGGCATAATTACATATTCGCTACTGTTGTCTTCACAGTTTTCGATTAAGCAACTAGAAGAGGCATCAGTTAGGCGCATGCGAACTTGATTGCATTTAAGCGCATTTAGCACATCAAGAATATAGGTGACATTAAAACCGACTTCTAATTCTTCGCCATTGTAATTGACATCGACAATTTCTTCCGCTTCTTCATGTTCGGTGTTGGAGGCAGTAATTTTTAGTTGGTTTTCGCTTAAGTTTAAACGCACGCTACGCACGCGCTCATTCGATAAGATTGATGCGCGAACAAAGGCTTGTTTAAGAATTTCCCAGCTGCCTTCGACAATTTTCGTTGCATTACGAGGCAACACTCGGCGATAGTCAGGGAAACGACCATCAATTAATTTTGATGTAAATACAATGTTTTTTAAATGGATACGTAAATTGTTGGTACCGATTTGTAAACGTGCAGGCTCATCGCTTGTTTCTAATAAACGAACAAGTTCTAACACACCTTTACGCGGTAAAATCACAGAATGATTTTGTAATTCTTGTTCAAGTGAGATAGTACAGACCGCAAGTCTATGGCCATCTGTTGCCACAGTACGCAATAAATTGCCTTCTGTTTCAAACTTCATGCCATTTAAAAAATAGCGGGCATCTTGATTTGCCATGGAAAATTGAGTGGCTTCAATTAAACGGCGCAAGGTATTTTGCGGTAGTTCAAAATCTACTTCAGACTGCCAATCCGTGAGATTGGGATATTCTTCGGCAGGTTGGGTTGTCAGCGTAAAACGGCTACGCCCAGACTGCAATAATGCACGATCTTCTTCAAAAGTAACAGTGATTTCTGAATCATCAGATAAAGTGCGGCAAATATCTAAGAATTTTTTTGCTGGAATTGTGAAGGTGCCATTTTTAGAAGACGATGAAAGCTGAGTTTGGCTCGATAATTCTACTTCCAAATCTGTGCCTGTGATAGTCAATCGATTATCTTCAATTTGCAACAACACATTGTTTAACACAGGAATGTTTGGACGATTACTCAATACGCCACATACTTGTTGCAACGGTTTTAATAAATTTTCTCTTGAAATACTAAATTGCATTGCGTTCTCCTTTTATGCGGACAAAGTGCGGATTAAATTCGCCCAATCTTCTTGAATGCTATTATCTTGCTCGCGGAATTTAGGTACTTCGCGGCAAGCGTTTAATACGGTTGTGTGATCTCGGTCAAAGGCACGACCGATTTCAGGTAAACTTCGGTTTGTTAATTCTTTTGCTAATGCCATTGCAATTTGGCGAGGACGAGTCACTGAACGGGCACGACTTTTTGATTTTAAATCTGAAACCTTAATTCGATAATATTCAGCCACCACTTTTTGAATATTTTCAATGGTAACCAGACGTTCTTGCAGAGCCAAAATATCTTTTAAGGTGTCACGCACGAAATCAATATCAATGTCGCCACCTTTGAAGTCTTGCATTGCTTTCACGCGATTTAACGCCCCTTCGAGTTCACGCACGTTGGTACGCAAGCGTTGAGCAATGAAGAAAGCGACTTCTTCTGGCAAGTTCATATTATGCTCTTCCGCCTTTTTCAATAAAATCGCTACACGCGTTTCAAGATCGGGCGGCTCAATGGCTGTTGTTAAGCCCCAGCCAAAACGTGATTTTAAACGTTCTTCAATTTTTTCAATTTCTTTTGGATAACGATCTGATGTTAAGATAATTTGACGACCAGTTTCAAATAAGTTATTGAATATATGGAAGAATTCTTCTTGAGTTTTTTCTTTTTCAGCGAAAAATTGAATATCATCCACTAAAAGCGCATCGAGAGAACGATAGAATTTTTTAAACTGATCCATTTTATTGTCACGCACGGCTTTTACCATATGTTGCATAAAGTTATTTGCGTGAATATAAAGCACACGCGCATTTGGTTTATTAGCTAAAATGCCGTTGCCAATCGCGTGTAACAAGTGGGTTTTCCCTAAACCTGTACCACCATATAAAAAGAAGGGGTTGGCCGAAGGTTCGCCTGGCGCTTGAGCAAGTTTTTGACCGACTGCGCGTGCGAGTTGGTTCGATTTACCTTCAACAAAGTTATCAAATAAGTGTTTAGTATTTAGATGAGATTCAAATTTTACTGAAGCACTAGATTCAGCTTGAAAATCTACCGCACTTTCTGTTTTAGGATTGCCACTTGGTGCACTTTCCACAACTTTAGGTGCAGGTTTAACCCCTTCTTTTAAAGAAATGCGAAGTTCAGGATTTTGTGCAAGTGTTTGACAAATTTGCTGGATTTGTGCGAGATAATGAGTTTCTACCCAACCTTTCACAAACATATTAGAAGCATATAAAACAATGTGGTTATCCGCCACCACATCAGCCTGTAAAGGACGAAGCCAAGTGCTAAGATCGCTGGCTGAAACTTGATCTTGAAGTTGTAACAGGCAACTTTGCCAAAGATTTGAGAGATTCACAAAAGGATCCTTGTTGTTTTTGTAATAGAGAAAAGTGCGGTAAAAATTGGTGGAGATTTTACAATAAATGCGTGGAAAGATCTTCTAAAAAATCGGCTTGAGATTTATACAAAAATCCGTATAATCCCCCCGATTTTGGAAGTCCGAGAGTTTTTCCCGAAAAATTTCCGTTTCTTATTTGACGAATGCGTATTTTATGATTAAAATTGCGCTCTATTTTTATTAACTCATAATCTGGATTTAGGTAGATTACAATGAAACGTACATTTCAACCTTCTGTATTAAAACGTAGTCGTACTCACGGTTTCCGTGCTCGTATGGCAACTAAAAATGGCCGTCAAGTTTTAGCGCGTCGTCGTGCTAAAGGTCGTAAAAGTTTATCTGCATAATCACCGTTCTTAGTGGTTAAGCTGAACTTTTCAAGGGAGTTACGTTTGTTAACTCCCGTTCAATTCAAAAATGTCTTCGAACAACCGTTCAGAGCTAGCACTCCAGAAATAACCATCCTTGCCAGAAAAAATAATCTTGAGCATCCTCGCTTAGGTTTGACTGTGGCTAAAAAACATTTAAAACGAGCTCATGATCGTAATCGTATTAAACGCTTAGTACGAGAAAGTTTTCGTTTATCGCAACATCGTTTACCAGCATGTGATTTTGTTTTTGTTGCAAAAGGTGGTATAGGTAAGCTTGATAATAGCTCTTTTGTGCAAATCTTAGAAAAATTATGGCAACGACACATTCGTTTGGTGCAAAAATCTTAATTGGATTTATTCGTTTCTATCAAGTTGTTATTAGTCCTCTTATCGGACCACGTTGTCGGTTTGTGCCTACTTGTTCTTGCTATGGCATTGAAGCGTTAAAAACACATGGATTGTTAAAAGGTAGTTGGCTTACTCTAAAACGTGTATTAAAATGTCACCCCTTGAACGCTGGTGGATTCGATCCTGTTCCACCTAAAATCAATAATAACGATGAGAAAAAATAATGGACTCAAGACGTAGCCTATTAGTGTTAGCGCTAATTTTTATTTCTTTCCTTGTTTATCAGCAATGGCAGTTGGATAAAAATCCGCAAGCGCCAACTGAGCAAACAACTTCAATGACTGCCAATTCTGATGTTCCGGCAAGTTCTCCTTCTTCTAATTCACAAGTCGTAGCAGATTCTCAAACTCATGGCCGTATTATTACCCTTGAAAACGATGTATTTCGTTTGAAAGTTGATACTTTAGGCGGTGACGTAATTAGTTCTGAATTATTAAAATATGATGCAGAATTGGATTCAAAAACACCGTTTGAGTTATTAAAAGACACCAAAGAACATGTGTATATTGCGCAAAGTGGTTTAATTGGTAAAAACGGTATCGATACTCGTTCCGGTCGTGCGCAATATCAAATTGAAGGTGATAATTTTAAATTAGCAGATGGTCAAGAATCTCTTTCTGTGCCTCTTCTTTTTGAAAAAGATGGTGTGACTTATCAAAAAATCTTCGTATTAAAACGTGGTAGCTATGATTTAGGCGTAGATTACAAGATTGATAACCAAAGTGATCAAGCTATTGAAGTAGAGCCTTATGGTCAATTAAAACATTCTATTGTTGAAAGCTCTGGTAATGTCGCAATGCCAACTTATACTGGTGGCGCATATTCTTCTTCAGAAACAAACTATAAAAAATATAGTTTTGGCGATATGAAGGATAATAATCTTTCTATTGATACTAAAGCTGGTTGGGTTGCAGTATTACAGCATTATTTCGTATCTGCCTGGATCCCTAATCAAGATGTAAATAATCAACTTTACACAATTACAGATACTAAAAATAATGTCGCTTCAATCGGTTATCGCGGTCCAGTTGTGACAATTCCTGCTGGTGGTCAAGAGACGATTACAAGTTCATTATGGACTGGCCCTAAACTTCAAAATCAAATGGCTACCGTAGCAAATCACTTAGATTTAACAGTTGATTACGGTTGGGCTTGGTTTATTGCTAAACCGTTATTCTGGTTATTAACCTTTATCCAAGGGATTGTGTCTAATTGGGGTTTAGCGATTATCTGTGTAACAATCGTGGTGAAAGCAATTTTGTATCCACTTACGAAAGCACAATATACTTCAATGGCTAAAATGCGTATGTTGCAACCTAAAATGCAAGAAATGCGTGAACGTTTCGGTGATGATCGCCAACGTATGAGCCAAGAAATGATGAAACTTTATAAAGAAGAAAAAGTAAATCCACTTGGTGGTTGTTTGCCAATTCTTCTTCAAATGCCAATCTTCATCGCATTGTATTGGACATTTATGGAAGCAGTTGAATTACGTCACGCTCCGTTCTTTGGTTGGATTCAAGATTTATCAGCACAAGATCCTTATTATATTTTCCCTATTTTAATGGGTATCTCAATGTTCTTGTTGCAAAAAATGTCGCCAACACCAGTGACTGATCCAATGCAGCAAAAAGTGATGAACTTTATGCCATTAGTGTTTATGTTCTTCTTCTTATGGTTCCCTGCTGGTTTAGTGTTGTATTGGTTAGTTTCTAACTTAATTACAATTGCACAACAGCAATTGATTTACCGTGGATTAGAGAAAAAGGGATTACATTCTCGTAAGAAATAATCTTAAATGAATGGAAAGAAAGGCACCAAAAGTGCCTTTCTTTGTTTTATCAGTCGTGGTAAATATTGCTACGGTTAATGATAGTAATAGCGCTGTTGGTAAATATATACATTTTCTCAATAGGGTAATATTACGATTAGTCTAGAGTATGCTTACTCTACGTGATAATAGGTTTTTTATGAAAGAAACAATCGTTGCTCAAGCTACTGCGCCAGGTCGTGGTGGCATTGGGATTTTAAGAGTCTCTGGGCCTTTAGCAACAGAAGTTGCACAAGCGGTGTTAGGGAAATGTCCTAAGCCAAGAATGGCTGATTATCTCCCTTTTAAAGATGATGATGGCACTGTTTTAGATCAAGGGATTGCCCTTTACTTCAAATCACCAAATTCATTTACTGGTGAGGATGTATTGGAATTGCAAGGTCACGGTGGGCAGGTTGTATTAGATTTATTACTCAAACGCATTTTACAAATTGATGGAATCCGTTTGGCGAGACCGGGTGAGTTTTCTGAACAAGCTTTTTTGAATGATAAATTGGATCTTGCTCAAGCGGAAGCGATTGCAGATCTAATTGATGCAACATCAGAACAAGCTGCACGCTCAGCATTAAAATCTTTGCAAGGTGAATTTTCAAAGAAAGTAAATGAATTAGTTGAATCGGTTATTTACTTACGTACCTATGTGGAAGCGAGCATTGATTTTCCTGATGAAGAAATTGATTTCTTGGCGGATGGAAAAATTGAAGCAAACTTACGCGGTATTATTAATCAGTTAGAAGATGTTCGCTCTGAAGCCAAACAAGGTTCTATTTTACGTGAAGGCATGAAAGTGGTGATTGCCGGTCGTCCGAATGCAGGCAAATCGAGCTTGCTTAATGCGCTTGCTGGTCGTGAAGCTGCTATCGTAACGGATATTGCGGGTACAACGCGTGATGTATTGCGTGAGCATATTCATATTGACGGCATGCCATTGCATATTATTGATACTGCGGGTCTTCGAGATGCAACCGATGAAGTCGAGCGCATTGGCATTTCTCGCGCATGGACGGAGATTGAACAAGCCGATCGTATTATTTTGATGTTAGATAGTAGCGATCCTGAAAGTGCCGATTTAAGTAAAGTTCGGTCAGAATTTTTAGCAAAATTACCCACAACGTTGCCAGTCACTATTGTTCGAAACAAAATTGATTTAAATGGCGAACAAGCAAATGAAAGCGAAGAAGACGGGTATCAAATGATTAGTCTTTCCGCTCAAACACATGATGGTGTACAACTTTTACGTGATCATTTGAAACAAGCAATGGGTTTCCAAACAGGCATGGAAGGCGGCTTTTTAGCTCGTCGTCGTCATTTAGATGCACTTCAGAAATCCGCAGAGCATTTACAAATCGGTTTGGTTCAACTTACAGAATTTCACGCAGGAGAACTTTTAGCGGAAGAATTACGTTTAGTTCAAACTTACTTGAGTGAAATTACAGGTGAATTCACATCAGATGACTTGCTAGGTAATATTTTTAGTTCTTTCTGTATTGGAAAATAATTTCTAAATTATGAGCTTTTATACACTTTGTATTATTGCACTGGGCTTATCAATGGATGCCTTTGCTGTATCCATTTCTAAAGGTATTGCATTAAGATCTTTTCGTTGGAAACAAGCTCTTTATATTTCTCTCTGTTTTGGGTTTTTCCAAGGTATCATGCCTGCAATAGGTTTTTTTGTAGGCTTGCAATTCAGTTCAATGATTCAAGATTGGGATCATTGGATTGGTTTTGTTTTACTTGCATTAATTGGCATTAATATGGTGCGTGAGGGATTAAATGCTGATTCCGAAGAAAGTGTAGAGCCATCTATAAATTTGAAACGTCTATTGACTTTGGGTTTAGCTACGAGTGTGGATGCCTTAGCAATTGGCATATCTTTTGCTTTTCTTTCTGTCGATATTTTTTCGGCTATGGTAATTATTGCATTGACTACTTTTATCGTTTCATTATTCGGCGTAAAGAGCGGTCATTTTCTTGGGCAAAGATTTAGATCAAAAGCTGAGATTTTGGGTGGCATAGTGCTGATTGGAATTGGCATTAGCTTGCTTTATGAGCACGGTGTTTTCACTTTTTAAGATGCTAATTTTCTACGTTTAGATTATAATCGGGGAAAATTTTATGTTTATAACAAGGGTTATAGAATGTTAATTGAAAAAATGCACAATTTATCAAATTCAAAGGCAGCTAAGTTTATTTTGGGTTTGATTACGTTATCGTTTTTAGTCGGAGGTATGTCTGGCTATCTTTTTAGTTCAAATGATACTTACGCTGCAAAAGTTAATGGTGAAGTGATTTCACAACAGGATTTTTTAAATCGCTACAACCAAGAATTTGAGGCTCGTGCACAACGTGAAGGCGAAGCATTTATGGCTCAGTCAGATTCTCCTGAATTTGTTACCGCACTTCGTCAAAGCACCATTAATCGAATGATTGATCAAGAATTGCTTCGTCAATATGCGAAAGAATTAAAATTAGGCGTCAGTGATGAAATGATTAAACGAGCAATCGTGACAGATCCTAATTTTCAAGTTAATGGCAAATTTGATAACGGTGTTTATCAACAAGTATTACAACAAAATCGTTTAACGTCAGATGGTTATGCGTCTATTTTACGTAGCGCATTAACCCTTGAACAAATGCAAAGTGGTGTTGCTAACAGTGAATTTATCGTGCCTGCTCAAGCAAAAAATACCGCAGAAGTTTTCTTTCAAAAGCGTTCAGCTCGTTTAGCAACATTATCTCTTGCTGATGAAATGGCAAAGCAAGTGGTATCTGATGATGAAATTAAAGCTTATTACAAGGCTAATCAAAAATCTTTTGTTCAGCCAGAACAAGTGAAGGTTCAATATATTGATCTCTCTGGTAGCCAAATCGAAAAAGGTATCGAAGTTAAAGATGTAGAAATTGCGCAATATTATCAAGATAATAAAGCTCAATTTATGACTCAGCGTTTAGCACATATTCAATTTGCAAATGAGCAAGATGCTAAGGCGGCTTACGATGAATTACAAAAAGGTGTAAATTTCGCTGATGTAGCTAAAGCTAAATCTTTAGATAAGGTTTCTGGTGAGAATGGTGGCGATTTAGGTTGGGTAAATGCGAATGAATTACCAAAAGCCTTTGAAGATGCTGCAGCTGCGTTGCAGGTTGGGCAATATAGCCAACCAATCAATGTGGATGGCAATTACCATATTGTTTTAGTACAAGAGCGTAAAGCTCAAACTTTAGATGAAGTGAAAGCACAGGTTGCTGATTTGGTTCGTAAATCCTTATTAGAAAATCGTTATTACGCAATTGAAAAGCAAGTGCGTGATAAGGCTTTTGAGGATAGCAAATCACTGAATACCGCGGCACAAGTTGCAGGTGCTAAAGTTCAAGAGAGCGGTTATTTTTCTCGTCAAAATGTGCCTGCAGAATTAAATTTCCCTAATGTGGTTTCTGCGGTTTTTGAGTCTGATATTGCCAATGGTGGTGCTAACTCAGAACCTTTGAATGTAGGCGATTATCACGCTATTGTTGTGCGTGTGTTAGATCACAAGCCTGAAGGAGTGAGAACATTGGAAGATGCGAAAGCGGATATTGAAATGTTCTTAAAACGTCAGAAGGCTGAAAATGTTCTTAACGAGAAAGCACAACAAGCGGTGAAAGCATTAAGCGAAGATGCTGAATCGAAAGTGGATGGAATTAATTTCTCAAGTGAGCAAACTTTTACTTTAAGTGAAAATAAAGATCCAATTTTAACAAATGGCGTATTTTCAATAGCTAAACCAGCATCAGGTAAAACGGTTTACCAAGTTGCTCGCAATGAGAAAGGCGATGTGGTTATTATTGCTCTAAATAAAGTAGAAGACGGCGTGCTTAGTGATAAAGAATTAAGCCAATTTAGTGCTCAATTATTACGTACAAGTCAGGCTGAAGTTCAAGCGCAATTAATGCAAGGATTGCGTGAGAGAGCAAAAATTGAAATAAATGATTCTTTCATCAATCAAGATGATGAAGCACAGCAATAATTGATTAAATTGCAATCTCAGATAAATTTTGATAAAAAGTGCGGTAAATTCACCGCACTTTTTTATAGGGAGCAAACAATGGCAGAAGAAACAATTTTCAGCAAAATTATCCGTAAAGAAATTCCTGCAAATATCGTCTATCAAGATGAATTAGTCACTGCGTTTCGTGATATTTTACCGCAAGCTAAAACACATATTTTGATCATTCCAAATAAAGTAATTCCAACAGTGAATGATGTGACTGAGCAAGATGAACTAACGCTAGGTCGATTATTTAGTGTAGCGGCTAAACTCGCTAAAGAAGAAGGCATTGCGGAAGACGGTTACCGCCTAATTGTGAATTGCAATAAACATGGTGGGCAAGAAGTATTCCATTTACATATGCATTTAGTCGGTGGTGAACCTTTAGGTAGAATGTTAGCGAAATAATGAAAAAATATTTTCTAATTTTGGCGAGCCTTGTGCTCGCTGCTTGTTCAAGTTCAGTAGAAAACTTAACTTATTCAACGAAGCCGATTTTGAATATCACATCTAATCTTTCACCTTTAATTCAAGTTGAAACGAGTCAAAAATCAGCGCTTATAAAAAATAAAAGTCAGCAACTTTTGAATATAAGTTACTATTTGTATTGGTACGATCATTTGGGGGTAACCCAAACTTGGGAAAATCAGCAAGAAAGCTATTCCGCTCAATTTTTGCTAAAACCACAAGAAGAGAAATTGATCAATTTAATTAAACCTACTGTAGAAAGTAAAAATTATCGCCTTTATTTAAAATAATTTATGAGCACGTTGTTAATTGATTTAAAAGGAAAAGAATTGGAACAAGAGGAAGTTGAGCTACTTTCTCATCCTCTTGTTGCGGGATTGATTTTATTTACTCGAAATTTTGAAGACAGAGAACAAATTCAAGAATTGATTCGTTCTGTTCGTCAACGAGTGAAAAAGCCTTTATTGATTACGGTGGATCAAGAAGGGGGACGAGTTCAACGTTTCCGTGATGGATTCACAATGTTGCCTTCAATGCAGGCTTTTCAAGAAACATTGTCAGCAACTGAACAAGTGAGTTTTGCTAAAGAAGCAGGTTGGCAAATGGCGGCAGAAATGATTGCCTTAGATATTGACTTGAGTTTTGCGCCAGTGTTGGATTTGGGACACGAATGTCGAGCGATTGGTGATCGCAGTTTTTCATCTGATGTAAAAAGTGCGGTAAATTTAGCAACCGCTTTTATTGATGGCATGCATCAAGTAGGTATGGCTTCTACAGGTAAACACTTCCCTGGTCATGGTCATGTATTAGCTGATTCTCATTTAGAGACACCTTATGATGATCGTACAAAAGATGAAATTTTTAGTTGCGATCTCCAACCTTTCCAACAGTTGATTTCACAAAATAAACTCGATGCGATTATGCCTGCGCATGTCATTTATAGACAATGTGATAGTCAACCAGCAAGTGGTTCAAAATATTGGTTAAAAGAAATCTTACGAAAACAACTAAATTTCCAAGGTGCAATTTTTTCCGATGATCTCGGTATGAAAGGCGCTGGCGTAATGGGCGATTTTGTAGAGCGTAGCAAAAAAGCGCTCAATGCAGGTTGTGATCTTTTATTACTGTGCAATGAACGTGAAGGTGTCATTCTAGTATTAGATAATCTCAAACTTACTGAAAATGAACCGCACTTTATGGCTCGTCAAGCTCGCTTACAAAATTTATTTAAACGTAGCGTAATCGAATGGAATGACTTGGTTTTAGATCAACGTTGGAAACTGAACCATCGAAATCTCGCAGATATTCAAAGCCGTTGGCTAGATATTCAGGCTGCAAGAACATGATTGATTGTCGATACTATCAACAAAATGAATGTCGTTCTTGTCAATGGCTTGAAATACCTTATAGTCAGCAGCTAACTGAAAAACAACATCATTTAAAGCAGCAACTGATTTCTATTAATTGCGATGGAGCTCAATGGTTGTCTCCTTTTGAATCTGATGAACAAAGCTTTCGCAATAAAGCTAAAATGGTTGTTAGTGGTAGTGTTGAACGCCCGATACTTGGAATTTTAAAAAATCCTAATGATCCACAAAGTGCGATTGATTTGTGTGATTGTCCCCTTTATCCAACTCATTTTTCATTGATTTTTCCGGTTTTAAAGGATTTTATTGGCCGTGCTGGTTTAGTACCTTATAACATTGCTAAACAAAAAGGCGAGCTCAAATATATTCTGCTGACAGAAAGTATCGCGACGGGAAAATTAATGTTGCGTTTTGTATTACGCACAGAAAATAAATTGCCATTAATTCGTCGAGAATTACCCAAATTATTGGAAAAATTACCGCACTTAGAAGTGGTTAGCATTAATTTACAACCACAGCACGCGGCTATCTTAGAAGGTGAACAAGAAATTTTTCTGACAGAACAACAATTTTTGCCTGAAAATTTCAATGATATTCCGCTCTTTATTCGCCCACAAGGTTTCTTTCAAACTAACCCTAAAGTGGCGGCGGGATTATATGCTACAGCCCAGAAATGGGTGAGTGAATTACCAATCTATAAAGTCTGGGATTTATTTTGTGGCGTGGGAGGATTTGGCTTACATTGCGCTAAAGCTTTACAGGAAAAATGGGGAAAACGTATTGAGTTGACTGGAATTGAAATTTCCTCATCCGCTATTTTTGCTGCGAGTCATTCCGCTAAAATATTGGGTTTAGAACATGTAGATTTCCAGTCACTAGACGCGGCAAGTGTGATGAAAAATCAGAATGAGAATAAGCCAGATCTTGTGATTGTAAATCCACCACGTCGTGGAATTGGAAAGGAATTAAGTGAATTTCTTAACGAAATGCAATCGGACTTTATTTTATATTCTAGTTGTAATTCTGTAACAATGGGTAAGGATTTACAGTATCTCACTTTTTATAAACCATTGAAAATTCAACTCTTTGATATGTTTCCACAAACATCTCATTATGAAGTATTAGTTTTACTACAAAGAAAAAAGAAGAGTTAAAGAAATATAAAAAGGTTGGGGATTTGAAAGAAGGGTGGTGGAACTAAGCAGAATTGGTCTTAACAGCAAGTGGCTTACTGCACGCATCCCTGCGGGATTTCTACCTAGCCCACCATAGATTAGAAAATGCATCTTGGTGTTCTAGCTTTTGCGGCATAAAACTATGCAATAAGGTTATAAACCTTTAAAAGCCACTATATCAGGAGACCAATCCTGTCTTCCCACTATATTCGTAAGAAGTTGAATAATGATAGAATCCTTTATATTAATTGTCAATTAATGTTTTGAATATTATTTCTAATTAAACAAAAACCATCCAAATTGATTTTGGATGGTTTCATTATTGAATAATTTATGATGAAAAATTATCTTGCGCCATATACAACAATGGTTTTTCCATGGGCATGAATAAGATTTTGATCCTCTAACATCTTAATAATACGTCCTACAGTTTCTCGTGAACAACCAACCATTTGCCCTATTTCTTGACGTGTAATTTTGATTTGCATCCCATCAGGATGTGTCATTGCTTCAGGCTGTTTAGCTAAGTTCATTAGCGTTTGAGCAATACGGCCTGCTACATCTAAGAATGCTAAATTACTGACTTGGCGTGAAGTATTTTGTAAACGTCTTGCCAATTGTGCGGTTAAAAACATTAAGATTTCAGGGTTAGCTTGAATTAATTGACGATATTTTTTATAGGAAATTTCAGCAATTTCACATGTTGTTTTTGTTTTAACCCACGCTGAACGTTTTGAGCCTTCATCAAATAGCCCTGCTTCTCCAAAGAATTGTCCGGCTCCTAGATAAGTTAGGATCATTTCTTTTCCTTCATCATCTTTTGCAGAGACCATTACAGTACCTTTAATCACATAATAAAGTGTAGTTGCATCCTCTCCCGCATGAATTAGCGTAGATTTTGCTGGATATTTGTGTAAGTGGCAATGCGTAAGAAACCAGTCTAAAATAGGATCTCGAGTCGTTGATTCTTCTTCCTGTGGTGGAACTGATGCTTCATCAATTTCGGTTAATTCATTTGACATTCGTGCTCCTTACATTCCTGTTTCAAAAATTCCGTTTTATTTTTGATGTCAATGGATTCATGCAATTCAGACCATACAATCACCGCAATTCCATTGCGAATTTGAGTCAGTAAAAGTTGTTTTTTTTGGTTGAGTGAAAGTTCTTCTATACCGTAATCGGTTCCTTCGCGTAAAATTACGCTTTCTACGATATTATCTAATGTTTCTGCTTCCAGTTCTTGCCAAGGAATAATCATATATTTACTCGGTAAAGTCAATTAGGCAAAAAGTGGCTCGATAAAACGCCATTGTTGTTCGAAAGACTGGCTTGCATTCAGACGGAAATTAGTACGAACATAGCGCATAAATTGTCCTTCACATAGTGTGACTAAATGCGAAGCAATTATGCGTTCATCCACATTAAAGGCGCGTCCTTCACGCAATTTTCGCATTTGTAAAATATTGACAAACTGCATTTCAAGACGATTAAAAAATTGTGCGACTCGAACTTGCAATTGCGCATCTTCAAACATTAATGCATGGCCCGTTAGAATTCGAGTTAACCCAGGATTTTTACGGGCAAAATCTAAGATCGTTTGTAAAATATCATGAATGCGATTCATTGTTTGGGTTTCGTTACGCATAGAAGTGGTAATACGGCTTAATAGGGTATTTTCGATATGCTCGATTAAGGCTTCAAACATTTTTGTTTTGCTTGGAAAGTAACGATATAACGCAGCTTCAGATACCCCAACTTCTTTTGCTAGACGAGCCGTTGTCATACGCTCCATGCCACGTTCGGAATGAAGCATATGTATCAACACAGTAAGAACTTGTTGACGACGTTCTTTTACCGTTCTTTTTTCAATTTTTGGTGTTTCAATTTTAGGCGCAATCTCTTCCACGCCCGATAAAGATAATTGTTCTTCTACCATAAATTATTGTTTACCTGAATGACCGAAACCGCCTTCACCACGTTCGGTTTGTTGAAAATCTTCTACAATATTAAATTCGGCTTGTACTACTGGCACGAAAACAAGTTGAGCAATGCGATCGCCGACTTCAATTTTGAATGGCTCATTTCCACGGTTCCACATTGATACCATTAATGGCCCTTGATAATCGGAGTCAATTAACCCAACGAGGTTTCCCAGCACAATGCCGTGTTTATGACCAAGACCAGAGCGAGGCAAAATCACTGCCGCTAAATTTGGATCTGCAATATAAATTGAAAGGCCCGTCGGAATTAATTTGGTTTCACCTGGTTGAATTTCAAAGCTTTCATCGATCAAAGCACGTAAATCAAGACCTGCCGAACCTTCAGTTGCATAAGTTGGCAGAGGAAATTCATTTCCAATGCGAGAATCTAAAATTTTTACGTCAATTTTTTTCATGTCATACTCCGTTTGAAATTCATTTTTAGGTAAAAGTGCGGTTGGAATTATAAGGTTTTTTGATAGCGTTCAATGATTTCATTGACTAAATCAGCTGCAAGTTCCACTTTTGATTTTAGCGATAATTTTTTATGACCATTTTTCCAGAAAAGCTGC
Organism: Haemophilus sp. SZY H36; assembly: GCF_018829625.1. Classification (NCBI taxonomy): domain Bacteria; kingdom Pseudomonadati; phylum Pseudomonadota; class Gammaproteobacteria; order Pasteurellales; family Pasteurellaceae; genus Haemophilus; species Haemophilus sp. SZY H36. The sequence continues at coordinate 773,735 of NZ_JAHKKA010000001.1, read as the reverse complement.
AAGGCATTTTCATCAGCGTTAAAAACTTGTCCGCCAGATACATCGTTGGCACAAATCATATCAAGATTTTTGCGTTCAAGTTTATCTTTTGCATAATCATCAACATTTTGGGTTTCGGCCGCAAATCCAACAGTAAAAGGACGATGTGTTTTTAAATGGCCTACATCTGAGATAATATCGGGATTTTTAATTAACTTGATAGATATTTCATCGCCAGATTTTTTAATTTTTTGGTCAGCAACTTCAGCTACTCTGTAATCAGCAACAGCCGCACAGCCAATAAAAATTTGATTTTTCGCCGCACTTTCAAGAGAGGCTTGCCACATATCTTGTGCTGAGATGACATTAATCCGATTTACATTTTTTGGTGTTGTTAAATTCACGGGGCCTGAAATCAGTGTGACATTCGCCCCACGTTCGGCAAATGCTTCAGCAATCGCAAATCCCATTTTGCCTGAACTATGGTTAGAAATATAACGAACAGGATCGATTGCCTCACGCGTTGGGCCTGCTGTAATGGCGACATTTAATCCCTGTAGATCTTGTTTTTGAGAGAAAAAGTCATAAAGTGCGGTAAAAATTTCCTCGGGTTCTGACATGCGCCCTTTCCCCATATCGCCGCAAGCCTGAAAACCACTATTCGGGCCTATAATCGTAATCCCTCGAGTTTGAAGTGCCGTTAAATTTTGTTGCGTAATAGATTGGCGATACATCTGCTGATTCATTGCTGGGGCAAGATAAATTGTTGCATCAGTCGCAAGGCAAATTGTTGAAAGTAAATCATTCGCCATGCCGACAGTAAGACGGGCAATAAAGTCTGCACTAGCTGGCGCAATAATAATGGCATCAGCCCATTTGGCAAATTCAATATGACCCATTGCCAGCTCTGCTTGTGGATCAAGTAAAGATTGTGCGACAGCATTGCCAGAAATGGCTTGAAGCGTTAAAGGCGTAACAAATTCTGCCGCAGCTGGGGTTAATACTACACGTACTTCAGCTTCTGCTTTGCGTAATAAACGAATCAACTCTATTGTTTTATAGGCCGCAATTCCGCCAGTTATGCCAACTACAATATGTTTTCCGTTTAATTTCATGTTTCAACCTTTGTTAGTACTTAGCCACAATTCCGTTATTTTACTTTAATTTTATTGAATGCCCAATGCTATTTTTGCGATACATATCGCAGACTTTACATAAGTTACTCGTAAAACAAGAAAAGAGCGGTCAAAATTTTTTCTATTTTGCGTTTAATATTTTATGGAAAACAATGATGATTTAATGCCACGGGAAAAATTGCTCAAATTTGGTGTAGAAACGCTCGCTGATTATGAATTGCTGGCGATCTTTTTACGAACTGGTATAAAAGGCTGCCCAGTCATTCAGCTTTCGAAAAATGTCTTATCACATTTTGGTTCCTTGCATGCGTTACTTTCTGCAGATGAAAAAGCCTTCTGCTCAGTGAAAGGCTTAGGCATTACGCAATTTATTCAGCTGCAAGCGATTACGGAAATGACCAAGCGTTATTTAAAGCAAGAGATGTTAAGTACACCGATTATTAATGATCCTGAAACGGTAAAACTTTTTTTACTCACTGAATTGCAACATGAGGAAAGAGAAGTGTTTATGGTTTTATTTTTGGATAATCAACATCGTCTGATTAAAAAAGAGCGGTTATTTTTAGGTACAATTAATGTATCAGCGGTTTATCCTCGGGAAATAATTAAAGAGGCACTTTATTGTAATGCGGCGGCTTTAATTTTGGCGCATAATCATCCTTCGGGTATAACAGAACCGAGTTATTCGGATCAGCTTATTACTAAAAAAATTCAGGAGTCTGCAGAACTAATGGAAATCAGAGTGCTTGATCACTTAATTGTCGGAAAAACAGATTGCTATTCTTTTGCAGAGAACTTTTTATTATAAATTTTTATAATGTTGACCATTTTTTTACCGATTACATCTAGGAAAATCGCATTTACACTTGAGAAATGAAAACAAAGCCAGTATAATTTGCGACCTTTAATATAGTAAGCGGGTCGGATTAGCGCGACCTGACGAGGTAGCAAGCTGGTTTTAACTGGCTTTAAACAATCCGAACCGTAAGCTCGAGCTTATATTTAATTATTGGAGATTATTATGTCTAGAGTTTGTCAAGTAACAGGCAAGCGTCCAGCTGTGGGTAATAACCGCTCACACGCGTTGAATGCGACACGTCGTCGTTTTCTTCCAAACCTTCACACTCACCGTTTCTGGGTTGAAAGTGAAAACCGTTTCGTAACCTTACGTTTAACTGCGAAAGGTATGCGTATTATTGATAAAAAAGGCATTGATGCAGTATTAGCTGAAATCCGTGCTCGTGGCGAAAAAATCTAAGGAGCTAAAAAATGGCAGCTAAAGGCGCTCGTGAGAAAATCCGTTTAGTTTCTACTGCAGAGACCGGTCACTTCTACACAACTGATAAAAACAAACGTAATATGCCTGAAAAAATGGAAATCAAAAAATTTGATCCAGTAGTGCGTAAACACGTTATCTATAAAGAAGCAAAAATCAAATAATTTTGCTTATTTAGAAAAAGCCCGACATTGTTCGGGTTTTTTTGTATCACAAATTTATTAAGGAACAAATCATGCCGGAACTTCCCGAAGTCGAAACTGCACTACGAGGTATTCGCCCTTATCTTAAGAATTTTACGATTGAGAAAGTTGTCGTGCGCCAGCCTAAATTGCGCTGGGCCGTATCAGAGGAATTGATAACCCTTAAACATGTAAAAATTGTAGATCTCACTCGTCGAGCAAAATATTTGATTATTCACACGGAAAAAGGATATATCGTCGGGCATTTGGGCATGTCAGGTTCGGTGCGAATTGTGCCACAGGATAGCGCAATAGATAAACATGATCATATTGATATTGTAATGAACAATGGCAAATTATTACGTTATAACGATCCTCGTCGTTTCGGTGCATGGTTGTGGACGGAGAATTTAGATGACTTTCATCTTTTCTTAAAGCTAGGGCCTGAACCGCTTTCTGATGAATTTAATGCAGAATATTTATTCAAAAAATCTCGTCAAAAATCGACCGCACTTAAAAGCTTCTTGATGGATAACGCTGTGGTGGTGGGCGTTGGAAATATTTATGCGAATGAAAGTTTGTTTATTTGTGGTATTCATCCACTTAAACTCGCTAAAAATCTGACCCGCAATCAATGTATTTCCCTAGTAAATACGATTAAAGATGTTTTGAGAAAAGCCATTATTCAAGGTGGAACGACACTTAAAGATTTCTTACAGCCAGATGGGCGCCCAGGTTATTTTGCACAAGAATTATTGGTATATGGCAATAAAGATAAACCTTGTCCGAAGTGCGGTACAAACATTGAGAGTTTGGTAATTGGACAAAGAAATAGCTTTTTTTGTTCTAGATGTCAGAAAAAATAATAGGTATAACCTCTCAAAATTTAATAAAAAAGAGTTAACTCTTATTGGGTTTATACCTATATCTTGGTATTTTGAAAAATAAGTTTGATCGATCTCAAGTTTTTCTACAGAGACAGTAGAAAAACTTTTTTATTTTGTTATTTTACGCTCGAATGAATCTATATCCACATGTTTTATGTGGCATTAAGAATAATTCTCAACTTTCTATTTAACCTAACTTTTTTATTACAACAAATGGAGTGATTATCGTGAACGCATTCAAAAAAAGCCTCATTGTGGCAGCGTCTTTCGCGAGTTTAAGCTTATTTAACTCAGCGGTAGCTGATATGGTTTATAAGCCATTAGAACAACCTGTTGAACCAGTAAAACCAGATTTGAAAATTGAATCTGTAAATGAAAAATTTGCAGAAAAATATCCAAATCAATATAACAGCTGGCGTTCAACTGCAAATGGCAACGGCGAAAAAATTATTTATGCCGATGAAGAAAATCCACGCTTAATTGTTCTTTGGGGCGGTTATTCATTTGCAAAAGAATACAATGCACCGCGTGGTCACTTTTATGCGGTCACTGATGTTCGTAGCATTCTACGTACTGGTGCACCAAAAACAGCAAATGATGGTCCACAACCAATGGCATGTTGGACATGTAAAGGCCCTGATGTTCCACGTTTAATCGCGGAATGGGGCGAAAAAGATTATTTCAACGCGAAATGGGCAAAAGGTGGTCCAGAAATCGTGAACTCAATCGGTTGTGCTGACTGTCACGATACGACCTCTAAAGATTTTGCTGAAGGCAAACCAGCATTACGTATTGCACGTCCACACGTATTACGCGCCCTTGACGCTTTAGAAAAAGCAACTGCTGAAAAAGATAAAGCGGAAGGTCGCCCACACAATAATTTAAGTTTCAACACTGCAGCTCGTACTGAAAAGCGCGCTGAAATCTGTGCAAACTGCCACGTTGAATACTACTTCGCAGGCGATATCAAACAAGTAACCTTCCCTTGGAATAAAGGTCAAACTGTTGATGATATTGAAAAATATTATGATGAAATTGGTTTCAGTGACTGGACTCATAGCCTTTCTAAAGCACCAATGTTAAAAGCTCAACACCCTGACTTTGAAATTTGGTCTTTAGGTATGCACGGTAAAAACGGGGTAACTTGTGTAGACTGTCACATGCCAAAAGTACAAGGTAAAGACGGTAAAGTTTATACTGATCACCAAATCCAAAATCCATTCGATGCATTTGACCGCACTTGTGCAAACTGTCACGATCAAAGCAAAGAAAAATTACGCGATATCGTCACTTCACGTAAAAAAGAAGTGAAAGATGTAATGGGTCGTTTAGAAGAGCAAGTTGTTAAAGCTCACTTTGAAGCGAAAGCGGCTTGGGATGCAGGTGCAACTAAAGAAGAAATGGAAGCGGCATTAATGGATATTCGTCATGCTCAATGGCGTTGGGATTATGCTGCAGCAAGCCACGGTGGTCATATGCACGCACCTGAAGTAGTGCTTCGTGTATTAGGTTCTGGCTTAGATAAAGCAGCGGATGCTCGTACTAAACTTGCAGCAATCTTAACTAAACACGGTGTGAAAACTCCAGTTCAAATCCCAGATATTTCAACAGCTGATAAAGCGTGGAAAGTAATGGGTATTGATATTGAAAAAGAACGCAAAGCTAAAGAAGAATTCTTAAAAACTGTGGTACCACAATGGGAACAACAAGCTAAAGAAAAAGGCTTATTAGTTGATCCACCAGCACAAAAATAAATGAAAAATCCACCGCACTTTTAAGTGCAAACTAGAAAGTGCGGTGATTTTCAAGGTCAAATTTGAGGTAACCCAAATGAATTTAACTTCTTTAATCAACAAATCTGCAAAAGCGTTAGCGTTAAGTGCGGCATTTGTAGCAACGCCATTTTTGGCTCATGCTGATGATGCACAAAAACCTGCGGATCACTTTACTTATGAGCCGCAATTAGATAACCAACGCGATCCTAATCAATATTGTGCTAAATGCCATAAATTCGACAAAGTAGATAAAAACCAAACTGTAGATCAGTCTGGTGGCGAACTCCACTTTGGTAAATTCCATGGTGCGCACTTAGATAAGAAAAATCCAAATAACGGTAAAGCAATTACTTGTGTAAGCTGTCACGGTAACGTTTCTGAAAATCACCGTCGTGGTGCTAAAGATGTTATGCGTTTTGAAGGGGATATTTTCGGTAATAAAAAACCGATGTATTCAGTTCAAGAACAAAACCAAGTTTGTTTTGCTTGTCACCAACCTGACAAACTTCGTGAAAAACTATGGGCGCATGATGTACACGCAATGAAATTACCTTGTGCAAGTTGTCATACGCTTCACCCTAAAGAAGACGCAATGAAAGGTATTCAACCAAAACAACGCGTTAAACTTTGCGTAGATTGCCATGGCGAACAACAAAAACGTAAAGCAGAACAAGATAAACTAACCGAACAAAAGGATAAACAATGACAGCCTGCTCACGCCGAAACTTTGTTTCCGGCATGGGGGCAGTGATCCTTATGACGGGAACATCTTTACCTTCTTTTGCGAAAGAAGACAAGGCGGATAAACCTAAACGTTACGCAATGGTACACGATGAAAATTCGTGTATCGGCTGTACAGCCTGTATGGATGCATGCCGTGATGTAAACCAAGTGCCAGAAGGCGTTTCTCGCTTAGAGATTCTACGCAGTGAACCTTACGGTGAATTTCCAAATCAGGAATATGAGTTCTTCCGTCAATCTTGCCAACATTGTACAAATGCACCTTGCGTAGCAGTTTGTCCAACTGGTGCATCTTTTATTGATAAAGAGACTGGCATTGTAGATGTACATAAAGATTTATGCGTAGGCTGCCAATACTGTATAGCAGTTTGCCCATATCGTGTACGTTTTATTCATCCAGTACATCGTACCGCAGATAAATGTAACTTCTGCCGAGATACAAATTTAGCTAATGGTAAACAACCGGCTTGTGTGGAAGCTTGTCCAACCAAAGCATTAACCTTTGGGGATATGAATGATCCGATGAGTGCAGTTTCACGTAAAGTGAAAGAAAAACCGGTTTATCGCACTAAAGTGGAGTTAGGTACACAACCAAACTTGTACCACATTCCATTCCAACATGGGGAGCCTAGAAGATGACATTAGATTATCCAGTTCCATTTCATACGCCTAATCTAGTGTGGGATTCTACCATTGCGATCTACTTGTTTTTATTGGGGATCTCATCTGGTGCGGTGCAGTTGGCAATTGCTTATAAACGTAGTAATAAATTAATGAACCCAAGTCAAAATTGGATTATTCGATCTGGTGTGATTTTGGGATCTGTGCCAACATTAATTGGTTTAACGCTATTAGTTTTCCACTTAGCAAGACCTTGGACATTCTGGAAATTGATGTTTAACTATCAATTTAACTCCGTAATGTCGATGGGGGTCATGCTATTCCAAATCTATATGTTGTTTTTAGTAGTTTGGGGAGTGGTGATTTTCAAAAAAGAAATCGAAGTATTAATTAATCGCTTTATGCCAAAACTACAATTTGTGATAAAACTCATCGGTATTGTAGAACGCATTGTCAGTCCAGTTGAAGTTATTCTTTTCATATTGGCTGCAGTGCTTGGTGCATACACTGGTTTCTTGCTTTCTGCATTAATTAGCTATCCAATGTTGAATAATCCTGTATTACCTGCATTGTTCTTAGCCTCTGGTACGTCATCTGGTATTGCCGCAACCTTCTTAATTATCTTGATTGCAGGAAAATTAAAAGGTGATTCTCACGAATCGCACTTCATCCACAAATTTGAAGTACCTATTATGGTGACAGAACTTGGTTTGCTTGTATGTTTCTTCGTTGGCTTACATTTTGGCGGTGGCCAAAAAACAGTTGCATTACATAATGCATTATCTGGTTTTTGGGGAGCCGTGTTCTGGATTGGAGTATTCTTTATTGGTATCTTGATCCCATTAATTGCCAATATGTTTGTGAATGACCGCTTAAAATATAATCGTAACTTTATTATCTTAGTATCAATTTTTGACTTAATTGGGGTATTTTGTTTACGATTCTTTATATTGTATGCAGGGCAATTAACAGTCGCGTAAATTAAAATTGTATTTAGAGGAAAGGCGTAATAATATGCGCCTTTCTTTTTATTTGTCAGAAGACATCCTGACGTTAATTAACAAAGAATAATATTTTATGCTCCCAGAACTTGGATTTTACTTATTACTCCTCGCAACGATGGCTGCGCTTTTGCTCGTTATTGTTCCACAACTTGGTTTATTAAAAAAGAATATAACTCTTATTAATTCTGCGTGGCCACTATCATACATTTTTACTATAAGCACGACACTTTCCATCGGTTTATTATCATATTCTTTTGCTGTAGATGATTTCACCCTTGAATATGTAGCGGCACATTCTAATTCCCAATTACCTACATTTTTTAAAGTGGCTGCCACTTGGGGCGGGCATGAAGGTTCAATGTTGTTTTGGTTATTTTCATTGAGTTTATGGCTTGCTACTTTTGCTTTTTTTAATCGAAAAAATGACCGCACTTTTTCCGCTCAATCTTTATCTTTATTGGGATTGATTTGTTTTGGCTTTGCGGTGTTTATTTTATTTTATTCCAATCCATTTGGACGCATTTTCCCTGCACCGGCAGAAGGGCGCGATCTCAATCCAATGTTGCAAGATGTGGGACTTATTTTCCATCCGCCGTTGTTATATGTTGGTTATGTGGGCTTTGCTGTAAATTTTGCGATGAGTTTGAGTGCGTTGATTTATAACCAATCTGCACGACAAATTGCACGTTCAATGCGTGGCTGGGTGTTGTTTTCTTGGTTATTTTTAACCATTGGCATTGTGCTTGGTGCTTGGTGGGCATATTACGAGCTTGGCTGGGGCGGTTGGTGGTTCTGGGATCCCGTAGAAAATGCGTCTTTAATGCCTTGGTTGCTTGGTTTGGCGTTATTACACAGTTTAATGGCAACGGAAAAACAAGGCGTATTTAGTTATTGGACAACGCTTTTTTCTTTGCTTGCTTTTGCCTTTAGCGTATTAGGCACTTTTATTGTTCGTTCTGGCGCACTCACTTCTGTGCATGCTTTTGCATTGGATAACACGCGCGGTTATGTGTTGTTATTAATTTTCTTTGTTTTGACGGTGTTAGCCTTTGGATTATTCGCTTTGCGTGCGGGCAGTTCATCAGAAAGTGCGGTGAAATTTCAGTTCGTTTCTAAATCGGGTGGCATTTTATTACTGAATATTTTGCTGACCATTGCGACGGTTTCCACCTTTTTAGGCACCTTTTACCCCATGTTATTCCAAGCGATGAATTGGGGCTCTATTTCGGTGGGAAGTCCTTATTTTAATAGTATTTTCTTCCCAATTATTACAGTGATTTTAATCCTAATGGTGATTTCACTCACCATACATTGGGTGCAATTTGATCGCACATTATTGATACGTTGCGTATGGTTGCTTATTCCGTCTTTAATTCTTGCTGGCTTGATGATTTGGCAACAGCTACGCAATAATTCTGCATTACATTTCCATGCTTTCGCCTTTGTGTTATTAACTCTTGCGATTTGGCTTTTGTTCGTCACGTTATGGCAAAATTGGCGACAAATTCGCTTGTCTCAATTTGGGATGATTTTAGCGCATTGTGGCGTGGCGATTGTGACCATTGGTGCGGTTATGAGCGGTTATTTTGGCAGTGAAATTGGTGTGCGTTTAGCACCACAACAAAGTCAAAAATTGGGGCAATATGAATTTCACTATCGTCAATTTTCTAATGAAATTGGGCCAAACTTTACGGCAGAAGTCGCCTTTTTTGATGTGACTGAAAATGGCAAGCCTTATGCAGAAATTATCCCTGAACGCCGTTATTACGATGTGCGAACAATGACAATGAGTGAAGTGGGGCTTGATGGCGGTTTCTGGGGAGATTTATATATTGTGATGGGCGATTCTCTCGGCAAAGGAGAATTTACTTTCCGCTTACATTATAAACCACTGATTCGTTGGCTTTGGGCTGGCGGTATTTTAATGGCGTTTGGTGCACTTTGTAGCGTCTTCGGATTACGCAGAAAACAGGAAAAATAATGAACAAAAAACTTATCTTTTTTGCACCTCTCTTTGTGCTTTTAGGCGTGAGTGTATTATTAATTGCTGGATTAAATCAAGATCCGAAAAAAATTGCGTCGGCTTTAATTGATAAACCTGTTCCAGAATTTTATCAGGCTAATTTACATGAGCCATCACAAATCGTAAGCCCGAAAGATTTTCCTAAACAGCCATTTTTATTAAATGTGTGGGGCAGTTGGTGTGGTTATTGCAAGGAAGAACATCCTCTGTTAATTGAGATTGCAAAAACGTTCCCTATTGTGGGAGTGGATTATCGCGACAATCCTCAAAATGGCATTGAAATGCTTAAGCGAATGGGCAATCCTTTCGTTTTAACCATTGATGATAGTCATGGTGAATTGGGATTAAAATTAGGCGTGGATGGCGCGCCAGAAACTTATCTTGTGGATGAAAATGGTGTGATTCGTTATCGCCATTCTGGTTTACTGGATAAAGAAACTTGGCAAACAGTCTTTCTGCCAAAAATTGAAGCATTGAAGAACAAATGAAAAGCATATTAGATATTTTTACTCGTGGTTTTATTCAGGTTCAAAAAACAGCCTTTTTTGCAACCGCACTTTTATTCGCATTTTCCTTATTCGTACAAGCGGAAATGGTGGATACCTATCAATTCCAAAATCAAGATGATCGTACTCGCGCCGTAGAATTGGCAAAATCTTTACGCTGCCCACAATGTCAAAATCAAAATTTGGTGGAATCTAATTCACCTATTGCGTATGACTTGCGTCTTGAAGTGTACAAAATGGTGGATGAGGGCAAAAGTAATCAGCAAATTATCGATCAAATGACCGCTAGATTTGGTGATTTTGTGAATTACAAACCGCCATTCAAATGGAATACGGCGTTGTTATGGCTATTGCCAATTGCTCTTTTAATTTTAGCGGCCGCATTGCTTTATTTCTCAAATAGAAAAAAATTGGCCTTATCTTCAATAGAGCAGGGAAATGGGTTGGAAAAAGGACAGCGATATTTTTCTGTTAATGCTGAGTCTCATTCGGATCCTAAGCAAAATGAACAAAAGACTTATTCCTTTGGGAAAAGTAATCACAAACTTTCTTTTGTGGTTTTCTTTTTATTAATTGCTATTCCAACCACTTATTATTTTTCTCTTGATCGTTTTAGTCGTGTTCAACAAGGTGAGCAATCCATGATTGAGCAACATAATCAAAATGTTGAGATGAATGATGAACACAAAAATGAAAATGTGATTGAGAAGCTCCAAAATAAACTGCGTACTGATCCAAACAATGCGGAAACTTGGCTTCAACTTGGGGAAGCCTATGTGCAGAATAATGAATTTGATAGTGCGCTTGTGGCTTATTCTAATGCGGAAAAAATATCAGGCAGTAAACCTAATATTTTAGGCTTGGCAGCAACCGCACTTTATTATCAAGCAGGCCAGCAAGTGACCCCAAAAGTAGAACAACTTTTGAATGAAGCTTTGGCAAAAGATAAAAATGAAGTATCTAGCCTTTCTTTGTTGGCGACGATTGCCTTAGAAAATCGTCAATATCAACAAGCCAGTGCGTATTTACAGCAATTATTAGATTCTGGTAATGCAGCAGTGGATCGTCGTTCAGTTATTCAACGAATGAAAATGTTGGATTTTTTACAACGTGGTGAAAAAGGGCAAAATCCGTGAGCCAATATTCTGAAAATATTATTATTGGTGCAGGTGCGGCAGGATTATTTTGTGCGGCACAGTTGGCTAAGTTAGGCAAATCGGTAACTGTTTTTGATAACGGCAAAAAAATCGGACGTAAGATTTTGATGTCGGGCGGCGGATTTTGTAATTTTACGAATTTAGAGGTTACGTCCGCTCATTATCTTTCGCAAAATCCTCATTTCGTTAAATCGGCACTGGCTCGTTATACCAACTGGGATTTTATTTCTTTAGTTGCGGAGCAGGGGATTGCTTATCACGAAAAGGAATTGGGACAATTATTTTGCGATGATGGCGCAGAACAAATCGTTGAAATGCTGAAATCTGAATGCGATAAATATGGTGCTAAGATTTTATTGCGTAGCGAAGTTTCTCAAGTTGAACGCGTTCAAAATGACGAAAAAGTGCGGTTTGTTTTACAGGTAAATTCAATCCAATGGCAATGTAAAAATTTGATTGTCGCCACAGGTGGGCTTTCTATGCCAGGGCTTGGTGCAACGCCATTTGGCTATCAAATCGCGGAACAATTTGGTATTCCTGTTATTCCTCCACGCGCGAGTTTGGTGCCTTTTACTTATCGAGAAACAGATAAATTTTTAACCGCACTTTCAGGCATTAGCTTGCCAGTCACGATCACAGCTCAGTGCGGAAAATCTTTTCATAACCAGCTTTTGTTTACTCATCGTGGTATTTCAGGCCCTGTGGTGTTGCAAATTTCCAATTATTGGCAACCCACTGAGTCAGTGGAAATCGATTTATTACCGAACCACAATGTGGAAGAGGAAATTAATCAAGTAAAACAATCTTCACCAAAACAAATGTTGAAAACCATCTTGGTTCGATTACTTCCGAAAAAATTGATCGGGCTTTGGATTGAACAAGGCATTGTGCAAGATGAAGTTATCGCTAACATCAGTAAAGTGCGGGTAAAAAATCTGGTGGATTTTATTCATCACTGGCAATTCACTCCTAATGGTACGGAAGGCTATCGTACGGCAGAAGTCACAATGGGCGGTGTGGATACTAAAGTAATTTCTTCTAAAACGATGGAAAGCAACCAAGTAAGCGGTTTATATTTTATTGGTGAAGTATTGGATGTGACGGGCTGGCTAGGCGGTTATAACTTCCAATGGGCGTGGAGCTCGGCTTATGCTTGTTCACAAGGAATTAGTGAAAAGTAGAAGGGATGTTGAAAATACGTTAGAATTCTTTTCATTAAATCATAAAATAAGGAAGTAAAATGTCAAAAATCCTCCCATTACATGCAGACACAGTCGGCTCTTATTTACGTTCACAAGTATTAAAAGAGGCTCGTTTAAAATTTGCATCAGGTGAAATTTCTCGTGAACAATTAACTGAGATTGAAGATCAAGAAATTACAAAGTTAGTCCAAGCTCAGTTAGATGCGGGTATTCAAATTATCACTGACGGTGAGTATCGTCGTGCATTTTGGCACATTGATTTTCTAGAAGAATTAAATGGTATTGAAGGTTATCACCCTGAACATGGCTATAAATTTAATGGTGTTGAAACGAAACCTTATAATACACGTTGTTGTGGAAAGGTTTCTTGGAATCCAAATCATCCATTTATTGAGCATTTTAAGAAATTGAATGCTATTGTTGGTGGTCGCGGTATAGTTAAATATACCATCCCTAGTCCCAATCAATTAATGTATCCTATCCAGTGGGATACGGGTATCTATGCTACACGCGAAGAATTTGCTAAAGATGTTCAACAGGCTTATAAAGAAGCGATTAAAGCTTTTTATCATGCTGGCTGCCGTTATTTACAATTTGATGATGTTTACTGGGGTTCACTCTGTAATAACCACTTAAAACCTGAATTTGAGGCAGATAAAGCTCAAGCACTTGAGAATATTCAAGTGGTATTGGCAGATAAGCCTGCTGACATGGTGATTACAACGCATGTTTGCCGTGGTAATTTCCGTTCAACATATTTATTAAGTGGTGCTTATGATCCAGTAGCAGATGCATTATTTGCTAAGACTAATTATGATGGATATTTCTTGGAATATGATGATGATCGTTCAGGTGGTTTTGAGCCATTAAAATATTTTGCACAAAATCCACATAAAGGTCGCGTTGTACTTGGTTTGGTGAGTTCTAAATTTCCTGATTTAGAAGATAAAGATGTAATTAAATCACGCATTGCCGAAGCTGCAAAATACGTGCCTCTCGAACAGCTTTGTTTAAGCCCTCAATGTGGTTTTGCCTCTACAGAGGAAGGCAATATTATGACTGAATCCCAACAATGGGCAAAAGTGCGTCACGTTGAAGAAATCGCTAAAGAGGTTTGGGGCGAAGATTAATTTGATTTTATGGGTAGATAATAAATGGCTCCTTATGGAGCCATTTTTTAACGCTGAATTAAGTAACGTAATTTTGTTCCATCTTGCTCTACACTTAGCAGTGTATAGCCATGATTTTTAGTATCAATAGGAATGTTGTTGATAGATTGTGCGCAATCGCTTAATAGTTCTAAAATTTCACCTTTTTGTAATTGTGGCATGGTTTCTAACATTACAATAGCGGGGTAAGGGCAGGGTTCGCCTAACGTATCTAATGTATAATCGGGTGAAATGTCTTTTGGATCTTTATCTAATTTTTGAACAATAGTAAATGCCATGATTATGCTCCTTTTGATTAATTACATCCACAGCCAGTTTGTGCGGTTATTTGAGATTTTGCTTTGGCTAAGAAACGACGTTCCCACCAGACTACGGCAATTAAACATAAAATTAATAAACCGTAATTCACAAGTAAGCCACCTACGGGCCCGAAAGATTTTAGTAAATTAAGTTTTTCGTAATCAAGTGCTAAAACAGGAGCGATATCATCCCAAACATAGGCGAGATAAGTTGAACCGACTACGTTACCTAAGCCAACCCACATAAAGTGTACTTGACCTTCCATTGAGCGATACATCCAACCTGTTTCACAACCACCAGCGAGTACAATGCCAAAGCCGAATAATAAACCGCCAATAATAGCATTGGGGCCAGCCCACATAATTTTAGGCGAGACGCCAAGTTGAATGTAGCTAAATACACCAATTGTGCCCACTAATATTCCAAAAATAATAGCTTTTGCCATATAAGCACGCCCAGTTACCCATAAGTCACGGAAAGCTGAGGTAAAACAAATTTGAGCTCGTTCAATTAATAACCCGAAAGCCAAACCACAAAGCATCGCAAAACCAAGCTTAATAGATTGAGTCATGACATAAAGTGAAGCAATAAGATAAGCAAAAAATACAACCATACCAATCCAGAAACGGCGTTGTGCTTGTTTAGGATCTGTTTCTTTTATTTTCGCTGCGCCTTTTTTAAGTTCTAATTTAACGCGAAATATTGGTAGTAATGTGACTTTCACACCCGCATAAGTACCTATTGCAGTTGCGATAGTGAAGAACCAAGCGTGTACCGAAAATTGTGGAATACCTGTAAAAAGTGAAGCTAAATTACATCCCATTGCTAAACGTGCACCAAATCCTGCTAATGCACCTCCAATTAAAGCTTGAACAATCCGACGTTTATGTGGTTGGTTGCGCCATTTTACATTATTTGCCCAAAGTGCTGCAGAAATACAACCTGCAAACATGCCTAAGATCATGACGCCATCAACACGTGAGAAGATGTTACCTTGCATTCCTATGATTTTGTAGTAACTCCACTCAGATACATCAACGCCTAATGCTTGTAATGCATGTCCTCCCCACCGAGTAAATTCCCCTGTAACAGCCCAATAAGTGCCTGTTACCCCAAAGTAATAAGCGGAAAGCAAACCCGCTGCAGTCACTGCAACAATCGGATTCCAGTACTTAATTAAATAATCTTGTTTGAATTGTAGCCAAATCTCTTGCATAAGATAACCTAAATTTATTGAAAAGAAAGATTTGCAAGAAAGGTATAAATAATGAATACAGTGAAAAAAGAAGTGCCCATTTTCCTATACACAAAACTTGCGATATAAGACAAATGAAATTTGTCAGGTAAAATAATAACATTATTTTAACAATAAAGGCAAAACCTTTATAGTTTTGCCTTTATAGATATCATATTTTTCGATTAAAGAATATCTAATAATTCTACTTCAAATACGAGTGTTGAGAATGGCGGAATTGATGCGCCAGCGCCACGTTCACCATAAGCAAGTTCGTGTGGAATGGTAAGTTTCCATTTAGAACC
Source organism: Haemophilus sp. SZY H36 (assembly GCF_018829625.1). Classification (NCBI taxonomy): domain Bacteria; kingdom Pseudomonadati; phylum Pseudomonadota; class Gammaproteobacteria; order Pasteurellales; family Pasteurellaceae; genus Haemophilus; species Haemophilus sp. SZY H36. The sequence goes on along the minus strand of NZ_JAHKKA010000001.1, from coordinate 758,238 downwards.
GACAGGCATCATTTGTAATGCTTCAACCCAACCACGTATTACGCCGTTTACAGGGAATTCAGCTGGTGTGCCACGAGCAACAGAGCTGTCGAATACGGTGCCATCTGGTAATGTACCTGTGTAGTGTACACGCACTTTATCTGTTGCAGATGGTTTTGCGCCATTGCCTTCAGTCATGATTTCGTATTGCAAACCGCTATCGGTTACGTTTACGCCCGCTTTTTTCGCATTTTCTTCTAAGAATTTTTTGCCTTCTTCTTCGATTGCTTTAAATTGCGCTTGTTGTGCTTCAGCTGCTTGTTGTTGAAGTGCTTGAACCGAATGCATTAAGTCATTGATGTCTAATGCTGGCTGGTTATGATTTAATGCATCAAAAATCCCTTTCGCTACAGCTTCAACAGTGATTTCCATTTGGCTATCGGCTAATTGTTGGCCAATTTGCAAACCAATCCCGTAGCTACCTTTTTCAGAAACGCTTTCTAATTTTACTTGTTCAAAATTCATTTGATGTTTTCCTTTCATTAAAAATTATTTTTTATATGCCAAGATTTCGCCCATGCGAACAGGTTCGTTGACGCTTAAATGATCAGCTAAACGGACTTGATTTGCTTGGAATAAATTAATTACTGTCGAACCAAGTTGGAACCAACCCATTTCTTGACCTTTCAATAATTTGACCGCACTTTCGCCTTCATAAGTCCAAGTTTTCACTTCGTTGTGGCGCGGTGGATTAATTACGCCCGCCCAAGTTGTGCCAATACTTGCAGTGATGGTTGCACCGACTAAAATTTGTACCATGGTGCCAAATTCAGTATCAAAAACACAAATCACACGTTCATTACGCGCAAATAAATTTGGTACATGTTGGGCTAAAAATGGGTTTACAGAGAATAAATCACCTGGCACATAAATCATTTTGCGTAGCGTACCATCGCACGGCATATGTACTCGGTGATAATCACGAGGAGAAAGATAAGTAGTGGCAAATTCACCATTTTTAAAGGTTTCCACTAATTCTTTATCTTCTGCCAGTAAGTCTTCTAGGCTGAAAAAATGCCCTTTAGCTTGCAATAAAAGATTATCGTCAATATGACCGCACTCGCTAATGCGTCCGTCTGCGGGTAAACAAAGTGCGGTAGGATTTTGATTAATTGGACGCGCGTTTTCTTTTAACGGACGAATAAAAAATTCATTAAAACTTGCGTAATCAGAAAATTGTTCTTTTTGCGCAATGCTCATATCAATGTTGTATTTTTTCGCAAAAGCTTTAATTACAACATGGGTTAGCACACCCCATTTTTGTTTAGCAAACCAGCCTGCAATTTGAGTTAAATAAATTTGCGGCATGACATATTGAAATGCCACTTTCAAGCGTTGCCAATAAGAATTTGAAGTCATCATTATCTTTCCTTGTTAAAAAAAGAGGCGTGATTATAGCAATTTTTTTTATTCTTCCAACTATTTAAATAATGACAGCTACAGAACAATTATGTTTTAATATCAGCAATTCATTTCCGCCATCAGTATTAAGGTTTAATCTATGTTTAGCGGCTTATTTATTGGAATAGCTTTCGGCATTCTACTTCAACGTACACAATTCTGTTTTGTTTCTGGTTTTCGTCGTTTTTTATTTGAAAAAAACTTCCGTTTTTTTACCGCACTCTTAATTGCTGTCAGTGTGCAATCTATCGGACTTTTTACGCTGGCTGAATTTGAACTCATCAAAATTCCTACATCTCAGTTGCCTGTGCTTGCCAGTATTTTAGGTGGATTATTATTTGGCATTGGTATGGTGTTAAGTAATTGTTGTGGGAGCGGAGCTTGGTTTCGCAGTGCTGAAGGGGCGTTAGGCAGTTTACTTGCTCTGTTTGCTTTTGCGCTCACAATGGCTTCAACACAAACTGGCAGCTTTCGTCAATTCATTGGCGGATTAACCCAACAAACCACACAATGGAATAATATTTATTTAACATTCTCCATTTCTCCTTGGTGGTTGGTTGCGATTTTAATTATCGCCACGCTGATTCTGTTTTCTCGCCGTGAAAAAATTGCTTCCCAAGAAAATCTTTCAAATCTTTCATTTTTTTACCGCACTTTTAAGCGTAGTTGGAATCCTTATTTGGGGGCGTTATTAATCGGTTTGTTGGGTGTTGTCGCTTGGTATTTTAGTGCTAAGGCCGGACGCAATTTTGGCTATGGTATTTCTGTGCCTTCGGCTAATGTGGTGCAATATTTAGTCATCGGTCAGCAACGTTATTTAAACTGGGGAAGTTTGTTTGTGCTTGGGATTCCATTGGGATCATTTTTAATGGCAAAACTTAGTGGTGATTTTAATCTCAGAATGCCTCAGCCAAAAGAAGCCTTACGACGTATTTTAGGAGGCGTTTTAATGGGCTTAGGCGCAGCATTAGCCGGTGGCTGCACAGTGACAAATTCCTTAGTGGCAACCGCCTATTTTTCTTGGCAAGGCTGGCTTGCCACAGGCTTTATTTTATTAGGGTGTTGGATTGGTAATAGATTGTTCGTGAAAAGATAAAAGGAGAAACTCAATGAAATTTAACCGCTCTTTATTAGGTATTGGCATTGTATTTGCACTTGCAGCTTGTGATGACAATCAAGTAAAAACTATTGAAACAAAAGAACTTCTGGATAATTTGAATAATCCGAATTATGTGATTATTGATTCTCGCCAAGATAGTCTTTACAACGGTTTCAAAGATAAAAATACGACGCGTGGTGGACATATTCCTAACGCTGTGCAGTTTTCTTGCTCATGGCTAGATTCCATTGCACCAGATAAATTTGAATCTTTTGCAGCAGGCAAGGGGATTACTAAGGATAAAACCTTGGTATTTTATGATTCTAATCTGGATAATTTAGCTTGCATTAGTGCTGATTTCGCCGCAAAAGGCTATAAAACTCGCGTATTTAATGATTTTATCAGTTACGCTAATGCAGATTATCCATTAGAACATTTTCAAAATTTCCAATATAGCGTTTCTCCGGAATGGATTAATTCTGTGCTGAAAGGCGAAAAACCAGAAACTTACGACAATGATAAATTTGCGATTTTTGAAGTGTCTTGGGGACCGTTAGAAAAATCCCAAGGCTATGTACAACACATTATTGGCGCTTATCATTTTGATACAGATTGGATCGAAAATGGCCCGATTTGGAATTTATCATCGCCGGAAGTGATTGAGCAAAACTTGTTGAAAAATGGTATTACGGCGGATAAAACTATTATTTTGTATTCAGATAATCAATTGGCTGCCTATCGCGTATTTTGGGCTTTAAAATGGGCTGGTGTGAAAGATGTGCGCGTATTAAATGGCAATCTTTCTACTTGGATGGATGCCAATTTACCAACAGAAACCACAGTGAATACACCAATACCTGAAACTCATTTTGGTGCAACAATTCCAGCAAATCCTGCGATTGATATTGAAACGCCGAAGGAAATTATGTTGGCACAACAAAATGGATTAAAACTCATTAGCAACCGTGCTTGGGATGAATATACTGGCAAAGTGAGCGGCTACGATTACATTCCGGGCAAAGGTGAACCGCAAGGAGCAATTTGGGGCTTTGCTGGCACTGATTCTTCCAATATGGCTGATTTTTATGATCCAGATGGCACGTTGCGTAACCCAAATGAAATTTTTGCTTTGTGGAAAACTCAAGGTATCGAAAAAGGTAATAAATTAGCCTTTTATTGTGGTACAGGCTGGCGAGCCGGCGTACCTTGGTTTATGACTCAATTAGCCGGCTGGAAAGATACTTTGATTTATGATGGTGGCTGGAATCAATGGCAAATGGATTCTGTTTATCCTGTACAAAAAGGTGCGCCAAATAATATGACAAAACCGGATTCGAAAAATGATTTTGGTAAAGTGATGAAAAAAGGCAATTCCTGTAAAAGTTAATTGAGTGGGGGAAAATTACGAGTTTTCTTACATAAAAAACGTGATTTCCCTTTGACTATCTTCGCAACAACGGGTAATATTCACGCCCTATGCAAAAGGTAAAACTACCCCTAACCGTTGATCCGGTAAAAGATGCTCAGAGACGGCTTGATTATGTTGGCTATTATGCCGCTAATCAGCTTGAGCGTTTGGCAGAATCAGTGGTAAACGTGCTCAGCGATGCACAGGTAACATTATCGTTTTATATTGATCCACAAAAATTAGTGGTGATGAAAGGTAAAGTACACGTTGATGTCGAATTAGAATGTCAGCGTTGTAACGAACCTTACAAACAAACATTGGAATGTGAGTTTACTTATAGTCCAGTGGCTAATTGGGATCAAGCTGATGTATTGCCGGAAATTTATGAGCCAATCGAGTTCAATGAGTTTGGCGAAATAGATTTAATTGGCACGGTGGAAGATGAGCTAATTTTAGCTTTGCCGCTTGTACCAATGCATTCATCTGAACACTGTGAAGTGTCCGCGCAGGAACAGGTTTTTGGCGAATTGCCTGACGAATTGGCAAAAAAACCGAACCCGTTCGCTGTATTAGCTAATTTAAAGCAAAAGTAAATTAAATTTAGGAGTATGGCCAATGGCTGTTCAACAAAATAAAAAATCTCGTTCACGTCGTGACATGCGTCGTTCACACGATGCGTTAACTACTGCTGCAGTATCAGTGGATAAAGCAAGCGGTGAAACTCACTTACGCCACCACGTAACTGCAGACGGTTACTACCGTGGTCGTAAAGTGATCAATAAGTAATTTTTACTTATAGGTATTCACTTGACTCGTCTAACCTTGGCGTTAGATGTGATGGGCGGGGACATTGGTCCCCGTGTTACTATCTCTACATTTCTTTTAACATCGGAAAATAATCCGGTGTCTCGATTTTTTCCCTTTTTTAATCGCTTATCTTATTGAGTATGAATAGCAGAATTTTATCTACTGGTAGTTATTTACCAAGCTACATCCGCACAAATGCGGAATTGGAAAAAATGGTTGATACATCAGATGAATGGATTGTCACTCGTTCCGGTATTCGTGAACGTCGTATCGCAGCGGCAGATGAAACTGTTGCAACAATGGGATTTGAAGCGGCAAAAAATGCGATCGAAGCTGCTCAAATTAATCCTCAAGATATTGAACTGATTATTGTTGCAACTACAAGTCACTCACATGCTTATCCAAGTGCAGCGTGCCAAGTACAAGGGTTATTAAATATTGATGATGCGATTTCTTTTGATTTGGCAGCAGCTTGTACAGGCTTTGTCTATGCATTGAGCGTGGCAGATCAATTTATTCGTGCCGGCAAGGTGAAAAAAGCCTTAGTGATAGGCTCAGATCTCAATTCTCGTAAATTAGATGAAACTGATCGCAGCACTGTTGTTCTATTTGGTGATGGTGCGGGAGCGGTCATTCTTGAAGCGAGTGAGCAAGAAGGGATTATTTCTACTCATTTGCATGCTTCAGCAGATAAAAATAATGCCCTTGTTTTAGCTCAGCCAGAACGTGGTATAGAAAAATCTGGATATATCGAGATGCAAGGTAACGAAACGTTCAAGTTGGCAGTTCGTGAACTTTCAAATGTGGTGGAAGAAACACTTTTAGCAAATAATTTAGATAAAAAAGATTTAGACTGGCTTGTGCCACACCAAGCAAATTTACGTATTATCACCGCGACAGCTAAAAAATTAGAAATGGATATGTCGCAAGTGGTGGTAACGTTAGATAAATATGCTAACAACAGTGCGGCAACTGTGCCTGTTGCTTTAGATGAGGCTGTTCGAGATGGCCGTATTCAACGTGGGCAGTTATTATTATTAGAAGCCTTTGGCGGTGGTTGGACTTGGGGTTCAGCATTAGTACGCTTCTAATTAATTTGTTAGAATAGGTAAGTAATTTAAAAAGTGCGGTTAATTTTGACCGCACTTTTAGTATTTTGTTGTCAGGTTTCGCCTGATGGCGACCTACTTTCTTTTACACGTGTAAAAGAAAGTAGGCAAAGAAAACACGTCCCAGTTAAATCGCTGTTCTTTGCTTTGTTTCAATTTTCTAAACGGCAATTTGCTGAACTCGCTACGCTCAAACAGACGCAAATTGCCTAAAAATTGAAAGTCGCAAAGGCGATTTATATGGGGCCCCGAATTTATCGGAGCATTATTTAAAAAGTGCGGTTAATTTTGAATTCATTTTAAGAACAAAAAATATTTTGAGTTTTGATCGCACTTTAAATAGGAGAAAGAACAAATTGGGTTCCCTTCTTTTCTACCTTTGTGGAATTGAATTTGTAGGAAATTTTCGTCTGTTTGAGCGTAGCGAGTTCAGAAAATTTCCGTTAAGCAAATTCAATGGAACAAAGGAAATAAGGAAAAGCAGGGGCGCTTTTCTTTTTGCTTACTTTTTCTTTGGCGAGCAAAGAAAAAGTAAGTCGCCATCGGCGAAACCCGATTTTAATTACCGAAGAAGAATTCTTAATTAAAAAACAATAGGACAAAACATAATGAAAAAATTCGCAATGGTCTTCCCAGGCCAAGGCTCCCAAACTGTCGGTATGCTTGCTGATCTTGCAACTGAATATTCAATCGTTACTGAAACATTTAAACAAGCATCTGATGCACTTGGTTATGATTTATGGCATCTTGTTCAACAAGGCCCAGCTGAAGAACTTAATAAAACATGGCAAACTCAGCCCGCACTTTTGGCAGCGTCAGTCGCTATTTATCGCGTATGGCAAGAAAAATTTCCTCAATTAAAACCAGAAGTAATGGCAGGCCATAGCTTAGGTGAGTATTCTGCCTTGGTTTGTGCTGGTGTGTTGGATTTCCAAGATGCGATTAAATTAGTGGAATTGCGCGGAAAATTAATGCAACAGGCTGTGCCTGAAGGCACTGGCGCAATGTATGCGATCATTGGTTTGGATAATGAAGCGATTATTAATGCTTGTAAACAAGCAGAGGAAGGAGAAGTCGTATCTGCTGTGAACTTTAACTCACCAGGCCAAGTCGTTATCGCTGGCGCGAAAGCTGCAGTTGAGCGCGCGGCTGCATTATGTAAAGAAGCAGGCGCAAAACGTGCATTGCCATTAGCAGTGAGCGTACCTTCTCACTGTGCCTTGATGAAACCAGCAGCGGAGCAATTAGCGGTAACACTTGAGAATATTCAAATTAATACACCAACAACATCGGTATTAAATAACGTTGATGTGAAAGCTGACACTGAAGGTGCAGAAATTCGTACCGCACTTGTTCGTCAGTTATATAGCCCAGTTCGTTGGACTGAAACAGTTGAAAAAATGGCGAAAGATGGCGTTCAAGCACTTGTTGAAGTGGGACCTGGTAAAGTATTAAATGGTTTAACCAAACGCATTGTGGGTGATTTACAAGCAATATCTGTAAATGATGTTGCATCATTCAATGCTGTAGAAGAATTTTTAGCGTAAAAGGAAGAAAAAATGCAAGGTAAAATTGCTTTAGTGACAGGGGCTACTCGTGGTATCGGTCGTGCGATTGCAGAAGAACTTAGCTCAAAAGGTGCATTTGTAATTGGTACCGCAACATCTGAAAAAGGTGCAGAGGCGATTTCTGCATATTTAGGGGATAAAGGTAAAGGTTTAGTTTTAAACGTAACGGATAAAGAATCTATTGAAACTTTACTTGAGCAAATTAAAAATGATTTTGGCGATATTGATATTCTCGTGAATAACGCAGGTATTACTCGCGATAATTTATTGATGCGAATGAAAGATGATGAGTGGTTTGATATTATGCAAACTAACTTAACTTCGGTGTATCATCTTTCTAAAGCTATGTTACGTTCAATGATGAAAAAACGTTTTGGTCGCATCATCAATATTGGTTCAGTGGTTGGTTCAATGGGTAATCCAGGACAAGCCAACTATTGTGCGGCAAAAGCGGGTGTGATTGGTTTTTCTAAATCTTTAGCAAAAGAAGTGGCTGCACGTGGTATTACTGTAAATGTGGTTGCACCAGGTTTTATTGCAACGGATATGACAGAAGTGCTTACTGATGAACAAAAAGCAGGTATTTTATCTAATGTTCCAGCAGGTCGTTTAGGTGAAGCCAAAGATATCGCTAAAGCCGTTGCTTTCTTAGCTTCTGATGATGCGGCTTACATTACAGGTACAACGTTGCATGTAAATGGCGGATTGTATCTCAGTTAATTTATTAACAGATTGGTAAGTATGCTAATTTAGGTATCATAAGTATGTAAGTGGATTTGTATAGCGTGTCCCTTTTATGAAATAATTAAAACTCATGATAAAAATACCGCACTCGGCGGTGTTTTTTACTTGAGTCAATATGACTGGTTCACATAACAAATAGCTTACAAAGAAGTTAGTATATCTATTTTTTAAGAGAATGTGGATAAAATATCATCATATTCAATGATTGAAATCTATCCACAAAATTCAATGTTAATCACTTCTACGCAATCTATTGTTCCAGCTTTGAGTTTCCATTTGATATTAAATTCGTACAAACTCATTCCATAAATACGATCACTCGGTTTACCTTGTTGATAGGCTGGGCGCGGATCTTGCTCTAGCACTTGGCGAATGAAACGACTTAAGTGCGGTCGTTTTTCTTCTCGTTTTTTTACCGCACTTTTGGCTTGCTCGGTAAATTCAACTGTCAATTTTGCAGGTGGTTTTTCTTGGGCAAAGCTCGATTGCGCATTTGGTTCACTATCTGCATAGGCAATATAGGGTTTGATATCGAAAATCGGCGTGCCATCCACTAAATCCACTGCACCTAAATGGAGAAAAACGTTACCGTTGATACATTCTACTTGACTTAATTCGACTTTGGATAAACCGAGAGGATTTGGGCGGTGCGTTGCGCGTGAAGCAAACACGCCAACTCGTTGATTACCGCCTAACCGTGGAGGGCGTACGGTGGGTTGCCATTTTCCTTGTTGGATTTGGTCGAACTGAAAAATTAACCAAAGATGGCTGAATTGTTCCAATCCTCGTACTGCTTCAGGCGAATTATAAGGCGGTAAGAGTTCTACAATGCCTACTCCGTCTTCAACTAAATTAGGTTGGCGTGGTACGGAGAATTTCTCTTTATAAGGCGTGTGGATAATGGCGACAGGTGATAGGGTTAAATTATTCATAAATTGGGTGTCTTAGTGTAGAATACTCGACACTATTGTAATCAAAAGTACGGTCAAAAAAAATGACAAATGAAAAATTGAAAATGTGGTGGGAAACGGCTCGACCAAAAACTTTGCCCTTAGCGTTGGCATCGATTTTTACAGGTTCGGCATTAGGTTATTGGGCGAATCCACAAGGTTTTAATGGTCTTGTAATGGCGCTTTGTTTACTCACGACAATTTTATTACAGGTGCTTTCTAATTTTGCCAATGATTATGGGGATCATCAAAAAGGTTCGGATACTGAAGAACGTATTGGGCCATTACGTGGCATTCAAAAAGGCGTCATTTCAGCAAAAGAACTGAAATGGGGATTAATTCTAATGGTGGTGGCCAGTTTTCTTTCAGGAAGTTTTTTGATTGGAATCGCTTATGAAAATCTTTCGGATTTATTAGCTTTCGCTGGGCTTGGCATTTTAGCTATTGTTGCTGCCATTACTTACACTGTTGGTGCAAAACCTTATGGTTATATGGGACTGGGCGATATTTCTGTATTAGTATTTTTTGGTTTGCTTGGCGTTGGCGGCACTTATTATTTGCAAACTCACAGTATTGATAGCCACATTATTTTGCCTGCTATTGGCTCCGGCTTATTGGCAAGTGCGGTATTAAATATCAATAATTTACGCGATATTGAACAGGATGCGAAAGCTGGCAAAAATACCCTAGCTGTTCGTTTAGGTGCATATAAAGGGCGTGTTTACCATTGTATTTTATTAAGTGTGACGGCCTTATGTTATTTAGCATTTGCGGTGGCAACAGCCATTTCTTGGACTAATTATTTATTTCTATTGGCGATGCCGTTGTTAGCTAAACATGCGATCTTTGTTTATCACAGTCAGCAGCCAAGTGAATTGCGTCCAATGTTGGCTCAAATGTCTATGATTTCGTTATTAATCAATATCTTGTTTAGTTTAGGCTTGCTTATCGGCTAAATCGGCATATACTAAAGCAAACAAAATTTCAACAATCGATAGGGGAAAGTTATGTTTATTGATACTTCAGAACTTTGCGATCTTTATGCAGAACAAGTGGATGTAGTGGAGCCAATTTTTTCAAGCTTTGGTGGCGTAAGTAATTTTTACGGTAAAGTCACTACGGTAAAATGCTTTGAAAGTAATGGATTAATTGCTGAAGTATTAGAGGAAAACGGAGAAGGTCGAGTGCTTGTCATTGATGGCGGTGGTGCGGTACGTCGAGGTTTGATTGATGCGGAATTGGCTCAACTTGCTGTTGATAATGGTTGGGAAGGCATTATTGTATATGGTGCAGTACGCCAAATTCAGCAATTAGAAAACCTTGATATTGGTATTCATGCCCTTGCGCCAATTCCAGTCAGTGCAGATGAAAGCAGTGCTGGTGAGAGCGATATTCCGGTGAACTTTGGTGGCGTAACCTTTTTCCCAGAAGATTATATTTACGCAGATCTGACAGGAATTATACTTTCGCAAGAGCCCTTAGATTTGGATGATTCGGACGAATAATTCGAAAGAGCAAAAGTGCGGTGAAAAATAACCGCACTTTTTTTATCAAAATTTATTGCACTTGATCACATTTTTGAATATTACTTGTTGCATGTTAATAACATTCCTTTAACATTATAACTCTTTTGAGTAGTAACCTTCATGGAGAACCTTTATGAGTGAGATAAAATCTTTCAAAAATCACAAAAATGGCATTATTTTTATTTTAGATATAGTGTTGTTTTTTGTGTTATTAAAAGTGCTACCTTATGATCCAAAGGCTAGTGCTGGTTTAGCTTTATTGGCTTTTGTTGCAGTGCTTTGGTTAACTGAGGCATTACATGTTACGGTTACCGCATTATTGGTGCCATTATTGGCGATTGCGCTAGATTTAGTGAGCACCAAACAAGCTTTAGTGGCTTTTGCTGATCCTACAATCTTTTTATTCTTTGGTGGCTTTTCTTTAGCTACAGCCTTGCACATTCAAAAACTTGATAAAATGATTGCTAATAAGATTATGGCGTTAGCGCGCGGTAATTTATTTATTGCCATTATTTATCTCTTTTTGATTACAGCTTTCCTTTCTATGTGGATGAGTAACACGGCAACTGCAGCCATGATGTTACCACTCGCAATGGGGATTTTAAGCCAACTTGATCGTGAGAAAGAACATAATACTTATGTGTTTGTGTTGTTAGGGATTGCTTATAGTGCATCAATTGGTGGTATGGGAACCCTTGTGGGTAGTCCACCGAATGCGATTGTAGCAAGTAACTTACATTTAACTTTTGCAGATTGGTTATGGTACGGTTTACCGATAATGATTATTTTGCTACCACTGATGATTGGTACGCTTTACATTATTTTTAAGCCAAAACTTCATATTAATTTTGAGCAATCTTTTGAAAGCATTGAAATGAATTCAGTGCGTGTATTAACACTTGTTATCTTTGTTGTGATTGCTTTAACTTGGGTATTTAGTGGGCAAATTAATCCGCTGATTTCAGGCCTACTTGGTTTGCAGAAAAATATTGCGAGTTTCGATAGTGTTGTCGCTTTATTAGCGGCTATTGTGATTTGTTCTACGGGCATTGCAAGCTGGAAACAAATTCAAGAAAGTACTGACTGGGGCGTATTAATGCTTTTCGGTGGTGGATTAACATTAAGTGCGGTATTGAAGGATTCTGGAGCAAGTAAAATTTTAGCAGATAGCATTGTCTTTATGATTGAAGGACAACATTTCTATCTTATTGGCTTGTTAGTTGCAGCATTCATTATTTTCTTAACTGAATTTACCTCTAACACAGCAAGTGCGGCACTGCTCGTCCCAATCTTTATTTCTATCGCCCAATCATTGGGTATGCCAGAAATTGGTTTAGCATTAATTATTGGTCTTGGTGCATCTTGTGCCTTCATGCTGCCAGTTGCAACGCCACCAAATGCGATTGTATTTGGTTCTGGTCAAGTAAAACAAAGTGAAATGGTAAAAGCTGGCTTTGTTCTAAATCTAGTATGTATTCTTGTAATTTCAACAATGGGATATTTATTCTGGTTGAATTAATAGCTAAGCTTGGAATTTTAAAAGAAGAAAAGCATGAATAGATGCTTTTCTTTTTTTTATTCAAACCAAATAACACTTGCCATTCGTCCTGTTTGATGATCTCGGCGATAAGAAAAGAAATATTCTTTTTCGTTAAAGGTACAATGTTCTCCACCGTAAATTTTAGTAATACCTAGGTTGTTTAATCGTTGTGTAGCGATTTGGTAAAGATTACCAAGGAATTTTTCTTTTTCTCTCCTATCTGGTTTAAATGCTAGTTTCGCTTTTTGATCTATGGCGATAAATTGCTCTACCACATCGTTTCCTACTTGGAATGCTGTTGGACCGATAGCTGGTCCAAACCATGCCATGATTTCTTCAGGTTTGGCTTGAAAATATTTTATTGTTTCTTCTAATATGCCATCGCATAAGCCTCGCCATCCTGCATGAGTTGCAGCTACTTCATTTCCGCGTTTTGTTGTAAATAATACGGGCAAGCAATCTGCTGTCATAATAGTGCAGACTTGATTGGGTTCATTGGTATAAACAGCATCAGCTTCTAAATTATCGTCCAAATAAGGGAGTTGAATAACGCGTGTACTGTGAGTTTGAGTGAGAAATAAAGGCTCTTGAGGTAAGCTAAATTTTTCTACGAGTAAAGCGCGGTTAATTTTGACCGCACTTTCATCATCGCCGACATGATCGCCAAGATTAAAATCATTAAAAGGTGCAGTACTAACACCGCCTTCACGTGTCGTAGTAAAGGCGTGAATATTATCGGCAACAGGCCAGTTAGGTTGTATGATCCGCATTAATTAATAGTCCAATTCATTTTGGTGTTCTAGATAATCTGTTTTTAATGCGTTGAGCAGTTTCACAAAATCATCTGGTAAAGGCGCATACCATTCCATCATTTCCCCTGTAATTGGGTGTGCGAGGCGTAACATTACGGCATGTAGAGCCTGACGTTTGAAATCACGTAAAACAGACATAAATGCTTCACTAGAATTTTTAGGTGGGCGAGGGCGTCCACCATAAGTTTGATCACCTAATAATGGGTGGGCTATATGTGCCATATGTACACGAATTTGGTGGGTTCGACCTGTTTCTAGCCGCAAGCGTAAGCGAGTGTAATTACGGAAATTTTCCATAATACGATAATGGGTAACGGCAGGTTTTCCCATTGGATGAACAGCCATTAATGTACGTTTGGTTGCATGGCGAGCCATTGGTTGATCTACAGTACCGCCTTTAGTCATTATGCCTGATGCGACCGCCTCATATTCGCGTGTGATTTTTCGTTTTTGTAGATCTCGCACAAGTTTGGTTTGTGCGGGGATCGTTTTAGCTACGACCATTAATCCGGTCGTGTCTTTATCTAGGCGGTGGACAATCCCTGCACGAGGCACTTCTGCGATTGGTGGATAATGATAGAGTAGCGCATTGAGCACAGTTCCATTCGGATTTCCCGCACCTGGATGAACAACAAGATCTTTGGGCTTATTTATAACTATAATATCATCATCTTCATAAACAATATTCAAGGGGATATTTTCAGGTTCAAAACGTGTTTCATCTTCTATATCAACGGTAATTGCTACGTGTTCTCCCCCCAGCACTTTTTCTCGAGGAATATTGACAATTTGATTGTTAAGTTTAACGAGATCTGCTTCAATCCAAGTTTTTAATCTGGATCGAGAGTACTCTGGGAACAATTCTGCAAGCGTTTGGTCTAAGCGTTGTCCTATTTGTTCTGACTGTATTTCAGCTGAAAGAGTTATTAATGGCATAAAAGGCTCTCAAAGTTTTTTTAAAAGTTGGCTTATTGATTAATGTTCTATACAATAGCTAGCAATTGTATCTTATTTATCGGTTTTCGTAAAAATTAAGGAAAAAACAATGCGTAAAATGAAATCTTTAGCTTTATTGGCAATGGCAGCATTGGTAGTTGGGTGTTCAGGCTCAAAAGATGTTGAACAAGCATCGGTGAGTGAACTTTATACGAAAGGTTCAAATGCGTTGCAAGAAGGTGGATATTCAGAAGCTATTCGCTACTTAAAAGCTGCAAATGAGCGCTTCCCTGGCAGCATCTATCAAGAACAAGCAATGATTGATTTGATTTACGCAAATTATAAGTCACAAAACTATACGGATATTGAGACGTTGGGAAATGATTTTATTCGTATGTTCCCTCAAAGCCAAAACCAACCTTATGTGATTTATATGGCAGGTCTTGCATATTTGGCTATGAGCGATAATTTTATTCAAGATTTTTTTGGAATCGATCGCGCAACACGTGAAACGGTTTCTATGCGTAATGCATTTAATTATTTCCAAGGTTTAGTTACGCATTTCCCAAATAGTCCTTATACACAAGATGCGCTTGCTCGTATGGCTTATATTAAAGCGGCCCTTGCTCGCCATGAGCTAGATATTGCGAAGTTTTATGCTAAACGAGATGCTTGGGTAGCTGTGTCAAATCGTGTTGTTGGTATGTTAAAACAATATCCTGATGCGCAAGCAACCTATGAAGGTTTATTCTTAATGAAAGAAGCCTACAATAAGATGGGACTAACTACATTAGAAAATCAAACTCAACAAATTATTGATGCGAATAAAGGTAAATCTTTTGAAGCGGTAGAAAAACCGAAAGAACCTGAATTAACCTTGCCTAAAGTAAAATAAACAATGCAATAAAGCCCGAATCATTTCGGGCTTTATGCTTTTTTCATATCATCCACGATGTGCATTTTTCATAATGCGATCTTTTGTAACTTTCCACTCACGTTCTTTAATGTCATCGCGTTTGTCGTGTTGTTTTTTCCCTTTTGCTAAGCCAATTTTAACTTTTGCCCAAGCACTTTTCCAATAAAGAGATAGCGCCACAATAGTGAATCCATCACGATTAGCTTTACCAAATAGTGAGGCAAGTTCTCGCTTATTGAGTAATAATTTGCGTGTTCGTGTAGGATCGCAAACAATGTGAGTTGAGGCAACATTTAGAGGCTGGATGCTGGCACCAAATAAAAAAGCTTCTCCATTTTTGAAAATTACATAGCTATCACTAATATTTGCCTTGCCTGCACGCATTGATTTTACTTCCCAGCCTTGTAGTTCAAGGCCTGCTTCAATCTCATCTTCAATAAAATAATCGTGTCGTGCTCGTTTATTCAACGCAATAGTATTTGATCCGGGTTTTATTTTTTTCTTTGTCATTGTCTTTCACCTTATCTTGATTTCGGCATTCTATAGGATATCTTTTTTGATAGCAAAAAGATCGTGTAGGTATAGTTTATTAACATTTTGAATGCTCATTGATGGCTAATATAAGGCTATCATAAGATATTTAGCTATTATCTCTCGAAAGAAACAAATCTTAAATTAACAGCTATACAATGAAGGGATAAAATTCTCTTAATTTGATTTTTTCTTGAGTTCATATTGAATTCAAACTAGACTTAACCATCATTTTATTTTATCCATATTGATTATGCGTGTTTCAGATTTTAATTTCGATTTACCTGATGAACTTATTGCTCGCTATCCAAAGGAGGATAGAGCATCTTGCCGTTTATTACATTTGAACGGGGAAAATGGCGCGGTAATTGACCGCACTTTTTCAGATGTATTGGATTTAATTGATGAAGGTGATTTATTGATTTTCAATAATACTCGCGTTATTCCTGCAAGAATGTTTGGACGTAAAGCTAGCGGTGGGAAAATTGAAGTTTTAGTTGAACGCATGTTAGATGAGCATCGTTTCTTAGCACATATTCGTTCATCAAAATCACCAAAAGAAGGGGCTGAATTATTTTTAGGTGAAGATAAATTAGGCGAAGATAATGGAATTAAAGCGGTAATGACAGTGCGTCATGGTGCATTGTTTGAAGTAGAATTAAGTGATAAATCAACCGCTCTTTTAGATGTGTTGCAAGCCATTGGACATATGCCATTGCCGCCTTATATTGATCGTCCCGATGAAGAAGCCGATCAAGAATGTTATCAAACCGTTTATAGTAAAGTACCGGGTGCTGTGGCAGCGCCAACAGCAGGATTACATTTTGATGACCCCTTGCTTGAAAAACTTAAAAAGAAAGGTGTCAATTTTGAATTTGTTACATTGCATGTGGGCGCGGGAACATTTCAGCCAGTTCGTGTCGAGAATATTGAAGATCATGTGATGCATGCAGAATATGTAGAAGTTTCCCAGGAAGTTTGCAATGCAATTATTGCAACAAAGAAAGCGGGTAAACGTGTTATTGCAGTGGGAACTACTTCTGTTCGTTCTATTGAAAGTGCGGCGCTTTCTGCGGAAGAATTTGGCAATCCAGATTTAATTGAGCCTTATTTTTCTGATACCTCTATTTTTATTTATCCTGGTAAAAAATTCCGAATAGTAGATTGTTTAATTACTAATTTCCACTTACCTGAAAGCACATTGATAATGTTAGTTTCAGCTTTTGCTGGTTATAAAAATACCATGAATGCGTATAAGCATGCAGTGCAAGAAAAATATCGTTTCTTTAGTTATGGCGATGCGATGTTTATTAATAAAAATTCTAATGTGAGAGGATTGGAATAAGTTGTTTGACTTGTAATTAGTCAGCACCTACAATAAAGAACAAGAGATGGCGGTAACTATCCCTTGTCGGCATCAACTACTAATAGCCAGTGCTACTTTTCAATAACAGGCAAAGTAGAATAATGATGACCAACTTAATCATAAATTTAGTCATATTTTATCCTTAGTATGATTAACAAACTCAGGATCTACGAAATAGCCCGACAGCGGCAACTGGCGGACTATCTTAGTAGATCCGCCTCTGCTCAAAGAGCATTGGAAATATGATATCACAAAGCCTGTATTTTTTAACAGGCTTTTTTGTTTAAAAAAATCTTCGAACTGTTTATTCGTTGGAGCAAAAATGAAGTATGAATTAGATAAAACAAGCGGCAATGCTCGTCGTGGTCGCTTGGTATTTGAACGTCCACAAGGCACGTTCAGTGTAGAAACCCCTGCATTTATGCCAGTGGGAACTTATGGCACCGTGAAAGGCATGACACCAGAAGAAGTGCGTGCGACGGGTGCAGAAATTTTATTGGGTAACACCTTCCATTTATGGCTTCGACCAGGACAAGAAATCATGCGTAAACACGGTGATTTGCACGATTTTATGCAATGGCATCGCCCGATTTTGACTGACAGTGGTGGCTTTCAAGTATTCAGTTTAGGTAAATTACGTAAAATCACTGAAGAAGGCGTGAAATTCCAAAATCCAATTAACGGTGAGCGCATCTTCCTTTCGCCTGAAAAATCCATGGAAATTCAATATGATTTAGGTTCTGATATCGTGATGATTTTCGATGAATGTACGCCTTATCCAGCTACTTTCGATTATGCGAAAAAATCTATGGAAATGTCTCTTCGTTGGGCAAAACGTAGCCGCGATCGCTTTGATGAATTAGGCAATAAAAATGCGCTATTCGGTATTATCCAAGGCGGCGTATTTGAAGAATTACGTAAAGTCTCATTGGAAGGCTTAGTGAATATCGGCTTTGACGGTTATGCAGTGGGCGGTTTAGCGGTAGGCGAACCAAAAGAAGACATGCACCGCATTTTAGAATACATCTGCCCACAAATCCCGGCTGACAAACCTCGTTATTTAATGGGTGTAGGTAAACCGGAGGACTTAGTAGAAGGAGTACGTCGTGGTATTGATATGTTTGACTGCGTAATGCCAACTCGTAACGCACGTAATGGGCATTTATTCGTGACTGATGGTATTGTTAAAATCCGTAATGCAAAATATCGCGATGATACGAGCCCATTAGATCCTGAATGTGATTGCTATACCTGTAAAAACTACACCAAAGCGTATTTATATCATTTAGATAAATGCGGTGAAATTTTAGGTGCACGCTTAAATACTATTCACAATTTACGCTATTATCAACGTTTAATGGCGGAAATTCGTCAAGCGATTGAAGATGATCGTTTTGATGATTTTGCGGTGGAATTCTATGCTCGCATGGGCAAACCTGTTCCACCATTACAATTAGCAGATAAATCATAATTGATGAAAGTGCGGTAGAAAAATGAAATGTTTTTTGACCGCACTTTTTAACAAAGGAAACCTTATGCAAATTCTTGAACCTCAACAATTCGCCACCTGGAATGAACCTATTGAAATGCTTTATGCCTGTCATAGTAAGGTAAAACGTTTTTGTCGCCAGTTAAGCATTTTACCTGGTTATCTAGAAAAACACGGCTATACTCAGGCTGTATTAAATGATGTTGAGCAGATTTTAACTTATTTCAATAGTGCCGCACCGTTACATCATGAGGATGAAGAATTAGATTTTTTCCCTCAACTACTCAAAGTGGCTCCGCAAGCACAAAGCTCCATTGATGAATTAGAAAAACAGCACGAATATTTGCATGAAAATTGGAATGCATTATCTGCGCAGTTAGAAGAGATTATTTCTGAACAACGTCAAAATATTGATGAACATTTAATTGAACGCTTTATTCAAGGTTATGATCGTCATATTGCGTTAGAAGAACCGCTATTTGAAATGGGGCGTGAATGCTTAAGTGCGGATATTTTGGCTGAAATGGGCAAGAACATGAGTGCTCGTCGTCAAGTTAAAGAATGAAATATCAGCTCAATTTAACCGCACTTCGATGTCCAATTCCTCTTTTAAGTGCCAAAAAAGCCTTAAAAAATTTGGATAAACATGATGAGCTAATGTTGATCTTAAACCTTGAAAGTGCGGTGGAAAATTTTTCTATTTTTGCAGAAGAAAATTCTGTTGCTTTGGTCGAGCAATATTACGCTTCGGAAAAAGAATTTATCGTTATCTTGAAAAAATAAAATTAATCGCCATAACGTAGGATATTGGTGTGGTTCACCTTTCCCAATGAGTCAATTTATGGTATTTTAAGCGCAATTTTTAACTTAAATTAATAAGGAAAACATACAATGGAAGCACAAAACCCGATGTCCACGTTATTTATTTTCGTGATTTTTGGTTTAATTTTTTACTTTATGATTTATCGCCCGCAAGCTAAACGCAATAAAGAACATAAAAAATTGATGTCTGAGCTTGCAAAGGGTACTGAAGTTTTAACTGCTGGTGGTTTAATCGGCAAAATTACTAAAGTAACCGAAGGTAGTGATAGCATCGTGATTGCGTTAAACGACACGACAGAAATTACGATTAATCGTAACTACATTGTGAGCGTTCTTCCTAAAGGTTCATTAAAATCACTTTAAGAGTAACGTTAAATTATTTTCCAGAGCCACGAATTGTGGCTCTGTGCGTTAGAAAAGAAAAGGAAAACTATGTTAAACCGTTATCCATTATGGAAGAATTTGATGGTTATTTTTATTGTGGCCATCGGGATTTTATATTCTCTTCCAAATATTTATGGTGAAGATCCTGCGGTGCAAATTTCCGGTACGCGCGGTCAAGAAGCGAATACTAGCGTGCTTGGACAAGTTCAAGATGTGCTTAAAACCAATAATCTTCCAACCAAATCTGTCGTGCTTGAGAACGGCTCAATTCTAGTTCGTTTCACTAATACCGATGATCAACTCCTCGCTAAAGATAAAATTGCTGAACGTCTTGGCAATAATTACACCACTGCATTAAACCTTGCGCCTGCCACTCCAGCTTGGTTAAGCATGTTTGGTGCTAACCCAATGAAATGGGGATTAGACTTACGTGGTGGGGTTCGTTTTTTGATGGAAGTCGATATGAATGCTGCACTTGTAAAACGCCAAGAGCAATTACAAGACAGTTTACGTAACGAACTTCGTAAAGAAAAAATTCAATATACAGCAATTAAAAATACTGACCATTTTGGTACTTCGGTCACATTGGCTGATGCAAGTCAACGCTCCAAAGCGGAACGTATTATTCATCAGTTGCATCCAACCTTAGATATAACAGAGTTGGATAACGATAGTATCAATTTAGGCCTTTCAACTTCAGCATTAAATGAAGCACGCGACTTAGCCATTGAGCAAAACTTAACGATTTTACGTAAACGTGTTGCTGAATTAGGGGTATCTGAGGCGGTTATTCAACGTCAAGGCGCTGAACGTATTGTAATTGAATTACCAGGTGTTCAAGATACTGCTCGCGCAAAAGAAATTTTAGGGGCAACTGCAACGCTTGAGTTTCGTATTGTCAATCAAAATGTTACGGCCGATGCAATTTCTCGTAATATGTTGCCAGCTGATTCGGAAGTTAAATATGATCGCCAAGGTCATCCTGTCGCATTATTTAAACGCGCGGTATTAGGTGGTGAGCATATTATTAATTCAAGTTCTGGTTTAGATCAGCATTCAAGCACCCCGCAAGTGAGTGTAACCTTGGATGGTGAAGGTGGTGAGATTATGTCTCAAACCACCAAAAAATATTACAAGAAACCAATGGCGACGCTTTATGTTGAATATAAAGATAATGGTAAAAAAGATGAAAATGGTAAAACCATTTTAGAAAAACATGAGGAAGTCATTAATGTGGCGACGATCCAAGGTCGTTTCAGTTCTAATTTCCAAATTACTGGTGTTGATAGTATCGCGGAAGCGCACAATCTTTCTACCTTATTGAAATCTGGTGCATTAATTGCGCCAATTCAAATTGTTGAAGAACGTACAATTGGCCCATCTTTAGGGGCTCAGAATGTGGAACAAGGGATTAATGCGAGCTTTTGGGGACTCATCGCTGT
Source organism: Haemophilus sp. SZY H36 (assembly GCF_018829625.1). Classification (NCBI taxonomy): domain Bacteria; kingdom Pseudomonadati; phylum Pseudomonadota; class Gammaproteobacteria; order Pasteurellales; family Pasteurellaceae; genus Haemophilus; species Haemophilus sp. SZY H36. The sequence continues at coordinate 737,349 of NZ_JAHKKA010000001.1, read as the reverse complement.
GATTGTCTTTATGCTGTTTTACTACAAAATGTTCGGTATTATCGCAAGTTTTGCTTTGGTCATTAATATTGTGTTGTTAGTTGGTTTAATGTCTATTTTACCTGGTGCGACACTTTCCATGCCAGGGATTGCCGGTATCGTATTAACATTAGGTATGTCGGTGGATGCCAACGTATTGATTTTTGAACGTATTAAAGAAGAAATTCGCAATGGTCGTCCAATTCAACAAGCAATCAATGAAGGTTACAACGGGGCGTTTACTTCTATTTTTGATGCAAATTTAACGACAATTTTAACCGCAATTATCTTGTATGCTGTGGGGACAGGCCCAATTCAAGGATTTGCGATTACGCTTTCACTTGGTGTCGCAATTTCAATGTTTACCGCAATTACAGGAACACGTGCATTAGTTAATGCGCTTTATGGCGGTAAACAACTTAAGAAATTATCAATTTAGGTAGGGAACGATGAAAATTTTTGCAAAAGATAAAGACGGACATTTTATCCGTGAAATCAATGGGATTAAACTCCCGTTCCCATTGACCGAATTTATGAAACTGCGTAAATGGGGCTATGTTTTTTCCGCACTTTTAATGGTCGTTTCGCTATTTTTTATCGTATCAAAAGGCTTTAACTGGGGATTGGATTTTACCGGTGGGGTTGTTTTTGATACCCATTTTTCACAATCTGCAGACTTAGAAAAAATCCGTGGTAAGCTCCATGAAAATGGTATTGAAAGCCCAATTGTGCAGACAACGGGGTCTGTTCAAGATGTCATGATTCGTTTACCAGCTACGGATAATGATTCAGGCATTGGCGATCGTGTAAAAGGAATGCTCCAAGAAGTAGATTCTGGCATTAAGATTCGTAGTGTTGAATTCGTTGGACCAAACGTAGGGGAAGAGTTGGCTCAAGGCGCGGTGTATGCGACATTAGCGACATTAGCGATGATGCTAGTTTATGTAGGCTCTCGCTTTGAATGGCGTTTAGGTTTCGGTGGTATCGCATCCCTTGCGCATGACGTAATTATTACTCTTGGTGTGTTTTCAGCGTTACAAATCGAAATTGATTTAACCTTTGTTGCAGCGATTTTATCTGTTGTGGGTTATTCTATTAACGATAGTATTGTGGTCTTTGACCGTGTGCGTGAAAACTTCAGAAAAATAAGACGTCTAGATACGATTGATATTATTGATGTTTCTTTAACTCAAACTTTATCAAGAACCATCATGACCTCTGCTACAACATTAATTGTTGTTATTGCATTGTTCTTTTTTGGTGGCTCATCAATTCATAACTTCTCTTTAGCATTACTTGTGGGTATTGGATTTGGTACATATTCTTCAATCTTTATTGCAATCGCAATTGCATACGATGTTGGATTACGCCGTGAACATATGATCCCACCTAAAGTAGATAAGGAAATTGATGAATTACCGTGATTTCTTGATAATCAACTAAAAGTAAGCCCCAGACTATAATTGTCTGGGGCTATTTTTTATTTAGATTCTTTGCTTTGAATAGCAGCGAAAATAGCTTCTCTTCGTTTAACAGTAAAATATTATTTTACGCGAGATACGTATTCGCCAGAACGAGTATCGACTTTGATTACTTCACCGATTTGAACGAAAAGAGGTACTTTTACTACTGCACCAGTGCTTAATGTTGCTGGTTTACCGCCAGTACCTGCTGTATCGCCTTTAAGACCCGGGTCTGTATCGACGATTTCTAATTCAACAAAGTTTGGTGGAGTAACAGTAATTGGCGCCCCATTCCATAAAGTCACGATACAATCTGCTTGGTCTAATAACCATTTTTCTGCATCACCTACAGCTTTTGCATCAGCAGAGTATTGTTCAAATGTTTCTGGATGCATGAAGTACCAGAATGCATCGTCTTTGTATGAATAAGTTAAGTTAAGATCCATAACATCAGCAGCTTCAACCGAAGTACCAGATTTGAAGTTTACGTCTAATACTTTGCCTGAAATTAATTTACGAATACGAGTACGGGTGAAAGCTTGACCTTTACCTGGTTTTACGAATTCATTTTCAACGATTACGCAAGGTTCACCGTCTTGCATAAATTTTAGACCTGGTTTGAAATCACTGGTAGTATATGTAGCCATATTTTTAATATCCTAAAAATTAGAGATGGTTTGAAAAGTGCGTATTTTAACCCAAGAACCCGTCATTAGAGAAGAACAAAATTGGCTCACAATTCTAAAAAATGCGATTTCAGATCCTAAATTATTGCTAAAAGCCTTAAATTTACCAGAAGATGATTTTGAGCAATCCATTGCTGCGCGGAAACTTTTTTCGCTTCGCGTACCACAACCTTTCATTGATAAAATAGAAAAAGGTAATCCGCAAGATCCCCTTTTCTTGCAAGTGATGTGTTCTGATCTAGAGTTTGTACAAGCTGAAGGATTTAGTACGGATCCCTTAGAAGAAAAAAATGCCAATGCCGTGCCAAATATTCTTCATAAATATCAAAACCGATTACTCTTTATGGCGAAGGGCGGTTGTGCGGTGAATTGTCGTTATTGCTTCCGCCGACATTTTCCTTACGATGAAAACCCGGGAAATAAAAAAAGCTGGCAGCTGGCCTTGGATTACATTGCGGTGTATCCTGAAATTGAAGAAGTGATTTTTTCAGGCGGTGATCCTTTAATGGCGAAAGATCATGAGTTAGCGTGGTTAATAAAACATTTGGAAAACATACCGCACTTACAACGTTTGCGTATTCACACCCGTTTGCCTGTTGTGATTCCGCAACGAATTACTGATGAATTTTGTACCTTATTAGCAGAAACTCGTTTGCAAACTGTTATGGTGACACACATTAATCACCCCAATGAAATTGATCAAATTTTTGCTCATGCGATGCAAAAATTAAAAGCCGTGAATGTCACGCTTTTGAATCAATCCGTTTTGCTAAAAGGCGTGAATGATGACGCGCAAATTCTAAAAATATTGAGTGATAAACTTTTTCAAACAGGAATTTTGCCTTATTACTTGCATTTGCTAGATAAAGTGCAAGGGGCGAGCCATTTTTTGATTAGCGATATTGAAGCTATGCAAATTTATAAAATCTTGCAATCTCTTACATCTGGCTATCTTGTTCCCAAACTCGCACGAGAAATTGCCGGCGAACCAAATAAGACTTTATACGCGGCATAAGATCCGATAAAATATCGCGTAATTTTTTTGCCGCACTTCCGTGGCTAATTAACATGAATAACAACAAGTATCAGGAGTAATCCAGTGGATTCTATGAATAAAAATCAAAATGAACAATCATCTCAAGATGAATTAGATTTAGGTCTTAATCAAGTTGAACCAATTACACCAAAGAAAGTGGTGCAACCTAGCGAGTCAATTTTTGATAAAGCAAAAGGTTTATTTGCTAAAAAAGATCATGTAGAAACAAATTTTCATGAGCGTAAAGAACCCACTTTTGGGCATACTTCAGCTCAAGAAAGCGCGCCTTTTATTTCTAGCGAAACATTGAGAACGGAACAAGAGCCTGTTATTCAGACTGTATCTGCAGAAGAGACAATATCTGCTGTTGAAGAAGAAATTAAAACTGAAACGATTGCCACAGAAACTGTTGAGCAAGCGGAAAAACGTACTTTAAGTCAACCAGAAAAATGGAAAGTGTTGCAAGTATTACCAGCAAAACATCGCCGTTTATTTATGGCTATTTTGGCGTTGGTCATTTTATTAATTATTTTCTTTGCATTAAAACCAAGTTCTGACACCGTTGAGTCTTTCACTCAATCTAACAGCAATGAAATCCCAGTGCAGTTCCAATCTTTAGATCAAAATCAACCAGTTGAAACCACGATTTTAGATAATCCACCAGCACAAAATCAGATGGCTGCAGAGCAAGCTAACCAACCTGAAAATGCGCCAAAAGCAGATGAATCAGCTAATAGTGCGACCGCTCAAAATCAACCTGAAAACATGGCTGCGCCACAAAATATGGCTCAAGCTCCTGTTCAAGCCTCAAATACAATGGATTCAGCTAAACCTATGCAAGCAGCTCAACCTGAGCAACCACAAACTCAAGCTCAAGTGGAACAGCCAAAAGCACCAACTGTTGTAGTGCCAGTTCAACCGGTGAAAAAAGTAGTCGAACAACAAGTTGCGCATAAAGATACTGCGAAAAAAGAAGTGAAAGTTGCTGAAAAAGTACATGTACCAGCAAAAGCAATTGAACAAACCGTCGCTAAAACAACTGGAAAAGCACCAATTGTTGAAGCAAAACCGATTCAAGTTAAAAAAGAAGCTAAGGTTCAAATCGTTGATGCAAAACCTGCAACGAAAGCAGCTGTACCAACTGCATCGGCGAAAACATTAACTGTGCCTAAAGGCGTTTCTCTTATGCAAGTATTCCGTGACAACCAACTTAATATTTCGGATGTTAATGCAATGAGTAAAGCAGCGGGTGCTGGCAATGTTTTAAGTAGCTTTAAACCGGGTGATAAAGTCGCGGTATCCGTAAATAGTCAAGGGCGAGTAAATGAAATGCGTTTATCTAACGGTGCACGATTTGTTCGTCAGTCTGATGGTTCTTATGAATATAAAAAATAATTTTTAGGGCGAGCAATCGCCCATTTTTCTTTTGCAAGTAGGATTTTATGTTTAAAAAAACGTTTCTAATTTTAACGGCACTTTGCTTGATCGGTTGTGCTCAAAATGGTTTACCAAAGAAGCCAGAGCCGCAAAAGATGCAGGTGGAAAAAGTAGATAAGGCTTTGCAAAAAGGTGAGGCTAAAGTTTATTTATGTAAAGATGACAAGCAAGTTCGTGTTGTTCATTCCACTCAAAAAAAACGTAAAAAATCATTGCATCACATTACGGTGACTTTCAATTCTATGTCAGAAAAATTGACATTAATGATTTCTGAGCGCGGTAAAAATTACGGCAATATTCGTTGGGCATGGCAAGAGCGCGATGATTTTAGTGTGCTAAAAACTAATTTAGGCGAAGTTTTAGCGGAACAATGTGTGTTACAACCCGTAGAGCGTTTATCCGGTAATTAATTGTGCAAACCGAACTCCAGCGTGGCTTTATTCTTCATCGTCGCCCTTATAGTGAAACGAGTCTTTTAGTGGATTTGTTTACTGAAGAAAGTGGTCGCCTAACCGTGATCGCCAAGGGCGCACGATCAAAGCGTTCATCTTGGAAGTCGGTCTTGCAACCTTTCACACCTTTATTGTTGCGTTGGACGGGAAAAAGCTTATTGAAAACCCTCACTAAAGCTGAACCCGCCGCAATTACACTTCCTTTACAACAAACCGCACTTTATAGCGGTTTTTATGTGAATGAGTTATTGACTCGTGTCATTGAGCCTGAAACGCCGAATCCTTCGCTGTTTCAACATTATTTAAAATGCTTAACGGGCTTGGCAACTGAACCCAATGTTGAGCCAACATTGCGTCTTTTTGAATTTCAACTTTTACAAATTCTCGGTTACGGCGTGGATTTTCTTCATTGTGCGGGTTCTGGCGAGCCGGTCGATTTCTCAATGACATATCGTTATCGTGAGGAAAGAGGTTTCATTGCATCCTTAGTGAAAGATAATCTCACCTTTTATGGAAGAGATTTGTTAGCCTTTGAAGCCCTCGATTTTTCTGATGATGCGGTACGTCAAGCGGCAAAACGTTTTACTCGTATTGCGCTTAAACCTTATCTTGGCGATAAACCATTAAAAAGCCGAGAATTATTCACTCAAAATATTTTACTTCTAAAATAATGGTTCTTCTTTATACCCCAAAGCAAAAAACAAACAATGTTCAAACCATTACGGCTAATATTCTTGATTTAGATTATCAAGGTTTAGGCGTGGCGAAAATTAATGGTAAAACTTGGTTTATTGAAAATGCACTTCCGAACGAAAAAGTGGAATGTCGTATTCTGGAAGATAAACGACAATATGGACATGCTATGGCAAAAAAATGGCGAGTAAAAAGTTCTGAACGTTTAGAACCTAAATGTGCTCATTTTATGCGTTGTGGTGGTTGCCAAGGGCAACATATTCCTATTGAAATGCAGAGGAAAGCGAAAGAATCCGCATTATTTAAACGATTAAGTAAATTACAGTCAGAGCCGATTTCATTTCAGCCTATGATTTGTGGCGATGCTTGGGCGTATCGTCGTCGTGTGCGTTTGAGTTTATGGTTTAACCCAAACACAAAACAAATCGAAATGGGCTTTCGTCAGAAAAATACGAATGATTTAATTACTGTTCAATCTTGCGAAGTGGCTGAACCTGCAATTAATTATTTACTGCCTAAATTAACCGCACTTCTAGAACAATTCTCTGCGCCGAAACAGCTTGGGCATATTGAACTTGTGGCGGCCGATAATGGCGTCGCAATGTTGTTACGTTACACCAAGAACCTAGCGGAAATTGACCGCACTTTATTGCTCAAATTTGCTGAACAAGAAAAGTTAATGCTGTTTTTACAAAGCGATGAAGGCATTGAACAAATCCATGGCGATTCACCTTATTATCAATTTTCTGATGGCATAAAATTACATTTTGATATTCGTGATTTTATCCAAGTAAATCGTGCATTAAATGAACGTATGGTCAATACAGCCTTGAATTGGCTTGAATTGAACCAACAGGATTGCGTGTTAGATTTATTTTGCGGCATGGGAAATTTTACGCTTCCTCTTGCCAAACGCGTGAAAAGTGCGGTAGGAATTGAAGGCGTTTTTGAAATGGTCCAAAAAGCGGCGCAAAATGCCGCTAGAAACCAAATCAAGAATATTGAATTTTTCCAAGCCGATCTTGACCAATCTTTTGTTGAACAACCTTGGGCTCGTCTGTCGTTCAATAAAATTTTGCTTGATCCTCCACGCAGTGGTGCAGCTTTCGCGTTAAATGCTTTGTGCGAGTTGAAAGCTGAGAAAATTTTATATGTGTCTTGTAATCCCGCAACATTAGTGCGCGATGCAGAAATTTTACGTGATTTTGGCTATAAGATTGAAAAAAGTGCGGTGATAGATATGTTCCCTCATACGGGGCATTTGGAATCGATAACGTTATTCACTACAAAATAACTCGGTTATTCGGTACAATATCCACCCAAAATAAAAGCGATAGGAAGTTGCTTGCTCTTCATCAACAAGGGGGTGTTATGGTTGCTGTTCGTGGTTCTCATTTGTTAAATCCGCAGGATTTTGTGATTGAACAATGGTGCGCTGGCTTAAAACTGGCAGAACAAACAGAAAAAAGTTTGATTGATGCGTGGTATTACGCACGTGACTTAATGAGCACCCATCCCGATGAAATGAAGAATGCTACCTTGATGCTTCAGTCCGGCGTGGAAATGGTAGAGATTTTGCACGAACTTAATATGGATACGGAAACATTGCTTACTGCAATGTTGTTTCCTATCGTTGCAAATAAATTAACAGACTGGGAAAGCCTAAAAGAAAAATTTGGTGCGAAAATCACTAAACTTCTCAAAGGCGTGTTGGAAATGGATAATATCCGCCAACTCAATGCCAGCCATTCCGCTAACGCACTGCAAGTGGATAATGTTCGCCGTATGTTGTTGGCGATGGTGGACGATTTCCGCTGCGTAATCATTAAACTTGCCGAACGCATTACTTTCTTGCGTGATGCAGAGCATCGTTGTGCTGAAGAAGAGAAAGTTCTTGCCGCTAAAGAATGTTCTAATATTTACGCCCCTCTTGCCAATCGTCTTGGGATTGGTCAGTTGAAATGGGAGTTAGAAGATTACTGCTTCCGTTATCTCCATCCTGAACAATATCGCGCTATTGCTAAATTATTGCAGGAGCGTCGTCTTGATCGTGAACATTACATTGCTGATTTCGTTAGCGAGTTGAGCGCTTATTTACGTGAAAGTATCGAGCAAGTGGAAGTCTATGGTCGTCCGAAACATATTTATAGCATTTGGCGCAAAATGCAGAAAAAGCATCTTGAGTTTAGTGGTTTATATGATGTAAGAGCGGTCAGAATTATCGTGCAAAAATTGCAAGATTGTTACACCGCACTTGGGATTGTGCATACTCAATTTAAACACTTACCCAAAGAATTTGACGATTATGTCGCGAACCCGAAACCGAACGGTTATCAATCTATTCATACTGTTGTTTTAGGTAAAGGTGGCAAGCCAATTGAAGTGCAAATTCGAACCCAACAAATGCATGATGATGCAGAGTTGGGCGTGGCGGCTCACTGGAAATACAAGGAAGGCAATACGGGCAGTATGTCTGCCTACGAAGAAAAAATTGCATGGTTGCGCAAATTGTTAGCTTGGCAAGATGATATTACTGATTCAGGCGAAGTGATGGCAGAGTTGCGTAGTCAAGTGTTTGATGACCGCGTGTATGTGTTTACGCCAAAAGGCGAAGTGGTGGATTTGCCAACGGGATCTACACCATTAGATTTTGCTTATGCAATTCATAGTGAAATTGGTCATCGCTGCATCGGGGCAAAAGTAGCAGGACGTATTGTGCCATTCACCTATCAGCTACAAATGGGTGATCAAATTGATATTATTACTCAGAAAAATCCGAACCCGAGCCGTGACTGGCTAAACCCAAATTTAGGATTTACTCACACGGCAAAATCTCGAGCCAAAATTCAAGCGTGGTTTAAAAAACAAGATCGCGATAAAAATATTCCAGCGGGTAAAGAATTACTTGATAATGAATTAGCGCGTTTGAATTTAAGTATAAAGCAAGTGGAACCTTATGCGTTACCACGCTATAACTTGAAAAATTTGGACGATCTTTATGCGGGTATTGGCAGTGGCGATATTCGTTTAAATAATTTAATCAATTTCTTGCAAAGTAAATTGATTAAAGTGACCGCTGAAGAAGCCGATCAGGAAATTTTACGCCATGTTGCTAACAAAAGTGCGGTAAATTCTCTACAGAAATCTGAGAAAAAAAATGGCTATGTGATTGTAGAAGGTGTGGGCAATCTTATGCATCATATTGCACGTTGCTGCCAGCCTATTCCTGGCGATGCGATTGTTGGTTATATCACAATGGGGCGTGGTATTTCTATTCACCGAGCGGATTGTGAACAGTTCTTAGATTTGCAAGCGGCCCATCCAGAACGCGTGGTGGAATCAATTTGGGGCGAAAATTACGCAAGTGGGTTTCATATTAATATCCGTATTGTGGCAGGCGATCGCAATGGCTTATTGCGGGATATTACGACGGTTCTGGCAAATGAAAAAATTAGCGTGTTAGGGGTGTCAAGCCGTGCTGATACCAAAAAACAGCTTGCTACTATTGATATGGAAATTGAACTCCATAATGTTGAAAGTTTGAGTAAAATATTGGCTCGATTAGCAAAATTAGATGATGTTATCGAAGCGAAACGTTTATAAAAATAGGAAAATTTATGTATAAAACGACGGGGCTAACCCATTTAATCAACTCCACTAAATATTCATTACAAGGCTTAAAAAGTGCGTTTAAAAATGAAACGGCTTTTCGCCACGAATGTTTTTTAGCCTGCATTTTAATTCCTCTTGCCTTTTTTCTAGGTGAGACAAAAATAGAAATTATCTTGATGATTTCTTCTGTTTTGCTTGTGATGGCATTAGAACTTTTAAACAGTGCGGTGGAAGCTGTAGTTGATCGCATTGGTACAGAACGCCACGAACTTTCAGGGCGTGCGAAAGATCAAGGTTCTGCATCGGTATTTATTGCTCTTTGTATTGTTGCTGTTGTTTGGGGGGGAATCCTATTTTTCTAACATACGGAATATTTTTTAAGGTACAGTATATTTTTGGGGCGGCTTATGGAAACATAAGCCGCTTTTAATTATTCATTTTACTTTTGGATATAATTTCTTGAGCCAAAAATAGCGGTACCAATTCTTACCATTGTTGATCCACATTTAATTGCGCTAGGCATATCATCCGTCATTCCCATAGAAAGTGTATCAATTTGTTGATTAGGTAAGGCTTGTTTTAGTTGTTCAAATAGATCGGACATTTTTCTGAATACAGCTTCTTGTTCTGCGATTTTATCGGTCGGCGCGGGTATTGCCATTAAGCCACGTAAGCGTAGGTGCGGTAAATTTTCGATGTGTTTTGCCAGTGTTAACATTTCTTCGGGTTGAATACCTGATTTACTTTCTTCATCGCTGATATTAACCTGAATCAAGACATTTAACGGTGTTTTGTTAGTTGGTCGTTGTTCATTTAAACGCTCTGCAATTTTTGCTCGATCAAGCGTTTGCATCCAATCAAAATATTCTGCCACGAGACGTGTTTTATTCGATTGTAATGGACCGATAAAATGCCATTTCAGGTTAATACCTTTAGATTCAAAATATTGGATCTTTTCTACACCTTCTTGCACATAATTTTCCCCAAAAGCCCTTTGTCCCGCTTGATAAGCCGAAAGAATAGCGGAAATAGGTTTGGTCTTTGATACGGCAAGTAATTTTACGGTATTTTGATTGCGTTTAGCTTCTTTGCAAGCCGTTTCAATTTTTTGATGAATTAGGTTGAGATTATGCTGGATATCCATAGGTTCTCCTTTATAAAAGTGCGGTTAGTTTACACGAAATTTATTTACTGAGAAAATTTCTGAAAAATTTGTTACTTTCTGTTTGACAAGCTCCGGAAATTTCGGTATTTCTTTACGCATTCATTTTTCAAGATAAAACACAATGAAAAATAACCGCACTTTATCCGTAATCATTAGCACGATTACCACTATTATGATGACCATTACTATGATTAATGGCGCGGGTTAGTGCACCAAAAAACAGGATACAGAAAACCCGCGATTCAACTGAATAGCGGGTTTTTTTATAAATTCAAAAACACAATATCTCTAGGAGAACCAATCATGCGCGTACTTAAATTTGGCGGCACTTCGCTTGCAAATCCGGAACGTTTTTCCCAAGCAGCGAAATTGATCGAGCAAGCTCATTTAGAAGAGCAGGCAGCGGGTGTTTTATCAGCACCAGCCAAAATAACTAATCATCTCGTCGCCCTTTCTGAAAAAGCTGCATTAAATCAACCAACCGATACGCATTTCAACGAAGCAATCGAAATTTTCTATAACATCATCAATGGATTACATGCCGAAAATAATCAATTCGACTTAAATGGCACCAAAGCGCTTATTGATGCTGAATTTGCTCAAATCAAAGGATTATTAGAAGAAATTCGCCAAGCAGGAAAAGTAGAAGATGCAGTTAAAGCGACGATTGATTGCCGTGGTGAAAAACTTTCTATCGTAATGATGAAAGCTTGGTTTGAAGCGCGTGACTATAGCGTATATATTGTGGATCCGGTCAAGCAATTATTAGCAAAAGGCGGTTATCTTGAATCTTCTGTTGAAATTGAAGAATCAACAAAACGTGTTGATGCAGCAAGTATCGCAAAAGATAAAGTAGTGCTTATGGCAGGCTTTACTGCGGGTAATGAAAAAGGTGAGTTAGTGCTGCTCGGTCGTAATGGGTCAGACTATTCTGCAGCCTGTTTAGCCGCTTGTTTAGGTGCAAGCGTATGCGAAATTTGGACCGATGTGGATGGGGTTTATACTTGTGATCCTCGTTTAGTGCCTGATGCCCGTTTATTACCAACTCTTTCTTATCGTGAAGCAATGGAACTTTCTTATTTCGGTGCGAAAGTGATTCATCCTCGTACGATAGGCCCATTGTTGCCACAAAATATTCCTTGTGTCATTAAAAATACAGGAAATCCTTCTGCGCCAGGTTCGATTATTGACGGCAATGTGAAATCAGAAGGTTTACAAGTCAAAGGTATCACTAACTTAGATAATTTGGCGATGTTTAATGTGTCAGGCCCTGGTATGCAAGGCATGGTAGGCATGGCATCTCGTGTCTTTTCAGCTATGTCAGGTGCAGGCATTTCAGTCATTTTAATTACCCAGTCTTCATCTGAATACAGTATTAGCTTCTGTGTGCCAGTGAAATCTGCAGAAGTCGCGAAAACTGTACTAGAAACTGAGTTTGCTAATGAACTAAATGAACATCAATTAGAACCAATTGAAGTGATTAAAGATTTATCCATTATTTCTGTTGTGGGCGATGGAATGAAGCAAGCGAAAGGCATTGCTGCTCGTTTCTTCTCTGCTTTAGCGCAGGCAAATATTAGCATTGTGGCGATTGCACAGGGTTCTAGTGAACGTTCAATTTCTGCAGTTGTGCCGCAAAATAAAGCGATTGAAGCGGTGAAAGCTACCCATCAGGCTCTTTTCAATAATAAAAAAGTAGTGGATATGTTTTTAGTGGGCGTTGGTGGAGTAGGCGGAGAATTAATTGAGCAGGTAAAGCGTCAAAAGGAGTATCTAGCAAAGAAGAATGTTGAAATTCGAGTTTGTGCTATTGCGAATTCCAACCGAATGTTGCTCGATGAAAATGGATTATGTTTAGACGATTGGAAAACCGATTTAGAAAATGCGACTCAGCCATCAGATTTTGATGTATTGCTTTCTTTCATTAAATTACATCATGTGGTGAATCCAGTATTTGTAGATTGTACCTCAGCTGAATCTGTAGCCGGGCTTTATGCTCGTGCGTTAAAAGAAGGTTTCCATGTGGTCACGCCAAATAAAAAAGCGAATACACGAGAATTAGCTTATTACAATGAGTTACGTCAAAACGCTCAAGCAAGCCAACATAAATTCTTATATGAAACGAATGTGGGCGCTGGTTTGCCAGTGATTGAAAATCTTCAAAACTTACTCGCTGCGGGTGATGAACTTGAATATTTTGAAGGCATTTTATCTGGCTCGCTTTCCTTTATTTTTGGTAAATTGGAGGAAGGACTTTCTCTTTCAGAAGTCACCGCACTTGCGCGTGAAAAAGGCTTTACTGAGCCAGATCCCCGAGATGATCTTTCAGGACAAGATGTAGCACGTAAATTATTAATTCTTGCTCGTGAAGCTGGAATTGAGCTTGAACTTTCTGATGTTGAAGTTGAGGGTGTATTGCCGAAAGGCTTCTCTGAAGGAAAATCGGCAGATGAATTTATGGCAATGTTGCCACAGCTGGATGAAGAGTTTAAAGCTCGTGTTTCCACCGCTAAAGCTGAAGGCAAAGTATTGCGTTATGTTGGAAAAATTTGCGAAGGTAAATGTAAAGTATCCATTGTTGCAGTCGATCAGAATAACCCACTTTATAAAGTGAAAGATGGTGAAAATGCTTTGGCATTTTATACTCGTTATTACCAACCTATCCCACTTTTATTACGTGGTTATGGAGCAGGCAATGCAGTTACTGCGGCAGGTATCTTTGCCGATATTTTAAGAACATTACAACATTAATAAGGATTCCCAATGTTAAGAATTTACGCCCCTGCATCTAGCGCGAATATTAGCGTAGGTTTTGATACTTTAGGCGCCGCGATCTCTCCTATTGATGGTTCATTGTTAGGTGATGTGGTTCAAATAGAATCTATTTCAAGTGGTTTTGAGTTAGAAAGTGCGGGTTATTTTGTTCGTAAATTACCGAAAGAACCACAAAAAAATATTGTTTACCAAGCTTATGTGCTATTTAGCGAGCAATTAAAATTACGCGGAGGAAATCTGAAGCCCTTGCGTTTAACGCTCGAAAAAAATATGCCTATTGGATCTGGTTTAGGCTCTAGTGCTTGTTCTATTGTTGCTGCATTAGTGGCATTAAATCAGTTTCATGATGAACCTTTTTCGAAAATGGAATTGCTTGAAATGATGGGCGAATTGGAAGGTCGTATTTCTGGTTCAATCCATTATGATAATGTTGCACCTTGCTATCTTGGCGGTGTGCAATTTATGGTGCAATCGCTCGGCAATATTTGTCAAAAATTGCCATTTTTTGATAATTGGTATTGGGTGTTAGCATATCCGGGAATTGAAGTTTCTACTGCTGAAGCTCGAGCAATTTTACCGAAAAGCTATACTCGACAAGACGTGATTGCCCATGGTCGTCATTTAGGTGGCTTTGTGCATGCTTGCCATACCCATCAGGAAAACCTTGCGGCGATTATGATGAAAGATGTCATTGCTGAACCTTATCGTGAATCTCTGCTACCTAATTTTGCTGAAGTAAAACAAGCTACGCGAGACTTAGGTGCACTTGCCACTGGTATTTCAGGCTCAGGGCCAACAATTTTCTCTATTGCTCCTGATTTACAAACTGCAATTAAACTTTCAACTTATTTAGAGAATCATTATTTACAAAATAATGAAGGTTTTGTGCATGTATGTAAGGTCGATAATGAAGGCGCAAGAGAAATTAAATAAGCATAATTTAAATAGATAAAATTAAAAACGGATTAAATATGAATTTATACAATATCAAACATCCCGAAGAACAAACCACTTTTTCTCAGGCTGTTCGTCAAGGACTTGGTCGGGATCAAGGTTTATTCTTTCCTGAAGTAATTCCTCAACTTAATAACATTGATGAATTACTTGAATTGCCTCTTGTTGAGCGTAGTCAAAAAATCTTAGGTGCGTTAATTGGTGAAGAATTACCGAAAGCAACGTTAGACGAGATGGTAAAAAATGCATTCACTTTCACCGCACCTTTAGAAAAAGTGGAAGATAATATTTATGCACTTGAATTATTTCATGGTCCTACATTAGCATTCAAAGACTTTGGTGGCCGTTTTATGGCTCAGGCACTTGCAGCAGTTCGTGGTGATGGAAAAATCACCATTCTAACGGCTACATCTGGCGATACCGGAGCCGCTGTAGCACATGCGTTTTATGGATTAGAAAATATTAATGTAGTTATCCTTTATCCAAAAGGCAAAATCAGCCCATTACAAGAAAAGCTATTCTGTACTTTAGGTGGGAATATTCGTACTGTTGCGATTAATGGTGATTTTGATGCGTGTCAGGCTTTGGTTAAGCAAGCCTTTGATGATGTTGAATTGCGCCAAGCTATCGGGCTTAACTCTGCAAATTCTATTAATATCAGCCGCTTATTAGCTCAAGTTTGTTATTACTTTGAGGCTGTAGCACAATTGCCAAAAGAAAAACGTGATAATGTTGTGGTTTCTGTGCCAAGTGGTAATTTTGGTAACTTAACTGCGGGATTAATTGCAAAAACCTTAGGCTTGCCAATAAAACGCTTTGTCGCCTCAACAAACGCAAATGATACAGTGCCACGTTATTTGAAATCGGGAAATTGGGATCCTAAAACGACAGTTGCAACCCTTTCTAATGCAATGGATGTAAGTCGCCCAAATAATTGGCCGAGAGTGGAAGAATTGTTTAAACGAAATGGCTGGAATTTAAGTGATTTAGGTTCGGGTATGCTAAGTGATAGTGAAACTGAAGATACTTTAAAAGCGATGCAGGCAAAAGGTTATTTATGTGAACCTCACGGTGCGATAGCTTACCAAGTGCTGAAAGATCAACTTAAAGCAGGTGAAACAGGAATCTTCCTATGTACAGCGCATCCTGCAAAATTTAAAGAATCTGTAGAACGTATTCTTGGTATTCAGTTACCATTGCCAGAAGCTCTAGATAAACATAATCAACTGCCATTGCTTTCTGATGAAATGGATAATGATTTTGCACAACTACGGGCTTACTTATTGAAGTAATAAAGTGCGGTAAATTTTTATTGTATTTTGGATAGCGCTTGATATTTAAGCGCTATTTTATTTTTGAAAAATAGGGGAAGTATAATGATAGTGGGGCCTTATATTAATGCGGCAGCAATTATTACTGGCGCATTAATCGGTGCAATGATTGGTGGAAAATTACCAGAACGATTACGAGTTAATTTAACATTAATTTTTGGTTTGTGTTCAATGTGTATGGGAATAGTAATGCTTTCTAAAGTAGAAAGTATGCCAGCAATGGTTTTATCTATACTGATTGGAACAATTATTGGTGAAATCATCTTGCTTGAAAATGGTATTAATAAATTGGCTAGCTATGCTAAAAGTCTAGTAGAACGGGTATTTCCTTCTGCCCCTAAAGGGATTAGTCATGATGAATTTTTAGGAAAATTTGTGGCTCTTGTGATTCTTGCTTCTTTTAGTGGAACTGGAATCTTTGGTGCAATGAATGAAGGCATGACAGGGGACCCAAGCATCTTAATCATAAAATCTTTCTTGGACTTTTTCACTGTAATGATTTTTGCAACAACATTAGGTTATGCGGTGACAACAATTTTTATCCCACAAACCGTATTACAATCTATTTTGGCATATTCAGCAGTATTTATTATCCCTTTTGTCACACCTGAAATGCGTGCTGATTTTGGCGCTGTAGGTGGAGTGTTGATGATTGCTACAGGTTTTCGAATTTGCAATATTCAAATTTTCCACGTAGCAAATATGCTACCGGCACTTTTTTTAGCAATGCCGATTTCTCATCTTTGGCAAAGTTTTTTTTAATAGAGAAGAAAAATAGCTATAAATTTATTTATAGCTATTTTTTATTTCTATTTTTTAGTTGATTTTATTTCAGATATCTCTCTACCATAATTTACACAAATAATTTGTGCAGCATTATAAAGTGTAGTATTAGGCATTAGGCGTAAAGTATGTTTTTTTTGCTTTTTAGGGGCTGCACGTACGCCTTCGCCCCAAAATTCATCGTAGAAGTCAGTACGGACTTGGGTTAAGTGATAGTTTTGGCAATTTAATATTTTATATTGTCGAACGGAACGTGCATAACGTTTAGTTTCTGGATAAACAAATAAACCTTTATCTAAGTTTATCACTGCATCAAAATGGACAATTTGAGGTTCTTCATTATCAACCCAAATTGAACTAGTATCGATATAGTAATTTATATCTTTCACTAGACGAATATAGCCATTTCTAATTTCTGTTGGTGTTGCGAGTTTTACATCTTGTTGTATTGGATTTTGTTTAGGATGAATAGAACAAGCGCTAAGCAACCCAAATGATAATATTAAAATCAGTTTTTTCATTATTCACTCCTTATGTTAGCTAACATTCATTCTAAAATTTTACAGTGTGCCCGTAACCTTCTAGGATTGTTTTAATATGCTCTAACGATTCTTTGGTAGGCGGCAATACATCTTCAAGCTCATAATCTAACCCAAGGGTTTTCCATTTATGCGCACCTAATCGATGATAAGGAAGAAGTTCAACTTTTTCAATATTGGTCATACCTTCAATAAACTGACCTAATAAATGCACATCGTGATCGCTATCGGTATAACCAGGAACCACAACATAACGAATCCATGTACGTTGATTACGTTTTTGCAAATATTTTGCAAATTCAAGGGTACGTTTATTTGGTACCCCAATAAGATTTTGATGAACTTGATCGTTAAGCTCTTTTAAATCGAGTAAAACAAGATCTGTTACATCTAATAATTCATCAATAATATGATCATAATGACGTACAAAACCATTTGTATCTAAGCAAGTATTAATCCCTTCTGCTTTACAAGCACGGAACCAATCACGCACAAACTCTGCTTGTAACACAGCCTCACCGCCAGATGCGGTGACGCCACCTCCAGTGGCATTCATAAAATGGCGATAAGTCACCACTTCTTTCATTAAATCTTCGACACTGATTTCTTTACCACCTTCAAGATCCCAAGTATCACGATTGTGGCAATATTTGCATCGCATCAAGCAGCCTTGCATAAATAAAATAAAACGAATACCAGGCCCATCTACAGTGCCACAGGATTCAAAAGAGTGAATTCGTCCAAGAACTGACATACATAAATTTCCTAAAACTAGATATAGCTAAATTTTACCAAAGATTTAGTTTATAAAAAATGAGCCTGATTTAAATCAGGCTCATAATTAAAATATATTTATCAAAGTGCGGTCATTATTCGCTGACTTTTTGAAAAGTTTGCACCACTGGTGCTTGTTCACAATACTCGACCAATACAGGTACAATTGAGGTAAAGTGTGGCGTTGCAAAATGTTGTTCTAAATCGGCTTTGCTTTTCCATTGCTCAATAAAAACATAATGATTAGCTTGTTCGCTATTTTGTTGTAATTCATAAGATACGCATCCTATTTCTTGACGAGTATGCTTAATTAATTCTTTGCATTGAGTTAGAAAATCATTAATTTTGTCCGCTTTTACTGAAAATTGGGCAATAACTGTTAGCATAATTTGCTCTCCTATATATAAAAATAAACCACTCACAAAACTATTCTGTGAGTGGTTTATATTAAAACATAATTTTATTTACTTAGAAAGACTCAGTAAATGTACGAGTTACGACGTCTTGTTGTTGCTCTTTAGTTAAAGAGTTGAAACGTACTGCGTAACCAGATACACGAATGGTTAATTGCGGATATTTGTCCGGATTTTCCATTGCATCTAACAACATTTCACGGTTTAACACATTCACATTTAAGTGTTGACCGCCCTCTACTGTTGCTTCGTGGTGGAAGTAACCATCCATTAAGCCAGCAAGATTACGGCGTTGTGCTTCTGCATCTTTACCTAACGCATTTGGTACGATTGAGAAGGTATAAGAAATACCATCTTTCGCGTAAGCAAATGGAAGTTTAGCTACAGAAGTTAATGATGCTACCGCACCTTTTTGGTCACGACCATGCATTGGGTTAGCACCTGGTCCGAATGGCGCGCCAGCACGACGACCATCTGGGGTGTTACCAGTTTTCTTACCATAAACCACGTTAGAAGTAATGGTTAATACAGATTGTGTAGGCACTGCATTGCGGTAAGTTTTAAGTTTTTGAATTTTCTTCATGAAACGTTCAACTAAGTCACAAGCGATATCATCAACACGGTTATCGTTGTTACCATATTGTGGATATTCACCTTCGATTTCAAAGTCGATTGCTACGTTAGTTGCAACAACATTGCCATCTTTATCTTTGATGTCGCCACGAACTGGTTTAACTTTCGCATATTTGATTGCTGAAAGTGAGTCAGCCGCAACAGAAAGACCTGCAATACCACAAGCCATAGTACGGTATACATCACGGTCATGTAATGCCATTAATGCTGCTTCGTATGAATATTTATCGTGCATATAGTGGATTACGTTTAAGGCAGTCACATATTGTTTTGCCAACCAATCCATAAAGCTGTCCATACGGGTCATTACAGTGTCGAAATCTAATACTTCATCAGTAATTGGTGTAGTTTTCGGACCTACTTGCATACCTAATTTTTCATCGATACCGCCGTTGATTGCGTATAACAATGTTTTCGCTAAGTTTGCACGTGCACCGAAGAATTGCATTTGTTTACCCACAACCATTGGTGATACACAACATGCGATTGCGTAGTCATCGTTGTTGAAGTCTGGACGCATTAAATCATCGTTTTCGTATTGAACTGATGAGGTATCAATCGATACTTTTGCACAGAAACGTTTGAAGTTTTCAGGTAATTGTTCAGACCAAAGAATGGTTAAGTTTGGTTCTGGAGAAGTACCCATGTTGTAAAGGGTATGTAAAATACGGAATGTATTTTTGGTTACTAATGTACGACCGTCTAACCCCATACCTGCGATAGTTTCAGTTGCCCACATTGGGTCACCTGAGAATAATTGATCGTATTCAGGTGTACGTAAGAAACGAACCATACGGAGTTTCATGACTAAGTGGTCAACTAATTCTTGCGCTTCAGTTTCAGTAATTTTACCTGCTTGTAAATCACGTTCGATATAGATATCGATAAAGGTTGCAGTACGACCGAATGACATTGCCGCACCATTTTGTGATTTGATTGCAGCAAGATAAGCAAAGTACATCCATTGAATGGCTTCTTGAGCATTAGTTGCTGGGTTAGAAATATCATAACCATAGCTTGCAGCCATTTGTTTTAATTGGCCTAATGCACGGTGTTGTTCTGCGATTTCTTCACGTAAACGAATTGTTGCTTCAAGATTTACGCCATCTTCTAAATCTTTTTGTAAAGAAGAGAATTGTGCGTATTTATCTTTCATTAAGAAATCTACACCGTAAAGCGCTACACGACGGTAGTCACCGATGATACGACCACGACCATAAGCATCAGGAAGACCAGTTAATACACCAGATTTACGACAACGTAAAATATCTGGCGTATAAACATCGAATACACCTTGGTTATGTGTTTTACGGTATTCAGTGAAGATTTTTTTCACTTCAGGATCTAATTCTCGACCGTAAATTTTGCATGACCCTTCTACCATTTTGATACCACCAAATGGCATAATGGCACGTTTTAAAGGCTCATCAGTTTGAAGACCAACGATTTTTTCTAAGTCTTTGTTAATGTAACCTGGTGCGTGAGAAGTAATTGTTGAAGGCGTATGCTCGTCAAAATCTAATGGCGCATGTGTGCGGTTCTCAACTTTGATTCCTTCCATTACGGTCTCCCAAAGTTTTGTTGTCGCTTCAGTTGGACCCGCTAAGAAAGAATCATCACCTTCATATGGGGTGTAGTTTTTTTGGATAAAGTCACGTACATTGACATTTTCTTGCCAATCACCACCAGTAAAACCAGCCCACGCTAATTTTTGCGCTTCATTAAGTTCTGACATAGTCATTTCCTTTGTTAATTAATAAATAAGTAAATAAATCTTTAATGCGTTTTGGTTAAATAACGTTGGAATACACCCATGCAAATTGCCCCGCCGACAATATTTCCCAACGTTACGGGAATTAAATTCTTCACAATGAAATGATACAAATCTAAATCTGCGTATTTCATCGGATCAACGCCGATTTGTTGCCAAAATTCAGGAGTACTAAAATGTGCAGTAATAATTCCCATCGGAATCATAAACATATTAGCCACACAGTGTTCAAATCCTGACGCAACAAACAAACCAATCGGCATAATCATAATAAAAGCTTTGTCTGTAACAGTCTTACCAGAATAAGACATCCAAATCGCCACACACACCATAATGTTACATAAAATACCTAGGTTAAAAGCTTCAAACCAAGTGTGATGAATTTTATGTTGGGCGGTTGCGAGAATTGTTAAACCCCATTGGCCATTTGCTGCCATTGTTTGTCCACCAAACCAAATAACAGCCGCAATAAATAAACCACCAACGAAGTTGCCTAAATACACCACGATCCAATTTCGAATCATTTGTGTCGTGGTGATTCTACCGCCCACTCGGGCGACTAAAGTTAAAGTAGAAGAAGTGAATAATTCAGAGCCCAGAATTACCACCATAATTACACCTAATGAGAATACTAACCCACCCACTAATTTGGTCAGTCCCCAAGGTGCTCCGGCACTGGCAGCTTGTGTTGTCGTGTAAAATACAAAAGCTAAAGCAATACAAGCTCCAGCACTAATGCCAGACATAAATGATAAAAATGGACGTTTATTTGCTTTATAAGTAGCTGTACTTTCTGCATAATCCGTTGCTTCAACAGGTGTGAGCGCAACAGAAGACAGTTTTTGAATTTCTGATGCCATAATCAAACTCCAAATATTAAAAAAGTTGATGAAAATTTAATACTTCTAATATGTTTACAACTTCAAATACTTCTACCACCGAGGACATTTTACTCTTTTAATTTTTCATTTCAAAGAAATGCTACGATTTATTCTAACAAAATTTGATATTTTGCAAGATTTTTTCAGATAAAATAACCATAACTCTTTAGTAATAGTTTTTAGGTAAAAAAATAACCGCACTTTTATCAAAAAAGACAAAAGTGCGGTTAATTTTCCTGGTTATTTTAGCAATACTCAGGACACATTAAGGTACAAAATAATGAGGTATAAAATGGCTATCATTCCCTGTCACTGCAGTAAAATCTTCGCGTAATCCCATACCGCAAGCCACATCACCCACAACCCAAGAGCCGATAATGGGATACATTCCATCAAAACTCGGTAATTCAAATTTTTGTTGATAAACATAACCTGAATTAGCATAAAACGTAGAGTGTTCGCTTCCTTTCGCTGCAAATTCTACGCCATTGTTTTTCTCATAATAGAATACATTGGCACCTTCTCGACCTAACAATGGTTTTTTAACCCACATCGATAAATCTTTTGGTAATTCGAAAGGCGTAAAATAAGCAGGCAATAAATTCGGATGATTCGGATAACGTGCCCAAAGTTTTGCCAATAGCGCTTTATTACTTAACAGCATTTTCCACGCAGGCTCAATAAATCGTGTTTCAGCGGTTGTAATATGGCGAGCAAACTCAGCGTGGCTTAGCCATTCTAGCGGATACAATTTAAATAACATTTCAATAGGCTGATCATTTAAATCTACAAATTTTTTTGTTTCACTGTTATAGCCAATATCTTCCACCGCTAATTGATGAATATTCCAACCCGCGTTATAAGCCACATCAGCTAAATAATCTACATTGCCCCAATCTTCACGACCAGCATCTTGCATGGCACTTAAATGGAAATCTGTTTTGCCACTTTGTTGTTTCAAAAATTGGAAATGTTTTATTAATTCTTCATGAATCCAGTTAAATTGATCACGATGTCTCAAGCTCTCAATTTGCTCCAACCACTGCCATTGAACAACCGCAGCCTCCAACAAAGATGTTGGCGTATCTGCGTTATATTCAAACATTTTGAGGTTGTCGCCATCATAGCCAAAATCAAAGCGTCCATATAAATAAGGATCTTGATTACGCCAAGAGCTTTCAATAAGCTGTTTTTGCAACTCCGTAAAACGATAATTTTCATAATCGCCTTTTTTAATTTCATCTGCCGCAAAATCTAAACACATTGAATGTAATTCATTAGTTGTATCCTCAATGCGATCAATTTCCGCTAAGGTAAATTCATAGGCGACATTATCAGACCAATAATGAGATCCATCACTAGAAGGCAAATTATAGTAATCAAATCCAACATTAAGTAGCTGCTGCACCATATCTGGTCGAGTAGGAAACCCAGTTACACGTTTCATTTAGCCCCCACTGCTACGATTAGTATTATTTGGGCTACTAAAACCACCACGAGATACAGGTTTGCTATTCATGCTTCCTGCATTTCCTTTCACGAGCATTGGTTTTCCAACAGAACGATTTGTTTGCGGTTGCACAACTTGCCCTGTTGGCGTGGTGACAGCTCGATTTCCAGGATGATAGCTTGGACCAAGGAAACTACTAATTGCACGTGCCGCCATATACCCCATAACGCCACCAGCAATTGCAGCCCCTAAAGAAGGATCAGTACTTTCAGCTTTTGCTGTCGATTCAGCATTGTTCTCACTTTGATTGACTTGTGCATTATTTTCAGCTGGATTTTTTACCGCACTTTCTGCATTACCGTTATCACGAATATTTAAACCAAGCCCCTGTTGTGGTGTAGTCTCAGTTTTCTGAGTACTTTCAGTATTTTTATCTGCTTCACAAAGCTCAATTTTTTTCCAATCCGCTAAACAATCGTCTAAAGACTGATAGACATCACGTTGTACTTGTTCTTCTGAACAGCCTCCTAATAAGGCCACAATAGATAAACTAACTAAAATTTGATTTTTCTTTTTCATTGTTCTCAATTTTTATCGAATGGTTTTCACGCCTAGCCATTGCTCGGCCTGTTTATTAGTAATTTCTTCACGAGTCCACATACTCATTAGATCTGGTTGTGGATATTTATTGCTGTTATAGCCGACTAAACGAGCAAAATCAAATACGGCATGAGGATAGCCATTAATAAGCAACAAGGCTAAATAACCACTTTCATCCCAACAAATTTCAAGTTTGCGTGCCTCATGATGATTAGAGGTTGAATCAACATTATACACGTGCAACATATCAACTATTGGTTGAGCATTTTGACGCATATCAAGTGCATAAAAATAGCCTGTTTCTCCGTCATCTTCAAACATTACAGCAAAATGCTCAAATACCGTAGAATGCGTTCCCACTTGCTTTGGCGTTCCTAAAAAGAGTTCATCCTCTAAAGTTAAATGTAACATAATCTTTCCTAATCAAATTGTGTAATCCAATGGCAACTATTATATGCTTGAAAACAAAGCTCTACTTGAGCTTTCGTATTTTTTGTATCATTCATTGGTGGAAGTTTATCCAAGGAAAAATAAGCAGACTCCAACGTTTCACTGTTCTTCTTAAATTCACCTGACAATCTTTCACACATAATAAAAGCCTTCTGTACACGATGAGCCAAAGGTGGATAGTTATGCTTATGCTGGTCGTGGATTGCAATAATAAAAGTTGGCTTCACATCAAGCCCTGCTTCCTCATACACCTCTTTTACTGTATTACTATGAAGTGTCTCCAATACATCAACCCATCCCCCAGGCAATGACCAAAGTCCATCATTTTCTAGCACTAACAAAATTTTATCGTCTTGAAAAATCGCTGCCCGAGTATCTATTTTTGGAGTTTGGTAGCCATCCTCATTACAAAAAAGATTTTTAACCGTTTCTTTTGGTATTGCCATTTTATGGCTAATCATTTCAGCTGCTAAATCTCGAAGTCGCTCATAGCGTTCTATATCATAAATATTTTTACAATAAGCCAAGCCACTTTGTGCAATACTTTGAATTTCAATCGCCCAAGATAACCAAGGTTCAGTAAGCAGTAAATCAGATTGAGTGTTCATAAAAACTCCCTAAAAAAACACCGCACTTTTATACAAAGTGCGGTGAGATTTTACAGTAAATTCAGCGTGAATTACGCTTGACCTTTAACCGCTTTTAAGCCTGGGAATGCTGCTGGAGTACCAGCACGTTCTAATGCTTCTTCGATACGGATTAATTGGTTGTATTTCGCAATACGGTCAGAACGGCTCATAGAACCAGTTTTGATTTGACCTGCTGCTGTACCCACCGCTAAATCAGCGATAGTCGCATCTTCGGTTTCACCTGAACGGTGAGAGATTACAGCGGTGTAACCTGCATCTTTAGCCATTTTGATTGCGGCTAAAGTTTCAGTTAAAGAACCGATTTGGTTGAATTTAATTAAGATGGAGTTTGCAATACCTTTTTCGATACCTTCTTTTAAGATTTTGGTGTTAGTTACGAATAAGTCGTCGCCCACTAATTGAACGCGGTCGCCTAACACTTTAGTTTGGTATGCAAAACCTTCCCAGTCAGATTCATCTTGACCATCTTCGATAGATACGATTGGGTATTGTTTAGTTAACTCTTCAAGATAGTGTGTGAACTCTTGAGAAGTGAATGAACGGCCTTCGCCTTTCATTTCGTATTTGCCAGTTTCTTTGTTGTAGAACTCAGAAGATGCGCAGTCCATCGCTAAAGTTACATCTTTACCTAATACGTAACCTGCTTTTTCAACTGCTTCTTTGATACATGCTAAAGCGTCAGCGTTAGAGGCCAAGTTTGGTGCGAAACCACCTTCGTCACCAACTGCAGTGCTCATGCCTTTAGCTTTTAATACTTTCGCAAGGTTGTGGAATACTTCAGCACCGATACGAAGTGCTTCACGTAATGTTTTCGCACCCACTGGTTGAATCATAAATTCTTGGATATCAACGTTGTTATCTGCATGTTCGCCACCGTTAATGATGTTCATCATTGGTAATGGCATAGAGTAAACGCCTGGTGTGCCGTTAAGTTCAGCGATGTAAGTGTAAAGTGGTAAACCTTTAGATGCTGCAGCTGCTTTTGCGTTTGCTAAAGATACCGCTAAGATTGCATTTGCACCAAAGTTAGATTTGTTTTCGGTTCCGTCTAAATCGATCATGATTTGGTCGATTTCAGCTTGGTTAGACGCATCTTTACCAAGAATTGCTTCAGCAATTGGGCCATTTACTGCTGCTACAGCTTTTAATACGCCTTTACCTAAGAAACGAGATTTGTCACCATCGCGCAATTCTAATGCTTCGCGAGAACCAGTTGATGCACCAGATGGAGCCGCAGCTAAACCAACAAAACCACCTTCTAAGTGAACTTCAGCTTCAACAGTTGGATTACCGCGTGAGTCGATGATTTCGCGACCAATCACTTTAACGATTTTTGCCATTTTTATTTTCCTCAATTAAGTTAATTAGAACGGGTTAGGCGAGCCTAAAACAGGCGATATAATAAAGCTATTTTGAGATTTTGTCTTGTAAAAAATGCGTATGCTTTGATCTTTATCTATTTTTACAAAATAAAAGAGCGGTGAAAAAATTTGTCGTTTCTCACCGCTCTTTTTACTCTAATTCAATCAATTACTTCACGGATTGTTTGTGATTTTCATAAGCTGCTTTTACAAAGCCTGCAAACAACGGATGGCCATCACGAGGCGTAGAAGTAAATTCTGGATGGAATTGGCAAGCGACAAACCAAGGATGATTTGGCACCTCGATAATTTCTACCAATTTTTTATCTGCAGATAAGCCCGTTACTTTCAATCCTGCTTTTTCAATTTGTGGAAGCAAGGTATTGTTCACTTCATAACGATGACGATGACGCTCTTCAATGGTTTCTTTGCCATAAAGCTCGCGAGCGCGGCTGCCTGACACCAAATGACATTGTTGTGCGCCTAAACGCATTGTCCCGCCAAGATCAGATTCATCGGTACGCACTTCTGTATTACCATCCGCATCTTGCCATTCTGTGATTAATGCAACCACAGGTTGTTCACAATCTTTATCAAATTCAGACGAATTTGCTTTAGTTAAACCTGCTACATTACGTGCATATTCAATCAACGCGATCTGCATACCTAAACAAATGCCTAAGTAAGGAATTTTGTTTTCACGTGCATATTGGGCGGTACGAATCTTACCTTCCACACCACGATAACCGAATCCACCAGGAACAAGAATACCATCAATGCCTTTTAATACTTCAACACCTTTGGTTTCAACATCTTGGGAATCGATATATTTAATGTTAACGCTTAAACGATTCGTTAAACCTGCATGTTTCAATGCTTCATTTACTGATTTATAGGCATCTGGTAACTCAGTATATTTACCCACCATTCCAATGGTCACTTCACCCACTGGATTGGCTTGTTTGTAAAGCACTTGCTCCCATTCAGACAGATCCGCCTCAGGGCAAGTTAAACGGAAACGTTCACAGACAAAATCATCTAAACCTTGAGATTTTAATAATGCTGGGATTTGATAAATCGAATTTACATCTTTTAATGAAATGACTGCACGTTCTGGAACGTTACAGAATAAAGCAATTTTCGCACGCTCATTTGGCGGAATCATACGATCGGAACGACAAATCAACACATCAGGTTGAATACCAATAGAAAGCAATTCTTTTACAGAATGTTGAGTTGGTTTCGTTTTTACTTCACCTGCAGTTGGAATATAAGGCACTAAAGTTAAGTGCATAAATAACGTATGTTCACGACCAACTTGAACTGCTAATTGACGTAATGCTTCTAAGAATGGGAGTGATTCAATATCCCCAACGGTACCGCCCACTTCAACAATTACAACATCGTGACCTTGAGCACCTGCAATAACGCGATCTTTAATTTCATTGGTAATATGTGGAATCACCTGAATTGTTGCACCAAGATAATCGCCACGACGCTCTTTACGTAATACTTCAGAATAAATTTTGCCTGTGGTGAAGTTATTACGTTTAGTCATTTTCGTGCGGATAAAACGCTCATAGTGACCTAAGTCTAAATCTGTTTCTGCGCCATCTTGAGTGACGAAAACTTCCCCATGTTGGGTTGGGCTCATCGTACCTGGATCCACGTTAATATATGGATCTAATTTCATAATAGTTACGTTTAAACCGCGAGCTTCTAAAATTGCCGCCAATGATGCTGCCGCAATGCCTTTACCTAACGATGAAACCACACCGCCAGTGACGAAAATATAATTTGTAGCCATAGGGAACCTAATCTGTATTGGGATATAAATGATTATAGCTAATCATCTTACAGACAAAATCAACCAAAAGTGCGGTCAAAAATCGAAGATAACTAGCTATCAAAGACGGGACGGTAGTTTACCTGATTTAGAAAATTATCTCAATGAAAACCCAGAGAAAAAAG
This sequence comes from Haemophilus sp. SZY H36, assembly GCF_018829625.1. Taxonomy (NCBI): domain Bacteria; kingdom Pseudomonadati; phylum Pseudomonadota; class Gammaproteobacteria; order Pasteurellales; family Pasteurellaceae; genus Haemophilus; species Haemophilus sp. SZY H36. The sequence goes on along the minus strand of NZ_JAHKKA010000001.1, from coordinate 709,451 downwards.
AAAACCATCAAAAGATGGTTTTCAAATTATTTTAATTAAAAAGGTTGTTTCTATTTTATAGTAAAATGTAAACCATAAAGTTATTTAAAATCAAATAATTAGGATCTTGTCGTTCGCTTTTTTGATCAGGTCTGTGTAAAAATAAAGTATGAAAAGATTAGATTTCATACTTTATTTTTACACAATATGCTTGCTATGAGATACCAAATTGACAATGTTTATCTATAAAATCCTTGAAAGAAGGAAAAGCTGGTAGATTATAGTAGAAATTATCGCGTTCAACTCTATAAGAGACATTGCTAAATTTGAGTATGCTGTTTTTTACGCTTATTGATTATAGTAGTTTAATCTGTTTTATTCCACTTTCATCCCTTTTCCTAATATCTTTTAATTTCGATAACTCATCCACCAATCTTGATACCCTATATATACTTATCATTATAAAAACATTAAAAATGCTTGTTGAAAAATGTGTTAGTATACAAAAATCTATATTTTACAAATGAGGGTAATTTAATGTGGTCAGATACTGAATCTAAAGAAGACTATCTCAATTTTGGTGAGGTATCCCAAATTGTTACTGAAATATTAGAAACTGAAGCTATGCTACCAGTTTCAATAGGTATTTTTGGTAATTGGGGCGCAGGTAAATCCTCTCTGTTAAATTTGATTGAGCAACAAATCAAACCTCATGAGTGGATTGTGATTAAATTTGATGCTTGGCTTTATCAAGGATTTGATGATGCGAGAACAGCTCTTTTGGAAACTATTGCAAACCATTTGATTCAAACTGCTAAAGATGAAGAAACCATCTTGAAAAAATCCCAAAATTTATTAGTCAGAATTAATGGTCTACGTTTGGCTGGCTTTCTTGCGGAGGGGGCTGCTTTAGCTGCAGGTTTTCCTACTTTTGGTTTGGTTTCCAAAATATTTGGAACGGCTCAAAATGCCTTGGATGGAATTCAAGATGAAACAGAAAGTAAGCAAGTGGTAGAAATAGGAAAAGAAATTGTTGATTCAGGAAAAAAACTTATCAACCCCCTCAAACAACAAACTCCACCACAACAAATTGATGAGTTTAGAAAAGAATATGGTGAGATATTACGGGATTTAGGTAAAAAGTTGGTTATTGTGATTGATAACCTTGACCGTTGTCTACCTGCTAATGCTATTCAAACATTAGAGGCAATTCGTTTATTCTTATTCTTAAATCGTACAGCTTTTATTATCGCGGCTGACGAGGAAATGATTCGCCATTCAGTTGCCGAACATTACAAAGATTTGTCGTATCGTCATCAAATTGATTATTTGGACAAGCTCATTCAGATTCCTATTCGTGTACCCAAAGCAGGTGTGCTTGAAATTCGTGCATATTTATATATGCTGTACGCCATTCATCAAAAAATAGCAACCAAAAAATTAGCAAGCTTACGCCAATTTTTAGAAACTCATTTGCAACAATCTTGGAAAAGTCAATCTTTAAATCCAGGAGAAGTGGCCAAAACTATTGAAGAGCAACATAATCAAGCTCTATTGTCAGATTTTGAACGCGCAAACAGAATAGCTCCTCTATTAGCAAATTCACCTAATATTCACGGTAATCCTAGAATTGTAAAACGTATTTTAAATACCATTAAAATGCGTGCCAAAATCGCAAACAAGCGTCAAATACCGTTAGAGGAAGCAATTATTACCAAATTGGTGATTTTTGAGCGATGTGTGGATTCTGATGTGGTAATAAATTTTTATCAGCGTATTAATGAAGAAGAGGGTAAACCTGAATTATTAAAAGAGCTGGAAAATAACAATGAGCAAAATTTATCAAAACTCTCTGAAAATAAGCCCATTCAAACATTTATCAAAGAATGGGCAAAGTTAGAGCCAAAATTATCCAATGTTGATTTGCGCGCGGCGATCTATTTATCCAGAGAAACCATACCGCTAAATACTTATACCGCTCAACTTTCTCAAAAAGCCCAAGATGCTTTAAACATTTTACTTACAACCACATCAAGAACAGGCTCACAAGGTACCAAAGATGCCATTCAACAACTAACAATGGATGAACAAATCTCTGTTATGGACGCGTTAGTGGAACAATTAAGAAAAGTGGATAACTGGGCTAAAAGTCCAAATGGTTTTATGGGGGCTTGTTTATTAGCTAAGTTTTCAGAAGGCGGTGCAAAAATTTTAAATCGTTTTATTATTGAATTGAAAAATAAAGGTTTTAATTATCCGTGGTTTAATACAAGATTAAAAAACGAAACTTGGTATCAGGAGTAAGCAATGGGTACTTCACAATCTAGCGTAGGACCAAATGGTCGTTCACCTTTGTTACCGGCTTGGGTTGATGACAGCCAAGCAACGACTCAAACGCCAGATCCACAGAGATTAAAGGGATTGCGTCAAGCAATCGGTAGGGCTGTACGAGGCAGTGGACGTGATGATGTATGTAAAGCACTTGGTCATTATGCACGAAAAGCCAGTGGTGGTAAGCATACAGCCGTCCAAAAATTGGGGAAAATTACCCAAGCGGGTGCGAGCTTATTTGGCATTTTTTCAGACAACCAGCAACAACAATATTCGGTTAATTTACATAGTTTAAATGGGCAGCCTTGCGATGAAGCCATCAACCAAATTACCGAACTTTTGGCTGGTCATCACGGTGATTCAGACAAAATTCGTTCTGCAATGAATATTGCTTTATCAGAAGCATTAGAAGGAATGATAACTTTTGATGAAAATAGCATTACCACTGAAGTCATTGGTAAAATGATGGTTTGTTATTTAACCGAAAGTATTTTTCTGCAAATTGCACATGATGCCGGTAAGGCTTGGAAGAAAGGCGATGATCCTGTGCAAATTGCCAAAGCAGAAAATGATTTACGGCAACTCATTCGTGAAGTGGTAGATATTACTCTTGCCCCTAAATTTACGGATAATGTTTGTCAGTTAACAAACAAACAAATGCAAGAAATTCAAAACCAAGCTATTTTGGAAATTTGGGAAGAATGGGAGGATTATTGATGACTCAATTGGTTTTTCATCACGACATCAATCAATTAAATAATTTACCAAATGGAACAATACCTGTTCATTTGTATGGAATGGGTAATAAAAAACTACAAATTGCCCATATCGGTAATATGGTTTTAGATAGTGTGAAAAGATTAGGTATTAAACTCAATAACCAAGTAATGGATTTTCTAACTATTGCCATGGCAGTAACAGCGGCAGATACTTTTGTTTTGCGAAAAGATACTGCAAATGGCTGGTGTCGTTCCTTTTCTATCACGTTACCATTGTGCCAGCCAGATATTTGGCAAAAAAACAAGGTTCATTTAGAACAGATTTTACACTTTTTAAGTGGTGATATTTGGCAATTTGATTTTCATGCAGGCGGACAATTACCTCCACAGCCCTATAAATTAAGTGGCAGAACCAAATTGGTAGATTTAAGAAATAAAGACTGTGTTTGTTTATTTTCAGGTGGTTTGGATTCAGCAATTGGGGTAATTGATTTATTGGAGCAGGGTAATTCACTGGTTTTAGTTAGTCATTCTTATAAAGGTGATAAATCACGTCAGCAAGCCATTATTCAGCAACTTAACCAAAATGGTTATATTAACCAATTTTCCCAATTTAATGCGATTGCACAACCACATTTAAATAATGGAAAAAGCACTGAAATCACAATGCGAACCAGAAGTTTAAATTTTTTGGCATTTGCCATTGTATCAGCTTATGCATTACAGGAAGTCGCGCAAAAAAAGATTGATATTTTAGTTCCTGAAAATGGGGTAATTTCAATCAATGCACCTTTAACAGTACGCAGAGTGGGCACTTTAAGTACCCGTACCACTCACCCTTATTTTATCCAAGAAATACAAAAACTTCTCACTGCGGTCAATATTCCTTTCACTTTAAGAAATCCTTATCAATTTAAAACCAAAGGGCAAATGATATCAGAATGCAAAAATTTACCATTATTAAAGCAAATTATCCCTGATACTGTTTCGTGTAGCCATTGGAAACGCAAAAATCAGCAATGCGGGGTTTGCTTTCCATGTCTGATTCGTAGAGCGTCATTGCATTATGCTGGTATTACCAATGATGCCCAATATGAATTTAATGACATTCGGCAAATTTTAATAAATCAGGACAGAAGAGATGATTTATTTGCTTTAATAAGTGCTATTCGTCAAAAAAATCATCGCAACATCAATCAATGGGTTTTACAAAGTGGCTCACTACCCACTCAACAATTAAATCAGTTTGCAAATGTTTTTATAAATGGGTTGGATGAAGTGGAGCAACTTTTAATAGAGAACCAAATATTATGATGGACATGCATTGCCATTTGGATTTATATACTAATCCACAATACGTTGCAAAACGATGTAAAGATGAAAATATTTATGTCTTATCTGTTACAACTACACCAAAAGCGTGGTATGGAACAAGTTCATTAGCAAAAGATTGTCCTCGTATTCGTACCGCCTTGGGATTGCATCCCCAACTGGCTCATGAACGTTGGCAAGAATTGGAATTGTTTGATTCATTATTAAACCAAACTCGCTATGTGGGTGAAATTGGTTTGGATGGCGGAAAAGAGTTTAAAGCACATTGGAAAACACAATTAAAGGTCTTTCGCCATATTTTAAGAAGTTCAACAAAATCTGGTGGAAAAATATTAAGTATACATTCTAGGATGAGTGCAAATGCTGTACTAGATGAATTAAGTCAAGTAAATGATAACTTGCCAATCCTTCATTGGTTTTCAGGCACAAAGCAACAGTTAAAACGATCGATTGAAATGGGCTGCTATTTTTCTGTAGGACCTGCAATGTTAAGCAGTAAAAAGGGTTATGAGTTGGTCCAAATCATGCCAATAGAAAAAATATTAGTTGAAACTGATGGACCTTTTGGGAATTTTAAAACACAAGCTTTATTCCCCTGGAATGCCAATATTACCATTGCAATATTAGCAGATATGTGGGGAATGAATATTTCAGAAGTTGAAAGTATATTGAGACAAAATCTCTTTAGCTTAGTTTCAAAACATATATAAGCCATAAGCTTACCTATCAAAATTATCAATTACTTCCAATAACTCAAATTCCTTATAATATCTCTACCTACAATCTCAACTCAAACCATTACTCTAATGGTTTGAGTTATTTAATTATAGCCAGACTTTCGTCTGGCTATAATTAACGTAAAAAAGAGAAACCTTGTCATATATGGTTTCTCTTGAGTTTTTATAATCTATTTTTACATAATTTATATATATGGAATTCAGAACGGAATATCGTCATCGAATCCGTCCATTGGTGGCTCAGCCTGTGGTGCAGCCTGTTGTGGCGCTGGGCGAGATGATTGATAACTACCACCATTGTTAGTTTGACGAGCTTGGTAAGAAGGTTGTGGTGCAGCTCCCATATCACTAGGGTAGCCAGCAGCTTGATTACGAGCACCAAGCATTTGCATTACATCACCTTGAATTTCTGTGGTGTAACGATCTTGACCGTTTTGATCTTGCCATTTACGCGTTTTTAAACGACCTTCCACATATACTTGAGAGCCTTTGCGTAAATATTCACCGCAAATCTCCGCTTGACGACGATAGAATACAATGCGGTGCCATTCCGTTACTTCACGGCGCTCGCCAGTATTGCGGTCGTTCCAGCTTTCACTAGTCGCTACGCTAATATTTGCTACGGCATCGCCATTTGGCATGGTACGAATTTCAGGATCATTGCCTAGATGACCCACAATAATGACTTTATTAACTCCAGCCATAAAAAAACCTCATTTTTTATCTTAAAAAGTGCGGTTATTTTGCCTGAAATTTTTCAAAAGATCTATATATTTTAACTGGATATTTGCACAGATGTTAAAATATGCGATAATGATCGCAGAATTTAAACTTATTTCATTCTTTTGAGTTATTTTATGGAAAATATCGATATTCGCGGGGCGCGAACCCATAACCTGAAAAATATTAATCTGACTATTCCACGCAATAAACTTGTCGTGATCACAGGGCTTTCAGGTTCGGGGAAATCTTCTTTAGCGTTTGATACGCTTTATGCAGAAGGGCAGCGCCGCTATGTTGAATCTCTTTCGGCGTATGCCCGTCAGTTTTTATCTTTAATGGAAAAGCCTGATGTGGATTCTATTGAGGGACTTTCCCCTGCAATTTCCATTGAACAAAAATCTACCTCACACAATCCACGTTCTACGGTGGGAACAATTACCGAAATTTATGATTATTTACGTTTATTGTTTGCTCGAGTAGGTGAACCGCGTTGTCCAGATCATGATGTTCCATTAACGGCACAAACGATTAGTCAAATGGTGGACAAAGTATTAAGTTTGCCAGAAGACAGCAAGATGATGTTACTTGCGCCAGTTGTCAAAAATCGAAAAGGCGAACACGTTAAGATTTTAGAAAATATTGCTGCACAAGGTTACATTCGTGCGCGTATTGATGGCGAAATTTGCGATTTATCTGATCCACCAAAATTAGAGTTACAGAAAAAACATACTATTGAAGTAGTGGTGGATCGCTTTAAAGTGCGGTCAGATTTAGCAACACGTTTAGCTGAGTCTTTTGAAACCGCATTAGAGCTTTCAGGTGGCACCGCGATTGTGGCAGATATGGATAATCCGAAAGCGGAAGAATTAGTTTTTTCGGCAAATTTTGCTTGTCCGCATTGCGGTTATTCTGTGCCAGAATTAGAACCTCGTTTATTTTCCTTTAATAATCCAGCCGGAGCTTGCCCTACTTGCGATGGTTTGGGTATGCAACAATATTTTGATGAAGATCGTGTGGTACAAAATCCAACTATTTCCCTTGCTGGTGGTGCGGTAAAAGGTTGGGATCGTCGAAATTTCTATTATTATCAAATGCTCACCTCATTGGCGAAACATTATCATTTTGATGTTGAAGCGCCCTATGAATCTTTGCCAAAGAAAATTCAACACATCATTATGCATGGCTCAGGCAAAGAGGAAATTGAATTCCAATATATGAATGATCGTGGCGATGTGGTTATTCGCAAGCATCCTTTTGAAGGAATTTTGAATAATATGGCTCGCCGATATAAAGAAACGGAATCAATGTCGGTGCGGGAAGAATTAGCGAAAAATATTAGTAATCGACCTTGTGCAGACTGCGGTGGATCTCGTTTACGACCAGAAGCGCGTAATGTGTATATCGGAAAAACGAATTTACCGATGATCGCGGAAAAAAGTATTGGTGAAACACTCGAATTTTTCACCGCACTTTCTTTAACAGGTCAAAAAGCCCAAATTGCGGAAAAAATTCTTAAAGAAATCCGTGAGCGTTTGCAGTTTTTAGTCAATGTAGGTTTGAATTATCTTTCTCTTTCTCGTTCAGCTGAAACTCTTTCAGGTGGTGAAGCACAACGTATTCGTCTTGCTAGCCAAATTGGTGCTGGGCTTGTTGGTGTGATGTACGTATTAGATGAACCTTCTATTGGCTTGCACCAACGTGATAATGAACGCTTACTTAACACATTAATTCATCTGCGTAATCTTGGTAATACGGTAATTGTCGTGGAACACGATGAAGACGCGATTCGTGCAGCTGACCATATTATTGATATCGGCCCTGGTGCTGGCGTGCATGGTGGGCAAGTTATTGCACAAGGAAACGCTGATGAAATTATGCTGAATCCAAATTCCATCACAGGAAAATTCTTATCGGGCGCAGATAAAATCGACATTCCTAAAAAACGCACCACACTTGATAAGAAAAAATGGCTCAAACTTAAAGGGGCATCAGGCAATAATTTAAAAAATGTAAATTTAGATATTCCCGTTGGCTTGTTTACTTGCGTAACTGGTGTATCAGGCTCAGGAAAATCAACACTCATTAATGATACTTTATTTCCACTTGCGCAAAATGCGTTAAATCGAGCGGAAAAGACGGATTACGCACCTTATCAATCTATCGAGGGATTAGAGCATTTCGATAAAGTTATTGATATTAATCAAAGCCCGATTGGACGCACGCCACGTTCAAATCCAGCCACTTATACAGGCTTATTTACTCCGATTCGTGAACTTTTTGCTGGGGTGCCAGAGGCACGTGCGCGCGGTTATAATCCAGGACGTTTTAGCTTTAACGTACGTGGTGGACGCTGTGAAGCCTGTCAGGGCGATGGTGTACTCAAAGTTGAAATGCATTTTTTACCGGATGTTTATGTTCCTTGCGACCAATGTAAAGGTAAACGCTATAACCGCGAAACTCTAGAAATTCGTTACAAAGGTAAAACCATCCATCAAGTTTTGGATATGACGGTGGAAGAAGCTCGCGAATTTTTTGATGCGATTCCAATGATTGCAAGAAAATTACAAACCTTGATAGATGTGGGATTATCCTATATTCGATTAGGTCAATCTTCCACAACACTTTCAGGTGGTGAAGCGCAGCGCGTTAAGCTAGCTACGGAGCTTTCTAAACGTGATACGGGTAAAACCTTGTATATTCTAGATGAACCGACAACTGGTTTGCATTTTGCTGACATTAAGCAATTACTTGAAGTACTGCATCGATTACGCGACCAAGGAAATACTATTGTCGTCATTGAACACAATCTTGATGTGATTAAAACGGCAGACTGGATTGTCGATCTTGGTCCTGAAGGGGGAAGCGGTGGCGGACAAATTATTGCTACTGGTACGCCTGAAGAAGTCGCTAAAGTTGAAGGATCTCATACGGCCAGATTCCTTAAACCAATTTTGGAAAAACGTTAAGAAAATAACCGCACTTTGATCTGACGTGCGGTTATTTTTTGATATATTTCTAGCAGAAATTTATCTTTTTGATTCTTATCGTGATTTGTTTGATGTAATGAGGTTATTTAGTATGTGCACGTTTTACAAATAAGAAAGATAAGCTGAATGCCACAACAAATGAAATAACCATTCCTATACTGTACATTGCTAAACTGTCTGGTTTGATAGATGGGATACCTAAGAAACCAGCAGCACCCAATGCAATCGCTTTTACGTTAAAGAATGCAATAAATGCACTAGCTAACCCAGAACCAATCATCGCAGCAATAAATGCTTGGCGGTAACGTAAATTTACGCCAAACATAGCGGGTTCTGTGATACCTAATAATGCAGAAATACCTGAAGGTACAGCTAATCCACGAATTTTGGCATCTTTTAATGCTAAGGCTACACCTAAACAAGCTGCGCCCTGTGCAATATTTGACATTGCTGCAATCGGGAAGATGAATGTTCCTCCAGTTTGTGTGATTTCGGCAAGTAATTGAGTTTCTACTGCGATAAAGGTTTGATGCATACCTGTAATGACAATTGGTGCGTATAAAGTACCGAAAATCGCTCCACCAAAGAAACCTAATGTATCATATAACCAAGTTAATCCAGCTGAAATAAGAGAGCCTGCCTCCCGACCAAATGGACCAATTACGGTAAATGCAAGGAAACCCGCAATAAAAAGTGAAAACATTGGGGTGATTAAGTTATCTAAATAAGATGGTATAAATTTACGGAAATTCTTTTCTAATGTTGCTAATACCCAAGCCGAGATAATTGTTGGAATAACTGTTCCTTGATAGCCAACTTTTTCAATTTCAAGACCAAATACATTCCAGTATTTAATATTTCCTTCCATCAATGTTTTTGCATAATTCCAGCCATCAGATAATGAAGGATGGACTAAAAGCATACCTAGTGCTGCGCCTAAGAAGGGATTTCCACCAAATTTACGTGTTGCTGAAAAACCAAGTAATACAGGTAAGAATACAAACGGTGCATTTGCAATTGTATTGATGAAATCAACTAAATCAGATATTTCAGGATACTTTGTGACAACAGAATGATTATCCCAAAAGAAACCGATAGAGGTTAGCATTGAATAAAGTCCCATTAATAGACCTCCAGCAACGATAGCTGGGATAATTGGGACAAAAATATCGGCTAAACCTTTTACTATCCGTTGTAGTAAATTCTGTTGCCCTAAGGCAGCTTCTGCAACTTCAGCTTTACTTACATCACCAATACCAAGTTGTTTTGTAAGTTGTTCATGAACTTTATTGACCGTACCTGAGCCAAAAATAATTTGGTACTGACCCGCCACAGAGAATTGGCCTTTTACCCCTTCAATTGCCTCGATACCTTCTTTATCCACTTTGCTTTCATCGTTTAATACGATACGTAAACGTGTTGCACAGTGAGCTGCTGTAGCAATGTTATTTTTACCACCAAGTTTTTCAATCACTTGTTCAGCTATTTTCGGGAAGTTCATAGATTTTCTCCTCATTTAAATAGAAATGGCGCGATTTTAGCCGAAAGGATTAAAACAGGCTAGAGTGAAATGATCCTATAAGGGGAATTTTATTGTTATAAAGGAACAAAGCTGATAGTAAGTAATCATATAATGTAATTAATAATTATCTCGCTTTTTTATTAATCCATTTAATCCTAACAAGCCTAAGCTTAGCCAAATAGGAACGTAGGTGAAGTAGTCACTTATCGTCATTGGAATATTTAAAATAAATACTGCAACTAGAAATAATAAGACAGGTTCGATATAGCTTAATACGGCAAAAATGCTAACAGGAATTTGCTGGCTAGATTTTAAATTTGCAGAAAGTGAAACTGCACTGACAATTCCTAATGCTGGTAATAAGTACCAGTAGTGAAAATTATGAAGAATCAAAGACAAACTATTGCTTTGGTAAGATAAATAAATGATAGAAGGAATGGATATTAAGATGACATCAAGGGTAATGCCTTGCAAGGCAGGAATTTTCATGGCTTTTCTACTTAAATAGTAGAAGGGATATACTGCACAAACCCAAAGGCTTGTCCATGAAAAACTTTGTGTATGCCAGAGTTCATGAAATACACCACAAGCGGCAAGTAATAAAGCAATTTTTTGAGTGGATGATAATTGTTCCTTAAGCCAAATTCTTCCAAATAGAGCCATCACAAGCGGAAAAAGAAAGTATCCCATAGCAATATTTACACCTTCATTATTAAGCGGTGCCCACATAAAGAGCCAAAATTGGCTTCCAGCATCAAGTGTACCGAGTAAGAAAAGTATCCAACGTTTCCAGTTATAGCCAAGTATGTTGGTCATTAAATGTAAAATTGATTTACAACCAAGTGTTGGAAATAAAATCAATAATAGACCAAATATCATTGTTACCATTCGCCACGCGAAAACGTCAGTTCCACTTAATGGTTGTAACCATAAGCTGAATAAATAAAGGACACCAAATAAAAGTTGAGAAAAGATGCAAAGCAATATGCCTTGAGTCATTAATTTCATTGAAAACTCCATCATTGAAGATGAAATTATTATAGGTTGTTATAGAAATAAAAATTCTCAATTTATGAGGTTTTGTGATAAATTTTATCCATTTAGCCAGATTTATGAGAAAAATTTTTATGAATTCCCTTGATAAATTAGATCGAGATATTCTAAATGCATTACAACAAGATGCAACGATACCTTTAAAAGAATTGGCCGTAAATGTTAATAGTTCTATTGCAACCTGCCAACGACGAATTCAATTTTTAATAGAAAAAAGCGTGATAACTAAACAAGTGGCTATTGTTTCTCCTAAAGCTGTAGGGCGGACAATTAGTGTATTTGTGATGGTGGAAATGAACAATCAACATTCTTATTATCAAGAGCAGTTTGAGCGTAAAATGAGACAAGAATCAGATGTTGTCAGTTGTTATGAAATTTCTGGAGATTATGATTTTATGTTGCTATTACATGTTAAAGATATGGAAAGTTATCATGCGTTTACTCGTCGTGTTTTAACAGGGGAGTATCATGTGCGTACTTTCAAAAGTTTATTTGTAATGAATTTTACAAAGGCGGATAGTGGTATTGTGTTATAAAGTGCGGTAAAAAATCACCGCACTTTGCAATTATAATGCTAAGGCTAAGGCTAAGGCTAAGGCTTTGTCGTTTGTTTTAAACAAAAATAGCCGATGATGGCAGAAATAGTTGATCCTAATAAAATACCTAATCTTGATAGAGTATTTATAGTTTCACCTGCGTCAGCCTCAAATGCAAGGCTTGCGAGAAACATTGACATTGTAAAGCCAATTCCACACAAAAGCGCAACGGCAAAAATTTGTTTAAAATTAACACCGTTAGGTAATTTGGCTAAACCTAATTTTACGGAGATATAGCTAAAGCTAAAAACACCTACTGGCTTGCCTATAATTAAGCCAAGTGCAATAGCTAATAATAACGGGGAAGAGAGCATTGTGAAATCGAGTCCTTCAAAGCTTACCCCGGCATTAGCAAAAGCAAATAGAGGCAGAATAATAAATGACGACCAAGGTGCGAGGATATGTTCAAAATCATGTAGTGGTTTTTCACCATTTTTCCCATTCAATGGGATACAAAAGCCAATAATTACGCCAGCTAATGTTGCATGAACGCCTGATTTTAAAACGGAAGCCCATAAAATTGCCCCAACAACCATGTAGGCACATAGTGCAGAAACTTTGAATCGGTTTAATAAAACTAATGCGATAATAGCGATAGCTGAAAAGAAGAGTGCTTGCACGCTTAATCCATGTGAAAAGAATAGGGCTATGACAACGATAGCACCTAAGTCGTCTATAATAGCGAGCGCTAGCAAGAAAATTTTGAGTGGAAGTGGAACTTGTTTGCTGAGCAACGCCATAATGCCAAGAGCAAAGGCTATGTCTGTTGCCATAGGAATCGCCCAGCCATTCACTAAACTAGGATCTTGTTTAGCAATGAACCAATATACGATAGCAGGAATAATCATTCCTCCTATTGCGGCTATAGCAGGGAAAATAGCTTGTTGGTAGCTAGAAAGTGAGCCTTCAAATAATTCTTTTTTGACTTCCATACCGACTAATATAAAAAATACAGCCATAAAGCCATCATTGATCCAATGAATTAATGTTTTATCGATTGCAAAATGGCCAATTTGTATGCTTACGGGTAAATTTAAGAAGTTATTATATTGTTCACTTAACGGTGAATTGGCCAATAACATTGCAGCTACAGCAGATAAAAGTAATAAAATTCCACCGGCAGATTCTAATTTTAAAAATCGCTGGATAAGTTGTAACACGTAATCCCCCTTCAAAAACCAATAACAAAAAATTAACAAAGGGCGCATACTAGCATATTTTTATATGAAATGGGGAACGAGAGAAAGATTTTGCCAGCATTTTGTATGAATTGCTGATAACATGAATTATATTGTGATGAATATCTCATTTTTCGTATTATTAAATAGGGATTTTATGTGCATTGTAATAAATTATTGTAGAATGCATGTCTTTCGATTTTAGGGTTAGAAATTATGTTTTCACGTAAAGATATTATTGTTTTGGGGATGATGATCTTCGCTTTATTTTTAGGAGCAGGGAATATTATTTTTCCACCAATGGAAGGCTTTACTGCAGGGTACAATTGGGCTAGCGCCTCTTTTGGATTTGTGTTAACTGGTGTTTTTATGCCTTTTATTACATTGGTTATTGTTTCTATTTTAGGGCGAGGAGAAGAATTAACGAAAGATTTACCTAAATGGGCAGGGACTGCTTTTCTTGTTATTTTATATTTAACAATTGGTTCTACCTTTGCCATGCCGCGAATTACAAATGTTGCTTATGAAATGGCATGGTTACCTTTAGGATTGATGGAGGATAATTCAACAGCTAGATTTGTTTTTTCTCTTGTTTTTAACTTAATCGCGATGGGATTTATGATTCGTCCAAACACGATTATTTCAAGTGTAGGTAAATTTATGACGCCTGCATTATTGGTGTTATTAGTTGTGGTAGCGGTGACAGTTTTTATTTCTCCATTATCCGAGATTCAGGCTCCCACAAAAGCTTATGAGTCAGGTCAGGCTTTATTCATCGGTTTAACAAGTGGTTATCAAACTATGGATGTGCTTGCCGCTATTGCATTTGGAGGAATTGTCTCACGTGCACTTGCCACAAAAAATGTGGTTCATACAAAAGATATTGTGAAATATACTATTTCAGCAGGTTTTGTTTCAGTCATTTTGCTTGCTGGATTATACTTTTCACTCTTTTACCTTGGTGCAACAAGTGCCTCGGTTGCTGAAGGTGTAACAAATGGTGGACAAGTTTTCTCACGTTATGTGAGTGCATTGTTTGGTTCCGCAGGTACTTGGATTATGGCGGGAATTATCGTACTAGCAAGTTTAACTACTCTTGTTGGTGTAACGAGTGCTGCAGCTGATTATTTTGCAAAATTTTCAGTACGTTTTTCTTATCCGTTTTGGGTAGCAATTTTTACCGCAATGACAATCACTGTTTCTCAATATGGCTTAACTGATTTGCTTCGTATTACGATTCCAGCTCTATTATTGATCTATCCTATAGCGATTGTATTAGTATTTTTGCAATTTTTACGTGATAAATTACCATCAATCAAATTGACTTACTATAGTTCTTTAATTGTCACGCTATGCTTTAGCTTATGTGATAGTTTAAATAATGTGCAAATGTTACCTGAAAGCATTAACATATTATTGAAAGATTTTCCTCTTTCATCAGAAGGAATGGCATGGTTAGTGCCAGCATTCGTGATGCTTGTAGTGAGCATTTTTATAGGAAAGTTATTTACTAACATTAAAAAATAAAATTGCGGCATTTTTTAGCCGCATATCTTTATAATCTAGTTTTTTCTCCGCCAAATTCATCTAATAAATTTTCGGTGAGTTTGGCTAAAATACCAGTCATCAGTATAAAATCTGCATCGAAACGCTGTGCAAAATCTTCTTTCAGAATATCATCATTTTTTTCACGTACACTATCTGCAAATTTTAAACGTTTGAGGCTGCAATCCTCGTTAAAAACGAAAGTTAAGGTATCTTCCCATTCTAAGGCTAATTTGCTTACTACTTTTTTGCCATCTTGCAGAAGGGCGAGAATTTCTTCATTTTCTAAGGGTTGTTTTTTACAACGAATAACGCTGTCTTCCTGACTGCCACGAAGCTCGGCTTCTTCTAATGCAATTAACCAATGCGGTAAGCTATCTTGAAGGATCCAATTGGTTAAAATCGTACTGGGTTCATTAGCAAAGGTTAAAGGCACGACAGGGAGCGATCCTAAGGATTTACGCAGTAATGCGAGCGCATCTTCCGCGCGTTTACTCGATGCGGCATCAACATGAACAAGATTATTTTCCGTATCAATCCACAGTGCCGTATGTTGATTTTTACTAAACGCACGCGGTAATAAATTCATCACAACATCATCTTTTAATGTTTGTTTTTCTACCTTTTTAAGTTTGCGATTTTCTTTTTGTTCAAGGCTTTCAATGCGTTCATCAAGTTCACGTTTGACCACATTTGCTGGCAAGATTTTTTCCTCTTTTTTGGCGATTAATAGAATTTGTTTTCCAACAGAAAAATAGAGTAAATCAGCGCCTCGTAATGGGGCTGACCAGCCAAATTTACTTTGATCTTGTGCACCGCAAGGATGGAATTGACAATCTTCCAGTTGAGTTTGTAGCTGTGCAAGATCCCAATCTAGCGGTTTAGTCAGTCTATAAGTCATTAAATTTTTGAACCACATCGTAACACTTCCTTCAATATAGGGTAGAATGTGCGGCATTATAGCCCATAAAAGTAGGAAAAACGATGCAACACAAATTGATTGCCTTTATTGGCGGCGGCAATATGGCGCAAGCTATTATTCTTGGATTATTGAAACAAGGTTATCCTGCCGAGCAAATTATTGTGAATGATCCGAATGAGGAAAAAAGGGCATTTTTTGCCAATCTTGGCGTGGCAACTTCAGAAAATAATGTGGAAAGTGCAACCAAAGCGGAAGTTGTGTTGCTTGCGGTAAAACCTCAAATGATGGCTGAAGTTTGTTCGTCGCTAAGTGCGGTGGATTTTTCCGATAAATTATTAATTTCCATTGCTGCGGGTATTTCAACTGAACGCTTGAACGCATTAATTCCAAGTATAAAATCGATAGTGCGTGTCATGCCAAATACGCCCGCATTGGTGGGAGATGGCATGGCGGGGTTATTCGCACCGAAAAATACGAGTGAAAATTACCGCACTTTTGCACAAGATTTATTGGGATCTGTGGGAAGAACGGTTTGGGTGGATGATGAAACTCAAATGCACGCAGTAACTGCCGCTTCAGGAAGTAGCCCTGCCTATTTCTTTTTGATGCTGGAAGCGATGCAGCAAGCCTTAATCAAAATGAATATTGATGAGAAAACTGCCCGTGAATTAGTGCAGCAATCCATGCTTGGTGCAGCAAAAATGGTGACCGAAAATCCGCAAATTGCACTTTCAACTTTGCGTGAAAATGTCACCTCGAAAGGTGGCACCACTGCTGCGGCATTAGCGGTATTTGATGCACAACATTTTACTCAAACAATAGAGCAAGCCATGCAAGCTTGTTTGTCTCGTTCACAAGAAATGGAAACTTTATTCTGATGCAAGTTCGTCCTTTTTATTGGCTCGCACTGAGCTTTCTTGGTTACTACTGCGCTTATGGTGTGTTTTTGCCGTTCTTCCCTGCATGGTTGAAATCACAACAATATGGCGAAGAAATGATTGGCTTGGTGATCGGGAGTGCTTATATTTTCCGATTTGCGGGCGGATTATTTTTTTCATCGCTAATTAAAAAAGCCAATCATATTATTAGTTCATTACGTCTATTGGCGTTAGCATCGGCCATTATTATGGCGGCTATGAGTTTAGTTGCACATAATTTTTGGTTGTTGTTTATTGCTATTGGTTTATATGCCTCTGTAAATTCAGCGGGAATGCCGATTGGAGATTCGTTGGCATCCACTTGGCAACGACAAATAGGCTTGGATTACGGTAAAGTACGTTTGATTGGTTCTGCTGCTTTTATTCTTGGTGTAGTTGTGTTCGGTGGCATGATTGGCTGGGTTGGCGAGCAAAATATCGTGTGGATTTTAACCGCACTTTTATCCTTCTATACTATCATTCAGCTTTTAAAACCAACCATTCCCCCAAAAGATGAGATACCTGAAGGTGGCGCTCAAAATAATATTGGTTTTATTGCGTTACTGAAAAATCCTATTACATTGCGGGTCATGATTGCAGTGGGGCTTATTCAAGGCTCTCATGCGGCTTATTATGTGTATAGCACGATTTATTGGACAAGCATTGGAATTTCTGTTTCACAAACTAGCTTACTTTGGGGCATTGGGGTATTAGCAGAAATTGTATTATTTTTCTTTTCTCGTCGCTTATTTCAAAATATTTCTATCAGTGTGCTGCTTTATATTTCTGCGCTTGCGTGCATCGGACGCTGGGCTGTAATGGGATATGTTGAAGATTTTTGGTTGATATTCTTATTGCAACTTATGCATAGTTTGACTTATGCCGTTTGCCATTATGCGATTGTTCGCTATATCACCACGCAACCGCAAAGTCATATTGCGAAGTTGCAAGGTTTGTATAATGGCTTATCGAATGGGGTGCTAATTGCCATTTTCACTGCGATTGCAGGCACGATTTATCCAACGTCGCCGGCGATGACATTTTTATTTATGAGTATCATTGCGGCAGCAGCATTTTTTGTGATTCCACGTAAGTTAAATGCCTTTTTGATTGTTCAGCATAAATAGGATGAATCGCTTTCCTTGTAGAAAAGTAATATGAAAAATCTAGCGCTCATTGATTTGTTTCTTAATGAATATTGGATTGAAAAAGGGCTTTCAGAAAATACCGTTCAATCTTATCGTTTGGATTTAACCGCACTTTGTGATTGGTTGGATAAAAACGACTTGTCTTTGGAAACCTTAGATGCTGTTGATTTGCAAGGTTTTCTAGGTGAGCGCTTGGAGAAAGGTTACAAAGCCACGAGCACCGCGCGAATGTTAAGTGCAATGCGTAAACTTTTCCAATATTTATATCGGGAAAAATACCGAGTGGATGATCCAAGTGCGGTGCTAAGTTCGCCTAAATTACCCAGTCGCCTACCAAAATATTTAACTGAGCAACAAGTGTCAGATTTACTCAATACGCCAGATGTTGAAGTGCCTTTGGAGTTGCGTGATAAAGCAATGTTAGAGTTGCTTTATGCAACTGGGCTTCGTGTCACGGAGTTAGTTTCGCTTACAATTGAAAACATGAGCGTGCAACAAGGCGTGGTGCGAGTGATTGGTAAAGGAAACAAGGAACGTATTGTGCCAATGGGGGAAGAAGCTGCCTATTGGGTTCGTCAATTTATGCTTTATGGTCGC
Organism: Haemophilus sp. SZY H36; assembly: GCF_018829625.1. NCBI lineage: Bacteria > Pseudomonadati > Pseudomonadota > Gammaproteobacteria > Pasteurellales > Pasteurellaceae > Haemophilus > Haemophilus sp. SZY H36. Next base: position 691,165 of record NZ_JAHKKA010000001.1, on the reverse strand, counting down.
CCTGTTCTATTAAATGGGCAGAGTTCTGATGTTGTTTTTCCAAGTCAGCGTGCACAGCAAATGACTCGTCAAACTTTCTGGCATCGTGTAAAACATTATGCCATTCTCGCGGATATTGATGCTGATGCACTTTCCCCTCACGTTCTTCGGCATGCTTTTGCCACCCATTTAGTGAATCATGGTGCGGATTTACGCGTGGTGCAAATGTTGCTAGGGCATACAGATTTATCCACAACACAGATTTATACTCATGTGGCAAAAGAGCGATTGAAACGATTGCATGAAAGATTTCATCCTAGAGGGTAATTAAAAACGCGTAGTAATGAAATAAGCTGTTTTAAATTATTCCTTTATCTGAATATTTCATATTAATCTTCAGGTAAAGCATTTAGAACTGCTTTCACTAAAGTTGCTAGTGGAATGGCAAAAAATACGCCCCAGAACCCCCACAATCCACCGAAAATTAATACTGAAATAATGATCGCTAATGGATGTAAGTTTACTGCCTCAGAGAATAAATAAGGAACAAGTAAATTGCCATCTAAAAGTTGACTTATGGCAAAAGCAACGATGATATACCAAAATGTTGGGCTTACACCAAATTGGAATAATGCGACCAAGGCAACAGGAATGGTGACAAGCACAGCTCCGATATAAGGTACTAACACTGAAAGCCCTACAGCAAATGCTAAGAGAAGTGGATAATTCAAGCCAAAAATAAGAAAAATAATATAAGTAATTAGAGTTACAATCAAAATTTCTAATAATTTACCATGAATATAATTAGAAATTTGTTGTTGCATTTCTATCCAAACCTTGAAAGCTAAATGACGGTTTCTTGGAAGAAAGCGGCTCACCCCTTGTAAAAGTTCTTTTTTATCTTTTAACATGAAGAACATCATTAGTGGTACTAAGAAAGCATAAATACCGAGAGAAACTAAGTTCATAATTGATGTTAAAGACAGTTTCACCACTGATTCACCAAAACCAAGAATTTTTTCTCGTACGGAATTAAAAATGGAATCTACCATAGAATAATCAATGAGTTCTGGATAATGCTCTGGTAGATTAAGTAACCATTCATTGAGTTTATTAAACATCGCTGGTAAATCGCTTAATAAGGAAATACTTTGATTCCAAAGCATTGGTACAAGAATTAAAAAGAATATGGTAGCGATACTGATAAAGCTACCAAAGACAAGAATAGTGGCCATGATCCTTGGAAAGCGTAAACGTAAGTTTAATAAACGAATTGGCATTTCGAGCAAATAAGCTAATACGATAGCAATAAGCAGCGGTGCGATTAGATTTCCAAAAAAATAAATAGCAAGGAAGCCAAACAATAAAATAGCAAGTAACCCCATTGTTTGAGGATCGCTTAATCGGCGTATATACCAATTTCTCAACATTTCTAACATAGTACTTCCCAATGAATATTTTGAGCCATTATAAGTGAAATTATTTGTTGTTTATAGTTGGCACTTGACTAATCTTTTAAATTCTTTAACATTCCTACCTAGATTTTGTTATTAAAACAAAATTTGTGTCGCATTTTGGTTATGGCTGAGTTTTGTATAGCAAGTGCAGTTATTTTTTCTTAATTTCGGAGCAAAATATGTCAGGTATTTTTACTCAAAGCCCTGCAAATCGTCGTCGTTATGGCGTAGCTATTTTTGTCGGCATCATCGCAGGGATTATTTCTGCATTTGTAAAATGGGGAGCTGAGCATCCATTTCCACCACGCAGCCCAATTGATTTCTTTGCAGCAGCTTGTAAAGTGGATGTGACAGGTTTAAGTCAAGACCAGATTCTTTCTGTATGCTCACGTGCATTTCTAAATCCACCACATGTTTTTTTACGTGATTACATTGGTATTGACCCGACTCAAGCTGCATTTACATTTGCGGATCATGCATTTAACTGGATTGGTGTCACGCATATTATTTTTTCTTTAGTATTTGCTATTGGTTATTGTATAGTTGCAGAACGCTTCCCTAAAATTAAATTTTGGCAGGGTATCGGAGCTGGTATTATTGCCAATATTTGTGTTCACTATATTACTTTCCCTGCATTAGGTTTAACACCGCCAGTTGCAGAGTGGCCATTATATGAACATATTTCAGAATTAGTGGGACATATTTTCTGGTTCTGGACTATTGAAGTGATTCGTCGTGATTTACGTAATCGCATTACAAATGAACCAGATGCTGAGATTCCATTAGGTCAGGTACGTTAATTTCTCTAGCTAATACGAAGATAACTGCATATTAGGAAACTAAGTGTAGTTATTTTTTTTATTTTAAATAGAATATGAATAATATATTTAGTATTTTTTGTGTAATCGAAAGATAAAATTTTAAGCGTTGAAAGTTTTTAATATTGGTGGGTCGTGAAGGATTCGAACCTTCGACCAACGGATTAAAAGTCCGCTGCTCTACCGACTGAGCTAACGACCCAATTAGATGATTTTAAAGTAAATTTTAAAATCTTTGGATTGGTGTTTAAATGGTGCCCGAAGCCAGACTTGAACTGGCACGCCTCGAAAGGCGAGGGATTTTAAATCCCTTGTGTCTACCGATTCCACCACTCGGGCATATAGACAACTAACATTTGCGTATTATGGAGGCGTGTCCCGGAGTCGAACCGAGCTACATGGATTTGCAATCCAGTGCATAACCGCTTTGCTAACACGCCACGAATTGGAGCGGGAAACGAGGCTCGAACTCGCGACCCCGACCTTGGCAAGGTCGTGCTCTACCAACTGAGCTATTCCCGCATTCGCTGTTAGTGGTGCGCATTTTACGGAAATTTAAAAAGCTGTCAATCATAGAGTAAAAAATTTTTTTTAACCGTTTAAAAAAGATTCACTTTGTTTAAATAATTCTCACAAAATGATGAATAAATAGAAATTTATGCAATTATATAATTTCCGCTTTTATCACTTTCCCCTTTATGCCAAAATGTTCAGTATATTTTATAGCATGAAAGTGCGGTGAATTTTTATTGTTTTTAGAGGATGTTATGATACAACAATATGCAATTGATACCTTATTAGCACAAGCTGGTAATCGAAGTGATAAGCGAACTGGTTCAGTTTCTGCACCAATTTTTCTTTCTACAGCTTATGGGCATCATGGAATTGGTGAGAGTACAGGGTTTGACTATACGCGGACTAAAAACCCAACTCGTACAGTATTAGAAGAAACGATAGCTAAATTAGAAAATGGAGATCGTGGTTTTGCTTTTTCTTCTGGTATGGCGGCAATTCAAGTTTTGATGACGCTTTTCACTGCCCCAGATGAATGGATCGTTTCTAGCGATGTGTATGGTGGTACTTATCGACTATTAGATTTCTCTTATAAAAATAACAATAGTGTAAAGCCTGTTTATGTCAATACAGCATCTACTTCTGAAATTGAGGCGGCAATTAACCCAAATACGAAAGCGATTTTTATTGAAACCCCATCAAATCCTTTAATGGAAGAATGTGATGTGGTTGAAATTGCAAAACTTGCGAAAAAACATAACTTGATGTTAATTGTGGACAATACGTTTTTAACGCCAGTGCTTTCTCGTCCATTAGATTTAGGCGCTGACGTGGTGATTCACAGCGGGACTAAATATATTGCTGGCCATAATGATGCACTTGTTGGTTTAATTGTTGCGAAAGGACAAGAACTTTGTGATCGCATTGCTTATATTCAAAATGGTGCAGGTGCGGTGCTTTCACCTTTTGATTCTTGGCTGACTATTCGTGGTATGAAAACCCTTTCTTTACGCATGAAACGTCATCAAGAAAATGCACAAGCCATTGCGGAATTTTTAAAAGCTCAACCACAAGTGGAATCAGTGCTTTATCCAAATAAAGGGGGGATGTTGTCTTTCCGCTTGCAAGATGAAGCTTGGGTTAATACATTCTTAAAATCCATTAAATTGATTACTTTTGCAGAAAGTCTAGGCGGCACAGAAAGTTTTATTACTTATCCTGCCACTCAAACTCATATGGATATTCCAGAATCTGAGCGTGTAGCCCGTGGGATTACTAATACCTTGCTGCGTTTTTCAGTCGGTATTGAAGATGTAGAAGATATTAAGGCTGATTTATTACAGGCATTTTCTAATTTGAAATAATGAGGATGAAGTGAGATTTTACTTGCTATTTAGTTTTTGACAATTAAAACAATAAGTTTACATTTGTTAAAACAGTGTTATTCTTCATTTCACTAGTAAATCAAAAATGTTCTTGTTTTGAACATTATTCATAAAATAAGGAAATAAAAATGAGCGAAGTATTACATATTAATGATGCTGACTTTGAAAGTATCGTTGTGAATTCAGATATCCCTGTATTATTAGATTTTTGGGCACCGTGGTGTGGTCCTTGTAAAATGATTGCGCCTGTTTTAGATGAGCTTGCTCCTGAATTTGCAGGTAAAGTAAAAATTGTAAAAATGAACGTGGATGATAACCAAACAACGCCAGCACAATTTGGTGTTCGTAGTATCCCAACATTATTATTGATCAAAAATGGTCAAGTTGTTGCTACTCAAGTTGGGGCATTACCAAAAACACAATTGGCAAATTTTATTAATCAACACATTTAATTTTATGTTCTATAAAGCCATACAGTTACAAATTGTATGGCTTTTTTATATCACCTATCATTTTAATTTGAGTGGTTGTTTGTTGTAGTTATTTTATGATGGCTGGGTTGAGCATTCTGTTTTCCAGTTTGAAGATCATTATGCGGAAGTAAGAAATAGCACAAACGACAAAAGTCTAAGACATTAAGATATTTATTTTTTCATGTAAGATTTTAATGTTTGTTCCACTTCATAAATCCAATCCAACTCATGCTGAGTGAAACCTGCTTGAATACGAGCATCGGTATTAATGACACCTTTAAAAATAACAATACGGTATTTGTGTAACAGTTCAGTAAAGCATTTCATCGCATCTAAACCCCGTTTTTTAGAAAGTGCGTGATACCAATGATTGCCGATATACACATGGCCAATTTCATCGCGCAAAATAATATCCAAAATGTTCACTGCGGCAAAATCTTTACGTTGTGCGATTTTCTCTTGCAGAACAGGTGTTGCATCGAGGCCTCTTGCTTCTAATACACGAGGAACTAACGCCATTCGTTCCCAAATATCGTGCACGGTGGCTTGTGCCATTTCCCATAATCCAGCATGAGCTTCAAAATCACCATATTGATAACCCAATGTTTTCAAATGTTCATTGACTAAGGAAAAGTGCGTGCTTTCTTCACGAGCGACACGTAGCCAATCTTTCACAAAAGCCAAACCTTCTCCTAGTTCTTGTTGTGCATTACGCCCGAATCGCCAAGCGGCATCTAGGCCTAAATTGATCGCATTAAACTCAATATGTGCGATAGCGTGCAATGTCGCTGCATAGCCTTCTTCTGTGGCAAAAGAACGTTTAGGTACATCTTTGGGTGCAACTAAGAGCGGTTTTTCAGGAAAAGCAGCAATATTATCTTGCGGCACGACTTCGGGAAAATCTTCTAATTTAATCAACTGAATTTGTGGCAGAAGATTATCGTAGAGATCATTAACTAAGCTGCATTTTTCTTGTGGATTCGCTGTTTTTAGTGCGGTTTCAACTTGTTGCCAAAATTGTGTAATAAGTGCGGTCATTTTTTCTCTCTTATTCGTTAAAACGGATCAAGCCTTCTTGTTGTGTTGTCGCGATTAATTGACCATCTTGTGAGAAAATTTGCCCGCGTGCCAAGCCTCGCCCTCCAAACGCATTATTGCTTTCAATTGCGTGCAAATGCCAGTGATTTAAATCAAACGGACGATGGAACCAAATACTATGATCAATAGTTGCCACTTTCATTCCTTTTTGTAAAAAGCCTTTTTCATGCGGATGAAGTGCGGTCAAAATACAGTGAAAATCGGAAAAATAAGCTAATAAACATTGCTGAATTTTTATATCAAGCGGCGTTTCACCATTGGTTTTAAACCAAGAATATTGCTCGGCTGGCAATTTTGTCCCGTTAAATGGGTTATTCAAATATTTGGTACGTACCTCAAATGGACGCTCTGCGGCAAATTTTTCATTGAGTGGTTCTGGCAAGGTTTGAGCCACTTTTTGTAGCATCACATTTTCATCTGTAAAGTCTTCAGGTGTACCAACATTTGGCATCGTATTTTGATGTTCAAAACCTTTTTCAGGCACTTGGAAAGAAGCGGTTACATGACAAATGGTATTTTTATGTTGAATGGCTTTTACGCGTAATGCAGAAAAGTTACGCCCTTCACGCAAGGTTTCCACATCGTAAATAATCGGATATTGGCTGTCTCCAGGAGCAAGAAAATAGGCATGACAAGAATGTAAAATACGATCTTCTGGCGCCACCTGCATTGCCGCTGATAATGCTTGAGCCACAACTTGTCCACCAAATACTTGACGAAAACCTAAATCTTGGCTTTCACCACGAAAGATTAAATCATCAATTTTTTCAAGTTTAAGAAGATGAATGAGGTTATTGAGAATATCTGACATATTGCTTGCCTCGAGGATAAGAAAAAGTGCGGTTATTTTAGCGAAGATTTTGGGGAATGCCAAAGTTGGTAATAAAAAGCACGCATTAAAAAATGCGTGCTATTGCTAGGGTGTTAATTAAAGGTGTTTAACTCTTCTCTTCACTTCTTCCTGTTTTCCCGCATTAAATGGGCGGGCATCAGGGCTACCCAGATAGCCACAGACGCGACGAGTGACAGACACTTTTGTGCTATCGTGATTGCCACATTTCGGGCAAACAAAACCTTTACTGGTACATTCAAATTCGCCAGTGAAACCACATTCATAACATTCGTCAATCGGTGTGTTTGTGCCGTAGTAAGGCACGCGATCGTAGCTATAATCCCACACATCTTCCAATGCTTTTAAGTTGTGTTGAATATTTGGATATTCACCGTAGCAAATAAAACCGCCGCTGGCGAGTGGGGGATATGCCATTTCGAAATCTAGTTTATCGTAAGGATTCACTTTCTTTTCTACATCTAAGTGGTAACTATTCGTGTAGTAGCCTTTATCCGTTACGCCTTCAATCACGCCAAATTTTTTGGTATCTAGACGGCAGAAGCGGTCGCATAAGTTTTCACTTGGCGTGGAGTAAAGGCTGAAGGCATAGCCTGTTTCTTTTTGCCAGCGTTTAACTGCCTCGCTAAGGTGGCGAACAATCGCAATGCCTTTTTCGCGTAATTGTTCATCATCAAAAATATGCCCTTTGTTATATAGCGCATTAATGGTTTCGTGAATACCGATATAGCCGAGAGAAATAGAGGCACGTCCATTTTTGAAAATTTGTGCCACATTTTCATCCGCTTTTAACCGCACTCCGCATGCGCCTTCCATATAAAGAATGGGAGCAACGCGAGCTTTAGTATTTTCAAGGCGGGCAACTCGCGTCATTAATGCTTTTTTCGCAATAGCCAAACGTTCATCCAAAGTGCGGTAGAAATCTTCTTCGTTTTTAGACTCCAATGCGATACGCGGTAAATTCAAACTCACCACGCCAAGATTATTACGCCCATCGTGAATTTCGTGGCCTTTTTCTTCGTATGCACCTAAAAAGCTACGGCATCCCATTGGGGCTTTAAAAGAGCCCGTAACTTTGACAACCTGATCGTAATTGAGAATATCTGGATACATACGTTTTGATGCACATTCCAATGCGAGTTGTTTGATATCGTAGTTCGGATCGCCTTGAGTTTGGTTCAAGCCTTTTTTAATGGTGAAAACAAGTTTTGGAAAGACTGGCGTTTTATGATTTTTTCCAAGTCCACGAATCCGATTTTTCAAAATAGCTTGCTGAATTAAGCGGGATTGCCAGCTTGTACCTAAACCAAAACCAAAGGTCACAAATGGTGTTTGTCCATTCGAAGTATGCAGTGTATTAACTTCATATTCTAAAGATTGGAAGGCATCGAAACATTCTTTTTCAATCAATGCTTTTGCGTAACCTTCAACATCAGGCACGTTCCATTCTTGGGCATGTTTGAGGTGTTTTTCGTAACTGATTTGCACATAAGGGGAAAGCACTTCATCAATACGGTTAATGGTTGTGCCACCGTAAATATGGCTGGCGACTTGGGCGATAATTTGTGCTGTCACTGCCGTTGCGGTGCCGATAGATTTAGGGGGTTCGATTTCCGCATTACCCATTTTAAAACCACGAGAAAGCATCCCTTCTAAATCAACTAACATACAGTTAAACATTGGGAAGAACGGCGCGTAATCTAAATCGTGATAATGAATTTCACCTTTTTCGTGAGCCTCTACTACATCGCGTGGAAGAATATGGTGCTTGGCATAATGTTTTGCCACAATCCCAGCAAGCAAATCACGTTGTGTTGGAATCACTTTCGCGTCTTTATTGGCGTTTTCGTTAAGTAATTCGATGTTGCTTTGTTCAATCAAACCTTCAATTTCTTTTGTTAGCTGGCTACGTTTTTCGCGAGCTAAATCACGATCATGACGATATTCGATATACGCACGAGCAACCTCGGGATAACGACTTGCCATCAATTTATCTTCAACGATTTTTTGAATCTGATTAATATCAATCTCGCCTTGATGATGGGTGAAAATTTCATTTCCTACTTCTTGCCCAATTTGGTGGCAATAAAATTCATCGGAAATATTGACCGCACTTGCGGCTTTTTTAATGGCATTGATGATACGTTGAATCTCAAATTCCGCACGAGAACCATCGCGCTTGATGACCCCAAAGTTACTCATGATATAGCTCCAATATATAGTGTTTTTGAAATGCGGAGTGCACTATATATAGATCTAAAAAGATAATCAACACACAATATGTAGTGTTTTTAGGCGTTTCATTGCAAGAGAATTTTGTTAGAGATTGATTTTATTAGAAAAATATCAAATTAAGTTGTTGAGAACTTTTCTCAAATATTTTTTGATTTTGTGAGCGAGATCAAAGTTTTGACTGAGGGAATAGATTACTGAATGACTTCGTAACAATTTAAAATGATTTGTTTAAATTTTTCGCTAGTTAATGACCAATCTACAAGATCAACGCGCCAAGGCAAGTCAGATTCGGAAAAGGCATCAACTAGATCGGCGTGAGTTTGTAAATTAAGCGGGGTGTTTGTTATGATGGCCAAATCTAAATCTGAATAGGGTTTTGTCGTGCCTTTAACACGTGAACCAAATGCCCAAACAGAATGTTCGGGCACATAGCGTTGTAAAATTGCTTTGATAATCTCAAGCTCTTGACTAGAAATGATAAGCATCTAATTTCTCTTGTAGAGCCTTTTGTAAAAATTTGGCTTCTTGTAAAAATTCAGGTATGCCAGAAACAACTTGAATTGCTGTTTCTTCATCGTAAGTGTGGCTAGTACGGCTTCGCATATCTCGAAATTTTCGCCAATGTGTCCAATCTCTCATTAATAGATTTTTTTCATTTCCTAATCGGATGATATTTTGAAAAGTCATTTCATCAAATTCATCAGGGTTAGCGGAGGTTTTTTCTAAATAACGTTTAAGGGTTTTATGGCTAATTTCATACGTAAATTCAAAGCGTTGAACCAAGCCATCGCGAATTTGAATGTCAGAAATGTCTTCTTGATAACGAATTAAACCCTCTTCTAACCGTAAAATAGCCTTTTTTAAAGGGGTGAGATCGAAATCAACCATTGCGGATCCTTATGGAGTAATTGGTAAAAACGGCCGAAAAACCGACCGCTTTTTAGACAAAATATAAATTAAGCTGCCACCATTACCATAGCAGGGCGAATGACTCGACCATTTAAGGTGTAGCCTTTTTGCAATACGACGCTAATTTGATTGCTTTCAAAGCCTTCAGCAGGTTGCATTGAAATGGCTTGATGTAAGTCAGGATTAAATGCTTCTCCGACAACACCTACAGCTTCCACACCAAAACGCCCGACGGTTGAAACTAATTCTTTTAAGGTCAGTTCTACGCCGTCAAATAACGCTTTTACGGTTTCATCTTCTTTATTTGCTGGAGTGGCAAGGGCACGCTCTAGGTTATCGATAGTATTCAAAATGTCTTTTGAGAATTTTTCCAATGCGAATTTATGTGCTTTTTCTACGTCTTGTTCAGTACGACGACGAAGGTTTTCAATTTCAGCACGAGAGCGAAGTAAAATATCCTGTTCTTTGTTTGCCGCTTCTTCTATTTGATTTTTTAGCTGCTCTTCAAGTTCTTGCACTCGGGCAATTGCTTCTTCTAAAGGATCAAGTTCTTGAGAAGGCTCTGTTTGTTGTGTTTCTTCCACAACAGAGTCTTCTTGCTTTTCTACTTCTGGGGTTTCAATTTTTTGTTCTTGTTCTGACATTTTTTTCTCCGTAAATACAAAATTCGCCATAGTCGTTAGCTATAGTCTAACAAAAAACTATATAATGACGAAAATGTTAAATTCAAGTGCGGTTTATTTTATGAATAATTTATATCGTTCCTTTAAAACCATTGGACTTGTAGGAAAACCTAGAAATGACATTAACCTACAAATGCACAAAAATTTGTTTCACTGGTTAACGGAACGCGGCTATCAAGTAATAATGGAAAAAGATGTTGCTGAAAAACTGGGGCTTCCTGCAGAAAATCTCGCAACACTTGATGAAATTGGTTGCCAAGCACAGTTGGTTATCGTGATTGGTGGGGATGGTAATATGTTGGGCCGTGCTCGCGTATTAGCAAAATATGATATTCCATTGATTGGTATCAACCGTGGTAATTTGGGATTTTTAACAGATATTGACCCGAAAAATGCCTATGCTCAACTTGAAGCTTGTTTAGAACGAGGTGAATTCTTCGTGGAAGAACGTTTTTTATTAGAAGCAAAAATTGAGCGTGCAGGTGAAATTGTATCGACAGGTAATGCAGTGAATGAGGCGGTTATCCACCCTGCGAAAATTGCGCATATGATCGATTTTCATGTATATATCAATGATAAGTTTGCATTTTCCCAACGTTCTGATGGATTAATTGTTTCTACTCCAACAGGCTCTACGGCTTATTCTCTTTCCGCTGGTGGACCTATTTTGACACCGAACCTTAATGCCATTGCGCTAGTGCCAATGTTTCCACATACATTGACTTCTCGTCCTCTTGTTATTGATGGTGATAGCAAAATATCGATTCGTTTTGCTGAGCATAATACATCTCAATTGGAAGTAGGCTGTGATAGTCAAATAGCCTTACCTTTTACGCCTGATGACGTGGTGCATATTCAAAAAAGCGAGCATAAACTCCGATTGCTTCATCTAAAAAATTATAATTATTACAATGTATTAAGTACCAAATTAGGTTGGTTGAAATCATTTTAATTTTTATAAAAAAGCATAGTCGAAGTGTATCTTAAAACACTGTAAAAAAATCCTTTACTGTAAATTAAATCAGTTGTAATATGATTGATATACAGTTAAAGGATTTTGCTATGCTTACTCAACTTACTATCAATAATTTTGCGATTGTTCGCCAGCTTGATATCGAATTGGCGAAAGGAATGTCTGTTATTACTGGGGAAACTGGAGCAGGTAAATCTATCGCCATTGATGCTTTAGGTTTATGTTTCGGACAAAGAGTAGAAACCTCAATGGTACGAGAAGGGCAAGAACGCGCAGAAATTTGTGCAACTTTCCAACTAGAATCGCATAATCCTGCTTATCAATGGTTGAATGATCAAGAATTACAAGATCCAGATAATCCCACTGAGTGTATTTTGCGTCGTGTGATTAATGCAGACGGACGTTCTAAAGCTTTTATTAATAGCACTCCTGTATCCGCTTCTCAATTAAAAGAAATTGGTCAATATCTTGTTCATATTAATGGGCAGCATGCTTCCCAATTATTGCTAAAAAATGACTATCAGCTTCAGTTAGTTGATAATTTTGCCGCACATCCTGAATTACTTGTGAAAATGCGTGAAGATTATCAGGCATGGAAAAATCTTCAAAATCAAGTAAAAACCTTTCAACAAAAAGTGGCAGAAAATGAAGCACGTAAACAACTTTTACAGTATCAAGTAGATGAGTTAGATGAATTTAATCTTCGATCAAATGAATATTTAGAATTAGAAGATGAACAACGTCGTTTATCTAGCAGTGAACAGTTAACTCAACTTTCTCAATCAGCCCTGCAAATTTTAAGTGAAAATGACACGGTAAATATCGATAGTTTGCTTTATCGTGCGACACAATATATTGATGAATTAGCTGAACTTGATCCGCAATATGCTGAAGTGCAAAGTATGTTGAATGACGCGTTGATTCAAGTGCAAGAAGCAACCAGTGAAGTGCGAAATTTATCAAGTAATATCGAGCAAGATCCTCAACTTTTACAGGAAATCGAACAAAGAATTAGTCAGGCTTTACAACTTGCTCGTAAACACCAAGTTAAGCCTGAAGATCTTGTGGAACATCACAAAAAATTAAAAGCAGAATTAACCGCACTTTTAGATTTTTCTGAAAGTGAAGATATGTTGATTGAGCAAGAAAAACTCGCATTTGAACAAATGCAAGTAACGGCTAAAGCATTAACTGCAAGTCGTCAGCAATCTGCAGCTCGCTTAGCGCAGAATGTCACGCAGTCGATAAAACAACTTGCAATGGAAAATGCTGAATTTTATGTAGAGTTGAATACGGATTTAGATAAAGTAGGAGCAAACGGTGCGGATAATGTGATTTTTACTTTGCGTAGTAATTTAGGTCAACAACCTCAACCGTTAGCTAAAATTGCCTCTGGTGGTGAGCTTTCTCGTATTTCTTTAGCGATTCAAGTTTTAACTTCTGATCAATCGGCTATTCCAACGTTAATTTTCGATGAAGTGGACGTGGGCATTAGCGGAAAAACAGCCAGTGTTGTCGGAAAACTTTTACGTCAATTAAGTGAACGTTGCCAAGTATTATGCGTAACTCACTTGCCACAGGTTGCTTGTCATGGCCACCATCAGTTCAATGTAGAAAAATTTACTGTGGATAATAAAACTGAAACACAAATGACCGCACTTTCACAAGCTGAACGTGTACCAGCCTTGGCAAGACTCTTGGGCGGAAGTGAAATTACAGAATTAGCCTTAGCCAATGCACAGGAAATGTTAGATTTAGTTCATTAAAATGGGATTTAATTAGTATTTTATGAACTAAATAGCTTATCCCAAAATGTTTGAATAAATGACCGCTCTTTGACAAATTCAGTTTTATCCACAACGGAGGATTTACCTATCAAATTTGAATGGTGAATAGCATTGCGTAAATCGACATAACATTGTTTTAAGGTGTCGCAGTCTGTTTGGCTAATAATTTGACCCTCAGCTATATCATCGAAAATACGTACGTTGTCTGACCATTTTGTTAGTTGTGGGTTTTGCGGAGCATTGGCAAGCATTAAATATTGAGCGATAAATTCAATATCAGTGATACCACCGCGATCTGTTTTAAGATTGAATTCACCATCTTTTGAATGAGACAAATGCGTGAACATTTTTTCTCGCATTTCCACAACATCTCGCTTTAATTGCTCAATATCTCGTGATGCAGAAAGTACTTGCTGGCGGATATGCTCAAATTTATCTTTAAGAGATGATTCACCAAATACAGGGCGAGCACGCACAAGCGCTTGTTTTTCCCATGTCCAAGCTTCATTCAATTGATAATGGGCAAATGCAGAAAGAGAGCAGCCAATTAAGCCAGCATCGCCAGACGGGCGTAGGCGCATATCTGCCTCATAAAGTACGCCAGCGGAAGTATTTATGCTGAAAATACTCACAATCTTTTGTGCCAAACGCAGGTAAAATTGATTGCTATCAATCACTTTTTTACCACCTGTTGTTTGACTTTCTACGGCATCGTACAAAAATACCAGGTCTAAATCGGATTTATAACCGAGTTCAATACCTCCCAGTTTTCCATAACCAATCACTAAAAATCCTTTTTCATCATTTTGTAAATGTTCAGGTACGCCAAATCTAGAGGAAACTTGTTTCCAAGCTAGATTTACAACGACTTCAATAATCGCTTCGGCAAGATAGGTTAAATGATCGCTTACCTTCATCACCGGTAATGCCCCCAAAATATCTGCTGCGGCCACTTTTAATAGGGTTGCTTGTTTAAATTGACGTAAAGCATCAATAAGCTGTTCTTCATCATCAGGTGGTAAACGAAGCAAATATTGGTGTAACTCTGCAGGATATTGGGTAAATGGCAACGGATGGCGTAGCGCTTCTGTATTAAGCAATTCATCTAATAAGATAGGGTGGCGAGCAAGTTGTTCTGAAATAAGTTGAGACTGTGCACAAAGTTCAATAACTTGCTGAAGGGCACGAGGATTTTCCAATAATAATTCTAAATAAGTCGTGCGACTCGAAATTTTTTCAATAATGTTCAGAATTCGGGGGAGCAAAGTGCGGTAATTTTCTTGTTCAAAAATAAGTGCAAGTACTATTGGCATTAAATGGCTCAAAACATCACGCCCACGCGAACCAATCACTCTGTGATTTAGGCTGTCTTTGAATTGAGCAAGCTTTTCTAAAACTTCATCAATATTATTTTCTGATACACCACTCTCTAATAATGTTTGTTCAATATCCTCAAAATCTGATTCTAAAAAATCTTGCCATTGGCTATCAGTTTGTGAAGGCTCATCTTGTTCATCACCGATTAATTGAGTAAATACCGCTCGCACTTTTTCTTGTTTTTGTTGCAAAGTGCGGTAAAAATCGTCCCAATTTTCTATTGGATAATGTTTTTCAATGGTTTGATTATTTTCATTTAAACAGGTGAATGTTTTACATGCTTCGACTAAACGAATTTGATCTATTTCATCGGTTGGTAGTGTTTGAGTTTGTTGATCATTAATAGCTTGTAGAATGTTTTCTACGCGGCGTAAAAAAATATAACTTTCACGTAAGTCGTGGAATTGTTGCTCGGTAATTAATCCTAGTTTGGTAATTTCAGGCAAGATCTTTAAGAGTGAATGTTGTTGCAGATTGATTTCTCGCCCGCCTCGAATGAGTTGAAACACTTGTACGATAAATTCGACTTCACGAATCCCCCCTGCACCCAATTTAATATTATCTTTCAAACCACGACGGCGTACTTCTCGCTCAATTTTGCCTTTCATTTCGCGTAAAGATTGAATCACACTAAAGTCAATGTAACGGCGATAGACAAAAGGGCGTAACATTTTTTGTAATTTTGAAACGTTGGGATCCTTTGTTTGTGCACCCAATATTCGCCCTTTGATCATCGCATAGCGTTCCCAATCTCGACCTTGATCTTGATAATATTGTTCCATTGCCGCAAAGCTGAGAACAAGCGCACCGCTGTCACCAAATGGACGCAAGCGCATATCGGTTCGATACACAAAACCATCAGAGGTAAATTCATCTAAGGCAGAAATAAGGCGTTGTCCTAAACGCGTAAAAAATTTTCCATTATCCACAGAACGTCGAGCATTCGTATTTTCAATAGACGTATTCCCTTGTGATGGATAAGTAAAAATTAAATCAATATCCGAGGAAAAATTTAGTTCAAAGCCACCAAGTTTCCCCATTCCTAGAATATAAAGTTGTTGCGGATTGCCTTGTTCATCCATTGGAGTCCCCATTTCCGCACAGGCTTGATGATAAAGCCAATCGCGGGCAGCGATAATTAAACTTTCTGCAAGTTGTGAAAGATGAACAAAAATTTCTTCTACAGTGGCAAGATTCAAACTTTGACAAAAACTTAATTTTGCCATTTCAATGTTACGGAATTGGCGTAATGTTTGATAGAGTACGGTTTCGTCATGTACATTGGTTAACTCTCTATTCAGAAGTTCAGTATAGGCAGAGCAATCTGCAAAACTGGGGGATTTTTTCCACCATTGTTTCACTAAGTGTGGGTATTTTTGCAAGACTTTTTCTACAAAGTCAGACATTGCCATAGCATAGCCTAATTGATGAGCAGGCTGCTCAGGATGAGTTGAATTTTGTTGAATGGCGTCGTGAATTTTTTCTGGGGAAAGTTCTGGAAAAGATTGGCACAGAATTGTGCCAAGAGATTGTAATTTTTGTTCAATGAGGGCAGAAAGTGCGGTCATTTTTTCTAACCTTTTTGATAGAAATCTAAGTGACGTAATACGGTATCTTTCGCTTGTTGAGGTTGCAAACTATCCAGCCATTGTATTGGCGTTTTCCAACCGCGTAGCCAAGTGAGCTGGCGTTTAGCTAGCTGGCGCGTTGCGCAAATACCACGGAAAATCATTTCCTCGTGATCGTAATCACCTTGCAAATATTCCCACATTTGACGATAGCCCACACAGCGAATTGACGGT
Organism: Haemophilus sp. SZY H36; assembly: GCF_018829625.1. NCBI lineage: Bacteria > Pseudomonadati > Pseudomonadota > Gammaproteobacteria > Pasteurellales > Pasteurellaceae > Haemophilus > Haemophilus sp. SZY H36. Next base: position 674,826 of record NZ_JAHKKA010000001.1, on the reverse strand, counting down.
AGATTAATATTTAAATCGCCACGCGCATAAAGTTTTTCCACTTCTGCTTGAAAGCCTAGTTCAATCATTTTATGAAAGCGTTGTTCAATGCGGTCATGCAAAATATGACGATCTTGCGGCGCAATTGCAAATTGCACAAAATCATAAGACAAGGCTTCGCCTTTTTCTTCCGTCAGCTCTGTGAGTGATTTTCCTGTGATATAAAAAACTTCTAAAGCACGATTGATTCGTTGAGAATCACTTGGATTAATTCGGGCGGCAGAAATAGGATCGATTTTGGCGAGTTCCGTATGCAATGCTGCCCAACCTTGTTGAGCTGCTTTTTGTTCGATCTCTGCACGAATATTTTCATCAGCAGAAGGCAAGGGAGAAAGCCCTTCGATTAAGGCTTTGTAATACAACATCGTGCCGCCCACTAATAATGGAATTTTGCCTTGTGCAGTAATATCTGCCATTTCTCGTAGCGCATCATCGCGAAAATTCATTGCGGAATAGCTTTCTGACGGATCTAAAATATCGATCAATCGGTGAGGCGCAAGCTCAAGTTCTTCTTTTGATGGTTTCGCTGTGCCAATATCCATTCCCTTATAAATGAGCGCTGAATCCACACTAATCACTTCGACTGGAAGTTGGCTACGTAGTTGAATAGCTAAATCTGTTTTGCCTGAGGCTGTTGGGCCCATTAAAAAAATTGCGGTTGGTTTCATGAAGAATCTAAATTTCGTTTAATAAAGGCTGCCAGTTAACAGGTTTTAGCAACTGGGTAAATGCCGTGCGATTTGTTTGCGTGAGTAAACGTTCTGTATCGCTTAATAAATTGAGTGCATCCGCTAAAGCGTTAAAGGTTTTACATTCTAATTGTGCGCAAAGCGTGGTTAAAAATGGTGATGAATTTTCCTCTCTAGTCAGCATTGCCATCACGCATTTTTGTAGATTTTGTGTACGCAATAAACTTGGCACTTTATTTAAGGTTAAGCGTAATTGTGCTTGATTTTCGATAAATTCAAAGCCAATTTTTTTGAAGTCATCTGAATATTGTTGCCATGCTTGAAATTGTGATTCAGTTAAGCGAAACACAATTGGAATCAATAAAGGCTGTTGTTCAATGTGTATTTGTTGTAAAGCCAATTGCCATTGCAAGCGTTGTAATTTTTCCAATGAAAGCAAAAAGAAATCTTGGTTCTGTTGTAATAACAACGCGCGATTTTCAATAAGTGAAAGGGCGCGCAGATGTGATGAGCACTCAATTATTTCAGTTGAGATGATTTTAGCTGTATCTGAAATATTTTGTTGTGCTGTATTCGATATATCCTTTTGTTCTGTAGGCGGTAATGTACGTAACAATTCACCATATAAACGTTGCTCAGTTTTACTCTGTGCATCAGAACGGTAATCTCGATAACCAGTACTTACATGATTTGGCAACACTAGTGTGTTAGAAAAGTGCGATTGATTTTGCTGTGGTTTTTCATGATATTGTGGCGCAAAGATATTTTGCCCCGCAGCTGCTCGATTAGGACGAATGCTGTAATTCGGTTGGGGTTCACGCACCGTATTTTCTTCGTGATTTTCTACCGCACTTTGGTCTTTGTGCCAATTAAGCTGTTCTTGATTGTTTAGCGCATGGCTGATACCTTCGTAAATGAAATCATGAATGAGGCGTTGTTGGTGAAAGCGCACTTCATGTTTGGTTGGGTGAACATTGACATCCACATCATGCGGGTTTAAGTCAATAAACAACACAAACGCAGGATAAGCATCCGTTGGTAAATATTGAGCATAGGCTTGTCGAATAGCATGGCTGATCACTTTATCTCGCACCATTCGGCCATTAATGTAGCAATAACTTAAATCATTTTGAGTTCGACTAAAATTTGGTGTGGCCACCCAGCCCGATAAGTGTAAATCATCGTGTTTCCAATCAATTCGTAAGGCATTTTTGACAAAATCATCCCCACAAATAGCGGCGACACGTTTTAGTTGCTGGTTGAGCTCTTCAGCAGGACGATATTGACGGATGATTTTCCCATTATGCGTTAATGTAAATGCCGTATTGAATTTTGTTAAAGCAATGCGGCGAATGACTTCATCAATATGAGCAAATTCTGTTTTATCTGTGCGCAAAAATTTTCTACGGGCTGGTGTGTTGAAAAAAAGATTGGCGACTTCAACTGTTGTGCCGACAGGATGTGATGCGGGTTTGATTGTGGTTTCCATATCACGACCTTGCGCATAAACTTGCCAAGCTTCAGTTTGCGCTTCGGTGCGAGAAGTCAGTGTTAAGCGCGATACAGAGCTGATACTCGCCAATGCTTCGCCTCGAAAGCCCAAACTTAAAATGGCTTCTAGATCGTCAAGATCGGCTATTTTGCTAGTAGCGTGTCGGGCTAACGCCAGGCTTAATTCTTCTTTTGGAATGCCACAGCCGTTGTCACGAATGCGAATTAAATTTGCCCCACCATTTTCGATATCGATTTGGATTTTATTTGCACCTGCATCAAGGCTATTTTCCACTAATTCTTTCACCACAGACGCAGGGCGTTCTACCACTTCACCGGCAGCAATTTGGTTAGCAAGTTGTGGGGAAAGAATTTTAATTGGCATTTATTTTTCTCTTAATTTAATTTTTTGTCCGCTCAGGGCTTTACCATCTTTTAATTTTGGATTCAGCTTTAAAATTTGGCTGACTGAAATATTGTATTCTCGCGATACAGCATAGATTGTCTGATCTTTTTGAATGACATGGTAAAGCGGAATTTCTTTTTTCTCATCAGATTTTTTATTGGATGAGGTTTCCTCTTTTTTCGTTTTATTTGAGGATTTATTTTTATCCGTTTTATTTTCTGATTTTTCTACTTTTAAAGTATTGCTTTTCTCAGTCGTTTTCTCTGCTTTTTTCACCGCACTTTCTTTATTTTTTGATGAATTTATTTTTTCATCTTGTGCCTTTTGAGTTTTTCCATTATCTGGAATTTTGATAGTTTCACCAATCCAAAGCGCTTCGCGTTTTAATTTATTTAACGCCACAATGTCCGCCACTTTGACATCATATTTATTCGCAAGGCTTCCTAAACTTTCCCCATTTTTGACGGTGTGGCGAAGTCCACTATCTTTTACGCTGTTCTCATTGGTATTTTTATCAGAAGTGCGGTCATTTTTTTCAGTATTTTTTGTATCACTTTGTTTGCTATTCTGAACAATATCATCACTAATGAAAGATTTGGCTTTTCCGCCACGGAAAACCACTAATCCCTCATAAATCATATAGGCGATACGACGGCGATAAGCAGGGGAGTTAAGTTTTTGTTCTTCATCAGAATTTGATAGAAAACCTGTCTCCACTAATACGGAAGGAATATCGGGTGAACGTAAAACGCCAAGGCTTGCGTGTTGAGGAACGCTGCGGCTTAAGGTCGTCACTTTTGAGAAATGACTTAAAATATGTTTACCAAGTTCATAACCTGTACGTTGGCTATGACCAAATTGTAAATCAAGCACAGTTTGATCTAGGTATTTATCGTTATTGTGTGAAAGCACTTTTCCTGCGCCACCGAGTAATTCGGAGCGTTTTTCATCGTCTTCTAACCATTGACCCATTTCATCATTGGCTCGACGGTTTGACAACACCCAGACTGATGCACCGCGACGTTCAGGTGATTCAGATGAATCCGCATGAATGGAAATGAGATAATTCGCTTTAAATTTACGTGCGATTTCTGAACGTTCAGGCACGGAAATATAGTAATCACCGCTTCGTGTTAATACGCCACGAAAATTTGGATCTTTATCGAGTAAGGCTTTTAACTCTTTTGCAATCGAAAGGGTGACGTTTTTTTCATAAATGCCCAAGTTTCGGCTGATTGCACCTGGATCTTTTCCTCCATGACCTGGGTCAATCGCAATCGTAATTGGGGCTGCAAAAAGAGAGAAGCTAAACGTTGAGAAAAAAAGAAAAAATAAAATTTTAGTTTTCATAAATAAATTAATTAGAGAATGCTTTTATAATATTTTTACCTAAGTTTGTTTGTGCGATTAATTCAATATTTCGTGCATCATCGTAATAATCAATATTCACTAAAATATCTGCTTCCGGCAATATGCCTTGGCCTTTTTCAGACCATTCAATTAAGCAGATGCTATCCGTATTAAAATAATCTCTAATGCCCATAAATTCGAGCTCTTCAGGATCTGCTAAACGATATAAATCAAAATGATAAATCATTTTGCCAGCAATATTGTATTCTTCAACCAGCGTATAAGTTGGGCTTTTTACATTACCCTGATGGCCGATACCTTGCAGCATTCCGCGTGTCAGTGTTGTTTTTCCTGCCCCAAGATCACCGTTAAGATAAACCATAATTGCTTTTTCGGTATGCAATTTTAGAAGAATTTCCGCAAATTTTTTGCCGAAGCGGAGCATAGAAAATTCATCAGGGATATATTGAGTTAAGCTTTCCATAACGGGTCATGAATGAAGAAAAATGTGGGCAGATTCTACCGCACTTTTGAGGTTCATAAAAGTGCGGTGAAATTTCTAGGGATTTAATTTTATCATTTCATGGTCATCAAATTGCTTGACCAAATCTGCTAGTGGTTGAGTGTTAGGTAAGACCAAATCCGATGCGATTTCAAATAACGGCACAATGACAAACTCACGATTATGCATATCATAATGAGGAATTGTTAGGCGTTCGTTTTGAATGATTTCGTTGCCGTAAAGCAAAATATCCAAATCTAACGTACGCTCACCCCAGCGACGTAAACGTACTCGACCTTGCTCATTTTCAATGCGTTGCAATTCATCTAATAGTGCAAGCGGGCTAAGGGCGGTTTTAATTTTTGCAACGGCATTCACATAATCGGGTTGATCTTGTGGGCCGAGTGGTTTGCTTTTATAAAAAGAGCTCGTCGTTACCAAATGTGTGTTTAGTAACTGACTTATCGCTTTAAGCGCAGCATGTAATTGTTCTACTGGTGTATTCAAATTGCTACCAAGGGCAATATATGCAGTAATCATCTCTTCCCTTATTCTGCTGAGCGCGTTGTTTTACGACAGCGTGGACGATAGTATTTTTTCTTTGGTTTAGGATGTAAGCGTTGTTGCTCGTGTACTAACTGTTCGCGCTGTTCGCTATTGCTGAATTGATATTCGTGCCACCATTTGGCTAATTCAATCGTTTCACCACCTTCAATTTCCGCACGCATAGCTAGTAAATCAAAGCCAGCACGGCATTTGGGATGTTCCATGGTGCGCATTGGTGCTGAGCCAGTACGTTTCAATAATTGTAGTTGTAAGAACCAAATGTCCCTAATGACCGCAGTATGACGACGTGGTGCAGCCAAAGCGCGACAGAATAAATCTAAAACTTCATTCCCCGCCAAAGCATAAGCATCATGGTTATTTAGACCGCCTTCATTTTTCAAGATTTCCACTTTTTCGCGTAATGGATACCAGAAAAATGCCGCAAATAAGAATGCAGGATTAATACGAAGTTTATCCGCAACACGTTCATCCGTAGAAGTAAGTGCGGTGACGATCATGCGTTCTGCAAAGCTATCTTCTTTCTCTGTAAAATATGGGCTTAATGCAGGGAAAAGTTGTTCAAATAAACCATATTGGCGTAATAAACGATAGGTTTTTACCCCTTGTCCTGCTTGTAATAATTTTAAACTTTCATCAAATAAGCGAGCTGGCGGAATATTTTTTAATAAAGGCGCAAGTTCACGAATTGGCTGTTCGCTCGGTTTTTCAAGGAACATATCAAGTTTTGCCATGAAACGAATTGAGCGTAGCATGCGCACAGGATCTTCTTGATAACGAGTAACTGGATCACCGATTAAGCGTAGTTTTCCCGCTTTTAGATCCTGAATACCATCAAAATAATCACGTAAGGTATTGTCTTGCGGATTGTAATACAGCGCATTGACCGTAAAGTCTCGGCGTTCTGCATCTTGTTCGATCGTACCGTAAACATTATCGCGCAGTAACATGCCTTCATTGCTCTGTTTCGCTTGATTTTCATTGCGAGCATCACTGTGATTGGCACGGAAAGTAGCAACTTCAATAATATCTCGACCAAACATAATATGTGCTAATCGGAAACGGCGACCTACTAAACGACATTGGCGTTGGAAAATATTTTGGATTTGCTCAGGGCGAGCGTTTGTTGCAACATCAAAATCTTTTGGTTTTTTGCCGAGCAATAAATCGCGGATACATCCACCGACGATATAAGCTTCGAAACCTTGACGTTGCAGTTTTTCCACTACGGTGAGTGCATTACGGCTAAAATCACGCGGTGAAATACCAAATTGAGCCGCTTTAATCACATTTTTATCGTAGCGGTGTGTTTGTTCTGATTTTTTGGCCCGTGCTTTTGGCATTTGATTATTAGAACGCTCAACTCGTTTAGAATGAGCACTTGTTTTGGCAACCTCTTTTGATTTTTTTGTCTTCTTGCCAAACAAATTTTTGATATAAGTAAGAATAATTTACTCCGTTTTTTTAGTTGGAAATAAATGACTTGGCTCTTTTTCATAAAGAAAAAGACAAGGGGATTTTTCCGAAATTTTAAATGCAAAAAAGTGCGGCTAATTTTAACCGCACTTTTGTATTTTTCAATAGAATGAATTAACCAGCGACTTGTTTTTCGCGGATTTCAGCTAAAGTTTTGCAATCAATGCAAAGATCTGCTGTTGGGCGTGCTTCTAAACGGCGAATGCCAATTTCTTCACCACAACAATCACAGTAACCAAAATCATCGGTATCAAGTTTCTTCAAGGTTGCTTCAATTTTTTTCATTAGTTTACGTTCGCGATCGCGATTACGTAATTCTAGACTGAATTCCTCTTCCTGAGTTGCTCGGTCTGCGGGATCGGGGAAATTGGTCACTTCATCCTGCATATGTGCAACGGTGCGAGAAGCTTCTTCCACGATTTGCTCATGCCAAGCATTAAGAATTTTTCTGAAATGAAGAATTTGATCTTCACTCATATATTCTTCATCTTTTTTCATTTGATAAGGCTTTACGCCTGCTAAATCTAGCAAGCTCAACGATGCTTTTGACATCTCTCACTCCTAATACATACAGAATTTAAGCGTGAACTTCACGACTTCCTGTCTTGTTATTTTAGTTTGTTCCTGACAGCACTTTTAGGAACCCAATTTTTGAGGGCGGTATAAATATCAGAAGTTGTTTGTTTTAGCAAGTAAATTTTCCTGCAACATTTATTTTTGCGATATAGATCGCAGAAACGCCAGCAACCTTTTGCACATAGAGATAAATCTATTTTAGGCTTAGAACGATAAGCCTAAAATTGCGATAAAAATGAAATTAAACTTAATAACTTTGGTTATCTTATTGATTGTTGCGGATTTAACGTTATTATTTCTACCGCAGTCATGGCTATTGCCTTGGCAAGTTGCTTTCGTTATTGCGATTACTTTGATTTTTCTTTTTATTTTTTTGCGTAGAAATTTCTTAGTTTTTCTTGCTTTTTTTGTTGTTTCTCTGGGTTATACACATCATTCCGCATTCAGCTTGTTACAACAGGCTCAAAGCGTTACCGCTCAAAAACAAGTGGTGACTTTTGAGATTCAAGAAATTTTGCACCAACAGGATTATCAAACTCTCATTGCTACAGCAACATTGGCGGATAACTTACGAGAGCAACGAATTTTTTTAAATTGGAAAGCGAAAGCGGTGCCTCAATTATCGAAAATTTGGCAAGCTGAAATTTCCTTACGCCCCCTTTCTGCTCGATTAAATTTTGGTGGGTTTGATCGGCAACAATGGTATTTTTCAGAAGGGATTACTGCTGTTGGAACGGTAAAAAGTGCGGTGAAAATTGCTGATGTTTCATCACTGCGTGCAGAAAAATTGCAACAAGTAAAGAGGCAAACGGAAGGATTATCTCTACAAGGTTTATTGATTGCGTTAGCTTTTGGCGAACGGGCTTGGTTAGATAAAACCACTTGGTCAATTTACCAACAAACCAATACCGCGCATCTTATTGCTATTTCTGGCTTACATATTGGGTTGGCTATGGGGATTGGATTTTATTTGGTGCGTGTTGTGCAAGTATTTTTCCCCACCCGTTTTATTCATCCTTATTTTCCTTTAGTTTTCGGCGTTTTATTTTCTTTAATTTATGCGTATTTGGCTGGTTTTAGCGTGCCCACTTTTCGTGCCATTTCAGCACTTGTTTTTGTTTTCTTCATTCAAATAATGAGGCGACATTATTCGCCTCTTAAGCTTTTTACGTTGGTTGTCGGATTCTTGCTTTTCTGTGATCCATTAATGCCACTTTCGGTCAGTTTTTGGCTTTCTTGTGGAGCCGTTGCTTGTTTGATCCTATGGTATCGTTATGTGCCTTTTTCTCTTTTTCAATGGAAAAATCGATCCTTTTCACCAAAAGTGCGGTGGATTTTAAGTTTATTTCATTTGCAATTTGGGTTATTGCTCTTTTTTACACCTTTACAACTTTTTCTATTTAATGGCTTATCGCTGAGTGGATTTTTAGCCAATCTTATTGCCGTACCACTTTATAGTTTTTTCCTCGTACCCTTGATTTTATTTGCTGTTTTTACTAATGGAGCTTGTTTTTCTTGGCAACTTGCAAACAAGCTGGCTGAAGGAATTACTGGGTTAATTTCTGTTTTTCAAGGAAATTGGCTCACGGTTTCATTTAATTTAGCATTGGTTTTAACCGCACTTTGTAGCGGAATCTTTATGTTAATTATTTGGCGTATTTATCGAGAACCTGAGGTTTCATCATCAAACTGGCAAATAAAACGAGCAAAATTTTTTACATTGAATCTCAGTAAACCCTTGCTAAAAAATGAACGAATCAACGTTTTGCGATGTTCTTTCAGCATTATTTCGCTGTGTTTTATGATTTTGTTGTTTAAACAATTGAGCAAACCAACTTGGCAGGTAGATACTTTAGATGTGGGGCAGGGCTTGGCAACGCTGATTGTGAAAAATGGTAAAGGGATTCTTTATGATACGGGTTCTTCTTGGCGATGTGGAAGTATGGCTGAGTTGGAAATTTTGCCTTATTTACAAAGAGAAGGGATTGTTTTGGAAAAATTGATTTTAAGCCACGACGATAACGATCACGCAGGTGGTGCTTCGACAATTTTAAAGGCGTATCCCAATGCGGAATTGATTACCCCTTCGCAAAAAAATTATGGGGAAAATTACCACACTTTTTGTACTGCTGGACGTGATTGGCATTGGCAAGGGCTACATTTTCAAATACTTTCTCCTCACAACGTTGTGACACGAGCTGATAATCCCCATTCTTGTGTGATTTTAGTTGATGATGGAAAGCATAGCGTTTTGTTGACTGGCGATGCTGAAGTAAAAAATGAGCAAATTTTTGCCCGAACTTTAGGCAAAATTGATGTGTTACAAGTAGGGCATCACGGGAGTAAAACATCGACAAGTGAATACTTGCTTTCTCAGGTTAGACCAGATGTAGCCATTATTTCTAGTGGGCGTTGGAATCCGTGGAAATTCCCCCATTATTCGGTTATAGAAAGGCTACATCGTTATAAAAGTGTGGTGGAAAATACCGCTATTTCAGGGCAAGTAAGGGTAAATTTTTTTAAAGACCGATTAGAAATCCAACAAGCACGCACAGAATTTTCCCCTTGGTATGCACGTGTAATTGGATTCTCGAGCGAATAAAAGGTACAATGCGCGCAATTTTTACCATTAGATAGCGATTATGCAAGAGCAAAAATTACAAGAAAATGATTTTTCAACCTTACAAACTTTTAAGCGTTTATGGCCAACAATTAAACCTTTTAAAGCGGGGCTTGTTGTTTCGGGCATTGCATTAGTTTTGAATGCGTTGGCTGATTCAGGTTTGATTTACTTGTTAAAACCTTTGTTGGACGATGGTTTTGGCAAGGCAAACCATTCATTTTTGAAAATTATGGCTTTTGTCGTCGTTGGGATGATTATTTTGCGCGGTGTGACCAACTTTATTTCTAATTATTGTTTGGCGTGGGTATCAGGCAAAGTTGTCATGACAATGCGTCGCCGCTTGTTTAAACATTTGATGTTTATGCCAGTGAGTTTCTTTGACAGAAATTCAACAGGTAAATTACTTTCTCGTATTACTTATGATTCTGAGATGATTGCAAGTTCTTCCTCAGGATCTTTGATTACTATTGTGCGAGAAGGGGCATATATTATTTCGCTATTGGCTGTAATGTTTTATACAAGCTGGGAATTAACCCTTGTTTTATTTGTTATCGGGCCAATTATTGCGGTGTTGATCACCATCGTCTCAAAAATTTTCCGTAAATTGAGTAAGAATTTACAAGATTCAATGGGAGAATTAACAGCGACAACCGAACAAATGTTGAAAGGACATAAAGTTGTGCTTTCGTTTGGTGGTCAGCTTGTCGAGGAAGATCGTTTTAATAAAGTTAGTAACAATATGCGTCGTAAAGGTATGAAAATGGTCACTGCCGATTCCATTTCCGATCCTGTGGTGCAGATTATTGCTTCTCTTGCTTTGGCGGCAGTATTGTTTTTAGCGACGACTCCGTTGATTGCGGAAGATAACCTAAGTGCGGGTTCTTTTACGGTGGTTTTCTCATCTATGTTGGCGATGATGCGTCCATTAAAATCTTTAACGAATGTAAACTCTCAATTCCAACGTGGAATGGCAGCGTGTCAAACGCTATTTGCCATTTTAGATTTAGAACCAGAAAAAGATAATGGGACTTACCAAGCTGAACCAGCGAAAGGTGCGCTAGAATTTAAAAATGTGAGTTTTGCATATCAAGGAAAAGAGGAACTTGCATTAAATAATATTTCTTTCAGCGTGCCAGCAGGAAAAACCGTAGCCCTAGTGGGGCGTTCTGGATCGGGTAAATCAACCATCGCTAATTTAGTGACGCGTTTTTACGATATTGATCAAGGTGAAATTTTACTGGATGGCGTAAATATCCAAGATTATCGTTTATCTAATTTACGTGAAAACTGCGCTGTGGTTTCTCAACAAGTCCATTTATTTAATGATACCATTGCGAATAATATTGCTTATGCAGCACAAGATAAGTATTCTCGCGAAGAAATTATCGCTGCAGCAAAAGCGGCTTATGCTTTAGAGTTTATTGAAAAATTACCACAAGGTTTTGATACGGTCATTGGTGAAAACGGTGCGAGCCTGTCCGGTGGCCAACGTCAACGTTTAGCGATTGCTCGTGCTTTATTGCGTAATTCGCCAGTATTAATTTTAGATGAAGCTACATCTGCACTAGATACAGAGTCAGAACGAGCAATTCAATCTGCATTAGATGAATTGAAGAAAGATCGCACTGTTATCGTAATCGCTCATCGTTTATCAACCATTGAAAATGCGGATGAAATTCTTGTGATTGATCACGGTGAAATTCGTGAGCGCGGTAACCATAAGGCATTGCTTGAACAAAATGGAGCCTATAAACAATTACACAGTATGCAGTTTAGTGGCTAATTTATTGATTATCGAAAACGCGAGTTGAAAAACTCGCGTTATTTTATCCGCACTTATTAGAAAGGATTTTCTATGCCCTTCTGGTATTCCAATTCCAAACTTATTTGGCTCTTATCGCCTTTTTCTTTATTATTTTGGTTGATTAGCCAAATTCGTCGCGCCTTATTCTCTTTGGGTCTCAAACCTTCTTATCGCGCACCAAAACCGGTGATAATTGTGGGAAATTTGTCTGTTGGCGGGAATGGCAAAACGCCCGTGGTTGTTTGGCTTGTGGAAGAATTAAAAAAACGAGGTCTGCGCGTAGGTGTGATTTCTCGTGGTTACGGAAGCAAATCTAAAACTTATCCGTTATTTGTTACTGAAAATACGAATCCAATTGAAGGTGGCGATGAGCCAGTATTGATCGCGAAACGTACCAATGCGCCAGTAGTGATTTCCCCGAATCGCCAGCAAGCGATTGAATTACTCTTAAGCCAAGCAGAGTGCGATATTATTATTTCTGACGATGGTTTACAGCATTATCAATTACAGCGTGATTTAGAAATTGTCGTAATGGACGCTGAGCGTGCGTTGGGAAATGGTTTTGTATTGCCTGCAGGCCCATTGCGTGAGTTACCAAGTCGATTAAAATCCGTAGATTTTGTGATCACTAATGGTGGAAAAAATCAGTATTCAGATGCGGTTATGCGTCTTGTACCTCATTTCGCGATTAATTTAAAAACCAATGAAAAACGCCAATTAAAGGAATTTCAAGCTGGCGTTGCCATTGCAGGGATTGGCAATCCACAGCGTTTTTTTACTATGTTAGAAAAGTTAGGGATTCAATTAGAGCGAACTCAAGCATTTCAAGATCATCAACATTTTGAAGCGTCTCAATTAGAAAAACTTTCTGAAAATCAACCGCTCTTTATGACGGAAAAAGATGCCGTAAAATGCCAATCTTTTGCCAAAGATAATTGGTGGTATGTCCCTGTGGATGCGGAGATTATTGAGGCTGAAAAACAACGTGAAAATTTACCGCTCTTTTGGGTCAAAATAGACAAACTTGTGGAGCAATACACAAATATCTGAAAAGATTAATCCTCTGTTGCTTGAAGTGATTGCTTGCCCGCGTTGTTTAGCTCGATTGCAATATGAGCAAGAAAATCAACGATTAATTTGTTGTTATGAACAGATTGCTTATCCTATTAAAAATGGTGTGCCAGTGTTGCTTGCCGATAAAGCTGAAATATTAAAGAATAAGGAATAAATTATGTCATTTACCGTGATTATCCCCGCTCGTTTTGCATCAAGTCGTTTACCTGGAAAACCTCTTGCTGATATTGCAGGTAAGCCAATGATTCAACATGTATTTGAGAAAGCACTACAGTCTGGGGCGAGCCGAGTGATTATTGCTACCGATAATGAAAATGTGGCTGATGTTGCCAAAAGTTTTGGTGCGGAAGTGTGTATGACTTCGGTTAATCATAATTCTGGTACAGAACGTTTAGCGGAAGTTGTAGAAAAATTAGCGATTCCTGACAATGAAATCATTGTCAATATTCAAGGCGATGAGCCTTTGATTCCACCCGTTATCGTGCGACAAGTGGCAGATAATTTAGCAAAATTTAATGTCAATATGGCAAGCCTTGCGGTAAAAATTCATGATGCTGAGGAATTATTCAATCCAAATGCAGTGAAAGTATTAACAGATAAAGATGGCTATGTGCTGTATTTTTCCCGTTCGGTTATTCCTTATGATCGTGATCAGTTTATGAATTTACAGGATGTTCAGAAAGTACAGCCTGCGGACGCTTATTTACGTCATATTGGCATTTACGCATATCGTGCGGGTTTCATAAAGCAATATGTGCAATGGGTACCGACTCAACTTGAAAATCTAGAAAAACTTGAGCAGCTTCGAGTGTTATATAATGGCGAACGCATTCATGTTGAACTTGCGAAAGAAGTGCCTGCTGTGGGAGTCGATACCGCTGAAGATTTGGAAAAAGTGCGGGCAATTTTAGCGGCGAATTAAAATGTTTGATGCTAAAAAGTTCTTAGCGGATGTCTCTCACGAACCTGGTGTTTATCGTATGTATGACGATAAAGATCAGGTTATTTATGTTGGGAAAGCAAAGGATTTAAAGAAACGTCTTTCAAGCTATTTTCGTAAAAATCTGAGCAGTAAAAAAACAGAAGCGTTGGTGGCGTCAATTCATCATATTGACACCACGCTAACTTCATCTGAAACGGAAGCTTTACTGCTAGAGCATAATTTTATCAAGCTTTATCAGCCTCGCTATAACGTATTATTGCGTGATGATAAATCTTATCCATTTATTTTATTAACCAAAGAACGTCATCCAAGAATCACTTCCTATCGTGGGTCTAAAAAATTTGCGGGTGAATATTTTGGGCCTTATCCTCATGCCGGAGCCGTGCGTGAAACTTTATCGCTTTTGCAAAAACTTTTCCCTGTTCGCCAATGTGAAAATTCCGTTTATTCCAACCGCTCTCGTCCTTGTTTGCAGTATCAAATTGGGCGTTGTTCTGCGCCTTGTGTACAGGGATATGTTTCTGATGAAGAATATAATCAGCAAGTTGAATTAGCGCGCTTGTTTTTACAAGGCAAAGATCAACAGGTGTTAGATTATTTAATCGGTAAAATGGAGCAAGCAAGCAGAAATTTAGATTTTGAACAGGCTGCTCGTTATCGTGATCAAATTCAGGCGGTGCGTTCGGTTATTGAAAAACAATTTGTATCCAATGAGCGTTTAGATGACATGGATATTATGTCTATTGCTTACCAACACGGTTTAGCCTGTGTACAGGTGATGTTTATTCGTCAAGGAAAAGTGCTCGGCAATCGCAGTTATTTCCCAAAAGTACCCGCTAATACGGATTTATCGGAACTTACCGAAACTTTTGTAGGGCAATTTTATTTACAAGGACATCAAGGACGAAGTATCCCGAATAGCATTATTGTCGATCGTCAATTAGCTGAAAAATCAGAGCTTGAGCAACTTCTTACGGAGCAAGCGGGCAGAAAAGTGACGATTCAAGAAAGCGTAAAAGGTGATAAGAGTAAATACTTACAGCTCGCACAAGTTAATGCTAAAGCGGCTTTAAATGTACAACTTAAACAATCTTCACGAATGTCAGAGCGTTATCAAGCGTTGTGTGAGTTGTTAAATCTTCCTGAAATTAAGCGTATGGAATGTTTCGATATAAGCCACACGATGGGAAATCAAACAGTAGCATCTTGTGTTGTCTTTAATCAAGAAGGCCCACTGAAATCTGATTATCGTCGTTTTAATATTGAAGGCATTACTGGCGGGGATGATTATGCTGCGATGGAACAAGCGTTGCAGAAACGTTATGAGCGTGATTTAGAAGAAGATAAAATTCCCGATATTATTTTTATTGATGGTGGAAAAGGGCAATTAAATCGTGCTCTGAATGCATTCCAACATCTTCAAGTAAAATGGGATAAAAATAGACCGCACTTAATTGGTGTGGCAAAAGGTGTGGATCGTCGAGCAGGGCAGGAAGTCCTGATTATCAGCAAACAAGACCGAGAAATTCATTTGCCTGATGATAGTTTGGCATTGCATTTGATTCAACATATCCGTGATGAAAGCCATAATCACGCCATAAGCGAACACCGTAAAAAACGTCAAAAAGCCTTTACACAAAGTGGTTTAGAAACCATCGAAGGCGTGGGCGCTAAACGTCGTCAAGCTTTACTTAAATATCTTGGTGGTTTACAAGGTGTGAAAAAGGCGACCTTAGATGAAATAGCCTCTGTACCTGGAATTTCCCTTAAACTTGCTGAAACGATTTTTGAAACGCTCAAAAACGATTAATCAATTATCTCTTAAATGTAAATAACGATTGCTTTTCATTATAAAGCCATTATGATCCGCACTTTCGGATTTATTTAACTCTATTATAGGAAAAATTATGTTTGAATGGATTACTGATCCTGAAGCGTGGATATCACTTGCAACACTTGCTGCTTTGGAGATCGTTTTAGGGGTCGATAATATTATTTTTATTAGTATCCTAGTTGGACGTTTACCTGAAAGCCAACGCCAGTCTGGTCGTATTGTTGGACTTGGTTTAGCAATGCTGACAAGAATTTTACTTTTAATGTCACTTGCTTGGATGATGAAGCTTACTGCACCGTTATTTACTGTATTTAATCAAGAAATTTCTGGGCGTGATTTGATTTTATTAATCGGTGGTTTATTCCTGATTGTAAAAAGTTCAGGCGAAATTAAAGAAGCAATAAATCATCAAGACCATCATGAATCGGAAAGAAAAAATAAAGTGAGTTATCTTGGCGTATTAATTCAAATTGCAGTGCTAGATATTGTATTTTCTTTAGATTCCGTGATTACAGCGGTAGGTATGGCAAGCCACCTTCCTGTTATGATTTTGGCGATTATTATTGCCGTTGGTGTGATGATGTTTGCAGCAAAACCAATCGGCGATTTCGTAGATACGCATTCAACGTTGAAAATTCTAGCTTTAGCCTTCTTGGTTTTAGTCGGAATTAGTTTAATTGCAGAAAGTTTAGATATTCACATCCCTAAAGGTTATATCTATTTTGCAATGGGATTCTCTGTTGTGGTCGAAATGATAAATATTAGAATGAGAAGATTGATGAAATAAGAGAAAGTGCGGTCGATAAAAATAATGTTTTTTATGACCGCACTTTTTCTTTTACTTATTGAAATACACTTTTTTTAGTGCCATCTCTAAACCGCGAAATTCAGCTAGACCTTTTAACCGACCAATGGCAGAGTAGCCAGGGTTGGTTTTTTTACGTAAGTCATCCAACATTTGATGCCCATGATCTGGGCGCATTGGGATTAAACGTGTTTCTCCTAGATTTAATCGACGATATTCTTCATTTAATAAAGCTTTTACTACATTAAACATATCTACGTCTCCCTCTAGATGAGCTGCCTCATGGAAGGTTAGTGGATTACCTTCACGTTGAGTAGAACGTAAATGTGCGAAGTAAATACGATCTGCAAATTGTTCTGTCATTTTTACGAGATCATTATCGGAACGTACGCCATAAGAACCCGTACACATTGTAAAACCATTTGCTGGCAATGGTTGAGTTTCTACAAACCACTGCATATCTTCAATAGTTGAAACTATGCGTGGTAAGCCTAAGATTGGGCGTGGAGGATCGTCTGGATGAATCGCCATTTTGATTCCTACTTCTTGGGCAATAGGTACGATCTCATTTAAAAAATAAGCCAAATGCGTACGGAATTTTTCGGGTGAAATATCTTTATAGCGATCTAATTGAGTTTGAAATTCATCAAGAGTATAACCTTCTTCTGCACCGGGTAAGCCCGCAATAATATTACGCGTTAATTGCGTTATATCTTGCTCTGACATATTGTCATAATAGGTTCTTGCTGCAACTTGTTCTTCTTGATTATAGGTTTTTTCTGCATCAGGACGTTTTAGAATATGAAGTTCAAATGCGGCAAAAGCGATGTGATCAAAGCGTAATGCTTTAGAACCATCTGGTAATTCATAAGCAAGATCGGTACGAGTCCAGTCTAAAACTGGCATAAAATTGTAACAAACAGTGTCAATTCCGCATTGAGCAAGATTGCGAAGAGTTTGTTTGTAGTTATTAATCCATTTTTGATAATTTCCAGTTTGAGTTTTAATCTCTTCATGAACTGGTACACTTTCCACTACTGACCAGACTAAACCAGCATTCTCTATTTCAGTTTTGCGTTTTTTAATTTCTTCAATACTCCATATTTCACCGTTAGGAATATGGTGAAGTGCAGTGACTATACCAGTTGCGCCTGCTTGACGAATATCAGATAAAGAAACAGGATCTTTTGGTCCATACCAACGCCATGCTTGTTCCATTTTTAACTCCTATAGTTTTCTAACGATCAACAACAATTGGGCTCATATTAAATAGATAACCATCAAAATTAGGATCATCTACATCAGATAATTCAAAAAGTTTTTGCTTAACATTTTCTAAATGTTGCCACATTGCTTTTTTTGCCATTGCAGGATCTTTTCTCTGCAGGGCTGTAATAATATTTTCATGATCTTGTAACCAAAGGTGACGATAACTTTGATTTGGAATATGAAGATGTAAACCTTTCCACATTTGACTATTAGTACGAAGATCCCACAGTGCTTTTTGCATTTGCAAGATAACTTCATTTTGGGTTATTTCTGCTATCGTACGATGAAAATCTTCATCTGCCACATAATCTTCATCACCTTGTTCAAGTGTATTTCGCTCTCTTGCTAGAATGTCTTTTAATTTAGTAATATCTGCTCTTGTTACTTGTAACGCAGCAAATTCAGCCATACTACTTTCTAATAATTGGCGAGCTTGTAAAAGTTCAAAAGGGCCTACATCAACCTTATCTAAAAATTCATCATTACTTGCAGCGCGTTGTGGCAATGCAATCACATACACTCCAGAACCTTTGCGTACTTCAACAAGGTTTTCTAATTCAAGCATAATGATGGCCTCTCGAATGACTGTACGACTTACATCAAAATAATCAGCCAAGTCTCGCTCCGCAGGTAGTTTATCGCCTATTTTATATTGATGATTATTTAGCTGTTGTTTTAACTCATTTCCTATTTTTTTATAGGATCGTAAGTCATCTAAGTTCATAAGTTTTCCTAATTTTAGTTTGATAAACTCAATTTATAATTTTGGTTAGCTAATTTACCGTTGATAATAAATTTTCTTCTTTCTTGTTTCGGAAGGCGGAAATTGATTTCCGTATATTTAGGTAAGTAGTCACCTGATTTTTCTAAAGTGAGTTCGATTGTCTGGCTAGTGCATTTTAGATGAATGTCAAGTTTCAAATATTTACCTTTTAAATAATCAAAACTTTCTCCATCATCATCAAACACTATAATATTTCTTTCTCCTTGATTTATAAAAGGCATAATTAATAATTCTCGATAGTCATCAGATAATGTATTTTTATGTCCTTTTCTCGCCATTGAAATAATGCTTCCTGCTCTTAAGAATAAAGGAATTTTTTCTAATGGAGCATCTACCTTGATTTTTTTGCCGCCATTAAACCACTTATGAGAGTAAAAGTCATACCAACCTACAAAATTTTGTGGAAGATAGACATCGCGTACTCTTTGGTTTGGTTCTACCACTGATGCAACTAATAAATCTTCGCCAAAAAGATAATCATCATTTTCTGTAAATGTGTTTTTATCATGCTCGTGGTCAAGGAACGTTGGACGTAACATTGGTTCATTATCATGGTGTGCTTTCCAAAGAGTGTTGTATAAATAAGGCATTAATACATAACGTAGTTCAATAGCATCACGAATAATATTTGTTACTTGTGGATACATCCAAGGTTCATTGACTGTTTTATCATCGTTCCAAGAGTGGATGGTAAAACGTGGATGCATCACACCATTTTGAACCCAGCGAACAAATAGTTCAGGATCTGGTTTATTACCTGAAAAACCACCAACATCATGACCGACGTTATAAAGAGCGGAAAGGCTCATACCTAATCCCATTTTGATGTTGTAACGTAATGTGTTCCAACTGGTACGATTATCTCCAGACCAAGTTTGAACATATCTATTCATGCCTGGAGAGCCAGAACGTGAAATAAGATAAGGTCGTTTATTTGGCGCATATTCTAATTGCGCTTCATAAGACGATTTCATCATCAATAAAGGTTGTAATGGGCGAAGTAGCTTAATTGGCATACCTTTTCCAAAATAATGGCATCTGGCATAATTATCCCATATTTCAAATTCATTATTATCATTCCATGTAGAATCAATTCCATAATCCAGTAATTGGTGTTTTACATTTGTTTTCCACCAATTGACGGTATCCATATTAGTAAAATCTAAATGTGAACCTTCATCATCCCAAAACATAGATCTTTCTGAGTTCTCAGATTCGGAATCTTTAATAAACAATCCTAATTTTTCCACTTCTTGATAACGTGGATGGTCTTGTAATAAACAAGGTTTAATATTAGCGGCTAATTTCATTCCTGCATCATGGAAATATTTTGTCATTTCTTTTGGTTGTGGAACTTTGTCATAGTTCCAGTTAAAGACATAACGTTTCCTATTGATAGACGTATAACCTGACGAAAGCTGGAATGAGTCACAAGGAATATTGTGCTGATCACATAAATCTACAAATTTTTTAAGTTGTTCTTGTGCATCAGGTGCATCGGTATAGTGCATTGTAGAACCGCTATAACCAAGGCTCCATTTAGGTCCAAAGGTTGTTCCACCAGTTAATTTGCAATATTTTTTAGTTACATCTAAAACTTTTGGACCTAGAATAACGTAGTAATCAAGATCACCATCTTCTGCTTTATAAGTGCGGTAATAGGCATGGTAGTTATCGATTTCACTGCCTAAAATAAACCAGCATAATGCAAGATTGTCGTAATATAGACCATAGCTAACATCTTCTGTGTGAGTAACATAAAACGGAATATGTTTATAAAGTGGATCCGTACATTCTGCGTTATAGCCCATTGCATCAAGGTTACGCATCTCAAATCTACGTCCATGACGATTTAAATTACCTGTTTTTTCACCGAGACCGTAGTAATGATCTTGTGTATTTCTTTGTAAATAATGAGAGATTTCTGTATTTGAAATGCTCATTAAATAAGCACCGGTTTTTCTATCAGTAAAGAGAGGTTTCCATTTACCATCTTGTTTGTATTCCCACTCTAAATAGAGTGGTTGATGAATGGTTAGTTTTAAAAGTTCGGTCGAAATTTCAAGTGTTTTTTCTGTTTGTTTTATTTCATAATCAGGACAAGTAAAACCATCTAATGACCATTTATCGCGACCTTGCCAATCAACATCAGTTTGATTTGGGGTAATAGCCCAGGTATGTGGTACTTTAAATTCGTTATTTTTCGTAAATGCTACTCTCAGCATATCATTTTCTAATACGAAAATATGAAGTTGGTAACCATGATCACAAGAAATATCAATACGATGATTATGATTTTTTATAAACTGCCAATTTTTAAGCGTTTTCATCTTTATTTTTCTCCAATCAATAGATTAGTAACCTAATAACATTTGTGGTAACGATAAACTTAATGATGGAACGTAAGTCACTAATAATAATGTTAGAATAAGTGCGAAATAGAATGGTAATAATGGTTTAATAACCTGATTAATTTTTACACCACCAACGGAACAACCAATGAATAATGCGCTACCAACTGGTGGAGTGCAAATACCGATAGAAAGGTTAAATGCCATCAATACACCGAAGTGAACGGGATCCATACCTAATTCTGTTACGATAGGTAAGAAAATTGGAGTAAAAATAAGTAATGCAGGGGTCATATCCATGAATACACCGACAATTAATAGAATAATGTTGATGATTAATAGGATAACAATTGGATTGTTAGAGATATTTAATAATGCATCACTAATAGTGTAAGGAATATCTGCGTTTGCCATTGCCCAGGACATACCCATTGATGTACCAATTAAGAGAAGCACAATAGCGGTTGTAACAACAGAATCTAAAATAATTTTTGGTAATTCTTTGATGGTTACTTCACGGTAGAAAACAACTGCAAGAATTAAGGTATAAACAACGGCAAAAGCAGATGCTTCTGTTGCAGTAAAGATACCGCCAATGATGCCACCCATGATAACGATTATTAAACCGAGGCTAGGTAAGGCATCTAGCGTTTTTTTCATTGCTTCTGAGCGAGTTGGTTTAGGTGAAACAGGATATTTTCTTTTTTTCGCAATAATAGCCACAATTATCATGATGGATAATCCCATCAAAATCCCAGGAATGTAACCAGCAAGGAATAATGCACCAATCGATGTACCACCAGAGATTAAAGAGTAAACAATGAATGTATTGCTAGGGGGTATTAATAATCCAGTAGGACAAGATGAGATATTCACTGCAGCAGAGAAAGCTGGATCATATCCTTCTTTCTTTTGTAAAGGTGACATAATCCCACCCATTGCTGCTCCTGATGCTACAGCAGAGCCAGAAATTGAACCAAACATCATATTAGCTAATACATTCACATGAGCTAAAGAGCCAGGTAATCGTCCACCAATTACTTTAGCAAATTCAATTAGTCGTATTGCAATGCCACCACGATTCATAATGTTGCCAGCTAAGATAAAAAATGGGATAGCAAGCAAAGAGAAACTATCTAAACCAGAAGCCATTTTTTGAGAAATAACGGCAATAGCAGCATCAAAAGGAATTGATAGCATTATAGTAAGAAGTGATGCAATACCAATAGAAAATGAAATTGGTGCACCAATAAATAGAAGTACAAAGAAACTAGAGCAAAGTACAATGATATTTGACCATTCCATTTTTATTCTCCTTGATGAGCTGATGTTGGTAAATGTGCTGAGTTTATGTTGTGAATGTTATCAACAATATCCCTTAAAAGATAAAGCAACATAAAACAACCACTCAAAGGAATTGCAAGGTAGACTAGTCCCATCTGAATACCTAATACTGGTGATATTTGCCCATTATTAACGGTATCTATAACAAGTTTAAATCCGCCATAGCACATAATAACAGTAGCGAATACCACACTGATAAGATTAATAATAAGTTGTAAACGGTTTTGGTTAAGTGGTGAGTTTTCAAACTTGCTAACTAAAAGATCAATTGCAAGGTGTTTCTTTTGACCTAATGCATAGGCGGCCCCCATTAGGCCAACCCAAATGAAGAGAAAACGAGCTATCTCATCGGTATAAGTACTTGGTGTGTTAAGAATATATCGAGATAAAACTTGCCAAACTACACAGATGACCAAGAATGAACTTAATGCAACACAAAGTGTTGATAAGACCCTATTTATGATGGATATGAACTTGTTCATTATAACTCCTTTTTGCCGTTACACTTAAATTGGTAAACCAATTATGGTTTGAAATTTCTTTTTTGCAAGTTTTTTTATTTAAAAGTGTGATGTGGATCACCAATTTAAAATAATCGAATTGACCACTTTAATTTTTTTGGTCTATCATCTTCCCAACATCCAAGTTGTTCAGGATTGTTTTTCAATTTACTAACTTATGGGAGATGCGTTATGCAAATCAAAAAAAATGTTCTTTCTTGTGTATTGAGCTTGGCGTTATCAGCAGGTATGGCATTTTCAGCTTCTGCTAAAACTGTATTGAAGTTAAGTCACAATAATGACAAAACCCATCCTGTCCATATTTCAATGCAATATATGGCAGATGAAGTGAAAAAATTAACTAATGGTGAAGTGGTGATCCGTATTTATCCGAATAGTCAACTTGGTACGCAACGCGAGTCAATGGAATTACTGCAATCAGGTTCACTTGATATGGCAAAATCCAATGCGAGTGAATTGGAAGCTTTTGAGCCATCTTATGGCGCATATAATATTCCTTACCTTTTCCATAATGTGGACCATTATTATCGTGCATTACTTGCTCCTGAAGTTGGACAAAAAATTTTGGATTCATCAAAAGGCAAGGGGTTTATCGGTTTAACTTATTATGATGGTGGTGCGCGCAGTTTTTATGCAGCTAAGCCAATTAAATCACCAGAAGATCTAAAAGGAATGAAAATTCGTGTTCAACCAAGTCCTACTGCTGTAGAAATGATCAAATTAATGGGGGCTTCGCCAACACCTTTAGCTTATGGTGAACTCTATACAGCATTGCAACAAAAAGTAGTTGATGGTGCTGAAAATAACCAAACTGCATTAACCCTGGCTCGTCATGGTGAAGTGGCTAAATTCTTTAGTGAAGATGAACATACTATGATTCCTGATGTGCTTGTAATTGGTCAAAAATCTTGGGATAAATTGACTCCAGAGCAACAAAAAGCACTCAAAAAAGCCGCTGATGACTCCATGATGTATCACAAAGATTTATGGAAAAAAATGATCGCGGAAACGACTCAAGAAGCTAAAGATAAATTGGGTGTAGAATTTGTAAAAGTCGATAAACAACCGTTTATTGATGCAACAAAAAGTATGCATGATGCTGCAAAAGCTAATCATTTGCTTAAAGAATATATTGAGCATATTGACAGCTTAGCAACCAAGTAGTTGATATCGGGAGGATACGCCTTTGCGTATCCTTTCATTTCGGGAGTGAATATGAAAAAAATAGCATTCATCGGCGAATGTATGATTGAGCTAAATGGGAAACCATTTGGTGAAATGTGGCAAGGTTATGGCGGGGATACATTAAATTCAGCCACTTATCTTAGTCGGGTGAGTTTGTCAAATGACCTTCAAGTTCACTATGTGTCAGCATTAGGAACCGATAATTTAAGTGACCAAATGTGTGCTCGTTGGCAGGCTGATGGTATAAATACGGATTGGGTGTTAAAAGATGAAAAGCACCAACCTGGTTTATATCTTATCCAGCTTGATGAACAAGGAGAACGTACGTTTCTTTATTGGCGTAATCAGTCTGCTGCGCATTATATGGTACAACATCCTGATTTTTCAAAGGTTCTATCAGATCTAGAGCAAGTGGATATGATTTATTTAAGCGGGATCTCACTTGCGATCTTATCTAAAAATGACCGCACTTTTCTTGTTGAACAACTGATCAAATTAGCTCAAAAAGGTGTGCAAGTCGCTTTTGATAGTAACTTCCGCCCTAAACTTTGGGATTCATTAAAAGATGCCCAAGATTGCTATATGCAATTGTTGCCTTATGTGAGTCTCGCACTTGTCACCTTTGATGATGAGCAATTATTGTGGAATGATGAAGATGAGAAAGGTACTTTAACTCGTCTACATAAAATTGGTATACCAAAAGTGGTTGTAAAGTGCGGTCGAAATGGCGCGATTTTTTCAGATTCTCAAACTTTCCAATATGGACAAGTTGTACCTAAACCTATTTCGAATGTTGTGGATACTACATCTGCAGGCGATTCTTTTAATGCCGGCTTTTTAAATGGTTATTTACGAAATAAACCTTTAAAAATTTGTTGTCAACAAGGCAATTGTGTGGCGGGCATTGTGATTCAACATAAAGGCGCGATTATTGATAAACACGCCATTTCTCATCTTCAATCTGAATTTAATTAACGGAGTACAATATGAATATTGCAGCTAACCATCATTTAGAAAATAAATTGATCGTCATTACCGGTGCTGGCGGTGTGTTGTGCGCATTTTTAGCAAAAAAGTTGGCGCATACAAAAGCTAATCTCGCTTTATTAGATATTAATTTTGAAGCAGCCGATAAAGTGGCGCAAGAGATTAATCAAGCAGGTGGTCATGCAAAAGCTTATAAAACAAATGTGTTAGAGCTTGAAAATATTAAAGAAGTGAGAAATCAAATTGAAACCGATTTTGGCACTTGTGACATTTTAATTAATGGTGCAGGTGGGAATAATCCAAAAGCGACTACTGATAATGAATTTCATCAATTTGATTTGAATGAAACAACAAAAACGTTCTTTGATTTGGATAAATCAGGCATTGAATTTGTATTTAATCTTAACTACTTGGGTACGTTATTGCCAACTCAAGTTTTTGCAAAAGATATGATTGGTAAAAAAGGTGCAAATATCATCAATATTTCAAGTATGAATGCCTTTACACCGTTAACGAAAATACCTGCTTATTCCGGTGCAAAATCTGCGATCAGTAATTTCACACAATGGCTTGCTGTGTATTTTTCTAAAGTGGGTGTTCGTTGTAATGCCATAGCTCCGGGCTTTTTAGTCAGTAACCAAAATCGCGCTTTATTATTTGATGCAGAAGGTCATCCAACCGCTCGCGCAAATAAAATCCTCACTAACACGCCAATGGGGCGTTTTGGTGAACCAGAAGAATTACTTGGCGCATTATTATTCTTAATCGATGAAAATTATTCGAGTTTTGTCAATGGTGTGATTGTACCGGTTGATGGTGGATTCTCTGCTTATAGCGGTGTGTAGGAGGATAATATGAAACAATTTATGGATGAAGATTTTCTTCTTTCAACAAATACAGCAAAAACGCTTTACCATGACTATGCAAAACATCAGTCTATTTTTGATTACCACTGTCATTTAAGTCCAAAAGAAGTGGCTGAAAATCGCCAATTTAAAGATTTGGCTGAAATTTGGTTAGAAGGCGACCATTATAAATGGCGTGCTTTACGTACGGCGGGTGTGCCGGAAGAATTAATTACAGGCAAAGCGGATAATTACCAAAAATATTTAGCTTGGGCAAAAACTGTTCCGCTTTGTATTGGTAATCCAATTTATCACTGGACACATTTAGAATTACGTCGTCCTTTTGGAATTACTAATACATTATTTAATCCACAAAATGCAGATAAAATTTGGTATCAATGCAATGAAATGTTGCAGCAACCTGAATTTTCAGCTCGTGGAATTATGAAGAAAATGAATGTGAAATTGGTAGGAACAACAGATGATCCAATTGACTCATTGGAATATCATCAAACGATAAAAAATGATGATAGTTTTGATATTGAGGTTGTACCAAGTTGGCGACCGGATAAAGTGTTTAAAATTGAGTTGCCACCATTCAATGATTATATCGCCCAGCTTAGCCAAGTCGCTGATATTGAAATTTGTTCATTTGCTGATTTACAAAAAGCCTTAGTAAAACGCTTAAATCACTTTGATGAACATGGTTGTAAATCGGCTGATCATGGTATGGAAATTGTTCGTTTTGCTCCAATCCCGGACGAATCAGTATTAGATGATATTCTTCAAAAACGTTTGCAAAATCAACCTCTATTAGAAGAAGAAATTGCACAATTTAGCACAGCAATTCTGGTATGGCTTGCTTCGGAATATTGTAAACGCCAATGGGTGATGCAAATTCATATTGGTGCAATCCGAAACAATAATACTAGAATGTTTACATTGCTTGGTGCGGATAGTGGATTTGATTCTATTGGCGATCGTGCTTATGCAGAACCGCTTTCCCATTTATTGGATGCGATGGATCGTCAAAATCAGTTACCAAAAACAATTTTGTACTGTCTGAATCCTCGTGATAACGAGATGATTGGCAGTATGATTGGTAATTTCCAAACCGGTGGCGTAGCTGGTAAAATTCAATTTGGATCAGGCTGGTGGTTTAATGACCAAAAAGATGGTATGGAGCGCCAGCTACAACAGCTTTCTCAATTAGGGTTACTTAGTCAATTTGTTGGAATGCTAACTGATTCACGTAGTTTTTTATCTTACACTCGCCATGAGTATTTCCGCCGTATTTTATGTGAAATGATTGGTGGATGGGTTGAAAAAGGTGAAGTGCCAAATGACATTTCATTACTGGGTAAAATGATTGAAGATATTTGTTTCAACAATGCAAAAAATTATTTTAAATAGGGAAAATTATGTCATATACAACTCAACAAATTATTGAAAAACTCTGCCAATTGAAAGTGGTGCCTGTAATTGCGTTGGATTATGCGGAAGATATTTTGCCGCTAGCAGATACGTTGGATAAAAATGGTTTGCCAGTGGCGGAAATTACATTTCGTTCTGAAGCAGCAGCAGATGCGATCCGTTTGTTGCGTGCAAATAGACCTGACTTTTTAATTGCTGCCGGTACAGTTTTAACAGCTGAACAAGTGATGCTAGCAAGAAATAGTGGGGCGGATTTTGTGGTAACACCAGGATTTAATCCAAAAATTGTGAAATTATGTCAAGATTTAAATTTTCCAATAACGCCAGGGGTGAATAATCCTATGGCCATTGAAACCGCATTAGAAATGGGAATTTCTGCGGTAAAATTCTTCCCTGCAGAAACATCGGGTGGTGTGAAGATGATCAAAGCATTGTTAGGACCTTATGCTCAACTTCAAATTATGCCAACAGGGGGAATCGGTTTACATAATATTAAAGATTACTTAGCTATTCCAAACATTGTGGCTTGCGGTGGCTCTTGGTTTGTGGAGAAAAAATTGATTCAATCCAAAAATTGGGGCGAAATTGGACGATTGGTTAGGGAAGTGATTGATATTATTAAATAAATTTATTTCTTTAAAGTGCAAAGTGCGGTCTATTTAGACTGAATTTTTTTGATTAAGCTTGGGGCTGACTTAGACTAGCATGCTAGCTAATTTAAGTCGGCCCCTAAAAAATAATTTAAGGGCTGAGTTCTGTTATTTGAGGAACTTGGCCCTTTTAGTTTATTTAGTTAATTTTTATATAACTAAATCATCTATTCAGTTCCATTTCAACATAAAGCAGACCCTTTTAGTGTGATATTATTTCAATAAAAGTTTTACTTGAAAGGGTACATAATGAAATTACAACAATGGGTTAAACAATATCAACTAGGTTTACTTTTTCAGCAAGGTCAATTTGGTTTAGAAAAGGAAAGTCAACGTATTGACGATAAGGGAAATATTGTAACGACGCCTCATCCACCTGTATTTGGTAATCGTTCTTATCATCCCTATATTCAAACAGATTTTGCCGAAAGCCAGCTTGAGTTGATTACGCCACCAAATGCTAAACTGGAAGATAGCCTACGTTGGCTTTCTGCAATTCATGAGGTGGTGTTGCGTTCTTTACCTGAAAATGAATACATTTTCCCATTTAGTATGCCAGCGGGATTACCACCAGAAAATGAGATTCAAGAGGCGCAGCTTGATAAACAGGAAGATGTTGAATATCGCGAGCATCTGTCTAAACAATATGGCAAATACAAGCAAATGGTAAGTGGAATTCACTACAATTTCCAACTGTCATCTGAATTTGTGAAAGCTATATTCTTGTTGCAAGATGAATATGCTCATCTTAAAGATTTTCAAAATGCCCTATATATGAAATTAGCTAATAATTTTCTACGCTATCAGTGGATTTTAGTTTATTTACTTGCTGCAAGTCCGACAGTGGAAGCAAATTATTTTTCTCGAAATGGCGTACTTAATTTTCCTTTGAAAGAGGGGCAGTTAGTACGTAGTTTACGTTCTAGTCCCTATGGTTACGTTAATTCATCTAATGTTGTGGTGAATCATGATAACCTTGAAAATTATGTAGAAACATTAGAGTTTCAAGTTAAATCTGGTCATTTGATTGCAGAAAAAGAATTTTATTCTAATGTTCGTTTACGAGGTTCGAAAAAAGCTCGTGAATTGCTAGAAAAAGGCGTTCAATATGCAGAATTTCGTTTGTTTGATTTGAATCCACTTGAGCCATATGGTATCAGTCTAGATGATGCAAAATTTATTCATATTTTCTTATTAGGAATGTTATGGCTTGATGAGACAAGTGGTCAAAAAGAAGTAGAGCTTGGTAAACAAAGATTATATCAAGTATCTCTTGAAGATCCTCGTGAGCAAACAGCATTTAGAGAAGAAGGTGAAGCAATATTAAGCCAAATTATTGATATGTTGAAAATTATCAATGCAGATGAAAGAGCGGTTAAAATTTCGGAAGAAAAATTGGTGCAATTGGCAGAACCAAGTCTAACAGTAAATGGAAAATTGCTCAAAGCGATTGAGCAGGAGGGAAGTTATAAAGCCTTGGGGGTAAAACTTGCGAAGCAATATAAAGCTCAAGCTTTTAAACGTTTTTATGCTTTATCTTCATTTGATAATATGGAACTCTCCACTCAAGCTTTATTATTTGATTTAATTCAAAAAGGTGTTACGACTGAAATTTTAGATGAGAATGATCAATTTCTTGCGCTTAAATTTGGTGAACACCTTGAATATGTTAAAAATGGTAATATGACTAGTCATGATCAATATATCTCTCCATTGATTATGGAAAATAAGGTAGTGACAAAGAAAGTATTATCAAAGGCTGGTTTTAATGTACCAAAAAGCTTGGAATTTACATCGATTGAACAGGCTGTTGCACATTATGCTTTATTTGAAGGACGCGCTGTTGTTATTAAACCAAAATCCACAAATTATGGTTTAGGTATCACAATTTTCAAACAGGGTGTGACACACCGAGATGATTTTGTTAAAGCGATTGAGATTGCTTTTCGCGAAGATAAAGAAGTGATGGTTGAAGATTATTTAGTTGGTACAGAATATCGCTTCTTTGTTTTGGGGGATGAAACGCTTGCAGTGTTGTTGCGTGTACCTGCAAATGTTATAGGTGATGGAAAGAACACGGTACGTGAATTGGTCGAGATAAAAAATGCGGATCCTTTACGGGGAGATGGTTCTCGTTCACCTCTCAAAAAGATCGCTTTAGGTGACATAGAATTATTACAGTTAAAAGAACAAGGATTAACACCTGATAGTGTACCTCAGGCTGGTCAAATTGTTCAGTTACGTGCTAATTCTAATATCAGTACAGGTGGTGATTCTATTGATATGACTGATAACATGCATGAGAGTTATAAACAGATTGCTGTAGGGGTTGCTCATGCAATGGGGGCTAAAGTTTGCGGGGTCGATTTAATTATTCCTGATTTAACAAAACAAGCTGAATCATCCTTAAACTCTTGGGGAGTAATTGAAGCTAATTTTAATCCAATGATGATGATGCATATTTTCCCTTATCAAGGTAAATCAAGAAGATTGACTAAAAACGTCATTAAAATGTTGTTTCCAGATATAGAAATGTAGTATCAAATTAAGTGATAAGAAATAACCGCACTTTAACTAATTAAAGTGCGGTTGATAAGAAACATTTATGTTATATGTGTTAAATTAATATACACCCTGAGCCAACATGGCATCAGCAACTTTAACAAAACCTGCAATATTCGCTCCTACCACATAGTTAATATTTTGTTGACCTGCGATAGAACCATATTTTTTGCAGTTAGCATGAATATCTAACATAATACGATGCAATTTGGCATCAACTTCTTCTGCTGTCCAATATAAGCGTTGGGAACTTTGTGCCATTTCTAAGCCAGAGGTCGCTACGCCACCAGCATTGGCTGCTTTACCTGGACCAAATAATACACCAGCCTCTAAGAATGCGTCTGTTGCTTCGATAGTAGTTGGCATGTTTGCACCTTCAGCGACTAATTTCACACCATTTTTAATCAAGGCTTTCGCATCTAAAATCTCTAATTCGTTTTGGGTTGCGCAAGGAAGAGCAATATCGGCTTTCACTTCCCAAGGGCGTTTTCCTGCAAAATATTGAAGACCAAATTGTTTTGCAAATTCTTCTACTCGACCACGTTTTACATTTTTGAGCTCTAATAAAGCCTCTAATTTTTCACGATCAAATCCTTCAGGCAAATACACATAACCTGCTGAGTCTGAACAGGTTACGACTTTCGCACCAAGCTCCATCGCTTTTTCAATCGCATATTGTGCCACGTTACCTGAACCGGAAACTAAAACCGTTTTATCTTGGAAGCTATCCCCTTTCTCAGCAAGCATTGCTTGGGCAAAATAAACCAATCCATAACCTGTTGCTTCTGGGCGAATTAAGCTCCCTCCAAATGAAAGACCACGACCAGTAAACACACAAGCTGCTTGGTTTGATAATTTTTTCATATAGCCTGCAAGATATCCTACTTCACGACCACCTACACCAATATCACCGGCAGGCACATCGGTATCTGGGCCAACATGGCGATACAATTCGGCCATTAAAGCTTGACAGAAACGCATCACTTCAGCATCTGATTTTCCTTTAGGATCAAAATCTGATCCCCCTTTCGCACCACCCATTGGCAATGTGGTTAAGGCATTTTTAAAGATCTGTTCAAAACCTAAGAATTTTAAAATCGATAAGTTAACGGATGGATGAAAACGCATTCCCCCTTTAAAAGGACCAATTGCACTGTTGAATTGTACACGGAAAGCTCGGTTTACTTGAACTTGGCCTTTATCATCAGTCCATGCCACACGGAATTGGAATGCTCGCTCTGGCTCAACTAAACGCTCTAATAAAGCTTCTGAACGGTATTTAGGGTTTGCTTCCAAGAAAGGCCAGATTGAAGTGAAGACTTCACGAACAGCCTGTAGAAATTCAGGTTGGTGAGCATCTCTTTGAGCGATTTTCCCAAGAAATTCGTCTAATGATGTAATTATTGTCATAATGTGTTTCCTCTATTGATGTTGTATTTTTCTGTATGTATTTGAATCACCCTCTAGATGGGGCTTAATGACAATATGTAACGAGAGACTTAATATTGCAATATTTATTGTGATAAAAAGATAAAAAGAGAATAAAAAAAGCAAGAAAATTAAAATTTCTTGCTTTTTTTTAGATGAAATCTAAATTATTAATCATAATATTATGGTTTTACTTATTTTTCCCTTCTAAATAAAGCCATTCTGCGACTTGTTTTGCAAAATAAGTCAAAATTCCGTCGGCACCAGCTCGTTTGAAGCAAAGTAGTGATTCCATAATACATTCTTTTTCTTTTAGCCAGCCATTTTGAATGGCTGCCATATGCATTGCGTATTCACCTGAAACTTGATAAGCGAAAGTAGGTACGCCAAAATGTGTTTTTACGCGATACACCATATCTAAGTATGGCATACCTGGTTTTACCATGACCATGTCAGCGCCTTCTTGTAGATCTAATGCGACTTCTTGTAAACCTTCATCTCCATTTGCAGGATCAAGTTGATAAGTTTTTTTATCTCCGCCTTTTAAATTACCTGATGAGCCGACAGCATCACGAAATGGTCCATAATAATTAGAAGCATATTTAGCAGAATACGCCATAATTTGTGTGTTAATAAATCCTTTTTCTTCTAATGCTTGTCGAATACGGCCAATACGACCATCCATCATATCACTTGGCGCAACAATATCAGCGCCTGCTTCAGCATGAGAAATAGCTTGTTTGATGAGAATATCAGAGGTGATGTCGTTAAGAACATAGCCGTCTTCATCAATAATTCCATCTTGTCCATGGCTTGTATAAGGATCAAGTGCAACATCAGTTAATACACCTAATTCTGGATAAGTATTTTTTAATGCTCGAACTGCGCGTTGCACTAGACCATTTGAATTATAGGCTTCTTCTGCCATTAGAGATTTTTTATCTTGTTCAATTACAGGAAATAATGAAATAACAGGGACACCATATTTAACTAGTAAACCTGCTTCAATAAGAAGTTGATCGATAGTTAAACGTTCAACACCTGGCATAGAGGGAACAGCCTCACGATAGTTTTCACCTTCAAGAATAAATACCGGATAAATAAGATCGTCTACGGTGAGTTTATTTTCAGCCATTAAGCGACGACTAAAATCATGTTTACGTAAACGACGTAGGCGGCGGGTAGGAAATCCTGTAAAAATTTGTTGAGTCATGTTATAGTCCTCTTTCTTATATAATGAGAAAGGGGGCGATGCCCCCCAATTATTATTCCATTTTATTTGATTCTTCAGTATTTTCAACCGCACTTTCATCTTCTTTTGGCTGATAAAAACGAGCAACTAATAAACCTAATTCAAATAGAAGAATCATTGGTACAGCAAGTAGCGTTTGTGAAAATACATCTGGTGGGGTTAGAATCATTCCAATAAAAAATGCACCGACAATGATATAAGGGCGTTTTTCAGTAAGGGCTTTTACCGTTGTTACACCTGTCCAACAAAGTAAAATAATAGCAATTGGGACTTCAAAACAGACGCCAAAAGCTAAAAATAATGCCAATGCAAAATCTAAATAACTACTAATATCTGTGGCAATCGCGACACCTTCAGGTGCAGTTTGGGTAAAAAAGCTAAATACAAAGGGAAACACTACATAATAAGCAAAAGCCACCCCACAATAAAAAAGAATAGTGCTTGAAAATAACAATGGGTAAATCATTCTTTTTTCATGTTGGTATAGAGCTGGTGCAACAAATGCCCAAACCTGGTAGAGCAAATAAGGAACGGAAATAAATACTGCAACGATTGCCGTTAATTTAATAGGCGTAAAGAAGGGTGTTTGAATATTTGTTGCGATCATTGTTGCGCCTTTTGGCATAACGTTAGTTAAGGGAGCTGCAACAAAATGATAAATATCATTTGAAAAATAAACGAGCGCAATAAATACCAATGCAACGCAAATCACACTGCGTAAAAGACGGTTTCTTAATTCAACAAGGTGTGTAATTAGGGGTTGAGATTCATCCACATTGCTCATACAAATTCCCTATAATTCAGATTTTTTCGTTTGAGATTTCGATACAGGTATGACTTCAATATCATCAGGGGGATAGTAATCAGATAGGCGTTCTGTGAGTTCTGCCTGTTCGTGAGCATCAAGCGTGGTTAAATCAGTAAGTTGATTTTCTTCTTTCGGCAAAATTTCTGATGAATCCAGTGCTACTACAGCATCTTTGGATTTGTCCCCATTTTCTGCCGCATTTTTAATTTCTTTGATTTGTTCTTCTACTGTCGTGCCTGCTTCAGCAGCTTTGGCTTCTAGCTCAGATTTCATTTTATCTGCTTGTGCTTTTAATTCTTCTACCGTTTTACTTAATTCTGGAGAAAGTGTTTGTAAATTTAAAGATTCAGCTTTTTTAATGCTGTCTTGTAATTCTTGTAATTTTAGTTCTTGTTTTAATTCGTTTTGCACATTGGCAGCTAAGCCGCGAATGGTTTTTACCCAACTCATAACTGTACGAATAGCCACAGGCAAACGCTTAGGGCCTAGCACCACTAAGCCCACAAGCATCAATAAAACAAGTTCGGAAAAACCAATATCAAACACGGTTATGCCTGTTCTTTATCTTTTACAGTTTCAGTTTTTTCAGCGGTTGTCGTAGCGTCTTTAATTTGGGTAAACTCAGCATCTTTTTTAGGCTCGTCATCAGACATTGCTTTTTTAAAACCTTTTACTGCTGCACCAAGATCAGAGCCCGCATTGCGTAACTTTTTAGTACCAAATACTAATAAAATCACGACTAATAAAATAATCATTTGTGCTGGGGATAAACCAAACATAGAAAAACTCCGTTAGAATTAAATTGAAAATTTGGGCTTGAATATACTCTTTTTATGCATTGGCCTCAAGAGGTAATTTTAAAAGTGCGATCAAAAAGAAGGTTATTTTCAACCGCACTTTAGTCTTATTATTCAGCCAGTTCTGTTTGCTCGTGCGCCATCAATTCTTGCCCCACATCATCTAACAAACTTAAGTAGCGTTCATAATGTTTCAACATATCAGCAATCAATTCGTCTTGATCCATATATTGCACATCATAACCCACTCGACCATCAAAGAAATAGGTGTATGGCTCATAGGTCATGCTATGTTGGATATGTGGCAAGTTATCATCATTGATTAATTGCTCTGATACCTCGCGACCAATAGATTTTACCCCGTACATAAAGTCTCGCATCAACTCTTTCTGAATGACTAACTCGACTGCAGGCTCATCTTGATCAAATAACGTGTTAATTTGCACGCTCAAGTCATATTTGCTAATCAACTCTTGGCGTAATTCTCGCATAGCCGGTAATACCGTATGCTTAAGGAATCGCAAAATATCTTTTTCTTGCGTTTGGTTCATCATTTGTTCCAAACGTTCTTTCCACTTATCCCCCGTCCAGAAGATACTGGTTGGATTAACTTTGGTATCAAAATATTTTTTGTCTGCATTCAAGCCTTTCCATAAACTAAAACACATCAATAACATCAACATTGCGAAAGGTAACGCTACTAACAAGGTCATTGCCTGTAGATTAGCTAAGCCACCTGATTGCATTAAAACAATCGCGACGACTGACATTAATACACCCCACATCACGGCCTGCCAACGAGGTGCTGCAAGGCTTTTATCGCGTGATGCAATGTTATTTAATACATAAATACCGGAGTCTGCTGAGGTGATAAAGAATAAAGAAATCACCACCAAACTCACTAAACCGGTCACACCAGAAAGCGGTAAATAATCCAAGAATTTAAAAAGCAACGTTTCAGGCGAGGAAATCATTTGTCCTAACGTACCTGCAGCTTCCCCATCATTTAACCAAATAGCCGTATTACCAAATACGGTAAACCACAAGATTCCGAACATGCTAGGAATCACCAACACACCAAAAATAAATTCGCGAATGGTACGCCCTTTCGAGATTCGCGCAATAAATAAACCTACAAATGGCGCCCAAGAACACCACCATGCCCAATACAGAATTGTCCAACCGCTAAACCAGCCAGTATGTTCTTGTTCATAAACATAGGTTTTGAAGCTTAATTGTACTAAGTTGCTGAGATAAGTTCCGATGTTGTCGCTGAAAGCGGATAACAAATAAAGTGTTGGTCCTGCCACTAATACGAAAATTAACAAACAAAAAGCTAATGTTAAATTCAGCTCACTTAAGATTTTTACCCCTTTCCCTACGCCAGAAATCGCGGAAAATGTCGCTAAACTCATTACTACGGCAATCACGACAATTTGCAAGCTGAAGCTATTTTCACTAATCCAGCCTAATTGATGTAAGCCTGCCCCCAATTGTGATGCACCAAAACCTAATGTTGTGATAACACCAAATAAGGTGGCAAGTAACGCCATAATGTCGATAAGATCGCCTAACTTGCCATTAATACGCTCTTTCAATAACGGATAGAAACAAGAACGTAATGCCAAAGGTAATTTGTAACGGAATCCAAAGTAAGCCAATGCCAACGCAATCGTGCCATACACCGCCCAGGCATGAATTCCCCAGTGGAATAAGGTGTGTAACAAGGCCTCTTGTTGTTTGTGTTCTGCTGTACCTGCGGTAATATCAGATAAATAATGCGTTAAGGGTTCGGCTACACCAAAGAACATCAACCCTACCCCCATTCCGGCAGCAAATAACATCGCCAACCAAGAGAGAAAACTGAACTCAGGCTCTTCTTCATCATTGCCTAATTTAATATTACCTAGGCTACTGACTGATAAAATGACTAAAAAGCCCAAAAACACTGAGAATGCTAATATGTAAAACCAACTAAAGTTAGCAAAAATGCCCGATTTGGCGGCATTTAATAAAGTTTGTGTTTGTTCCGGTGCGATTAAAATCATTGCGACAAGTAACACCACAAAAAATAACGTTGTACCAATCACCAAAGGATTGAACGACGTTTGCTTTTCCATAAATTTAGATAAAGACAACGCTTTCCCCTTAAAAATTAAGTGAATAAAAATAAAATCAGATTAAATAAAACAAGGCCTTAAGCCCTAAATGGTGCGATGGAACCATCGCAAATGACAGCACGGAGAAGTGCGATTTTGAAGGAAACGCTCAGTAGAATATGAAGGATTGTTTCCAAAATTTCATTTATTATATCAAAAAGTAATAATTATTTCAAATTAGAAAAATATCAATGGTGTTTAAGTTGTATTTTTGACTAATATAATGAATTACAACACTTGCTCAAACAAGACGGTAAAAGAAAACGTTTTATTTAATGTGTTATAGATAAAACAATTCCTTAATGCAGTTTGAGTGAGGTGATCAAATGTTTGATCATCTAAATCAGATGAAATAAAAATCTTGATTTTACAATCTGTTATTTGGGGTTGTTCATTATAACCGCGAACGCCCAGTAAGGTTAAAGGATTGGCGAGGTTGAGCCAAATTTTTCCTTCCATTTCTACAATATCGGCACGTTGTTGAGCAAAATGGGCTTTTACACTGCTCAAAATTCCACCTAAAATAGAAACAGCAAAATAATCTACCGCACTTTTTTGTAATGATTGGTTATCGAAATTGACTTGTGAATAGAGAGAAATGCTGTCATTCGGTGTGAATAATTTAATTTCTTCTCCGCGTAATACGGCTCGATATTTTGCTGTAAAACATTCACTTTCAGGTACGTTATACATAACGTTCCCTCAATATTGATTTTGCTTCATTTAATACCTTAAGTTTGGCTTCAATAATATCAAAACCATTTAAAGGGCGGTTAGAAAAAGTGGCAAATCCACAATCTGGATTTAGCCAAATTTGCTCTGGTGGTAGGTAATTTAAGGCTTTTTCTGCGCTCTGAACTATCTGCGCTACGCTTTCCACCTCGTCAGAACGAGGATTGATGACGCCTAAGCCTAAAATACATTTTTGTCTTAAGATTTCACTTTCTAATAACGAACTTAATTCTCCCGCTCTTGGCGTAGAAAATTCGAGCATTAAAATATCAGGTAATGCCGATTCAAATAAATCCACTAATGATGTATAAGGCCCGCGCAGTAATACGCTTTCATCTTTGCTCCAGTTGCCACGGCATACATGTAATGCAGTTTTGATATTTTTATTTCTTGCATACTCAAAGATTTGAGTAATTAAACTTTTTGCAAACTGTAGTTCCGCTGCAAAATCTTGTTTTTCGCTTAACGCAGCACACATAAATGAACGTGTTTGATGATGGCTAAAAATAACTTCTGTCAAAACAGGCTCATCAAATTGAACTACACTTACGTCTAGCTCACATAAATGATCAATTTCTTGCTTTAAGATAGTAACAACATCTTTTGCCATTTCTTCTTTTGATGAATAATGTTGCCCTGACACAGGCGAAAGCCACATGGAGCGAGCCATTAAGTAAGGCCCTGGCAAGGTTGCTTTAATTGGTTGCTTGGTTAGATTTTTTAGTAGCAACATTTCATCTGCTACTAAAGATTGTTTGTAGCTGATTTTTCCCACGCAAATCGCATTTTTTATGGAAAGTGCGGGAACATCCAAGGTTTCTAGCATTGACTCAAAAATTTGCTTTTCTTTAATGTGATCGAGCATTTCACTCATGCTCATTAAGGTCGCGCCTTGAATTTTTTGTGCAATAAAAGAAAGGTAATTGTCGCGAAGTAATTCGCCACTCGTGATAATATCAGTGCCAGTACGTTGTTGAAGTTCGACAATTTGTTTTGTTTCTTGAACAACGATTTGCTCAAGCTCTGCTGTGGTTATTTTGCCGAGTGCATGCTTTTTACGCGCCATCAAAAGTGCTTGGCTACGAGGCATTGAGCCTAAAAGGGAAGTTGTGAAAGGTTTCATAGAAAATCCACAATGATGGGCGTTTATTACACGCCCATCATGACATATTGATATTAAAAGAATTTTAAATATTCATTGGCAGCTTGTAATTGAGCAAAACCTTTTGTTCTGCCCGCAACCCAAAGTTTTAATCCTTCCAAATCCATCATTTCTTTATGTTCTGGATTGTTGTAATCCATTTTGAACAAGGTTTCGGTGAATGCATTGAATTTGGTTTCATCTAATCCCACGCGTCCACTGAAAATACAATGGTCAAATGATGGTGTTTTTGCAAGTACTCGAACTGTTGCTGGATCGAGCGTGCCATCTTTTGTCCAACGTTCAAAGTTGAAATCTAACATCCATGTTGCAGAAACTTGGCGATCTTTTAATGCATTGGCTGCATCTAATTCACCGCCTACATGATCGCCGTGCAAACCAACACCCACATCAAAGCGTTTTTCTACATAATCTTGACCAAATTCCAAGCCATGTTGATGTAAAAACTCAATAGGAATTAACCGCGCTTGTGGGGAATCAATTGCACCAAAAGCAATAGTTTTATTTTTTAAATCTTCAATCGATTGGATAGTTGGATCATTAACAACTAAATAGCTTTGACGATCTTGGTCGGTATCACGCATGGCACCATTTAAGGTTTTACCACCACTACGTAAGTAACCATCTAACCAAGCTAGGGGAGAGTTCCACGCCACATCAATTTCATTATTGAGTAACGCATCAACTTGTCCTTTGTAGTCTTTGAAATACACGGGTTCAATAGGGAAGCCTTCTTTTTCGAAAAAGTCAGCAATAATGCCCCAAATAACCGTCACTTGTGGGGCGTAGATGACCGCCCCAATTTTTAATTTCTCACTCATTTTTCACCGCACTTTATGGAATTTGTTGACCTGTAATGGCTTTACCTAACCAAATATTTAGCACATCGACACTTGGCGCCATTACTTGACTTGCTAATGCATCACGTAAATAGCGTTCCATTGGCCCTATTTTGTTATAGGCCTTACCACCGCCAATACGCATACCAATTTGTGCAAGAGTAATAGCGTTTTCGCTTGCGAGAATTCGGGCGGCTAATAATTTAGCTAATGCATCTGCATCACCTTCTGTGGCTGCACGAGCCGCATCTCGCGTAGCACATACAGCAGCGTTTGTGTTTGCATAGATTTTAGCTAAGTGAATTTGCACGGTTTCGATTTCAGCTAATGCAGTGCCCGATGTGTATTTACGGTGTGTTGAATGTTTAATTGCTTCAGTAAGCACGGCTTTACAGACGCCACTATAGACAGCAGCCAAGCCACAAATAAAGGCAGGTGCAATGCCACCAAATACTTGTTCTGCGCCTGCGCCAACTTCGCCAATGCGCCAGCCACGATCTAATGGCATATCGGTCATTCGCATAAAGCAAGAGACATTGCTACGCATACCTAAGCCATTCCAGCTATCGGCTTCAAAAGTTAAGCCTTGAGTACCAAGTGGAAGCACCCAGTTATCAATAGTTTCACCATTTTCGGAAGGCAAAAGCGCTAAATAATAAGAAGCATAATTGCCAGATGTCACCATGGATTTTAAGCCATTGAATACCGCATGTTCAGCATTAAATTGCGCGGTTGCATCGGTAATATAGAAGTGAGTACCTGTGCCTAATTCACTATAGGCGAGTGCGGCAAAGGTTTGATT
The DNA here is from genome assembly GCF_018829625.1 of Haemophilus sp. SZY H36. Classification (NCBI taxonomy): domain Bacteria; kingdom Pseudomonadati; phylum Pseudomonadota; class Gammaproteobacteria; order Pasteurellales; family Pasteurellaceae; genus Haemophilus; species Haemophilus sp. SZY H36. The sequence continues at coordinate 634,739 of NZ_JAHKKA010000001.1, read as the reverse complement.
TTGAACAATGTCAGAAAAGATTTTTTGTTTGAGTTGATCGCTGCCGAATAGATTTAAGCAATTCACTGCAACGTTACTCATCATGTAACAGAGACCAGCAGAGGCTGAACTTTCAGCTAACGCCATGCAGACTTCAGCGTGTTCTTTTAGGGTTAATCCCATTCCGCCGTATTCTTTTGGAATTAAAAGTGAAAACCAACCAGCTTTACCTAATTCCTTAAATGCCTGAACAGGAAATTCTTTTTTTTGATCGAGTTCGTCGGCGTAAGGCTCAATAAACTGTTCCGCTAACTTTCTCACCTGAGTATAGATTTGCGACATAATATATCCTTATTGTGTGTTGAGAAAAACTTTCTACGAGGCGGATATTATTATGCTCAGTTTCTTTTTTCTAGTATTTAATTCAAAATAATTTCAGTAATGTGACGTGGATCAAGAAAAAATCTGGCAAGCATTTTCCCATGTGACTTTTTTAATCAATTCAGCAGGTTCATTTCTTAAGGCACAAAGGGCTTTGAAACTTTCCACAATACGTTCTGGTCGATTAGGTTGGCCTTGAAAACCAAATACAGGCATATCTGGACTATCTGTTTCCAACACTAAGGCATCAAGAGGCAACTTCGCGATTGCTTGACGAGTTTTATTGGCGCGTTCATAAGTGATAGTGCCGCCAACCCCGATTTTATAACCTAAATCAACAAAGCGTTTTGCTTGATCGTAGCTTCCTGAAAAACCGTGTACTACGCCAAGTTTAGATAATGGAATACGTTTTAAAAAAGTAAAAATTTGATCATGGGTTTTTCGACTGTGAATATTGACGGGTAAATTAAATTGCTTTGCCAAATAAAGTTGGCTTTCAAAAAAATGACATTGTTTTGCCCAAAGTTCATCGGTGAGCAAATCGGGAATCGCACGTTCCAAACCAATTTCTGCCACCGCCGTGCAATTTGCATCACGATTTTTTAAGGCTTGTTCTAACAGAATCAAATCATTTTCGGCGTGTTCTTGAATATAAAGAGGATGGAGCCCAAGCCCATAGTACAAATTATCAGGAAAAAGTGCGGTCATATTTTGGATTGTTTTAAAATCAGCTTCTTTCACCGCCACAATCAGTATTTTTTGCACATCGGCTTTCTTAGCATTATCAATAAGCTGTGACAAAGGTTCCCCTGTAAATTGTTGGAGATAATCGAGATGCGTGTGAGTGTCGAAGAAAGACATGAGCATTTTCCTTTAGGTCGATAAAAAATGGCGGAATTCATCCGCCATTCACCATTATTCTACTGAAACCGATGTAATCACTACATCTTCAGTTGGGACATCTTGATGAAAGCCTTTGTTGCCTGTTTTCACTTTTTTGATTTTATCCACAACATCCATACCTTCAACCACTTCACCAAATACGGCATAGCCCCATTCTTGAACGACTTCACGACCAAACATTTCTTTTGAACGATAATTTAAGAAATCATTGTCTGACACGTTAATGAAAAATTGTGCGGTCGCTGAATGTGGATCTGAAGTGCGAGCCATTGCAATGGTTCCACGTTTGTTACTTAAACGATTGTTTGCTTCATTTTGGATTGGTGCTTTGGTTGCTTTTTCGCGCATACCGCTTTCCATACCGCCGCCTTGAATCATAAAGCCATCAATAACACGGTGAAAAATTGTGTTATTATAAAAGCCGTCTTTGCAGTAATTTAAGAAGTTTTCTGCAGTAATCGGAGCTTTATCAAAATCCAATTTAATTTTAATGTCGCCAAAGTTTGTGTGTAACGTAACCATTTTGTTTTCCTTCTGAAAAATTAAGGGTCGTATTATTCCACAATCGAGGTAAAAGTGCTATAAAAGTGCGGTTTGTTTTTATTTCATTTTACGAGCTTAAAAATGCTAAAAATTTTCAATACCTTAACGAGAGAAAAAGAAATCTTTAAACCTATCCACGAAAATAAAGTGGGAATGTATGTTTGTGGCGTCACTGTTTATGATTTGTGCCATATCGGTCATGGACGCACTTTTGTGTGTTTTGATGTGATTGCTCGTTATTTACGTTCTTTGGGTTACGATTTAACTTATGTGCGTAATATTACGGACGTAGATGACAAAATTATTAAACGTGCGTTAGAAAACAAAGAAACCTGCGATCAACTTGTGGATCGTATGGTTCAGGAAATGTATAAAGATTTTGATGCACTTAATGTATTACGCCCTGATTTTGAACCTCGCGCTACGCATCATATTCCAGAAATTATTGAAATTGTGGAAAAATTAATTAAACGCGGACATGCTTATGTTGCGGATAATGGCGATGTGATGTTTGATGTGGAAAGTTTTAAAGAATACGGCAAATTATCTCGTCAAGATCTTGAGCAATTACAAGCGGGTGCACGTATTGAAATCAATGAAATCAAGAAAAATCCAATGGATTTCGTGCTTTGGAAAATGTCGAAAGAAAACGAACCAAGTTGGTCTTCTCCTTGGGGCGCAGGTCGTCCAGGTTGGCACATTGAATGTTCCGCAATGAACTGCAAACAGCTTGGCGAGCATTTTGATATTCACGGTGGTGGCTCTGATTTAATGTTCCCTCACCACGAAAATGAAATTGCACAATCTTGCTGTGCGCATGGTGGTCAATATGTGAATTATTGGATCCATTCTGGCATGATTATGGTGGATAAAGAAAAAATGTCGAAATCCCTCGGCAATTTCTTCACAATTCGTGATGTATTAAATCACTATAATGCAGAGGCAGTACGTTATTTCTTATTAACGGCACATTATCGTAGCCAGCTCAATTATAGCGAAGAAAACTTGAATTTAGCGCAGGGTGCGTTAGAACGTTTATACACGGCTTTACGCGGAACAGCTCAAAGTGCGGTTGCTTTTGGCGGAGAAAATTTTGTCGAAACTTTCCGTGAAGCAATGGATGATGATTTTAATACGCCAAATGCACTTTCTGTTTTATTCGAAATGGCGCGTGAAATCAACAAGTTAAAAACAGAAGATGTTGAGAAAGCCAATGGGCTTGCCGCTCGTTTGCGTGAATTAGGTGCGATTTTAGGCTTACTTCAACAAGATCCAGAAAAATTCTTACAAGCTGGTTCTGACGATGATGAAGTGGCAAAAATTGAAGCACTCATCAAACAACGCAACGAAGCGCGAGCGGCTAAAGATTGGCCTGCCGCAGATGCAGCACGTAATGAATTGACAGCTATGGGCATAGTATTAGAAGATGGTCCGAATGGAACAACTTGGCGTAAGCAATAACAAGTTTATTGCCTATCGAATCACATTTAGATTCAAAAACTGACCAATGAAGTAGGTTAGAGAAGTGATTGGGTATTTTTATTGAAATTGATAAATGGAAAAAGTAAAGGCGACTTTTAGTCGCCTTGCTGAGATTATTTATTTGAGTTTTCATCACATTTATTGATGTCACTACACTTACCGTAAAGGTATAAACTGTGAGCTTTTAATTTTATACCATATTGTTCGCTAATTTCGCGTTGACGTTGTTCAATGATATTATCTGTGAATTCAAATACTTTTCCGCAATCCTCGCAGATAATGTGATCGTGGTGCTCGACTGGAGCTAATTCAAATACTGATTTATTTCCTTCAAAATTATGACGGATTAAAATGTGTGCTTCGTCAAATTGATTAAGTACACGATAAACCGTTGCAAGCCCAATTTCACTACCTTGTTCAAGTAAAATCTTATATACATCTTCTGCAGAAAAATGCTCATTTTTGTGATTTTGCATTAAAGCAAGAATCGTTAAACGAGGTTCAGTGATTTTTAATCCAGCTTTTTTAAGTAATTTAATGTTTTCTTCAGACATAAAGTTCCCTTCCTTTTATGTGAAAAATTCTAAGCGAGCTCAGCTAAACACATTTCATCGTAAATTTGTTTACACCATTTTTCTACACGTTCTGCCGTGAGTTCAGGTTGGCGATCTTCATCAATACACAACCCAATGAAAGTTCCATCTTCTAATAATGCTTTTGATGCTTCAAAAGTATAACCTTCAGTTGGCCAATTACCCACAATGATTGCGCCGCGCGGTTCTACGATGTCACGCACGGTGCCGATAGCATCACAGAAATAATCAGCATAATCTTCTTGATCGCCACAGCCGAAAATACCTACGAGTTTATCTGTAAAATCAATCTCTTCTAGCGTTGGGAAAAAATCATCCCAGTCAGCTTGTGCTTCGCCGTAATACCAAGTCGGAATACCGAAAAGTAAGAAATCGTATGCTTCAATATCTTCTTTACTACTTTTTGCAATATCACGAATATCGATTAAGTCACTACCTAATTGTTTTTGGATCATTTTCGCGATGTTTTCGGTATTGCCTGTGTCACTGCCATAAAATAGACCAACAACTGCCATTTTTCTTTCCTTTTAAAATTTAACGTATTGATTATAAATAGGGGATATACCCTAAATTATGTGGGAGTATACTACAAAAGTATTCTCATTTAAATTAATTAATTCTTATTTACAAATCGCTCTATCGCACGTATAACAAATTCAGGTTTTTCAGCATGCACCCAATGCCCACAACCACTAATAGTAAAAGACGTCGCATGAGGAAATTGTTCTAAAATTTTTTCGCTATTTTCTATTTTTATATAAGAAGAATTTCCGCCTTTAATAAACAGCGTCGGCGTGAGTACATGCACTTTTTCCCAATCCATAATGTTTGCATAATTGTTGAAAAGTGCGGTGAGATTAAAGCGAAAATAATCAGGTGAACTGGGCTCAAAAGATTTCAGCATAAATTGCACGACATCCTGATCATCAATTTCCTTTTCTAATAGCGGTTTAGCTTCTTGACGAGTTTGAGGGGCTGCATTTTTTACAGCGAACAAGCCATTAAACACATCTTTATGTCCAAATCCTTCGTAAGGCAGGGGAGACATATCAATTACAATTAATTTTTCGACTAATTCTGGGCAAAGTGCGGTGATTTTCATGGCGGTTTTTCCCCCCATAGAATGACCAATTAGTATCACTTTGGGTAAATTTAAGTGGCGGATTACCGCGATAACATCTTCAGCCATAAGTTGGTAATTCATTTTTTCCGAATGAAAACTATGGCCGTGATTACGCAGATCTACGCGTAAAATATTGTAATTTTCGCTAAAAGCTCTGGCGATGATGCCAAGGTTGTTCATATCCCCGAATAAACCGTGAATAAAAACTAAAGTTGGAGAATTAATCGTTTGTTTTACTTGATGAAATTGATAATTGAGCAATGAGTTTGCCATAATTTTTGCGTGAGAATTTGTAAAGAAGTCGCTATAATTAAAAAAATTCTAGCAAACAGAGAGAAAAAAATGAAGATCATTGAAGTTGATGAAGAATTATACCAATACATTGCGAGCCAAACCCGCTCTATTGGGGAAAGTGCTTCGGATATTTTACGCCGTTTGCTTAATTTACCGGCACATGCGAGTGTTTTTGCCGATGACTTAACATTTGCTCCGGCTGAAAATAACGAAAAAACAGAATCAAAAGTAGAAGTACAGCCCGAGTCTGCTAAGTCAGAAAGTGTAAAGCCGACGAAAAAACAGCCGATAACTGCAATTAATCAGATCGTAGAAAAAGTTCAAACGTTGTTGAACTCGACAGAATTTCAAGAAGAAGGCAAAGCTGTTACTCGTTTCTTAGCAATTCTGCGCGTGCTTTATCGCACTAATCCTGAGAGTTTTGCGCAAGCCACAGAATCTTTACAAGGACGCACTCGAGTTTATTTTGCTCGAGATGAAGCGACATTGTTAATGACAGGCAATCATACAAAACCAAAACAAATTCCAGATACGCCTTATTGGGTTATTACTAACACAAATAGTGGTCGTAAAATGCTGATGTTGGAAGGTGCAATGCAATCAATGGATTTGCCTGAAAGTTTAATTGACGAAGTGCGGACATATTTCACGGTAAATTAATGATGTATCCTTGGCAAGGGTTTGCTATCCAACCTAAGTTTTCTCATAAAATCGCCTTGCGCACTGCACAGGGCGATATTTTTAATTGGGCGCAAGTAGCCGAGAAAGTGAACCAAACTGTTTCCTTTTTACACAATAAAGGTGTAAATCCTGAAAGTGCGGTTGCTTTTATTGGAAAAAATACAGAAAACATTTTATTTTTATATCTTGCTACAATCCAACTTGGTGCAAAAATTCTAGGTATTAATCCGGCTTTCCCTCAAGAAAAAATTGCTGAGTTGTGTGAAGTTCATCACATCGATTTTTGTTTTTATGATGAAGATTTGAGGGATTTGCCAAAAGCCGATGTTGTAATCCAAAAAGCTGATTTTTTTCGCCCTGCGACAATGACGCTCACGTCTGGCTCGACAGGTTTGCCAAAAGCGGTAGTACATAATGTTCAAGCGCATTTAGATAACGCGAAGGGCGTATGCGAATTGATGAGGTTCGATAGCGAACATTCTTGGCTACTTTCCTTGCCGTTATATCATGTTTCAGGTCAAGGTATTGTTTGGCGTTGGTTGAGTTGTGGTGCTGAATTGCATTTTCCGAAAACGGATTTTTACGCTTCATTATTGGAGGCGACTCACGTTTCTCTTGTGCCAACGCAATTGCAGCGTTTATTAGATTATTTACAGGAAAATCCGAGTATTTCATTTTCTACGCGCCATATTTTACTGGGCGGTGCGCATATTCCGACAGAACTTACACAAAAAATGGTGAAATATGGCATTAAAACTTATTCTGGTTATGGAATGACGGAAATGGCCTCTACGGTTTTTGCCAAACAATCTGATAAAAAACAAGGCGTAGGGCAACCGCTATTAGGTCGAGAATATCGTTTGGTGAATGATGAAGTTTGGTTAAAAGGCGCTGGTTTGGCGATGGGGTATTGGAAAGACCGACAAATTTTTCCATTAACCAATAGCGACGGCTGGCTTCAGACAAAAGATAAAGGCATTTTGCAAGAGGGCGAACTGGTTATTATCGGACGACTTGATAATATGTTTATTTCGGGCGGTGAAAATATTCAGCCAGAAGAAATAGAGCAAGTGATGCTGAAAAATGCTATGGTGAAACAAGTTTTTGTTTTACCTAAAGCCGATCATGAATTTGGCTATCGCCCAGTTGCGATTGTTGCTTTGAATGAACCCTTTAATCAAAGTACGGTCGAAAAACTCACTGAATTTTTACAAGATAAATTGGCTCGCTTTAAACAGCCAATAGCTTATTATGAATTGCCAGTAGATTTATCTGCTGGCGCAATAAAAATATCACGTAAAGTGCTTGCCGATTGGTTAGCAAAACAAATAAACGAACAATAAAAAATACAGGTAACTTATGAAAACATCACGTTTTTTCACCGCACTTTTAGCTACAGCTTTACTTGGTTGGGCGACGGTGCATCCAACATTTGCTGCAAATAAAAGCAAAATATTATTACCTACGGAGCAAGAGCTCACTGCAGATTTAGCTGATGTGCAAAAAATGGCTGATGGTGATGTAAAAACAGAACTTATTAATGAATTGCAAACCTCTTTGGATTTATTGCAACTCATTCAAACTCAACAAAAAAATAATGAAGATTTACATGATGTTTTAGCCCATGCTGACAGTGAAATTAAGAAAAATAATGCAGATTTATTGGCGTTTAAGAAGCAGTTAGAACAATCTAAATCAGTCGATTATCAAGCTCAAAATTTAGCGGATTTACAGGCTACATTAAGCAAACTTAATGCTCAACAGCAGGAAACCCAAACTGCATTAAGTAAAGCGAATACTCAATTAGCGGGGCAAAGTTCTGTATCTGAGCGTGCTCAAACCAGTCTTACTGAGAATTTGAAACGCACACAAGAAATTAATCAACAATTAGCCGATAGCAATCTTACAAAAACTTTACGTCAAAAAAATCAAATAGAATTACAGTTGATTGATTTAAAAAACGCTTATAACCAAGATTTATTGAAAAATAGTGATCAGCTGACATTGCTTTATCAAAGCCGTTATGATTTGTTGAATGTGCGTTTGCAATTGCTACAACAACAAATTGTGGCAATTCAAGAGGTGATTAATCAGAAAAACTTGGCGCAAACTCAAAACCAAGTGGAACAAGTTCAGCAACAGCAACTAAATAGTGCAAAAAATGCTTATATTCAGAAAGAATTGGCACGTAATGCGGACTTGAGTCAATATTTGCTACAACAAACTGAGAAAACTAATACCTTGACGCAAGATGACTTGAGAATGCGTAATGTGTTGGAGAGTCTTACTCAAACTCAACATACGATTGACGAGCAAATTAGCGCCTTACAAGGTACATTGGTACTTTCTCGTATTATTCAACAACAAAAACAAAAATTACCAACTAATTTAAATATTCAAGGTTTATCAAAACAAATTGCGGATTTGAGGGTTCAGATTTTTGATATTACTCAAAAACGTAATGAGCTTTACGATTTAGATGCTTATATTCTTAAAGTAGAATCAGATGAAGGCGAAAAGTTTAGTAATACAGAGAAGATTCAATTAACGAATTTATTAACTGAGCGTCGGAAAGTTTTATCTGATTTAATTAAATCATTGAATAGCCAGCTTAATTTAGCTATTTCATTAGAGCTTACTCAGCAGCAAATTACTCAAATAAGTGATCAAGTTCAAGCTAAATTAGATCAACAAAGTTTTTGGGTTAAAAGTAATAATCCTATTAATTTAGATTGGTTTAGTGAATTACCACATATATTTGTTGCTCAAGTAGATGGTATTGTGAAGAAAATTGGTTTTCCAACCAACTATAGTAATTTACCTTATTTACTGATGTATTTCTTTGCGCTGTTTGTTGTAGGCGGTGCGATTTTTCGCTTTAAAGAACGTATTAAACAGCGTTTAGCCAAAATTAATAGTGAAATTAATCGTTTGAAATATGACAATCAGTGGAATACTCCATTGGCTATATTATTGACTGCATTTTTAACCCTTTCAGGGACATTATGGTTTTTAGCCATTTGCCAAATGATTGGTTTCTTTTTTGTGAAAAATCCAACTGAGTTTTGGGATTGGTCGTTTAGTATGGCGGGCTATTGGTGGTTCTTCACGTTTTGGCTTTCTTTATTCCGCCCGAATGGAATTTTTGTGCGCCACTTTGAATTTTCTCAACAAAGTGCGGTGCGTTTTCAAAGCGTCATTAAACGTATTGTTGTAGCGGTTGTTTTATTACTGAATACATCAGTATTTAGTAACGTGACTGATTATGGGTTGGCAAATGATGTGATTGGACAAGTGAATACAATAGTTTCATTGCTGTTCTGCATTATTATCATCGCCCCACGTTTCAAAAATGTGCTACGTTCTTACGAAGATGAGAAAAAAAGTCATAATCACATTATTGTTAAAATCGTTCAATTCGGTTTACAGATTATTCCTGTTGGCTTAGTGGTATTAGTTGCGTTGGGATACTATTACACTGCATTGAATTTAATACAGCATTTGATTAATTCTTATATCGCATGGTGTGTGTGGTGGTTAATTCGTCAAATGATTTATCGTGGCATTACTGTATCTTCTCGTCGCTTGGCTCATCGCCGTTTAGAAGAAAAACGTCATCAAAAACGAGCAAATATTAATGAAGGATCAGCATCCGATGAGCTTGTTCTTAATGAAAAAGAAGAAGGCTTAGCGTTAAATGAAGTGCGTAGCCAATTATTGCGTTTTGCGGATCTTTTCATTTGGACTGCTTTGTTTGGCATTTTCTATTATGTTTGGTCAGATCTTGTCACGGTGGCAAGTTATTTGCGTGAAGTGACCTTATGGCAGCAAACGACGACTACTGAAGCTGGTACTGTGATGGAAAGTATCACTTTATTTAATCTTCTTGTGGCTTTGGTTATTGTAGGGATTACTTATGTCTTAGTACGCAATATCTCAGGTATTTTAGAAGTATTAATTTTCTCACGGGTTAAACTTTCACAAGGAACGCCTTATACTATTACTACATTATTAACTTATGTTTTAGTTGCGGTTGGTGGTGCGTGGGCATTTGCTACATTAGGTATGTCGTGGTCTAAATTGCAATGGTTGTTTGCTGCCCTTTCAGTTGGTTTGGGCTTTGGTATGCAAGAAATCTTTGCAAACTTTGTATCCGGGATTATTTTATTATTTGAACGCCCAATTCGAGTGGGCGATACCGTTACCATAAACGGTGTCACCGGTACGGTAGCAAAAATCCGTATTCGTGCTATTACGATGATTGATCCGGATAGAAAAGAAGTGATTGTGCCGAATAAATCGTTTGTCACAGGGCAAGTGACCAACTGGGCATTATCAAATACTATTACTCGTTTAGTTATATCTGTGGGGGTTGCTTATAACTCCGATTTAGAATTAGTAAAACGTTTGTTGTTACAAGCTGCTTATGAATTGCCGAGCGTTTTAAAAGAACCTGAGCCAAGAGCATTGTTTTTAAATTTTGGTGCAAGCACTTTAGATCATGAGTTACGAGTTTATGTCGGACAGGTTTCAGATCGTAATGATACGCTCGATTTATTAAATCGTCGTGTAAATCAATTATTTAAAGAAAATAATATAGACATTGCTTTCAATCAATTGGATATCTTTATTAAAAATAACGACACGGGTGAAGAGATTCCTTTTATTAATATGGAAAAATTAACTACAACTAATTAAAGAGAAATAATATGGCAGGTAACACAATCGGACAACTTTTTCGTGTGACAACCTTTGGGGAGTCACATGGTATTGCATTAGGCTGTATCGTTGATGGGGTACCGCCAAATCTTGAATTATCAGAGAAAGATATTCAGCCAGATTTAGATCGTCGTAAACCCGGGACATCTCGATATACCACGCCACGTCGTGAGGACGATGAAGTTCAAATTTTATCTGGTGTGTTTGAAGGAAAAACGACAGGCACAAGTATTGGAATGATCATTAAAAATGGTGATCAGCGTTCGCAAGATTATGGCGAGATTAAAGATCGTTTCCGCCCAGGGCATGCGGATTTTACCTATCAGCAAAAGTATGGAATCCGTGATTATCGTGGCGGTGGGCGTTCGTCAGCGCGTGAAACAGCGATGCGGGTTGCTGCGGGGGCGATTGCGAAAAAATATTTACGCGAACATTTTGGTATTGAAGTCCGTGGTTTTTTAAGTCAAATCGGTCATGTGAAAATTGCACCGCAGACTATCGGAGAAATTGATTGGGAAAAGGTAAACAGCAATCCATTCTTTTGTCCTGATGAAAGTACGGTAGAAAAATTCGATGAATTGATCCGTGAACTTAAAAAAGAAGGGGATTCTATTGGTGCTAAACTTACCGTTATCGCTGAAAATGTTCCAGTCGGATTAGGTGAGCCAGTATTTGACCGTTTAGATGCGGATCTTGCCCATGCATTAATGGGAATTAATGCAGTAAAAGGCGTCGAAATTGGTGATGGTTTTGCTGTGGTTGAGCAACATGGAAGTGAACATCGTGATGAAATGACCCCCGATGGATTTGAAAGCAATCATGCTGGTGGCATTTTAGGCGGAATTAGTTCTGGTCAACCGATTATCGCCACGATTGCGCTAAAACCAACTTCAAGTATTACAATTCCTGGTCGTTCAATCAATCTTAATGGTGAATCCGTAGAGGTTGTAACAAAAGGTCGACACGATCCTTGTGTGGGTATTCGTGCTGTACCCATCGCAGAAGCCATGATGGCGATTGTATTATTAGATCATCTATTACGTTTTAAGGCACAGTGTAAGTGATCTTAATGTAATATTTAAGGCTAGGTTGCTATCTCCTAGATAAGCTTTGATGTTACCCCTTTGAGCAATGAATGTTCCTCAAAGGGGAGTTATTGTTTATCGTGGGTATATTTATCGACGGTGAAACTATTAATGATAATATTAGAATGAATAAAATTTTATTAAAAACAACCATAATTTTTACCGCACTTTTCTCTCTGAATGTTGTTGCGTCTCCTCTCGATTGGCAAAAAGTGAAACGTCCCATTCCAAGTGATGATGGGAAAGCAAAACCTATTGGTAGTTATACCAATGGGTGTATTATTGGAGCGCAAGCATTACCGCCGAAAGGGGAAGGTTACCAAGTGATTCGCATGAATCGCAATCGCTATTATGGCCATCCAAATATGATTCAGTATCTTGAACGTTTGGGACAACGCGTTAAAGCTGCTGGGTTGCCAACAATGTTAGTGGGGGATATTGCCATGCCGGGTGGCGGCCGATTTTTAACTGGCCATGCTAGCCATCAGATGGGATTAGATGCGGATATTTGGTTAAGAATGGGCGAAATGTCGGATGCCGATGCGCTGAATTCTGACGGTAAAGGTTTATTAGTTGTAGATAGAAAGGCGCAACGAGTGGATGAACGCGTATGGAATACCAATCATGCGATGTTAATCAAGTTAGCGGCACAAGATCCAAGTGTGACACGTATTTTTGTTAATCCCGCGATTAAGGTAAAATTATGCCAAACCGCTGGCAATGATCGCGGTTGGCTACACAAAGTTCGTCCTTGGTATGGACACGACTCTCATTTTCATGTTCGTTTAACTTGCCCAGCAGATGCGCCTTATTGTGAAAATCAAGCGCCTGTGCCTGCCGGTGATGGTTGCGGCGACGAATTATATTCTTGGTTTGAACCGCCAAAACCAGGCGCTTCAGTGAGCAAACCTAAAGTTACACCACCAGAGCCGTTTTTGTGCCAACAAATTTTGAACTCACCGAATCGGAGTGAATGGTTAGAATAGCATTAAGGTAAATCAATATGGATATCGGAATTGATCTTTTAGCAATATTGTTTTGTGTTGGTTTTGTTGCATCATTTATCGATGCGATTGCTGGCGGTGGTGGATTAATCACTATTCCAGCGTTGCTCATGACAGGTATGCCACCTGCAATGGCGTTAGGCACCAACAAATTACAAGCTATGGGGGGCGCATTATCTGCAAGCCTTTATTTCTTGCGAAAAAGAGCGGTCAATTTACGCGATATTGGGTTTATTTTGATTTGGGTTTTCTTAGGTTCTGCCTTAGGTACATTGTTAATTCAATCAATTGATGTAGCGATTTTCAAAAAAATTCTGCCTTTTTTGATTTTAGCCATTGGTCTATATTTCCTATTTACTCCTAAATTAGGTGATGAAGATCGGAAACAACGATTAAGTTATCTGTTATTTGGTCTTTTAGTTAGCCCATTTTTAGGTTTTTATGATGGCTTCTTTGGCCCAGGAACTGGCTCAATTATGAGTTTAGCCTGTGTTACTTTGCTAGGATTTAATCTCCCGAAAGCGACAGCACATGCAAAAGTGATGAATTTCACTTCGAACCTTGCTTCTTTTGCGCTTTTCTTATTGGGTGGACAAATTCTTTGGAAAGTGGGTTTCGTGATGATGGCTGGGAGCATTTTAGGCGCAAATTTAGGTGCTAAAATGGTGATGACGAAAGGTAAAACCTTGATTCGACCGATGGTTGTTATCATGTCTTTTATGATGACGGCTAAAATGGTTTACGATCAGGGGTGGTTTCATTTTTAATTCGGAAAGCGCGCAAAAGTGCGGTTAAAATTAATTACATTTTATTATGTCGGATAATCAACAAAATTTACGTTTGACGGCGAGAGTGGGCTATGAAGCGCACTTTTCATGGTCGTATTTAAAGCCTCAATATTGGGGAATTTGGCTCGGTATTTTCTTTTTATTGTTGTTAGCATTTGTGCCTTTTCGTCTGCGCGATAAATTGGCGGGAAAATTAGGTATTTGGATTGGGCATAAAGCAAAGAAACAGCGTACGCGTGCGCAAACTAACTTACAATATTGTTTCCCTTATTGGACTGAGCAACAACGTGAGCAAGTCATTGATAAAATGTTTGCGGTCGTCGCTCAAGTTATGTTTGGTATTGGTGAGATTGCTATCCGTTCAAAGAAACATTTACAAAAACGTAGCGAACTTATCGGTCTTGAACATATTGAACAGGCAAAAGCTGAGGGAAAGAATATTATTCTTATGGTGCCACATGGCTGGGCGATTGATGCCTCGGGCATTATTTTGCACACTCAAGGCATGCCAATGACTTCTATGTATAATCCACACCGAAATCCATTGGTGGATTGGCTTTGGACGATTACACGCCAACGTTTCGGTGGAAAAATGCATGCTCGCCAAAATGGTATTAAACCTTTTTTAAATCATGTTCGTAAAGGCGAAATGGGTTATTACTTACCAGATGAAGATTTTGGTGCGGAGCAAAGCGTATTTGTTGATTTCTTTGGAACTTATAAAGCTACATTGCCGGGATTAAATAAAATGGCAAAACTTTCTAAAGCCGTGGTCATTCCAATGTTTCCTCGTTATAACGCTGAAACTGGAAAATATGAAATGGAAATTCATTCAGCAATGAATTTAAGTGATGATCCTGAACAATCAGCCCGAGCAATGAATGAAGAAATAGAATCTTTTGTTACGCCAGCGCCAGAGCAATATGTTTGGATTTTGCAATTATTGCGTACAAGGAAAGATGGCGAAGATCTTTATGATTAAGAATAGGGTTTGAAAGTCATATTCTCGAAAACGGATATTCAATAAGGTAAATAAGAAATGGAAGAAAAAATTCGGCTGACGCAATACAGTCATGGCGCGGGTTGAGGCTGTAAAATTTCGCCTAAGGTGTTAGGGACAATTTTACATTCAGAACTGGAAAAATTTTATGATCCAAATTTGCTCGTCGGCAATGAAACTGCTGACGATGCAGCGGTGTATGATCTTGGTAATGGAACTGCGATTATCAGTACCACAGACTTTTTCATGCCAATTGTGGATGATCCTTTTGATTTTGGACGAATTGCCGCAACCAATGCCATCAGTGACATTTTTGCTATGGGCGGTAAGCCGATTATGGGCATCGCCATTTTAGGTTTTCCAACTAATGTATTGCCCGCAGAAGTTGCACAGAAAATTGTTGATGGTGGGCGTTTTGCTTGCCATCAAGCAGGGATTGCTTTGGCAGGTGGGCATTCCATTGATTCGCCTGAACCTATTTTTGGGTTAGCCGTGACAGGCGTGATTGACACTGAAAAAGTGAAATGTAATGCATCTGCAAAATCAGGTTGTAAGCTTTATATGACGAAACCGCTTGGTATTGGTATTTTGACGACGGCGGAGAAAAAAGGAAAACTTAAACCAGAACATCAAGGTTTAGCTACTGCCGCCATGTGCCAAATGAATTCTATTGGCAGCCAATTTTCCCAAGTGGAGGGCGTCACCGCAATGACGGATGTCACCGGATTTGGTTTACTTGGTCATTTAATTGAAATCTGTGAAGGTTCAAATTTAAGTGCGGTAGTTTTTGCGGACAAAATTAAAACTTTGGACGGTGTAAAAGATTATATTGCTAAAGGTTACGTACCCGGTGGAACAGGGCGTAATTTTGAAAGTTATGGGTATAAAGTTGGCGCATTAACGGAAGAGCAAAAAGCGATTTTGTGTGATCCTCAAACATCAGGCGGTTTATTAGTGGCAGTTGAGCCTAATAGCGTTCAAACGGTAATTGAAATAGCTAAAGATGCGGGCATTGATTTATATGAAGTGGGGGAATTAAAACCTAAATCAGAACTCGATGTCGTCGTGGAAATAGCTTAATAAAAAAGCGTGGAAATTTTAAAATCCACGCTTTTTTATCTTCTAGAAGGATTATTTGCCGATAACGTCTAATCCGCCCATATATGGACGTAACACTTCTGGTACGGTGATTGAACCATCCGCATTTTGATAGTTTTCAAGCACTGCTACTAAAGTACGACCAACAGCCAAGCCAGAACCATTTAATGTGTGCACTAAGCGGGTTTTCTTATCGCCTTTTGCTTTACAGCGTGCTTGCATACGGCGGGCTTGGAAATCCCACATATTTGAGCAAGAAGAAATTTCGCGATAAGTATTTTGTGCAGGCACCCAAACTTCTAAATCGTAAGTTTTGCAAGAACCAAAGCCCATATCGCCTGTGCAAAGTAAAACTTTACGATACGGAAGATTTAATAATTGCAATACTTTTTCCGCATGACTGGTTAATTCTTCGAGTGCTTCCATTGATTTATCTGGATCAACGATTTGTACCATTTCCACTTTATCAAATTGGTGCATACGAATTAAACCGCGAGTATCACGACCGTAAGAACCCGCTTCAGAACGGAAACATGGCGTATGTGCGGTCATTTTTATTGGTAATTCTGTTTCATCAATAATCACGTCACGCACTAAATTAGTGACGGGCACTTCTGCGGTTGGAATTAATGCGTAAGGTTGTTCGCCTTCTAAGGCTAAAGTATGGAATAAATCTTCCCCAAATTTTGGTAATTGACCTGTGCCATAAAGTGTGGCGTGATTGACTAAATAAGGCACATAGGTTTCTAAATAGCCGTGTTGTTCAGTATGAAGATCTAACATGAATTGCGCTAATGCACGGTGCATTTTGGCGATTTGACCTTTCATCACAGCGAAACGAGCACCAGCTAATTTAGCCCCAGCGGCAAAATCTAAGCCATTGGCATCTTCACCTAATGAGACATGATCTTTCACTTCAAAATCAAATGTACGCGGTGTACCCCAACGTAAGATTTCTTTATTTTCTGTATCATCTTTGCCTAATGGCACTTCGTCTGCAGGTAGATTTGGAATACTTAATGCAATTTGATTAATTTCCGCAAGTACCGCATCTAATTGTGCTTTTGCTTCAGTCAATTGATTGCCCATATTATCCACTTCAGCCAATAATGGCGCGATATCTTCACCACGTGCTTTCGCAGCACCAATAGCTTTTGAACGAGTATTACGTTCAGCTTGTAAATTTTCAGTGGTTACTTGTAAGTTCTTGCGTTGTTCTTCTAATGAGGTGAGTTTTTCTGTATCAAGAATAAAGTTACGTTTTACTTTTAATTTTTCTGCGACTTCCGCTAAATTATTACGGAGTAAATTTGGATCGATCATGGTATTTCCTTACTTTTTTCGTTGAAATGAAAACGGTTTTATTCTATCGCACGTTGTTGAAATAAACCAGTTAAAAGCCTAGTGAAAAGCGAGATTCTGAAAATAAAGAAAAATACACCGCACTTTGTGTTAAAATTTGCGCCGATTTAATCAAATTTTTAGGTGGGTTATGAGAAAATTTATTCTTTCTTTTCTATTTATGATTATCGGCGGTGGGCTTGGTTTTGCCGGGGCTCATTTTCATCCGACAAAATGGCAGGTTAGTGCGCAATTTGAAACGCCAAAAATGAGTGAGCTAGGTAATTATTTTTCTCTTTTTTCTACATACAGTTTAGTTAGTGGTGATGCGGATGCCGTTGATATGGTAAAAATTGAGCGTAAGGCGACAGATTCTGCGTATCATGAATTTACAAAAATTCTGAGTTCTCCCGCTCAATTAATGGCGTTTTTAAATCAATCTGATTTTGTGAAAGTGAGAGCTAAAGTTGAAAATCAAACCATTCAGCAAATTGCTTCGCATTTTAAATTTTCCCAAGAAAATAATCTTGATCAATTAACCCTGTCTTCTTTTGATCGTGAAGAAGTGGATCAACTTTTTGTGGAATACATTCGTTATGTGAATAATCAAGCGCGCCAAACATTAAATAATGAATTGATTACAAAATGGAAATCGTTATTCGAACAAGTGAAAAATGCTGCAGACGTTAAAATTGACGTTTCTTGGGAAAACAAATTGAAAATGATGCAATCTGTTCAACCGTTAGATAATAATTTGGTGGCATTTCATTTTGTTCAACAGCCTAATCTTGTGATATCAGAGAAACCTTATGTTATCTCAACGGGTATTGGTGCTGGTTTTGGAATTATCCTTAGTTTGTTAGCGATGCTGATTTTAGGTGCTGGAAGAAATAAAAAAGCAAAAGAGTAAGGATTGTTTGAGAGAAATAAATTTTGTGATCGTTGTCAAATTTTTAAGATTGTTTTCTGTTTATTTGGGGCGAATGTAGTAAACTGAAACCAGTTAAAACCACTATAGGAGCAATGCTATGTTTCCCGAATACCGAGAATTAATCACCAAACTTAAAAGTAATGATGCTTATTTCGATCGTCTTTTTGAAAAGCATAACGAATTAGATCATGAAATTAAGAATATGCAGGAAAACATTCAGCTCGCCACTCATATGGAAATTGAGGCTTTGAAAAAAGAAAAATTACGGATTAAAGATGAGCTTTATGAATATCTCAAGAAAAAATCTCAAGAATAGTAAAGAACCGGCTGATGCCGGTTTTTTTGTTGAACTATTTTAGTGTCACACCACCGGTTTTTGTCGATAAAACAATAATCCTGGTAAGGCCAATCCAAATACTATTGCGCCTAGGATAAAACTGGTATTAATAAAGGAGCTAATCATCTGCTCAAATAAAGCATCAGAAAAGCCGAAATGATGGATTTGTACCATTGAAATCATTGCTTTATAGGCATGAACGCCAGGGATCATGGGGATAATAGCGGCAACGGTGAAGGCTTTAGGATGGGCTAAATAACGATGGGAAAGATGCACGCCTAAAAATCCAATTACGCAAGTTGCAAAGAATGTGGCAAATACAATAGGCATATTAATATGCAGTAATAATGTGCGTGTAACATGCCCAAGTGCGGCTAAAATTGCGCAATATTTTAAGGCCTTGGGCGGTACATTAAATACTAAAGCAAAGCCCACGGCTGGAATTGCGGCAAATAACATATCATCGAATAATTTCAATATAAATATTGTTATATCTAATAACATTTTAATGCCCCCAAGTTGTAATATGTAATACGCTTAAAGCGAATACAATGCCAAGACATGCGCCAAAAGTGAGAATAGTTGCAATCGTCCAACGGCCTAATCCCATATTCACATAACCTTTTAATATATCCGCCAAAGAATTAATCAGCGGAAACCCCGGCACAAGTAATAACACACTAGACGCTAAAGCAATTTGAGGATCATTACCTAAGTTATATTTTAAGCTCACGCCAGAAATCAGCGAGGCGACGAAAGAGGTGATGGAAAAGACGATAAGAGGATTATAGTGCCGTTTAGAAAATTCTTGTCGCACAAACATGGCGATGGCTGCCGCCACAAAGGTGATACCACAGATCACCCAGTCTCCGCCAGATAAATGGGCGAATGCTGCACAAGATAAGCCTATCATGAATACAACTAACCATCGGTTATATTTAAGCGGTTTTAATTGATCCAGTTTTCTTTGTGCGATTTCTAAGTCATACAAATGATGTTCAACGGCAATCACAATGCGCTGCACATCAGTAACCATTTGCATATTAATGCCTTTATCCGTATTTTTTCTTGCGGTGGTAATGCAATGATTATCTGATAAGGTCGTCAGCACCACCGCATTTGCCGTAAGCGCACATTCTACACTTTCTACGCCAAGTGCTATGCCTAAACGCTGCGCCATTTGCACCACTACGGTACTTTCTGCCCCATGTTGTAACAAGAGCAATGCCGTTTGTACGCACACGCGAGTCACCGCCCGTTGATATTCGTGTTCCATATCTTTGTTCTCTATTAAAATATACCTATAAATAATTATAAAAATGTTTTCTGAAAAATGCGCAAAAAAAGAACCGCACTTATGATCCAAGTCAAAAGTGCGGTTCAATTTGGCGGAGTTTTTATGATTAAAGTTTGACGACTTTCGCTTGTTTAATCATATTATCGCCCACTTCAAGAATGGTAATTTGCAAGCCATCAATTTCGCAAACCGTGCCTTCATCGGGAATTTCTTCTAAGTGTTCGAGGATTAAACCATTAAACGTACGTGCATCTTCGGTATCCAATTCCCAGTTAAACATTTTGTTGAGATCGCGTAGGTTGGCAGAGCCATCGATAATCATGGAACCATCAGATTGTTGCGTTACTTCTTCGTCAATGCTTGGCGCGGTGGAAGTGGTAAAATCACCAACGATTTCTTCCAAAATATCTTCCAACGTCACAAGCCCTTTAATATCGCCGTATTCGTCCACCACTAAGCCAATGCGTTCTTTATTTGCACGGAAATTCGCAAGTTGCGTTTTTAATGGCGTGCTTTCAGGAATGAAATACACTTCATCAGCGGCACGAATTAAGGTTTCTTTGGTAAATTCATTTTTTTCAAGCAGTAAGCGGAATGCTTCACGCACGCGCAAAATGCCAAGCACTTGTTCATCAAGACTGCCTTTGTAAAGCACCACGCGGTTATGTGCCGCATGATTGAGCTGGCGCATAATGGCTTTCCAATCATCATCAATATCAATGCCGCCAATTTCGTTGCGCGGAACCATAATGTCATCAACGGTGACGGTTTCCATATCTAAAATAGAAAGCAACATTTGTGGATGTTGTTCATCAGGTGTCGCTTCACCCGCTTCTGATACGATACTACGAAGTTCCTCACGGCTAATTACTTGTTTTTGCATATCGGGTTTTAATCCCACCAAATGCATTAATGATTTGGTAAAAATATTCATCAGCCAAACTAACGGATAGAAGATTTTAAGTAATACCGTCAAAATGTGGCTGGAAACAAAACCGACTTTTTCCGCGTGCATTGCAGCCACCGTTTTGGGGAAAATTTCAGAAAATACAAGCATCACGAAAGTGAGCAAACCTGTTGCAATCGCCACGCCCGCATCACCGTATAAACGCATACCAATCATGGTCGCAATCGCTGATGCGCTGATATTCACAAGGTTATTAAAAATAAGAATAAAGCTTAACAAGGTATCTGGCTTTTCTAACAGTTTTTCTGCCTTTTGTGCGCCTTTATTGCCTTGTTCGGATAGAAAACGAAGACGATATTTATTGAGAGAGAGTAGTCCGGTTTCTGAGCCAGAAAAATATGCAGATAACACTAAACAGATAATGAGAATAATAAATAAAGTACTAAGGGGAATACTGTCCAAGGGAAAATCCTTTTGTTCGTTAATCACATCATAGGGCGTAATTTATTGAAGCATAAATTAGTCTAGCTAATTAAGTTTATGTAATAAGTTATGCCCTATGGAATAATAAAGGCGAATTTGAATTCGCCCTTATTTTTAAATCAGCCGACTGCCAAAATAAGCAATCGTGAGTAAGATAATACCTGAAATTGCATAAATTATCATCCTTTTTCCATGCCATCCTTTTTTCCAATGACCAAAAAGTGCGATGCCAAAGACTATCCAAGCAAAAAATGAAAATAGTGCTTTGTGAATATTTTCCGCAGTTAATGCATTGATAGAATGATAAATACCTGAAATTAATGTCAGTGTTAATAATAATTCACCAAAAGCAAATACCCTTGCAAAATGACGTTCTACGGTCATTAAAGAAGGTATAATCGGAGAAAAGTTGGTTTTTTTGGCTTTTAATGAACGATCAATCCAATTGAGTTGGATTGCATAAAGCATGGCAATAAAGCATACGGCATAAGTAAATATTGATAAGCCTATATGAAATAACATCGCAGAATCTTGATTGAGTAATTGAATAAAATGACTTGGTATAAATGTTGCCAAAATTAAGTTAAAAATTGAAAAGGCAAAGACGATAGGTAAAACGAACCAGATAGAATTCACTGATAAAATAGCAAATACTGCAAGGGCAGAGATGCTAACACTCATTAATGAACTAATTTGAATTAATGTGAATGTATGCTCTTCAGCTAATTCCTTCAAGGAAGGGAAAAGCGTAATACCGTGTAATGCTATCGCAAAAAGTGAGGTAAAAAACAACGGTGTTTTTTTCGGAGAATGTTGTGTGTTTTCTACGGACGTAAGTAAAGGAGCGATCATCAACACACTAATTAGATAAAATAAAATCGAAAAAATAGCAAACCACATAATTTCTTTTCTCTGTTTGGGAATGGTTCGTATTTTATCGTTCTCACACACAATTCGCTATAAATTTATTTGAAATGATGAAAAACGCCTAAATTTCGGTATAATCAAGGCAATTTTTTTAGAAAAAAACAGGATTACGAGTTATGTTTGATAATTTATCGGATCGCCTTTCTAAAACTTTACGCAATATCACGGGAAAAGGCCGTTTAACGGAAGATAATATTAAAGAAACCTTACGCGAAGTGCGTATGGCATTACTTGAAGCAGATGTTGCTTTACCTGTGGTGCGTGAATTTATCGCAAAAGTAAAAGAACGCGCGCTTGGGGAAGAAGTCAATAAAAGCTTAACGCCGGGGCAAGAGTTCTTAAAAATCGTTCAGCGTGAGCTTGAAAAAGCCATGGGTGAAGCGAATGAGAGTTTAAACCTAGCAACTCAACCACCAGCGGTTATCTTAATGGCGGGTTTACAAGGTGCGGGTAAAACCACCAGCGTGGGTAAATTAGCAAAATTCTTGCGTGAACGCCATAAAAAGAAAGTGTTAGTAGTTTCTGCCGACGTATATCGCCCAGCTGCGATTAAGCAGCTTGAAACTTTGGCTCAGTCCGTTGGCGTGGATTTTTTCCCATCGGATGTTAAACAAAACCCAGTTGATATTGCTAAATCGGCACTTGCTGATGCAAAACTGAAATTCTACGATGTATTGATTGTGGATACGGCAGGGCGTTTGCACGTTGATACAGAAATGATGGATGAAATCAAGCAAGTCCATGCAGCGTTAAATCCAATCGAAACCCTTTTCACCGTAGATGCGATGACTGGTCAAGATGCAGCCAATACGGCAAAAGCCTTTAATGAAGCATTGCCGCTTACAGGTGTTATTTTGACAAAAGTGGACGGTGATGCACGCGGTGGTGCGGCGTTATCAATTCGTCAAATCACTGGTAAACCAATCAAATTCTTGGGTGTGGGTGAGAAAACAGAAGCGCTTGAGCCGTTCCATCCAGACCGTATCGCTTCCCGTATTTTGGGTATGGGCGATGTGCTTTCACTGATTGAAGATCTTGAACGTTCTGTTGACCGTGAAAAAGCAGAAAAAATGGCGCAGAAATTCAAGAAAGGCGATGATTTTACTTTAGATGATTTCAGAGAACAGCTTATCGAGATGAAAAAAATGGGTGGCATGATGTCTATGCTTGAGAAATTACCCGGTGCAAAAAATTTGCCTGATCACGTTAAAAATCAAGTGGATGACAAAATGTTTGTCAAAATGGAAGCGATCATTAACTCTATGACCTTAAAAGAACGTGCCAACCCAGATATTATCAAAGGATCTCGCCGTCGTCGTATTGCATTAGGTTCTGGCACTCAAGTGCAAGATGTCAATAAATTACTTAAACAATTCGATGAAATGCAACGTATGATGAAGAAAATGCGTAAAGGTGGCATGGCTAAAATGATGCGTGGAATGCAAGGCTTAATGGGCGGAGGCTTGGGCGGTCTTGGTGGTTTAGGCGGAATGTTTAAACGATAATTTCATAAGATCAAAGTGCGGTTAAAAAAGAAATATTTTTAATCGCACTTTGTTTTGGGCAAAATATTAGCCTAAGTGTCATTTATAAGTGAATTTTAGTTGAAATAATACCCGGTACTTAGTATGGGAATTTTCTTTACTTCATTCTATACTCATTACACATTTCAACTTTTTCTATAAAAATTCAACATGAATAATAATCCATTCCAAGTTAACTGGTCATCTAAGGGACATACATTATGTTTGGGACATTGGGAAATTAAATATCTTGGTTTACCCGTCGTGTTACCTCGAGAGCGCCAAGATAAAGATATGGGAACAGAAAATATTTATAATTTTATGGATCCTGAAGATGAGCTTTATCGCGAGGGATTGGGTGAGGATGATTGGATTGTTGAAAATATTGAATGGCTTTCTGATGTATTTATTGAGCATAATATTCCTTTAGAGGAAAATATAATGAGAGCATTTTATCAAGCAGTAAATCAGGCCGATTGGCGCTGCGGGAGCTGTGGAGGGTGTATTTAACTTTGAGAGTATCAATCTGTTTTATTCTTTTAATGTAAATAGTGTTATTAATAAATGTGATAAAAGTCACAAATTTTAAAAAAACTCTTAAATTCAATTTTTGATTTCTATCAATTTGACATAGAATACGGCCGCTAATTTAGAGTATATCTAAATATTATTACCCATCTTTTGAGGAGTATTTCTATGTTGTGGTTTTTCTTTTGTGTAGCCATTCTTATTCTTGGTTACTTTATTTATGGAAAAATTATCGAAAAAATCTTTGTCATTAATCCAAAACGTCAAACACCAGCCTATCAAATAAATGATGGTGTGGATTATATGCCAATGTCAAAAACTAAGATTTGGTTAATTCAATTGTTGAATATTGCTGGTACTGGCCCAATTTTTGGCCCTATTCTTGGTGCATTATACGGACCTGTCGCGATGTTATGGATTGTACTAGGCTGTATTTTTGCTGGGGCAGTACATGATTATTTCTGCGGTATGTTGAGTATCCGTCATGGTGGTGCAACAATGCCATATTTAGCCGGTAAATTCTTAGGTCGCCCTGTAAAAGTATTTATTAACACATTAGCGCTTGTACTTTTATTATTAGTAGGTGTTGTGTTTGTATCAAGCCCAGCTCAATTAATGGGTACGATTACCATGGACTTATTGGGCGCATCTCAAGGAGCGTTACAATTAGGTGATGCTGAAGCTGTTCATCATGCAGTTGAAGCCGGTGGTATCAAAGTATGGGGAATGGATAAAGCAACTGTTGTTGCAGTTTGGACGATTATTATCTTTGCTTACTATATTCTTGCGACTTTATTACCGATCGATAAAATTATCGGTCGAATCTATCCGCTCTTTGGCGCATTATTGCTATTTATGTCTGTGGGTATGGTGTATGGCTTAGTTTCTGCACACTTTAGTGCTGTTGATCCTATTGAGTTCTTCCGTACTATCAATGCAGATGGTCAAGGTTTAACTTTAGAGAAATTCACACAAAACTTCCAAGTGAAGGGTGATGTTCCAATTTGGCCATTGTTGTTCTTAACTATTTCTTGTGGTGCATTATCTGGTTTCCACGCAACTCAAACTCCTTTAATGGCGCGTTGTGCTGAAAATGAAAAAGAAGGTCGTTTTATCTTTTACGGTGCAATGATTGCTGAAGGTGTAATTGCGCTAATCTGGTGTATGGTTGGTCTCGCATTCTATGAAAATCCACAAGCATTACAAGATGCAATTTCTGCAGGATCACCATCTAAAGTTGTATATGACAGTTCATTACATTTCTTAGGTTTTGTTGGTGGTATTTTTGCTGTGTTAGGTGTGGTTGTTTTACCTATCACTTCTGGTGATACCGCATTCCGTGCTGCTCGTTTACAATTAGCGGAAATTTTCCATATTGACCAACGTTCATTATCTAAACGCTTATTAATTGCTGTACCACTATTCGTATTAGGCTATTTTGTTTCAACCATTGACTTTAGCGTATTATGGCGTTATTTCACTTGGGCAAACCAAATGACAGCAATGGTAATGTTATGGACAGCAGCTGCATATTTATATCGTTATCATAAATTCCATTGGGTTGCTTCTATTCCTGCTTGGTTTATTACCACAGTGTGTGCAACTTATTTATATTACAATCCAATTGGTTTCCACTTAGATTATCAATTGTCAGTATATTTAGGTTTGGCAACAACAGTAGTATGTATCATATTATTCTTTACGTTACTTAAACCATTCGGTGATCGTGACGAAGAAGCTTATGTGAATAATTAATTAAGAACATCTGGTTGAAAAAAGCCGTTTGGGATATTTTCTCAAACGGCTTTTTATTTTGATAAAAAATAGGGTTATATCAGGGATAATCGCTTGCAACTTAAGCAAACAAATTATAAACTTACGTAGATGTGGAGAAAAGTGGTGTTTTGTGGAGATTTTTAGAAAAATTTCTCAAAATAAGTTTAATTTTGAAGGCGTAATATGTTTCGTGGTGCAACAGCGGTTAATTTAGATTCTAAGGGACGCGTAGCGATCCCAACCCGCTATCGCTCTGAAATTCTTGAAAAGAACCAAGGGCAAATGGTTTGTACCGTCGATATTCGCCAACCTTGTCTTTTACTTTATCCCCTTGATGAATGGGAAAAAATCGAACAAAAACTTCTCGAACTTTCTAATTTTGATCCTACCCAACGCCGTTTGCAACGAGTAATGCTTGGTCATGCCACTGAATGTGAGATGGATGCTCAGGGCCGTATTTTGCTTAGTGGACCATTACGCCAACATGCAAAATTAGAAAAAGGTTTAATGTTAGTAGGACAACTTAATAAATTTGAAATTTGGAGTGCTGTAGAATGGCATGCTCAAATTGAAGAAGATATGGAAATTGGTTCAAGTGCAGACTTTGCGTCTGAGGCTCTGAAAGATTTCTCATTATAGAAAATGATTCACCGTTTTTTACTTTTATATTGTATTTATGGATACCGAAAATTCCTTTTCTTCACCTGAACATATCACAGTTTTACTTCACGAAGCCGTGAATGGCTTGGCATTGAAGGAAAATGGAATTTATATTGACGGTACTTTTGGCCGTGGTGGACATTCTCGCTTAATCCTTTCTAAATTATCCCCAAATGGTCGTCTTATTGGCGTTGACCGCGATCCTAGAGCCATTGCTGAAGCTCAAAAAATTCAAGACCCACGTTTTCAGATTGAACATAACAGCTTTTCTCATATTCCTGAAATTTGTGAAAAATTAAATTTGGTTGGCAAAATTGATGGTATTTTGCTTGATCTTGGCGTGTCATCTCCCCAGCTTGATGAAGCAGAACGTGGTTTTAGTTTTATGAAAGATGGCCCACTTGATATGCGTATGGACACGACTCAAGGTTTATCAGCAGCAGAATGGTTAAAACAAGTATCGGTTGAGGATTTAACTTGGGTTTTGAAAACTTTTGGCGAGGAGCGTTTTGCTAAACGTATTGCCACTGCTATTGTTGATTACAACAAAAGTGCGGCCAAAAATGGCACAGAATTTTTATCACGTACTAGTCAATTAGCTGAGCTTATTTCACAAGCGGTACCTTTTAAAGATAAACATAAACATCCTGCGACTCGTAGTTTCCAGGCCATTCGTATTTTCATCAATTCAGAACTAGACGAATTGGAAAGTGTACTCAATTCTGCTTTAGACATGTTAGCGCCAGAAGGGCGTTTATCAATTATTAGTTTCCATTCTTTGGAAGATAGAATGGTGAAACATTTTATGAAAAAACAAAGTAAAGGTGAGGATATCCCTAAAGGTTTACCATTGCGAGAAGACCAAATTCAACGTAATCAGAAATTAAAACTAATTGGTAAAGCAATTCAACCAAGTGAGGCGGAAATTCAAGCAAATCCTCGTTCAAGAAGTGCAGTATTGCGTGTAGCGGAGAGAATTTAGTGATGTCTGAAAATAATAAACCTCGTTATCCGTTACAGCAGATTTTAGTTGAAGATTTATTTTCTTCAAATAAGTTAATTGTTTTCTTATTAATAGCAATTTTGGTATCCGCAATGGGCGCTATTTGGGTGACGCATAAAACACGTCAGTTAATTTCTGAAAATGGTGCACTTATTTTACAACGGCAAGCGCTTGAAAATGAATATCGAAATTTACAGGTGCAGGAAGCGACTGAAGGGGATAGCACAAGAGTAGAATCTATTGCTGTAGGTACTTTAAAAATGAAACCTTTAACGACAGAACAAGAAGTTGAGATTAGAGAATAATAGGTAAAAAGATGGTTAAATTCAATTCTTCTCGTAAATCAAATAAGTCTAAAAAAACAATTAGAAAATTAACCGCACCTGAAGCCGTGAAACATAACAAACCGAAAATGGTGTTTGATAAATGTTTTATGCGTGGACGTTATATTATTTCGGTATTTTTTGTTTTTCTTGGTTTGTGTGCATTGGTAGCTCGTGCTGGTTATGTCCAATCTATTAATGCTGATACCTTATCTGGCGAGGCAGATAAACGCTCGTTACGTAAAGATGAAATTCTTTCAGTGCGTGGTTCAATTTTAGATCGTAATGGGCAATTATTATCAGTAAGTGTCCCGATGAGTGCAATAGTAGCTGATCCCAAAACGATGTTAAAAGAAGATGCTTTAGCGGATAAAGAGCGTATTAATGCATTAGCACAAGAGATAGGAATGAGTAGCAATGACTTGATTAAAAAAATTGAGAAAAATTCAAAATCAGGTTATTTGTATTTGGCTCGTCAAGTAGAGTCAAATAAAGCAGATTATATTAAAAAATTAAACGTTAAAGGCGTTTTCTTAGAAACTGAACATCGTCGTTTTTATCCACGTGTAGAAGAAGCTGCACATTTAGTTGGTTATACTGATATTGATGGGAATGGTATAGAAGGGATAGAGAAAAGTTTTAATACCATGCTTGTGGGGAAAGATGGTTCACGCACAGTACGTAAAGATAAGCGAGGTAACATTGTTGAACACATTTCTGATGAAAAAAAATATGATGCGCAAGATGTTACGTTAAGTATTGATGAAAAATTACAATCTATGGTGTATCGTGAAATTAAAAAAGCGGTATCAGAAAATAATGCTGAATCAGGTACAGCTGTATTAGTTGATGTTCGTACAGGAGAAGTATTAGCCATGGCTACTGCGCCATCCTATAACCCGAATAATCGTGTTGGCGTTAAATCAGAATTAATGCGTAATCGTGCTATTACGGATACCTTTGAGCCGGGTTCTACTGTAAAGCCTTTAGTTGTGTTAACTGCACTTCAACGTGGTGTAGTTCGTCGTGATGAAGTTATTAATACGGGGTCTTTTACAGTAAGTGGAAAAGAAATTGTAGACGTAGCACCACGTGCGCAACAAACATTAGATGAAATATTAATTAATTCAAGTAACCGTGGTGTAAGTCGCCTTGCGTTACGTATGCCCCCAAGTGCCTTGATGGAAACCTATCAAAATGCAGGTTTAGGTAAGTCGACAGATTTGGGATTGATTGGTGAACAGGCTGGGATTTTAAATGCCAATCGTAAACGTTGGGCGGATATTGAACGTGCAACGGTTTCTTATGGTTATGGTATTACTGCAACACCACTCCAAATAGCTAGAGCTTATGCAACGCTTGGTAGCTTCGGTATTTATCGTCCACTCTCTATTACAAAAGTTGATCCACCTGTAATAGGGAAACGAGTTTTTTCTGAAAAAATCACGAAGGATATTGTCGGTATTTTAGAAAAAGTAGCGATTAAAAATAAGCGAGCGATGGTTGAAGGATATCGTGTTGGTGTAAAAACGGGTACAGCACGTAAATTAGAGAATGGTCATTATGTGAATAAATACGTTGCATTCACAGCGGGGATTGCACCAATTAGTGATCCACGTTATGCCTTAGTCATTTTGATTAACGATCCAAAAGCTGGGGAATATTATGGTGGTGCGGTTTCAGCTCCTGTGTTCTCTAGTATTATGGGTTATGCATTACGTGCTAACGGAATTCCACAAGATGCGGAACCAACAGAAAAAACAATGAAAAGTGCGAAACGCATTGTATATGTTGGTGAGCGTAAGAATGAAAAAATGAATTAAGGAAAAATAATGAAAAAACTCACCGCACTTTTTGATTTACCTGAATTAAAGGATGAGATAGAACTCCATAATATGGTATTGGATAGCCGTAAAGTTAAAACAGGGGATCTTTTTGTAGCAATAAAAGGACATCAAGTCGATGGAAATCAATTTATTGATTCGGCTATTCACTTTGGTGCAAGTGCGGTGCTTTCTGAGACGGAATTATCTAGCGAGCATTTAACAGTAATATTTATTGGGAATGTGCCAGTAGTTAAGTTTTATCAACTTGCACGCCATCTTTCGTTGTTGGCAGATATTTTTTATGATTCGCCTTCTAAGAAATTAACGCTTGTTGGCGTAACTGGGACAAATGGCAAGACTACTATTTCTCAATTATTAGCACAATGGGCGGAGCTATTAGGCCATCGTGCGGCAGTAATGGGAACAATTGGTAATGGACTTTTAGGTGCCGTAGTTGAGGCTAAGAATACGACAGGGTCTGCGGTAGAACTTCAGTCTTCCCTTGCCAAATTTAGACAAGATGGAGCCGATTTCGCTGCAATTGAGGTTTCATCACATGGTTTAGCCCAATATCGAGTAGAAGCATTACATTTTAAGGCCGCTATTTTTACAAATCTAACTCGTGATCATCTTGATTATCATCAAACAATGGAAAATTATGCTTCCGCTAAAAAACGCTTATTCACCGAATTAGATACGCAAATTAAAGTGATTAATGTGGATGATGAGATTGGCTGCCAATGGTTAAGTGAATTGCCTGATGCGATTGCAGTTAGTACAAGCACCGATTTCCAAGCAAACTCACATCAATGGATGAAGGCAACAAATATCCACTATCATGCTCAAGGCGCAGAGATTACTTTTGAATCTAGCTGGGGTAATGGCGTATTGCATAGTCCATTAATCGGTGCTTTCAATGTAAGCAATTTGTTATTAGTGATGACCACGTTATTATCATTTGGTTACCCATTGGAAAATTTACTCGCTACGGCGAAATCTTTGAAAGGAGTATGTGGAAGAATGGAAATGATTCAGTATCCAAACAAGCCAACGGTCATCGTTGATTATGCTCACACCCCTGATGCATTAGAGAAGGCATTACTTGCAGCACGGGAGCACTGTCAAGGTGAATTATGGTGCATTTTTGGCTGTGGCGGTGATCGCGATCGAGGTAAACGTCCATTAATGGCAAAAGTGGCAGAACAATTTGCTGATAAAGTTATCGTGACAAAAGATAACCCGCGATCAGAGCCTTATAAACAAATTGAGGATGATATTGTTTCTGGTTTTATTAATATGGATAAAGTGGGTATTATTCCTGATAGAGAACAAGCTATCCAATTTGCAATTGAAAGTACTATTGAAAATGATGTAATTTTAATTGCGGGTAAAGGTCATGAGCATTATCAAATTATTGGTAATGAAGTGATTTCATTTTCTGATCAAGATGTAGCACATGATTTTTTAAAGTAAAATAATAACAATTAAATTATGATTAAACTCTCTACTGAACAATTAGCACAGATTCTTCAAGCTAAATTAATTGGCGATAAAAATGTGCAAGTTGAAGAAATTAATACAGATACCCGAAAAAGTGTATCAAATAGTTTATTTTTTGCGTTGAAAGGCGAAAAGTTTGATGCTCACCAATATCTTGAACAAGCGGTAGTACAAGGTGCGGTAGCCGTTGTTGTTCAGCAAGAAAATTCTTCCATTTCTGTTCCACAACTGGTGGTTAAGGATACTCGAATTGCTTTGGGCGAACTTGCAAAATGGTTACGTGAGAAAATTAATCCGCGTACTGTCGCGATGACAGGGTCTTCTGGTAAAACTACGGTAAAAGAAATGACGGCGAGTATTTTGCAACATACTGCTGGTGATTCGGAAGCAATACTTTTTACCAATGGTAATTTTAATAATGATATTGGTGTGCCTTTAACCCTTCTTCGCTTAACAGAAAAACATCGTTTCGCTGTGATCGAACTTGGTGCAAATCATCAAGGTGAAATTGATTACACCACAAAATTAGCTCAACCTGATGCCGCATTGATTAATAATATTGCGCCTGCGCATTTAGAGGGCTTTGGTTCTTTAGAGGGCGTTGCACAAGCTAAAGGTGAGATTTATCGTGGTTTAACATCGAATGGCGTGGCGATTATTAATGCAGAACATAACCATTTAGATTTTTGGCAAAAAGAAATCGGTAAACATGAAATTCAATATTTCAACGGTAAAGATTATTCTGCAAAAAATATTCATCATACTGCTCAAGGCTCCACTTTTACACTTATTTCCCCACAAGGTGAAATGGAGATTAACTTACCTTACCTTGGTGAACATAATGTAAAAAATGCCTTGGCTGCTACCGCACTTGCGATGAATGTCGGTGCAACCCTTACGGATGTAAAAGCTGGATTAGAACAACGTTCACAAGTGAAAGGACGTTTATTCCCAATTCAAGTAACGCCTAATTTATTGTTATTAGATGATACTTATAACGCAAATAAAGATTCTCTGTGTGCTGCCATTGATGTCCTAAAAAGTTATGAAGCTTTCCGTATTTTGTGTGTCGGTGATATGAAAGAGTTGGGGGAAAACTCTCTCGCTATTCACCGTGAAGTAGGACAACATGCCAACTCGGCAAATTTAAATTTAGTTTGTTCTTATGGCAACGAAAGTGCGGTTATTTCTGAGGCTGTTTCGGGTAAGCATTTTACTGATAAGGTGGAAATGGTTGATTTTCTTGTGCCATTGATTGAAACACAATTACAACAAAATAACAAAGTCGTGGTGCTAGGAAAAGGCTCGCGCTCAATGAAAATGGAAGATGTGATTTATTCATTAAAGGATAAAATTAAATGTTAGTCTGGCTTGCTGAATATCTTATTCGTTATGAAACCGCATTTAATGCGATTTCTTATATTACCGTCCGTGCAATTCTTGCATTATTAACCGCACTTTTTATCTCACTTTGGATTGGTCCAAAAGTGATCAAACGTTTACAGATCTTAAAGTTTGGCCAAGAAGTGCGAAATGATGGTCCTGAAAGTCACTTTGCAAAAAAAGGCACCCCCACTATGGGCGGAGTGATGATTTTATTCTCTATTGGCGTAAGTACGTTATTATGGGCAAATCTTGCTAATCCTTATATTTGGGTTTGCTTATTTGTATTATTTGGATATGGTGCAATTGGTTTTGTGGATGATTTCCGTAAAATTACCCGTAAAAACACGGATGGTTTGATTGCGCGTTGGAAATATTTTTGGATGTCTGTTGTGGCATTAGTGGCAATCCTTTGGCTTTATTGGCTTGGCCACGACACTGATGCCACCCGTTTAGTGATTCCATTCTTTAAAGACATTATGCCTCAATTAGGTTTGTTCTATATTGTGTTGTCTTACTTTGTGATTGTTGGAACCGGTAATGCGGTGAATTTAACAGATGGTTTGGATGGATTGGCGATAATGCCAACCGCGCTTGTCGCAGGTGCGTTTGCGTTAATTGCATGGGCGACGGGTAACGTGAATTTCGCAGAATACTTGCACATCCCATACATTAAATATAGTTCTGAGGTGGTTGTATTTTGTACAGCCATTGTTGGTGCAGGGCTAGGATTCTTATGGTTCAATACTTATCCAGCACAAGTCTTTATGGGCGATGTAGGTTCCCTTGCATTAGGCGGCGCGCTTGGTGTCGTGGCAATCCTAGTTCGTCAGGAATTTTTGCTTGTGATAATGGGCGGGGTGTTTGTTGTTGAAGCGCTCTCTGTTATTTTGCAAGTGGGATCTTATAAGTTACGCAAACAACGCATTTTTAGAATGGCACCGATTCACCATCATTTTGAATTGAAGGGATGGCCAGAGCCAAGAGTCATTATTCGGTTTTGGATTATTTCCTTAATGTTGGTGTTGATGGGATTGGTAACCTTGAAGTTACGTTAATAAATATAGCTAGGTTCGCTCTTTCAGTTTTTGAAAGGGCGACCTTTTTACGTTAGTAAAGGAAATTTATATTTCCATCCATAATATAATTTTAGAATTTATAGCAATTAAGAAGAAAGAAAATGAACGCCTATCAAAACAAAAATATTACTATCATCGGGCTTGGCAAAACAGGTCTTTCTTGCGTGGATTATCTCTTATCCCAACAGGCTAATATTCGAGTGATTGATACCCGAAAAAATCCTACTGGTGTTGATAAACTTCCTCAAAATATCCCTCTTCATACTGGTAGTTTAAATCAGGAATGGTTACTGGAAAGCGATATGATCGTTATCAGCCCAGGGCTTGCGGTAAAAACACCTGAAATTCAAACCGCACTTAAAGCTGGCGTAGAAGTAATTGGTGATATTGAATTATTCTGCCGTGCGGCGACGAAGCCAATTGTCGGGATTACCGGTTCAAATGGAAAAAGTACTGTGACTACCTTGGTTTATGAAATGGCGAAAGCTGCTGGTGTGAAAGTTGGTATGGGGGGAAATATTGGGATTCCCGCTTTGTCATTGTTGAATGAAGATTGTGAACTTTATGTATTAGAGCTGTCTAGTTTTCAGCTTGAAACAACTTACAGCTTAAAATCTGCGGCTGCAACTGTCTTAAACGTGACTGAAGATCATATGGATCGTTATGTGGATTTAGAAGATTATCGCCAAGCAAAATTACGCATTTATCATAATGCTGAGGTCGGCGTTTTGAATAATGAGGATAAGCTGACTTTTGGTGAAGATGAAAATCAAGCGAAACAAACCATTTCTTTTGCGGAAAAGTCAGCAGATTATTGGCTAAAAACGGAAAACGGCAAGCAATACTTAATGGCAAAAGATGAAGTAATTTTGCCTTGTGAAGAAGCAACATTAGTCGGTCGCCATAATTATATGAATATTTTGGCGGCAACGGCATTGGCACAAGCTGTTGGTATTAATTTAGATTCAATTCGTACCGCACTTCGTCATTTCAAAGGGCTAGACCATCGTTTTCAATTAGCGTATCAGGCTAATGGCATTCGTTGGATTAATGATTCTAAAGCAACAAATGTGGGGAGTACAGTTGCCGCATTAGCTGGCCTTTATGTGGAAGGCAAATTGCATTTGTTGTTAGGCGGTGATGGAAAAGGAGCTGATTTTTCAGAATTAGCTGAATTAATTAATCAACCACACATTATTTGTTATTGTTTTGGTCGAGATGGTTCACAATTAGCGAAACTTTCTCCACAAAGTCACTTATTTGAAACAATGGGGCAGGCAATTGAATTTTTACGCCCTATATTGTGTGTAGGTGATATGGTATTATTGTCTCCTGCTTGTGCAAGTTTAGATCAGTTTACCTCTTTTGAAAAACGTGGTGAAGAATTTACACGTTTGGCTCAACTTAATAACGTATAGAATATATGGAATTATTACAAAAGCTCAAAAAAAATTACGATGAGTGGACTCGTATTACCCCACAAGGACTATTATATGATCGTGCTCTATTCTGGCTATTTGTAATTTTGCTTTTGATTGGTCTTATTGCAGTGACATCCGCTTCCATTCCTTATAGCTCAAGACTATTCAATGATCCGTTTTACTTTGCCAAACGTGATGCACTCTATGTCTGCTTATCTTTAGCAACTTGCTACAGCATGTTGTATTTACCTTCTGAAAGGTTAGAAAGATGGCATGCAAAAATTTTCTGGGTTGCGGTAGTATTGCTCGTAGCTGTGTTATTTATTGGCACTTCGGTAAACGGTGCTAAACGTTGGATTTCTTTAGGTATTTTGAATTTTCAGCCTGCAGAATTTGCAAAATTAGCCCTAACTTGTTTTTTAGCAAGCTATTTTACTCGTCGTTATGATGAAGTACGTGGTCGTAAATTTAGTGCGGTGAAGCCATTTATTGTTATGGGTGTAATGGGGATGTTCCTGTTGGTTCAGCCAGATATGGGAAGTACCGTGGTGCTCTTTGTAATAACTTTCTGTATGCTATTTATTGTTGGCGCACACTTTTTTCAATTTGTTTTATTAGTGGCTACAGGGGGGGTACTAGGTGCATGGTTGATTATTTCAGCATCTTATCGTTTGAAACGATTTACAGGTTTTTTAGATCCTTTTAAAGATCCATACGGTACAGGTTTCCAATTAACTAATTCTCTTATGGCATTTGGTCGAGGTGAGATTACTGGTGAGGGACTGGGTAATTCAATTCAAAAACTAGATTATTTACCCGAAGCGCATACAGACTTTATCATGGCGATTATTGGCGAAGAGTTTGGCTTGATTGGTATTATTATTGTTGTCACTTTATTGGGATTACTTATATTTCGCGCTTTGAAAATTGGTAAAGAGTCTTTGATATTAGAGCAACGTTTTCGAGGTTTTTTTGCATTAGGAATTGGCTTTTGGATTTTTTTCCAAGGATTTGTCAATTTAGGTATGGCTCTTGGCATGTTACCAACTAAAGGTTTAACTTTCCCTCTTGTCAGCTATGGTGGCTCTAGTATTATTATTATGTCAGCAACGATTGGTATTTTATTACGTATAGATCATGAAAATCGCCTACTCCGAGCTGGCCAAGCACGTTTGCGTGATGATTAGAGACATAAAGATGAAAAATAAAAAATTATTAGTAATGGCCGGTGGAACTGGCGGACATGTTTTTCCAGCAATAGCTGTCGCACAAACTTTACAGAAACAAGGATGGGATATTTGTTGGTTAGGTACAAAAGATAGGATGGAGGCCCAGCTTGTACCTAAGTACGGTATTCCAATTTATTTTATTCAAATTTCTGGATTGCGTGGTAAAGGCTTAAAAGCCTTACTTACTGCACCTTTTGCTATTTTACGCGCAATCCTACAAGCAAAAAAAATTATTCAACATGAGAAACCTGATGCCGTACTTGGTATGGGCGGATATGTGTCAGGTCCTGGTGGTATTGCTGCGAAGCTTTGTGGTGTACCAGTTATTTTGCATGAACAAAATGCGATAGCGGGATTAACGAATAAGTGGTTAGCTAAAATTGCGAAGCGTGTATTGCAGGCTTTTCCAACGGCTTTTCCAAATGCAGAGGTTGTTGGGAATCCTGTTAGACAAGATTTATTTCAGATGTCTAATCCTGAAATTCGTTTTTCTGAACGTGGAGATAAATTACGTGTTTTAGTTGTAGGGGGAAGCCAAGGGGCGAGAGTATTAAATCATACGTTACCAAAAGTTTTCTCTAAACTCGAGAATAAATTAGATATTCGCCATCAAGTAGGGAAAGGTGCGGTAGATGAAGTGAAAGCACTTTATGCAGAAAATGCTCATCGAGTTAAAATAACAGAGTTTATTGATGATATGGCAGAAGCTTATTCTTGGGCGGATGTGGTGATTTGTCGTTCAGGTGCATTAACGGTTTGCGAAATTGCCGCAGTTGGTGCAGCAGCCATTTTTGTACCTTTCCAACATAAAGATCGCCAGCAATATTTGAATGCTAAATATTTGGCTGATGTTGGTGCCGCAAAAATTGTGGAGCAAGTTGATTTAACACCTGATATTTTGGTGAACTATTTGAAAAATTTCTCACGTGAAAATTTATTGCAAATGGCAATCAAAGCAAAAGAAATGGCGACACCATTATCAGCACAACGAGTTGCAGATGTAATCATTGAAAATTCAAAGTAATAACAAAAACATTGTGAGTTTTAACCGCACTTTAGTATTTTGCCGATAGGTCAAAAAGGAAATATAAATGAAACATTCCCACGAAGAAATTAGAAAAATTATTCCTGAAATGCGCCGTGTACAACAAATCCATTTTATTGGTATTGGTGGTGCGGGAATGAGTGGTATCGCTGAGATTTTATTAAATGAGGGCTATCAAATCTCTGGTTCAGATATTGCCGATAGCGTTGTTACTCAACGTTTAGTGCAGGCTGGGGCGCAAATTTATATTGGTCATGCGGCAGAGAATATAGAAGGCGCAAGTGTTGTTGTTGTGTCAAGTGCGATTCATGAAGATAATCCTGAGCTTATTGCTGCTAAGGAGAAACGTATCCCAGTTATTCAACGCGCACAAATGCTAGCTGAAATTATGCGTTTTCGTCATGGTATTGCTGTTGCAGGAACACACGGGAAGACGACTACCACAGCTATGATTTCCATGATTTATACCCAGGCAAAACTTGATCCAACCTTTGTAAATGGAGGATTGGTAAAATCTGCGGGTAAAAATGCGCATCTTGGTGCGAGTCGCTATTTAATTGCGGAGGCGGATGAAAGTGATGCTTCATTTTTACATTTGCAACCTATGGTTTCAGTGGTGACTAATATGGAACCCGATCATATGGATACGTATGAAGGTGATTTTGAGAAAATGAAAGCGACCTATGTCAAGTTTCTACATAATTTACCATTCTATGGTTTAGCCGTGATGTGTGCAGATGATCCTGTATTAATGGAACTTGTACCAAAAGTTGGCCGTCAAGTAATTACCTATGGATTCAGTGAAAATGCGGATTATCGCATTGAAGATTATGAACAGACTGGTTTCCAAGGGCATTATGTAGTGATTTGCCCAAATGGTGAACGTATCAATGTATTATTAAATGTGCCAGGTAAACATAATGCCTTAAATGCAACGGCAGCATTGGCGGTAGCAAAAGAAGAAGGTATTGATAATGAAGCTATCTTAGAAGCATTAGCTGATTTCCAAGGGGCTGGTCGCCGATTCGATCAATTAGGTGAATTTATTCGTCCTAATGGAAAGGTACGTTTAGTAGATGATTATGGCCATCACCCAACAGAAGTTGGTGTAACCATTAAAGCTGCACGAGAAGGATGGGGCGATAAACGAATTGTGATGATTTTCCAACCTCATCGTTATTCTCGTACTCGAGATTTATTTGATGATTTCGTTCAGGTACTTTCTCAAGTTGATGCGTTAATTATGCTTGATGTTTATGCAGCAGGAGAAGCCGCAATTGTCGGTGCGGATAGTAAATCACTTTGCCGTTCTATTCGTAATTTGGGAAAAGTTGATCCAATTTTAGTTTCTGATACATCACAATTAGGTGATGTGCTTGATCAAATTATTCAAGACGGTGATTTAATTCTAGCGCAAGGTGCGGGAAGTGTGAGTAAAATTTCTCGTGGTTTGGCTGAATCTTGGAAAAATTAATATAGGCTCTTGGTTATTTATAATCATCCTCTGTTGAGGAACGGCTACATTTCCCATGAAATAGAACAGAAAGAAATCTAGGATATATTTTCCCTAGGTAATGACGAATAGGATAAAAAATGAACTTAAAAAAAGAAAAAATTGCTGTATTACTAGGCGGTACATCTGCTGAGCGAGAAGTGTCTCTTCAATCAGGGAAAGCCGTATTAGAAGCTTTATTGAATCAGGGGTATAACGCTCATCCAGTAGATCCTAAAGAATACCCTGTTGCAAACCTTAAAAATGATGGTTTTGATCGAGTATTTAATATTTTACACGGTCGTGGTGGTGAAGATGGCACAATGCAAGGTTTATTAGAGCAAATTGGTTTGCCTTATACTGGTTGTGGCGTGATGGCTTCTGCGTTGACGATGGATAAAATGCGTACAAAAATGCTATGGAAGGCGTTTGGTTTACCTGTCGCTGAAATGGAAGTGGTTACGCGTGAAACTTTTAATAATCTTAATTCTGAAGAGGTTGTGGCAAGACTGGGCTTACCATTAATGGTAAAACCGTCTTTAGAAGGATCTAGTGTGGGATTAACAAAAGTGAAAACCGTAGAAGCTCTAAAAAGTGCGGTAGAATTTGCCCTTAAATTTGATAATACAATTTTGATTGAAGAGTGGCTTGCTGGAGATGAGTTAACTGTACCGGTATTAGATGGAAAGGTTTTACCTGCTATTCGTATTGTACCTGAAGGCGAGTTTTATGATTATGAGGCAAAATACATTTCAGATAATACACAATATTTTTGTCCTGCAGGTTTAACGCCTGAACGTGAACAAGAATTAGTGTTATTAGTGAAACGTGCTTATGATGCAGTAGGTTGTCGTGGTTGGAGCCGTATTGATGTCATGTGTGATTCAAAAGGCAATTTCCGTTTAGTGGAAGTGAATACAAACCCAGGTATGACTAGTCATAGTTTATTTCCTAAATCAGCTGCGACAGTCGGGATTTCTTTTGAGCAACTTGTCGTGAAAATTTTGGAGTTAAGTGCATAATATGAACATTCTGAAAGGGAATACACCACAGAATATTCGTTTTGGCGAAAAAAAGTCCAAGTATTATCTTCACATCCGGGCTTTCTTTGCTTTGTTAGGCGCTTTGCTTGTGTTTAGCGTATATATTAATTGGCAAACAATTTTAGAAAAAATGGATGACAAACCCATGGGGGCATTTGCACTTATGGGGCAGAAAATATTTACGACAGATGCAGATATAAAAGAAAGCCTATTAAAAATGGGATCGTTAAAAGGCTTCTGGGGACAGGATGTTGAGCCTATTCAGGCTCAAATAGAAGCTTTGCCTTGGGTTAAGAATGCAATTGTTCGGAAAATATGGCCAAATCGTTTAAGCATTTGGGTAACTGAATATCAGCCTGTAGCATTTTGGAATCATAACCAGTTAGTCACACAAGATGGTGTTGTATTTCAGCTTCCTTTTGAAAGGTTGAATAAGCAAACGTTACCTTATTTAGGAGGGCCAGATTATCAAAGCTTAAAAGTTTTGGAGGCATGGAATCAAATTTATGCTGATTTTAAAGCCAAGAATTTAATGGCAAAAGGCATGACAATTGATGAGCGTGGTGCATGGCAGGTTACGCTTGATAATGATATTGTGTTAAGATTAGGCAGAGGTGAGTGGAAATCGAAACTGGAGCGCTTTGTAACGATTTATCCACAAATTGATGTACCAGAAAATAAAAAAATAGATTATGTAGATTTACGATATACGGCAGGTGCTGCTGTAGGTATGGCAGATAAATAAAAATAACTAGGTGCAAAAATGGTTAAAGGTGTGGAAGCAAAAACGATTGTAGGATTAGAAGTTGGCACGTCAAAAGTTGTCGCAGTTGTTGGGGAAGTTTTCCCTGATGGTGTGGTAAATGTTCTTGGGATGGGAAGTTGTCCATCAAAAGGTATTGATCGTGGCAGTATTACTGATCTTGATGCTGTCGTCAATTCGATTCAACGTGCGATTGAAGGCGCTGAATCCATGGCAGACTGCCAAATTATGAGTGTGACTTTAGCAATTACAGGTGAGCATATTCAAAGCTTAAATGAAAGCGGCTTTGTCCCTATTTCTGATCGCGAAGTAACACAAGATGAAATTGATGCGGCACTTCACACTGCAAGTTCGATTAAATTGCCAGAAGGATTATCTTTATTACATATTATTCCACAAGAATATGCAGTAGATCGTCAATTTAATATCAAGAATCCTCTTGGTTTACAAGGTGTTCGATTAAAAGCTCAAGTGCACTTAATAGCTTGCCATCAAGATTGGCAAAATAACTTAAAAAAAGCTGTTGAACGTTGTGGTTTACAGGTTGATAAAGTTGTATTTTCTGGTTTTGCTGCTACCCATTCAGTATTAACTGAAGATGAAAAAGATTTAGGGGTATGCTTAATTGACTTTGGCGCAGGTACAATGAATGTGATGGTTTATACTAATGGTGCTTTGCGTTTTAGTAAGGTAATTCCTTATGCTGGGAATATTGTGACAAATGATATTGCACACGCTTGTACCATTTCTCGTGCAGAAGCTGAGCGTGTTAAAGTTAATTATGCAAGTGCATTTTATCCAGCACGTTTGCATGGCGATAAAAAAATTGAAGTGGCAAGTATTGGTGGTCGAGCACCTCGTTCTTTAACTAAAAGTGATTTATCCTTAATTACATCTGCGCGTTATACTGAACTTTTAGGTGTAGTAAAAGATGAATTAGATAAATTAAAAAAAGAATTAGAAGCAAAACATATTAAATTTGAATTAATTGCAGGTGTTGTGATTACCGGCGGTGGCGCACAAATTGAAGATTTAAAAGAATGTGCTTCAGATGTATTTAATTGCCAAGTACGTATTGGTAGCCCGTTAAATATTACTGGTTTAACGGATTATGTTAGTCGTCCACAATATTCTACAGTAGTAGGATTATTACAATATAATCAAAGCAATAGTGATGATGATTTAATTTCGGGTAGTGATGATTCAGAGAGTGGTGTTTGGCAGCCAATTTGGCAAGGAATTAAAAAAATTGTCAATAAAGTGCGGTCAGAATTTTGATTATTTTGATTTTTCATCTACAATAAAGAGAATTTAGGTTTTATATATTGGGTCAGTTTGTCTGATCATAACGGAGAACATCAATGCTATACCCTGAGTACCCTGAGTACGACAATTTTAACGAGTCCGGCGCACTGATTAAAGTCGTAGGTGTGGGAGGCGGTGGCGGTAATGCCGTCAACCATATGGTTATGAATATGGTGAAACAAGAAATGGGTGGTACCTACTTAGGGGAAAGCACATTAACATCGGAAGAGCATGGCCGCATTATTTTCTATGCAGTAAATACTGATGCACAAGCTCTACGTAAAAGCCATGTTCAACAAACTGTACAAATTGGTGGAGAGACGACTAAAGGTTTAGGTGCAGGGGCAAATCCAAATATTGGCCGTAAAGCCGCGGAAGATGATCAAGAAGAAATCCGTAAAATGCTTGAAGGTGCTGATATGGTCTTTATTGCAGCTGGTATGGGTGGCGGTACAGGTACGGGGGCTGCGCCTGTTGTAGCGAGAATTGCAAAAGAATTAGGTATTTTAACCGTAGCGGTTGTTACTAAGCCGTTTGCTTTTGAAGGCAAAAAACGTATGCAATTTGCTGAATTGGGTATTAAAGATTTAGCGCAATATGTTGATTCAATGATTATTATCCCAAATCAACAAATTCAAAAAGTTCTCCCTAAAAACGCTAAATTAATTGATGCATTTGCTGCAGCAAACGATGTATTACGTAATTCTGTAATGGGTATTTCAGATATGATTACCTCACCAGGTTTAATCAACGTAGACTTTGCTGACGTAAGAACTGTTATGTCAGAAATGGGACAAGCAATGATTGGCTTTGGTTCTGCTGTTGGTTCTGCGGGTGAAGGACGTGCTGAAGAAGCCGCTCGTATTGCCGTACGTAATGATTTATTAGAGAAAATCGATCTTTCAAATGCAAAAGGTATTTTGGTGAATATCACTGCTGGTATGGATCTTTCTTTCGAAGAATTTAATATTGTCGGTGAAACGGTGGGTAGTTTTGCTTCTGAAGATGCGACTGTAGTGATTGGTACCAGCTTAGTGCCTGAAATGACGGACGAAATCCGAGTGACTATTGTTGCAACAGGATTGGGAGACATATCAGTTAATGAGCCAATTCAAGTTGTTCGCCCAGTGCGCCAGCCACAAGATGTAAGTATTGTGCCAGATATTCGTCGTCCGGAACCGGTTGAAGAAACTAAAACAGTAGAAGAGGAATATCATCGTCCGCTTGATAAACCTATTACAGATCGTTTAGATATGTTTAAAAACAATGCTTTCTTTAACCCTGCAGCACAACGTGATGAAAATTCATCAAATTGATGCAGTATTGCCTGAAATTAAGGGTAAATAATATGATTAAACAAAGAACATTAAAACAAAGCATTAAGGTCACTGGTGTAGGCTTGCATAGTGGCAAAAAGGTAACATTAACTTTACGCCCTGCAATGCCAAATACAGGGGTTGTATATTACCGTACAGATTTAAATCCAGCTGTGGCATTTCCTGCTGATCCTAATTCTGTGCGTGATACTATGCTTTGTACTGCCTTAATAAATGAGCAAGGTGTGCGTATTTCAACAGTTGAGCATTTAAATGCTGCACTAGCAGGCCTTAGTATTGATAATATTATTATTGAAGTCGATGCTCCAGAAATTCCTATTATGGATGGGAGTGCAAGCCCATTTATTTATTTATTATTGGATGCGGGTATTGAAGAACAAAACGCAGCGAAGAAATTTATTCGTATTAAAGAATATGTACGTGTAGAAGACGGTGATAAGTGGGCTGAATTTAAGCCTTATAATGGTTTTCGTTTAAATTTCACTATTGATTTTGATCATCCTGCGATTGGTAAAAACGTACGTAATTATGATATGGAATTTTCGGCTCAAGCATTTGTTCATCAAATAAGCCGAGCAAGAACCTTTGGTTTTATGAAAGATATTGAATATCTTCAATCTCAAGGTTTGGCATTAGGCGGTAGCCTTGATAATGCCATCGTATTAGATGATTATCGTATTCTTAACGAGGATGGATTACGTTTCAAAGATGAATTAGTACGCCATAAAATGTTAGATGCGATCGGCGATCTTTACATGGCAGGCTATAACATCATTGGTGATTTCAAAGCTTATAAATCAGGACATGGTTTAAATAATAAATTGCTTCGCGCTGTTTTAGCTAATCAAGAAGCGTGGGAATTTGTTACCTTTGAAGATAAAGCTCAAGTACCGCAAGGGTATGTAGCGCCTGTTCAAGTATTGATTTAATTCTTTTTTTGTTGAAAAAGCTATATTTCTGATAAGAAGTATAGCTTTTTTATTTACTAACGTATTTTAATTGTAAAGCGCAAAAGTGCTGTTAATTTCGGGAAGATTTTATAGGAAAACATTATGGCATTAGAATTATCAGAAATTCGGCAACAAATTACACAAATTGATCGTAGTTTGTTGAAGTTGCTGTCAGAACGTCATCGCTTAGCTTTTGATGTTGTAAGAAGCAAAGAAGTCACTCAAAAGGCTTTACGAGATGTTGAGCGTGAACAAGCACTTTTACAAGAATTGATTCAATTTGCTGAAAATGAGAACTATCAACTTGAGGCTCAATATATCACATCAATTTTTCAAAAAATCATTGAAGATTCAGTATTAACGCAGCAAGTTTACCTACAAAATAAATTAAATGAACAGCGTAGCCAAAATTTGCATATTGCATTTTTAGGGAAACGTGGATCTTATTCTAATCTTGCGGCTAGGAATTATGCGGCACGTTACCAAAAACAATTTATTGAATTAGGCTGTCAATCTTTTGAGCAAGTATTTGAAAAAGTACAAAATGGTGAGGCTGATTTTGGTATCCTTCCTTTAGAAAATACTACTTCGGGTGCGATTAATGAAGTTTATGATTTACTTCAACATACAGAGCTTTCATTGGTGGGAGAGTTGGCTTATCCAATTAAACATTGCCTATTAGTCAATGACATGGCAGATTTAAGCCAAATTGATACCTTATATAGCCATCCTCAAGTTATTCAACAATGTAGCCAATTTATTCACAGTCTTGAGCGTGTTCATATTGAATATTGCGAAAGTAGTTCCCATGCTATGCAATTAGTTTCAAGTTTGAATAAACCTAATATCGCGGCATTGGGTAATGAAG
The DNA here is from genome assembly GCF_018829625.1 of Haemophilus sp. SZY H36. NCBI lineage: Bacteria > Pseudomonadati > Pseudomonadota > Gammaproteobacteria > Pasteurellales > Pasteurellaceae > Haemophilus > Haemophilus sp. SZY H36. The sequence continues at coordinate 589,789 of NZ_JAHKKA010000001.1, read as the reverse complement.
ATGGTGGAAAATTATATGGTTTGAATGTCCTGAAAACGAATATTGCTAATCAAGAAAATAATATTACACGTTTTATTGTGGTTGCTAAAACACCTCGAGAGGTTTCTTCTCAGATCCCAACAAAAACCTTACTGTTGATGACGACTTCACAACAGGTGGGATCATTAGTCGATGCCTTATTGGTATTTAAAAAACATCACATTAATATGACAAAATTAGAATCTCGCCCAATCTATGGTAAACCATGGGAAGAAATGTTCTATTTAGAAATTGAGGCGAATATTCATCATCCAGATACGCAACAAGCCTTGGAAGAGCTGAAAAATTATAGTAATTATTTAAAGATTTTAGGGTGCTATCCGAGCGAAATTGTTAAGCCTGTGAAAATATAGGAAAAAGTGCGGTAATAAAATACTATTTTATTACCGCACTTTCGTTATAAATAGATTTTTTATTACATAAAAGGCGAATCATTTGATTCGCCTTTTATACAGTAGTTTTTAATCAACTAATTAGAAGTATACACGGATACCTACGCCAATAGCTTTATCTTTAACTTTGCTATCGTCTACGTATTTACCATCTTTGTCATAAGATTTAGTAACTTGATATTTACCTTCTAAGTAGGTTACTACTTGTTTATGAAGTTTATAGTCAATACCTAGTAAGAAACCGTGTTGTTTATCTTTAGAACTATCTGTGTTTTTAACTTGTTCATATTTATAGTTACCATATACTTTACTTAAGTCAGTAATTTGATATTGGAAACCTGGTGATACAAAGAAACGAGTTTCTTTTTTATCGGTATCTTTAAATTTGGTTTTTGCGTAACCACCATCCACAGAAAGAGTTACATCATTGAACTCATAACCTAAGCTAGCAACAACGCCATCTCTATGTTCTTTAGTTTCTTTATTGCCAGTTTTGTAATTTGTTCTACCAAACACAGTTTTAGCAATTATGCCATCTTTTTCATATAAAGCACCAAATTGGTTTGAGTTTTGAACAGAACCTTCAATTACTTCATTATCATCTTTGCGTTGTTCTGCAAATTGGTAACCAACCCCTAATTGTAAACCTTCAATGCCATAGTAGTCGTAACGAACAACAGATTTTCCTTCTTTTGATACATAATCACCTGGTTCAATTAGACCGTATGTTTTGTCTTCTGCTGTTACTACGTCATCAACAATAGTTACTTGACGGCCAAAAGTTACTTGACCAAATTCTTTGTGGCCTAAACCAACATAAGCACGTTTCGTAGTTAAATTACCAAAACCATCGTTGTCTTTCTTTTTAAGACCTTTTTCATCACCATCAAAACGTACTTCAGTACGCGCTAATGCGTAATAGCCATCACCTAAATCATGACGTGCTTTAATTTCAAAACGAGAACCATCATTTTTCAATCCTGAATGAGTATGACGTTTTAAACTCCCTGATTTATTAATACCTTCTTGGTTAGATTTTTCTAAGTTGATACGTAAAGAACCGTTTAATTCAACTTTAGTACCTTCATTATTATAGATTACTGTTGCATTTGCTGCTGAAGCTGCGAATGCACCAATAATTAATGCTGCAAGTGTTTTTTTCATAATTTGTATTCCTTATGGTTGTTTTACTATCTATGATTGAACTCTTTCCTTATATGGCAGTCCAATCGCCTAAATAGACGTGCAAATCATTGCAAATTCCATTTTTTGTGTCAATCACTCCTATAGGCTTAATTTCCAAAAATCTGATCAGGATCACATTTTTCATCTATTTTTGTTTATTTTGTGTTCAAGTGAATGCTTTCGTAATCGTTTGCTTAAGTAAAGTGGTATAAAAATACATCGAAGCTGTGTATTTATATTGAGGTTTCAAAATATCCTTCATCTTCCAATATTGGGTTTTCAGCCCCTTTTTTGGCTAATTCATCACAGATTTCATTTTCACGATGTCCCGCATGCCCTTTTACCCATTGCCAATTGATTTGATGATGTTGAATGGCTTCGTTCAGCGCTTGCCATAAGTCTTGATTTTTTACAGGTTTGCCTTGACTTGATTTCCAATTATTTTTTTTCCAATTGAAAATCCATTTCGTGATCCCGTTTTTCATATATTGGCTATCACTGTAAAGTGTGATTTGGCAGGGCTCTTTTAAAATATTCAGTGCTTCAATGACAGCACGAAGTTCCATTCGATTATTTGTAGTTTTGAAGTAGCCTTTGGAAATGGTTTTTTCATGTTGCTTATAGCGTAAGACAATGCCAATTCCTCCAGGGCCAGGATTGCCCAAGCAGGATCCGTCAGTAAAAATTTCAATCTGTTTTTGCATAACAAAAGGGTTGTTGTGTAAAATGGCCCTCATTTTAAAGGAAAGAAATAGGTTGAACAAATGGTTAATCCAAATCGCCAAATTGTACTGGATACCGAGACAACGGGGATGAATCAATTAGGGGCGCATTATGAAGGACATTGTATTATTGAAATTGGTGCGGTAGAAATGATTAATCGTCGTTATACTGGTAATAATTTTCACTTTTATATTAAGCCTGATCGTCCTGTTGATCCTGAAGCAATTAAAGTTCATGGCATTACAGATGAAATGTTGGCAGATAAACCCTCATTTAATGAGATTGCACAGCCATTTTTGGATTATATTAAAGGCGCAGAATTATTGATTCATAATGCGCCCTTCGATGTGGGGTTTATGGATTATGAGTTTCGTAAGTTGAATCTTAATGTGAAAACTGATGAAATTTGCTTAGTCACAGATACGCTACAGATGGCGCGTCAAATGTATCCAGGCAAGCGTAATAGCTTAGATGCACTTTGTGACCGTTTGAATATTGATAATAGTAAACGTACGCTACACGGGGCGTTGCTAGATGCTGAAATTTTAGCTGATGTTTATTTGGCAATGACAGGCGGTCAAACCAGTTTGTTTGATGAAAATGATGTGAATGAATCACATTTTATTCGAACCATGTCAGGCAATAAAGATGCAGCTTTACGAAGTGCGGTGAATGTTTCGCATAATTTGAAAGTATTACAACCGAGTGAAGATGAATTATTGGCGCATTTAGAATTTATTAAAATGATTAATAAAAAAAGCGGTGATAATTGTTTATGGGATAAACGTTTAGACAAAGAGGTTATTCACTAATCGTTTAGGATTTAATCATACAATAAAAAAATCATAAAAAAAGATTGACGAGATTTATGTTCATCATTATGATACGCACCACTTAGCGGAGTGGTAGTTCAGCTGGTTAGAATACCTGCCTGTCACGCAGGGGGTCGCGGGTTCGAGTCCCGTCCATTCCGCCAATTTAAAATTAATATCTTATCTCGGAGTGGTAGTTCAGCTGGTTAGAATACCTGCCTGTCACGCAGGGGGTCGCGGGTTCGAGTCCCGTCCATTCCGCCAATTAAGATAAATAAAGATAGCACCTAACGGTGCTTTTTTTGTATGTGAAATTTGCTTCATCCTTGACAAAAATAAAGTAATCTTTTAGGATTTGAAGAACTAGGGAGCTGTTACTCCCTAGTATGTCGTGTTATTAGTAAGTCGGTAAACTCACTAATAATAGTAGTACGACAAGGATAATGAGTTTAATCATTTTCTTATCCTCTTCAAACGTTGCGAAAAAGCGCAACACTCGCTTTCAAGGTGATGACTTGAAAGCGAGATTATTATAACGTTAGGTTATAGATAAATAAACAGTGTTTAGAAAGCCATAGGATTGTATCCTGTGGCTTTTTATTTTCTTTATGAAATCATTTTTTACCAATCCTTTAACTTCCGATATAATAGCCGCCATTTTTGACAAAATAAGAGATTTTTTATGGCAACTCCAGTTGTGGCCCTTGTCGGTCGCCCGAATGTGGGAAAATCCACATTATTTAATCGCCTTACTCGTACAAGAGATGCGTTAGTCGCTGATTTTCCTGGTTTAACTCGTGATAGAAAATACGGCCATGCTCATATTGCTGGTTATGAGTTTATTGTTATTGATACTGGCGGTATTGATGGAACTGAAGAGGGCGTTGAAGAAAAAATGGCGGAGCAATCTTTGCTTGCTATTGATGAAGCCGATATTGTTCTTTTCCTTGTGGATGCGCGAGCTGGTTTAACGGCAGCCGATATTGGTATTGCCAATTACTTACGTCAACGTCAAAATAAAACGACGATTGTGGTGGCAAATAAAACCGATGGTATCGATGCGGATTCTCATTGTGCTGAATTTTATCAGTTAGGTTTAGGGGAAATTGAGCAAATTGCTGCCTCACAAGGCCGTGGTGTCACTCAGTTAATGGAACAAGTACTTGCGCCTTTTGCGGAGCAAATGGAAAACTCCGATGAAAATGACCGCACTTCTGAGGAAGAACAAGACGAATGGGAACAAGAATTCGATTTTGATTCAGAAGAAGATACGGCATTGCTTGATGAGGCTTTAGAGGAATCGGAAGAAGAGCAAGATAAAAATATTAAGATTGCCATTGTTGGTCGTCCAAATGTGGGTAAATCCACTTTAACCAATCGTATTTTAGGTGAAGATCGTGTGGTGGTTTACGATATGCCAGGCACGACACGCGATAGTATTTATATTCCAATGGAGCGTGATGGGCAGCAATATACGTTGATTGATACGGCTGGTGTGCGTAAGCGTGGTAAGGTACATTTGGCAGTGGAAAAATTCTCCGTGATTAAAACCTTGCAAGCGATTCAAGATGCTAATGTTGTGTTATTGACTATTGACGCGAGAGAGAACATTTCTGATCAGGATTTATCTTTGCTCGGCTTTATTTTAAATGCAGGTCGTTCCCTAGTGATCGTTGTGAATAAATGGGATGGTTTAGATCAAGATGTGAAAGACCGCGTTAAATCTGAACTTGATCGTCGTTTAGATTTTATTGATTTTGCTCGCGTGCATTTTATTTCTGCATTGCACGGCAGTGGTGTGGGTAATCTTTTTGATTCGATTAAAGAAGCCTATGCTTGTGCGACTCAAAAAATGACGACTTCGCTTTTAACTCGTATTTTGCAAATGGCAACCGATGAGCACCAACCACCGATGATTGGCGGTCGTCGAATTAAATTAAAATATGCCCATCCGGGTGGTTACAATCCGCCGATTATAGTGGTTCACGGTAACCAAATGGATAAATTACCAGATTCTTATAAACGTTATTTATCTAATTATTATCGTAAGAGTTTGAAAATTATTGGCTCACCGATTCGTCTTCTTTTCCAAGAAGGTTCGAATCCATTTGCGGGGCGTAAAAATAAACTTACTCCAAACCAATTGCGTAAGCGTAAACGTTTGATGAAGTTTATTAAGAAAGCGAAACGTTAAAAACAAGTGCGGTCAAAATTCATTATAAATTTTGACCGCACTTGTTTGATGAGCATTATTCTTCTAAAACCACTTTGCCAATATAGCCTAAATTACGGTGACGTTGAGCATAATCGATACCATATCCCACCACAAATTCATCTGGAATTTCAAAACCTATCCATTCTACCGGCACTTCAACCTCGCGACGAGAGGGTTTATCAAGCAAGGTACAGATAGCAAGGCTTGCAGGATCACGTAAATTCAAAATATCACGTACTTTTTCAAGTGTGTAACCCGTGTCAATAATATCTTCTACGATTAATACGTGTTTACCTTTAATATCGCCATCAAGATCTTTTGTGATACGCACATCATGATTTGTTGTCATCCCTGTTCCATAACTGGAAGTAGTCATAAACTCAATTTCTACAGGTAAATGAATGTGGCGTACAATATCAGCCATAAACATAAATGAGCCACGTAAAAGTCCGATAACAACAAGGTTATTGACTTGTTTTTCTTGATAATGTTTTGTTATTTTGGCCCCAAGCTCTGCAATACGAGAGTGAACGTCGCTTTCTGCAATTAAAACATCAACATGGTGTTTTTTCATAAAATGTCCTTGTAAATTTAAAAGGAATGTAATCGTTTGCTATTCTACAAAAAAATTGATCGTTATGCCATGTGTATCAGAATTTCTCGCTGAGTGTTATTCTATATTTCAATATAAATAACTTGAATTCTTTTAAGATAGATTTAGAGATGGAAGATGAAATATAAAAAAGGCTGAAGATTAATCTTCAGCCTTTTGAACCCTAACGAATTTACTTTCTACTCTACCTGTTGGAGCAACCTGCAATCGCTTAACAGATGGTGGGTATCTTATCAGAATTTTAACTTCTGTCAATAAGAATAATTATCAATATTAAATATTTTTTAGTTTCCAGAAATTTTCAGTTTTTCTAATAAAATTGAGCCAGTTTGTATGTTTGAACGATGTTCTATATCATCTGATACGGCAACAATGTTTTTCAACATATCTTGTAATTGACCTGCAATTGTAATTTCAGCGACAGGGTATTGAATTTCACCGTTTTCAACCCAGAATCCTGATGCACCTCGAGAATAATCACCTGTCACAAGGTTTACTCCTTGTCCCATAACATCCGTTACTAATAGACCTCTATCCATTTTACGTAAGAGTGCGGTTAATCCTCCCGTTAAATTTGGTTGAATAAGCCAATTGTGAATCCCGCCTGCATGACCTGTGCTTGGCATTCCGAGTTTTTTTCCACTGTAACTGGTCAATAAATAGGTTTGTAATATACCATTCTCAACAATTTCACGATTTTGTGTGCGGACTCCTTCACTATCAAAAGGCGTTGAAGCCAGTGCACGTAATAAATGGGGGCGTTCGCTGATATTAAACCATTCAGGTAAGACGGATGTTCCTAGTCGATCAAGTAAAAAACTTGATTTTCGGTATAAACTACCGCCACTTATTGATGCCGCTAAATGCGAAATAATACTAGTTGCAACATCATTTAAAAAAATGACGGGTACTTCACATGTATTAATCTTTTGTGGATTTAGGCGTGAAACTACTTTTCTCGCACAAGTTTCACCGACCCAGGTCGGTGATTGAAGTCGATCAAACTCACGGGAAATTGTATATTCGTAGTCATTTTCTAATGCACCTTCTACGCCCCCAATGACTGAGCAAGATAATGAATAGCGACTGGATAAATAGCTTTGTAACATACCGTAGGTATTACCATATACTTTTACACCCGTGTGAGAATTAAAGCTTGCACCATTGCTATTTACGATTCGTTTATCTGCTTCAAGAGCAGATTTTTCTGTACGGAGAGCAAGTTCTGTTGCTTTTTCTACATCAATATTAGCAGGATGGTAAAGTGCTAAGTCGGGCGCATCAAAGGCCATTAATTGCTCATCAGCAAGTCCTGTACAATCATCGGGGGATGTATATTTTGCGATAGAAAGTGCCGCTTCTACAGTATTTTTAATGGCATTTTCACTTAAATCAGAGGTAGAAGCATTACCTTTTTGTTGTCCTAAATAAACGGAAATACCTAGTGCGCCATCATTAGTAAATTCCACATTTTCAATATCTTGCAATCGTGTTGAAACAGATAAGCCGCTTACTTTGGTTACAGCCACCTCTGCACTGGCTCCTGCTTTTTGGGCTAATTCAACTGCAAAACTAACAGCGTGACGTAATTCTTGCTCCTGCGCTTTTAAAAGCGCGGTTTGATTTTCGGGTGCTTTCATTGTTTTTTCCTGTTAAAAATTTGCAACATTTTATCTTATTTTCAAAGTTTATGGTAAAATGCCCCCAATTTTTATAAAGGACAAAAAATGGCGAAACGTAAGAAAAAAGAAGCTTTTGATTGGGAAGATGAGGCGCAAGAAGAAATTATTTGGGTAAGTAAAAGTGAAATTAAGCGAGATGCGGAAGATTTAAAGCAACTTGGCGAAAAAATTGTGAATTTAACCAAAGCAAATTTAGCTAAAATTCCCCTTGATGAATCTTTGCTTGATGCCATTGAGCTTGCCCAGCGTTTACAAAAAGAGGCTCGCCGTCGTCAATTACAATATATTGGAAAATTATTTCGTGGTATTGATGTTGCCCCAATTCGTGAAGCGTTAGATAAAATCGAAAATAAGCATAATCAGCAGCAAGCGATGTTACATAAAATTGAAAAAATTCGTGATGAGTTGATCGAAAATGGTGATATAGCATTGACGAATTTATTAAATAATTATCCAGAAGCTGATCGCCAGAAATTACGTAATTTGATTCGTTCTGCACAGAAAGAGCGGGAACAAAATAAACCTTCAAAAGCATATAGAGATATTTATCAAATGCTGAAATCATTGATGCTGGAAGATTAGCTTTGTGAGCACTTAAGCAAGTGCTATCAATGTTTTTAACCGCACTTATCCGGATAATAAAGTAGAAAAAATGAATATTCGTTGGAATGTAATTTTAAGTATTATTGCTTTTTGTTTACTAGGTTGGTTTTATTCACTGAATCGGGATGCACCAGATTTATCAAATTTGGTGAAAAAGCCAGATAGCCCCGATTATATTGGCAATAAAATGGAAACAACAGTGTTTTCACCAGAAGGGAAAAAACAATATGTTTCTCTTGCGGATAATGTGAAACATTATACTGTAGATGGACATACTGATTTTGAGATGCCATTAGTCTATTTATTCGATGTTAATTCATCTAATACCAGTCAAGCAAAGGATGTTGCTCATGCTTTGGCATCACAGAGTTGGAAATTGAGTGCTAAAAAAGCCAAGCTCACAAAAGATGAAATGCTGTATTTAGAGGGAGATGTTGTGGCGGAAAGTTTGGAACCAACTTCTCATTTGCAGCGTGTAGAAACTCAGATGGCAATTGTCAATTTGAAAACACAGGATATGACATCAGACTCAATGGTCAAGATTAATGGACAAAATTTTAGTTCAACAGGATTAAAAATGGTTGGCAATTTACGTCAACAAGTTGCTACTTTAAAAGAACAGGTGAAAACATATTATGAAGTTCGTAAATAATAAAATATTTTTACTCACAACGTTAATGATGACATCCATATCGGCTTTTGCGCTTAAAGATGATACAAATCAACCGATTAATATCGTTTCGGATAATCAAGCGTTGGATATGGAAAAGAGTGTAGTGACTTTTACGGATAATGTTGTGATAACTCAAGGGTCGATTTTAATTAAAGCAAGCAAGGTTGTGATTACACGTCCACTAGAAAACTCAGGTAAAAAAGAAACTGTTGATGCTTTTGGTAGCCCTGTTACATTTCATCAATTACTTGACGATGGGAAACCGGTTGATGGGAAGGCTAATAAGGTGCACTATGATCTTGGTACGGAGTTTTTAACATTGACAGGTAATGCTGAGTTGAAACAATTAGATAGCAAAATTAATGGTGAACTTATCACTTATGATGTGAAGAAACAGCAACTTAGAGCCAATGGCGGTGCGAAATCACGAGTGACTACGGTGTTAATTCCGTCTCAATTACAAAAAGCGAAAGGGAAGTAATCATGTCAGTTTTGATTGCTGAGAATTTAGCGAAAAGCTATAAAAGCCGTAAAGTGGTATCTGATGTTAGTCTTCAAGTTAATTCAAATGAAATTGTGGGATTACTTGGGCCGAATGGAGCAGGAAAAACGACGACTTTTTACATGGTGGTGGGACTCGTTCGCCAAGATCAAGGTAAGATTGTGATTGATGGTGAGGATATTAGTTTACTTCCAATGCATAATCGCGCCCAGCGAGGTATTGGGTATTTACCCCAAGAGGCATCTATTTTTCGCCGTTTAACCGTCTATGAAAATTTGATGGCTGTTTTAGAAATTCGTAAAGATTTAACCGCTGAGCAACGCCGTGAAAGAGCGGATGAATTAATCGAAGAATTTAATATTAGTCATATTAGAGATAGTCTCGGCCAATCTTTATCTGGTGGGGAACGTCGTCGTGTAGAAATTGCTCGAGCATTAGCCGCTAATCCTAAATTTATTTTATTAGATGAACCTTTTGCTGGTGTTGACCCTATTTCAGTATCTGATATTAAGAAAATTATTACTGATTTACGTAATCGCGGATTAGGTGTGCTAATTACTGATCATAATGTGCGTGAAACTTTAGATGTGTGTGAGCGTGCTTATATTGTTGGAGAAGGTAAAATTATTGCGACAGGTACGCCTGAGGCTGTTATGAATGATGAGCATGTTAAACGTGTTTATCTTGGTGATCAGTTTAAGTTATAAAGATGAACATTACCGAGTTATTAAGCCCTGAGAATATTCGTCAGGGGGTAAGTTTTTCCAGTAAAAAACGATTATTTGAATCTATTGCGCATTTTGTCATTGAGCAAGTTAATGATGAGAAAGGTGAACAAGTTTGTTTGGAATGTCTTTTTGAACGGGAAAAATTAGGTAATTCAGGTTTAGGAAATGGTATCGCCATGCCTAAAGCTAAAATTCCTGTAACATTATCAGACAAAGCAATAGCTGTATTTATGCAATTAGATACACCGATTGATTACGATTCATCAGATGGTAAATTTGTTGATCTTGTATTTGCGGTATTGGTACCTGAAAATCAGTGCGCAACCTATATGCCAATTTTATCTTTCTTAACTGAAAGACTAACGGATAAAAACCTTTTGAAGCAGTTACGTTCAGCAAAAAGTGCTGAGGAAATTTGGCAGGTTTTTGAAATTTCAGATAGCTCAGAAAATATCTCTTTTGAGAATAATGAATAAGAAATAAAGAGTGGGAGGGCATATGGATATTATCATTATTAGCGGACGTTCTGGTGCGGGAAAGTCTGTGGCACTACGCGCTTTGGAGGATATGGGCTATTATTGTGTGGATAATATCCCTTTTGATTTACTACCTCAATTAACTCAGATTCTTTCTCAGTCACAATCTTCAGTAGCGATTAGTCTAGATATTCGTAATATTCCAAATTCTGCGACGACGTTAGAGCAAACACTTTCAACATTACAAAATCATCATCAGGTTAAGATTATTTTCTTAGAGGCGGATCGCAGTACGTTGATTCGTCGATATAGTGATTCTCGGCGTTTACACCCACTTTCTGTTCAAGATCTGTCCCTTGAAGTTGCGATTGATGCAGAATATCAATATTTAGAGCCACTAATCCAACATGCTAATTTCATTCTTGATACGACACGTCTTTCAACACATACGCTTGCAGAAAAATTACGAGAGTTTATTTGTGGGTATGGCGAAAAAGAGCTTAAAATTATTATAGAATCTTTTGGGTTTAAATATGGTATTCCGCTTGATGCAGATTATGTTTTTGATGTGCGATTCTTACCCAATCCACATTGGGATCCGGCACTTCGCCCAATGACAGGATTAGATGCGCCTGTGGCGGCATTTTTAAATAGTCATACAGAAGTGAATGAATTTATTTATCTTACACGAAATTATATAGAGACATGGTTGCCGCTTTTAGAAAAAAATAATAGAAGTTACTTAACTATTGCTATTGGATGTACTGGTGGGAAACATCGCTCTGTTTATATAGCACAACAACTTGGAGAATATTTTCAGGCAAAAGGAAAAATAGTGCAGATTCAGCATAAATCTTTAGAGCGAAATAAAAAGACTCAATAATGGTATATCGGTAATATTATAGTTTAAATCGATGAATAATTTGATTTGCTGAACCCCGCCAAACTAAACTTGGGTCAGCCTGTTCTTGAATGAATTTCCCATCAATTAACACATCAATATAAGGCAACATAGCACGTTGTTGTTCGTCTAGTTCATCCAGCTTATAACCCGTCCAAACCCAAATGTCTTTATCGGGACATTCTCGTTTTACGCGTTGCACAAATGGCAATAATGTTTCTACGTTGAGGGGATGAAGTGGATCGCCACCTGAAAGCGTCAACCCTTGGCGTTTAATGCGAGTGTCTTTTAAATCATTAATAATTTGTTGTTCCATCGCTTCATCAAATAATACACCTGCTGAAAATGACCAGCTTTTTTGATTGTAGCAACCTTTACAACCATGGGTACAGCCACTGACAAATAAAGTACAACGTGTACCTTCGCCATTAATGACATCAGTGGGATAGTATTGAAGATAGTTCATATTATTAAACTCCTGGAATATGGTGTAAATTCTCAGCAAATTAACCGCACTTTTGTAATTAAAGAGAATTAATCTTTGCAATAATATAGTAATTCTTGCATAATAGCCCGCAATCGTTCTGCGATATCAATGGAAACCTTCTCGGTCTCTCGCAACGGTGTCTGGTTTACTCGGTCAGGTCCGGAAGGAAGCAGCCAAAGTCGGAATTACTGTGTGCCGAGAAGAAGCTGGGAAGGTTTCCGCCCAGCTTCCTTTTCTTATACCCGCTCAATCAATCTTTTAAAGAAACCATTTTCCTTTGTGATTAAGCTATTGTAATCGCCTTCTTCGATTAATCTTCCGTTATCAATTACACAAATTTTATCGAATTGTTCAATTGAACTTAGACGGTGAGTGACCATAATTAGGGTTTTATTTTCGGCATGTTGTAGAATTAAACGTAAAATTTGACGTTCAGTTTCGCGATCTAAACCTTCTGTTGGTTCATCCAATAATAAAATTGGCGCATTATTAAGTAAAATGCGGGCTAAACCTAAACGGCGTTGTTCCCCACCGGAAAGTGGACGGCCGCCATCCCCAAGCCAAAGATTTAAACCTTTTTCTTCTTGCTCAAGTAATTTGCTTAAACCAACTTGATGTAGCACTTCAATCATTTTTTCATCAGAAATTTTGTCCGCACTTGCAAATTGTAAATTTTGACGAAGCGTATCGCTAAATACATGAACACGTTGAGTTAAAAAACAAATTTGGCTGCGTAATGTCTCTTCTGAATAGGTGGAAATTGGTTTTTCTGCCAATAAAAGCTCACCTTGATTCGCATCATAATTGCGTACTAAAAGTTGAAGGAGTGAAGATTTCCCACTTCCAGTTTTGCCTAAAATAGCAATTTTTTTGCCTTGTTCTAAATCTAATGTAAGATTTTTTAATACAAGCGTTTCTTGCCCTGGATAGGAAAAACTTAAATCCTTCGCAGAAATCAACCGCACTTTTGTTTCAAATTCCTCGTTACCATTAAACTCAACAAGCGGTTTTTGCTCAATGATTTCGGTCACACGTTCTGCTGCAGCAATCACTTGACCTATATGTAAAAATGCGGCACCCAATGGCATGATGATCTCAAAGGCTGCAAGTGCAGCAAAAGTGAAAAGTGCAATATAAGCCGTGCGATATTCATCTGTGCCAAAATCGGCGTTACTTGCAAACCATAGCATTCCAGAAATCAACAAACCATTTAGAAACAGAACAAGTGCAGTAGAAAATCCGCTTAATTTTGCTTCTTTGGCTTGATCTTCCTGCCATGTTTTTTCTGTGACTGACATTTTCTCTTTTAATTTATCTTCTGCATTAAATAATAAAAGCTCGGCTTGTGCTTGGATAAATTCTAAAAACTGGGTTCGATAGGTCGCGCGTGCTTGGATTAAGCGTTCACCAAATTGCTGTCCTAGTCGATAGAAAACAGTTGGGATAATTATTAATAAAATTAACAAAAATAAGCCTAAACCAAGTGCGAGTGTAATATTGACAAAGCTGAGTCCAATCGTCATGGCAATGATTACAAATGCAGCAGTGAAAAATGGTGCAAGTAAACGTAAATAGAGGCTATCAAGTGTATCCACATCGGACACTAAACGATTTAACAAATCGCTGTTGCGATAACGATTTAATACTGCTGGGCTTAAAGGAATGATTTTTTCAAATACTTGTACGCGTAATTTTGACAAAATGCGGAATGTTGCATCATGTGTTACTATTTTTTCAAAATAGCGCATGACGGTTCGTCCGATAGCTAAACCTCGCACACTGGCTGAAGGGTAGAAAAAGTTAAATAGCGTTCCTAGTCCTGCAATGGCTGTAGCGGCTAAAAACCAGCCTGAAACGGTAAGCAAGCCCATGCTGGATCCCAATCCTAAAATCATCAGCACCAAGCCTAAAATAAGAGGAAATTTGGCGAATTTAAATAAACGTATAAACGGAAGTAATGTGCGCATTATTGGATATCCTGTTTTCGTTGTGCAAGAAGTTCTCCAAAGAAACCTTCATTTTGTAATTCAGTAAAAATCCCCTGTTGGACAATTTCGCCCTGCTGCATGACAAAAATTTGATCACATTGTTTTAAATCTTCAATGCGGTGTGTAATCATTAATGTTGTTTGGTAGCAACTCATTTCATTTAATGCTTGAAGGACGAGATTTTCAGATTGGGCATCGAGACTGGCTGTTGGCTCATCAAGTAATAGTAGGCTACCCTTGCGTAATAATGCACGTGCAATAGCAAGACGTTGGGCTTGCCCAACAGAGATGCCTAATCCTCCATCTTTAATTTCATAATCTAAACCGAGTTTATCTGTAAATTCGGTGGCTTGGGCTTGGCTTAAAGCGTGGTGAATTTTCTCATCGCTTGTTTGAATATCACCAAGAAGAAGATTTTCTTTAATTGTAGCTTGTAAGAGTAATGGATTTTGTCCTACCCAAGCAATATGTTTGCGCCAGTCAGATAGATTGCTTTCGCGAAGTTCTTGTCCATTAATTTTGAGAGACCCCTCATAAGGTAAAAAGCCTAAAATTACATTCATTAATGAGGTTTTCCCTGCACCACTTTGTCCTACAAGCGCAACATTGTGATTTGCTGGAATTTGGAAATTTAACGGCTTGGTTAATGCTGAACCCTGTGTCGAAAGTACTACTAAATTTTCGGCAGAAATTTTAACCGCACTTTCCAAAGAAATTGTTTTTTCATTTTGATGAACGGTTAAATAATCGGATTCTAAGAAATCAACAATGGCTTCTGCTGCACCAATACCCGCTGCGCGGTCGTGGTAATAAGCGCCCAGATCGCGTAAGGGTTGATAAAATTCAGGTGCAAGAATTAAACAAAAGAAACCGGTGAAAAGTGTAAGCGGTGCATTATAGGTACCAAATTCAATTTGACCTAAGTAGCTAAAACCAAAATAGACCGCCATGAGGGCAATGGAAATAGAGGTAAAAAATTCTAATACAGCAGAAGAGAGAAAAGCGAGTTTTAGCACATCCATTGTGGTTTCACGGAAATCTTCAGTGGCATTTTCAATATGCGCTGTTTGTTCAGAAGTGCGGTTAAAAAGACGCAAGGTTTCCAAGCCGCGTAAGCGATCTAAAAATTGGGCACTTAGGCGAGAAAGGGTATCCATATTTTTTTGGCTGTTGTCAGCCGCAGCAATACCGACAATGATCATAAACAGAGGAACAAGCGGTGCGGTAATCATTAAGATTAAGCCTGCAGCCCAGTTCAACGGAAATACAGCAATTAAAATAACGACTGGAACAATGGCTGAAAGACTTTGTTGTGGCAGAAAACGGGCATAGAAATTATGTAAATTTTCAACTTGTTCCAACATAATGCTTGCCCAACTTCCAGCTGGTTTTTGATTGATTGTTGCGGGGCCGACAAGATGGATTTTATCCAGAATTTTTTGACGAATATGGTTGCGCAATAATTGTCCGCTTCGGAAACCAATTTTTTCTCTTGCCCATAAAATAATAGCACGCATCCCGAAGCCGATAATTAGCCAGAGAAAATAAGGAATGAGTTCATCACGAGGCACATTTTGCATAATCAGTTTATCGAGCAAAGTTGCAAGAAAATAAGTTTGCGCGACTAAAATTAGTGCAGAAAGCGTAGCTAGGACAATGTTTGCGCGCATTAATTTTTTGATAGGTTCTTGTTGTGCGCGAAGCCATTTTTGTAAATATTTTTGGCGAAGTTTGTTCATAGTTTTATCGTGATATAGAAAAAGTTCCCCTCTTTTAAAAAGAGGGGAATTAGTTAGAGAATTTATGCTTCTTGAGCATCTAAATAGCGTTCTGCATCCAATGCTGCCATACAACCAGTTCCCGCAGAGGTAATGGCTTGGCGATAATTGTGATCCATTACATCGCCTGCTGCGAATACGCCTTCCACAGAGGTGGCTGTTGCATTTCCTTCAAGACCAGATTTTACAACGATATAGCCATTATTTAATTCTAGTTGCCCTTGGAAAATTTCCGTATTTGGCGAGTGACCAATCGCTACGAATAAGCCATCTAATTTGAGTTCTTCTTTCTCCCCAGTTTTTGTGTTGGCTAAACGTAATCCGGTTACGCCCATGTTGTCACCCAACACTTCATCTAAAGTGCGGTCAGTATGCAGAACTATTTTTCCTTCTTCTACTTTTTTGTATAAACGCTCGATAAGAATTTTTTCCGCACGGAAGCTATCGCGACGGTGGATTAAATGCACTGTACTTGCAATATTGGCTAAGTAAAGCGCTTCTTCTACCGCAGTATTTCCACCACCAATGACACCAACCGGCTTATTACGATAAAAGAAACCATCACAGGTTGCACAAGCAGAAACCCCACGACCTTTGTAGTTTTCTTCTGAAGGTAAGCCAATATAGCGTGCAGAGGCGCCTGTTGCGATAATTAACGCATCACAAGTGAAATTTTGTACATCGCCAAAAAGTTTGAATGGACGAGAAGATAAATCTACGCGATTGATATGATCGAAGACGATTTCTGTCTCAAATTTTTCTGCATGTTGCAACATACGTTGCATTAAACCTGAACCGGTAGTCATCTCAAAATCACCCGGCCAGTTTTCGATTTCATCTGTGGTAGTAAGTTGGCCGCCTTGTTGCAAACCCGTCACCAATACTGGTTTTAAGTTTGCACGTGCCGCATAAATGGCAGCTGTATAACCAGCAGGACCTGAGCCTAAAATTAAAAGTTTTGCGTGTTTGATATTTGACATAAAGAATCCTTGTTTTTCGTAAAGAGAGAATTAATTAAATTCAAGCCTATTCTAATGATTGCTATGTATGAAATTGTTCCATACACCTTATCAATTATAAACTTTTCGATTAATAGAGCAGTGAATAAAGCAATCGGCGAAATTTATTTGTTAACGGATCAGCATTGCCCATTGCACTTAAAATGGATAAAAATTGTTGTTTAACTTCACCATTCTGCGCGCCTAAGTCAGTTTTTAAAATACCGAAAAGTAGTGTCAGCGCTTCTTCATTTCGTCCAGCTTGATGAAGTTGTACAGCAAGTTTTATTGCAATTTCAGCTGTTGGGTTTTTAGCATAATCGTCCTGTAATTGTTGGATTTCAGGTGTATTGGCTGCTTGAATTTGTAGCTCAATTTGTGCTTGTAATCCGTGCCAACGACTATCACGATCTTGCAATGGAATTTGTTTTAGAATTTCCTGTGCTGGCTCCGTTTTTTTCATTGCAATATAGGTTTCAGCGTAGAGCAGGGCGACATCACTATTTTTCTTAT
Source organism: Haemophilus sp. SZY H36 (assembly GCF_018829625.1). NCBI lineage: Bacteria > Pseudomonadati > Pseudomonadota > Gammaproteobacteria > Pasteurellales > Pasteurellaceae > Haemophilus > Haemophilus sp. SZY H36. The sequence continues at coordinate 572,481 of NZ_JAHKKA010000001.1, read as the reverse complement.
CAGAAAGTTCCCATGCATCTTTCAATAATGGCAATGCTGCCTCATAATTTTCTACTTGCAAGAAATCTAATGCTTGTTGGAATTTTAAATCTTCTTCTTTCGGTAAAATAATGCTTAGTCGTTGGATTAATGACGCTTTATCAAGCGCGCCTGGAAATGCATCTAATGCCTGTGCTTCTTTAAACAAATAGGTGGTTGGCAACGCTTGGATGCGGAATTGTGCGGCAATCATTTGCTCTTTTTCACAATTTACTTTTCCAAGAACAAATTGTCCTTGATATTGTTCTGCAACTTGCTCAAGTAGCGCCAAAAAATCCGCGGATTCTTTATGCGTTGGTGCGTAAAAATTGATGATAAGTGGTTTTTCTAAGGATTGTTGCAGTACTTCAGTAAGATTTTGTTCGTTGATGTCAACGATAAAAGGAAAATCAGCCATGTTTTATCCTTGTGAAAAAATAATGGCTGATTTTAACAAAGTGCGGTCGATTTTAGAAATGTTTTACTCTTTCAATGAGGGAAAGATTTTTGCCAGGAGCAGTTTTCCCATCATTTCAATATGTTGTGGTTCTGCATTGAGTGCCGGAATATATTGGTAAAATTGTCCGCCATTAGTGAGAAAATTCTCGCGGTTTTCCTCATCAATTTCTTCAATAGTTTCTAAACAATCAACCGAAAAACCTGGGCAAATGACGGCTATTTTATGAATACCTTGTGATGCTGCATTTTGGAGAAATTTATCCGTGTAAGGTTGTAACCATTCTTCTCGCCCAAAACGTGATTGGAAGGTTATTCCCCATTGGTTTTCGGTCAATCCCAACTTATCTACAATAGCAAGCGTTGTCTGTTTGCAGTGTTCACGGTAGTAATCACCCATATTTTCATAACGTAATGGGATACCATGATAAGAAAATAGCAAAAACTCATCGGGTTTTAACCGCGCTTTTATGGAATTGGCTAAGGCGTTAATGTAATTTTCATCAACATGATAAGAATGAATAAAATCGAACGGTACCATTCCCCGCTCTTCTTTAAGGGCATGGGCAAAGGCATCAAATAGCGCGCCTGTTGTTGTACTAGAATATTGTGGGTAAAGGGGGAGTACAATAATTCGTTCAACTTTATTTTTAAGTAAATTTTTCACCGCACTTTGCATTGATGGGTTGCCGTATGTCATCGCAATTTCTACTTGAGCATCAATATTTTGCTTATTTAAATAGGCTTGTAATGCATCTTTTTGTTGTCGTGAAATGGCAAGTAAAGGCGAACCTTGCTCTGTCCAAATTGCTTGGTAATTTTTAGCGATACGTTTTGAACGTAATGGCAAAATAACAGCCTTGAGTAATGGATACCATTTGTAAGGAGATAAATCGACTACTCTTGGGTCGGTTAAAAATTTCCATAAATAACGGGATATAGCAGATGAGGTGGGCGCATCGGGTGTCCCTAAATTGGCTAAAATAATCCCTATTTTTTGATTTGCTATCATAAGTTTAGAATAGAAAGTGTAAGTCGAGAAACGCAGCAAAGTTTATCTTGTTCATCACGAATGTCAATTTGCCATACGTGGATATTTCTATTTAAACTAATAGGCGTAGCCTTTGCTGTAACAATGCCTTGCTTTACTGAACGTAGGTGATGGGCATTAATATCAAGTCCCACTGCAATTTTATTTTCTTCTATTGCAAGGTATCCAGCCAATGAACCTATCGTTTCTGCTAATGCAACAGATATTCCGCCATGTAATAGACCAAAAGGTTGGGTTGTACGATGATCCACAGGCATTGTCGCTTCAATCCAATCTTCGCCAAAAGCAGAAATTTCAATGCCAAGATGGCTAACGGCACTGTTGGAGCAAAGTTGATTTAAGTTTTCGAGCGTGAAGTTTTTTTGCCAAATCATGATATTCCTTTCATTACGCTAAAATTTCTAATAATGCCTGCACAGGGTGTTTTAGCACCACATGTTCATAACGTTTTACCTGACTGCGGCAAGAATAACCGGTTGCTAAACAAAAGTGCGGATCTTTTCCGTGCAGTTTTTTATGCCACGATACATCGTAGATTTCTCGGCTCATTTTTTGATTTTGCACTTCATGTCCAAATACACCTGCCATACCGCAACATCCTACTTTTTCTACATTCAGTTGTTGCCCAAATCTTCCAAAAATTTCTTGCCATTCTTTTGGGCTGTTCGGCATAAAGGTAGATTCCGTACAATGCGGGAATAAATACCAATCGGAAGTGCGGTCAGTTTTTGCGATGTTTTTCAGTTTATCTTGTAATGTCGTATTTTGTAAGCGTTGTTTTAACCATTCGTGAGCAGTGAGAACGTGGAAATCGCCACGTTTTTCTTGTAGTGCTTCCTTGTATTCATCTCGATAAGACAGCACGATGGCTGGATCAACGCCTACAAGTGGAATGCCTAATTTTGCCATTCGATTTAAAAACTCGGCTTGGTTTTGTGCTGTTTTGCTAAAGCGTTTTAAGAAACCTTTAATGTGCATTGCTTTGCCGTTTGGTTTAAATGGCAACAGAATTGGTGTGAAGCCTAATTTCTGCGTAAGCATAACAAAATCGCGTACCACTTTCGCATCATAGTAAGATGTGTAAGGATCTTGCACAATAAATAAAATATCGTTTTTTTCTACCGCACTTAGACCTTCCAATTCTTCCAAGGATTTGCCTTGATAATGAATTTCCACCAGCTGTTGTTGCAAATTGGGTTCAGAAAGCAAGGGCAAATCAGTCATGCCTAGTGTTTTTTCCACTAATGTTTGCGTGACTTTTAGCTTGGTAAAATAATTAAAGAATTTTGCCTGCTTTGCCATATAAGGCGCAGCGATTTCTAAATTTGCCACAACGTGATCTTTTACTGGGCGTAAGTAGCGGCTGTGATAAAAATGAAAGAATTTCGCACGGAAACTTGGTACATCAATTTTAATCGGGCATTGACTAGCACAGGCTTTACAAGCAAGACAAGTATCCATTGCAGCTTTCACTTCGTGAGAAAAATCATAATCCCCTCGCCATTTTTGAACCGTATTGCTTAGTCTTTTCACAAGTGCGGTTAATTTTATTTCTGTTTTACAGAAGTCTAATTGTTCGGGCGAAACATTTTCATTTGCCATCAATCGAAGCCATTCTCGAACCATAGCTGCGCGACCTTTCGGCGAAAATACACGATTTTTACTGACTTTCATCGATGGGCACATGATGCTGTGTTCATCAAAATTGAAACATAAACCGTTTCCATTGCAGTTCATCGCCCCCTTAAATTCATCTCGTATTTGGATAGGAATTTGGCGATCCTTATCAGCCCGCATTGGCGAAAGAATAGAATAAAGTTCCTCTTCGGAATCCAAAGGCGTACAGATTTTGCCGGGATTTAAACGATTGTTTGGATCGAATAAGGTTTTGATATAACGAAGTTCGTGCCAGAGTTCTGGGGTAAAGAATTTTTCGCCGTAATGGGAACGCACGCCTTTTCCGTGCTCTCCCCAGAGTAATCCACCATATTTAATCGTAAGTTCGGCGACTTCATCTGAAATTTGTTTGAATAATTTCACTTGTTCTTTATCGCATAAATCAAGCGCTGGGCGAACGTGTAATACGCCCGCATCCACGTGACCAAACATGCCATATTGTAAATGGTGCTTGTCTAATAAAGTGCGAAATTCACTAATGTAATCCGCAAGATTTTCTGGGGGGACACAAGTATCTTCTACAAACGGAATCGGTTTGGCTGCGCCTTTTGCGTTACCAAGTAAGCCTACTGCTTTTTTGCGCATTGCATAAATACGTTCAATAGAAGGTAAATCTGAGTAAACTTGATAGCCAATAATGTGATCTTGGTTGTGTTCGATTTTTTCATCAAGTGAGCGACAAAGTGCGGTGACTTGGCGGTCTATTTTTTCTTTATTATTACCAGCAAATTCCACAATATTTAAACCAAGAATTGGATCTTCTTCATCTTCTGTAAGAAGTTCATTCACCGAGTGCCAAATAATATCTTGTTTAGCGAGATTTAAGACTTTGGAATCAACGGTTTCCACAGAAAGCGCATTGGCTTTCACCATAAAAGGTGCATTGCGTAATGCTGCATCAAAAGAACGATATTTAATATTGATGAGCGTGCGATACTGCGGAATAGGCAGAAGATTGAGTTTGGCTTCACAAATAAATGCGAGAGAACCTTCAGAACCAGTGAGAATTCTGGTGAGATTAAATTCACTTTCATCTTCATTAAATACATTTTTCAGATCGTATCCCGTTAAAAAACGGTTAAGTTGTGGCAGATCTTTAATGATTGCCGCTCTTTTTTCTTTACAGTGTTGTGCAATGGTTTGATGGAGTCTTTTGCTACTATCACTTAATTCAAGCGTATCGATGTTTTCTAAAACATCAACAGAATTGACAGCACTGGTATCTAAAATCTCACCGTTCATTAATACTGCGCGTAATGCCAAAACATGATTAGAGGTTTTACCATATTGCAATGAACCTTGCCCAGAGGCATCCGTATTAATCATTCCACCTAACGTTGCTCGATTGCTGGTGGATAGCTCTGGGGCAAAGAATAAACCATGTGGTTTTAAAAATTGATTAAGTTGATCTTTTACTACGCCTGCTTGTACACGAACCCAACGTTCTTTGACATTGAGTTCTAAAATAGCAGTCATATGGCGAGAAAGATCCACTATTATATTGTTATTGATGGATTGTCCATTTGTGCCAGTGCCTCCACCACGAGGAGTAAAGGTGAGGAATTGATATTCAGGTAAATTTGCCAATTTGGTTATACGTACTATATCAGCAACAGTTTTCGGAAAAAGAATCGCTTGAGGAAGCTGTTGGTAAACGCTGTTATCCGTAGCAAGACTTAATCTATCTGCATAATTTGTAGCGATATCCCCTTCAAAATGTTGTTTTTTTAGTGCTTGGAGATAGTTAAGGACATCTTGTTCAATTTGTGGAGTGCGATTTAGACTTGGCAACATAGCATTTAACTCATTTAAAGCTATAAATACAGGGTGTTCTCGATAATATCTTAAGGAGCGCACAATGTCGAATTAGATTTTGAGCGTTTTGAAGAAGCGTTTTGTGGAGTAAATTAGTCAAGAATAGTGTATTTTTGGATAAAAAATAAACAAAAAGTTCAAAAAAATTTGATCTTTTGAATTTTTATAGGATAATAATCGCACTTTTGAACGTTCCTTTGGCGTAAACAAAGGAATTGAATTTGTCAAAAGGTAACAATAGGGCAAATTCAAAACCCTAGTTAAGCAAATGCTTTGAGTGTAACTTTCCCTAAAAGTTCCATTATAAGCAAGGAAACTTTTCTTATTAATAAACGATGACTAAATAGAGGACATCAAAATGAAAAAAACTGCAATCGCATTAGTAGTTGCTGGTTTAGCAGCGGCTTCAGTAGCTCAAGCTGCACCACAAGAAAACACTTTCTATGCAGGTGTTAAAGCAGGTCAAGCATCTTTCCACGATGGTATTAACAAAAACAGTGTTATTGCTAACAAATTAAGTGTTAATGATTATGGTTATAACCGTAATTCTTTCACTTATGGTGTATTTGGTGGTTACCAAATCTTAAATCGTGATAACTTAGGTTTAGCAGTGGAATTAGGTTACGATGATTTTGGTCGTGCAAAAGCGCGTGAAGCTGGTAAAACTGTTGCTAAACACACTAACCACGGTACTCACTTAAGCTTTAAAGGTAGCTACGAAGTGTTAAATGGTTTAGATGTTTACGGTAAAGCAGGTGTGGCTTTAGTACGTTCTGACTATAAATTCTACGATAAGACAAATGGTGCTCGTGATCACGAAGAAGGTCGTCACAGCTTACGTACCTCTGGTTTATTCGCAGTCGGTGCAGAATATGCAGTATTACCAGAGTTAGCAGTTCGTTTAGAATACCAATGGTTAACTCGCGTAGGTAAATTCCGTACTCAAAATGCTCACAATAGCTCTGTAGATTACAACCCATGGATTGGTTCTATCAACGCTGGCGTTTCTTACCGTTTCGGTCAAGGCGCAGTAGCTGCACCAGCTATGGCTCCTGAAGTTGTAAGCAAAACTTTCAACTTAAACTCTGATGTAACTTTCGCTTTTGGTAAAGCAAACTTAAAACCACAAGCTAAAGCAACTTTAGATGGTATCTACGGTGAAATCGCACAAATCAACAGTGCTAAAGTAGCTGTTGCTGGTTACACTGACCGTATCGGTTCTGATGCTGGTAACTTAAAACTTTCTCAACGTCGTGCAGACACAGTAGCTAACTACTTAGTACAAAAAGGCGTAGCAACTAACGCAATCTCTGCAACTGGTTACGGTAAAGCAAATCCAGTGACTGGCGCAACTTGTGACCAAGTTAAAGGTCGTAAAGCGCTTATCGCTTGTTTAGCACCAGACCGTCGTGTTGAAATCGCAGTTAACGGTACTAAATAATTTTAGTATTCGTTTAACGAAAGATTAAATACAGAAAAAAAGGCTTAAACTTCGGTTTAGGCCTTTTGTTTTATTAAGATAATAATCCTAGAATTTCACTCAAGTTTTAACTTGTGGTAGAATTCAATCCTCTTTTATTCGTGGGGAACATTATGGAAACCTTAGACAAAATTAAAAAACAAATTAGTGAAAATCCAATTCTTATCTATATGAAAGGCTCACCTAAATTACCATCTTGTGGTTTTTCGGCGCGAGCAGTAGAAGCACTGATGAATTGTAAAGTACCTTTTGGTTATGTTGATATCTTACAACATGCTGATATTCGTGCTGAATTGCCTGTTTATGCGAATTGGCCTACTTTCCCACAACTATGGGTCGAGGGAGAGTTAATTGGTGGGTGTGATATTATTTTGGAAATGTATCAATCTGGGGAGTTGCAAACTTTATTAAATGAAGTTTCTGCAAAACATGCACAAAATTGATTAATCAATAAAAAATCCCGCATTCTTTTAAAAGTGCGGGATTTTTTTAGCTTGTTTAGACTATTGTGTTGCTTGAATTGCAGTTAATGCAATAGTGTAAACAATGTCATCGACTAATGCGCCACGAGATAAGTCATTAACAGGTTTTCGCATACCTTGAAGCATTGGACCTACCGCAACTAAATCAGCAGAGCGTTGAACTGCTTTATAGCCGATATTACCCGCGTTGATATCAGGGAATACAAATACATTTGCTTGACCCGCTACTTTAGAATTTGGTGCTTTAGAAGCTGCCACATCTTTCATCACAGCTGCATCGTATTGCAATGGACCATCAATTAATAAATCAGGGCGTTTTTCTTGTGCAATACGGGTTGCCTCTTTTACTTTCTCGACTGATTGACCCGCACCAGAAGTACCAGTTGAATAAGAAAGCATTGCCACTTTTGGTTCTAAACCAAATGCTTTTGCAGATTCGGCTGATTGGATTGCGATTTCAGCTAATTGTTCCGCTGTAGGTTCTGGATTTACCGCACAGTCGCCATAGACTAATACTTGGTCTGGTAATAACATAAAGAATACAGATGAGATAATTGAACTGCCAGGCGCGGTTTTGATGATTTGCATCGGTGGGCGAATAGTGTTTGCCGTTGTATGAACGGCACCAGAAACTAAACCATCAACTTCGCCAGCTTCTAACATCATGGTGCCTAATACAACGGTGTCTTCTAATTGTGCGCGAGCTTGTTCTTCAGTTAAGCCTTTAGATTTACGTAATTCAACTAAACGAGCAACGTAGTTTTCGCGTACGTCAGCTGGATTGATGATTGTTACGTCAGCACTTAAAGTCACGCCTTGTTCTGCTGCGACTTTTTTCACTGATTCAGGATCCGCTAATAATACTGATTTTGCGATACCACGTTCAGCACAGATTGCAGCCGCTTTAACAGTGCGAGGTTCGTCACCTTCTGGTAATACGATAGTTTTGCCTGCTTTGCGTGCTAAATCAGTTAATTTGAAACGGAATGCAGCTGGAGAAATACGTGCTTTACGAGCAAGTGGTGCAGAGATTGCCGCAACTAATGCTTGTTCATCGAAGGTTTTAATTTTTCCTGCTTGTGCACCAAATACACCTAATATATCAGCGTTGTTCACACCACCAAATTCTGAAGCAACGGCTTCTATTAATGTGCTTTCTTCATTGTTTGCTACTAAGATGATTTGTGCATCTAAGGTTTGCGCAATCGCAAAGTTTAAGCTATTTGCAAAAGGCGCTTGAGCTGAAGGTTGAACACCTTTAACAACCACTAGATTTGCATTTAATGCTTGGAAATCAGCAACGATTTTTTCTAACAACACGTCTTTTTGATTATTTGCGATGAATGCTTGAGCGGCTTTTACATCTTCTACTGCATTGAATATAACCGCATTTGTTGTTTTAGCGATTTGTAATGCTGATGCTAAATTGGCTTCTGTGCTAGTTGGAATAAGAATAACTGCTTTAGTCATTTTGATATACCTTTTAATAAATGAAAAAAACCTGCTGATTTTTCAGCAGGTTTGATGGAAGTTGATTAGCCCGCTAAACGTGCGGTATCTTGAGCGATGACTAACTCTTCATTAGTTGGAAGTACAATCGCTTTAAATGCAGAATCATCAGTAGTGATTACGCCATCTTTACCGAAGCGTGCCGCAAGATTGCGTTCGTTATCCACTTTAATACCAAATAATTTTAAGTGATTTAATGCTAATTCACGAACATGAGCGGAGTTTTCACCGATACCACCCGTAAATGCAATGGCATCTAAGTGATCATCGCCTAATACCGCCATATAAGCACCGATGTATTTTGCTAAACGGTAACTATAGACGTCTAATGCACGTTTTGCTTCAGGCTTAGACAGATCGTCGTAGTTATCTTCTGCATAACGACAGTCACTGGTTACCTCAGTTAAACCTAAAAGACCGGATTTTTTCACTAAAGTCTCTTCGATTTGTTCCATTGACATACCTAAGTTTTTGTATAGGTAGAATACTATTGCAGGGTCGATATCACCACAACGAGTGCCCATTACTAAACCTTCTAACGGAGTTAAGCCCATTGATGTATCAATACATTTACCGTTACGAACAACAGAAACAGACCCCCCATTACCTAAGTGACAAATAATCGTATTGACTTGGTCTGCAGGTTTACCTACATATTCAGCGACTTCACGAGAAACGAAGTAGTGGCTAGTACCGTGAGCACCATAGCGACGAACAGCGTGCTCTTTATAGAGTGAATATGGAAGCGCATATAAGAATGCTTCTTCAGGCATAGTTTGGTGGAAAGCAGTATCAAATACGGCAACATTCTTATCTTTTAAATGTGGGAAGGTTTTAAAGGCTTCACGAATACCGATTAGGTGAGCAGGGTTGTGAAGTGGGGCAAATTGTGCTGCATCTTCAATACCTTTAACCACTTCATCTGTGATTACAACGGATTGAGTGTATTTTTCACCACCGTGAACGATACGGTGACCAATCGATGTGATTGAGTTTTTAAGCTCATCAGTCATAATGTTTGATGCAATGAAGTCAAGTGCTTCAGTATGTGCTGCACCTGCACCTAAATCTGCGCTCCCTTTCTCACCGTTAAGTTTCCATTTAATGCGAGCTTCTGGAAGGAAAAATGCTTCAGCTAAACCAGATAATTTTTCTTCACCTGTTGCTGGATCAAGGATTGCAAATTTTAATGAAGAACTACCACAGTTAAGGATTAGAACAAGTTTTGACATAGGAACCCTATATTTGATTAAAGTTAATGAAAATCCACTCAGTTGAATGGACTGAAAAAATCGGACATAGGATACACTTTTTGACAAATAAAATAAATTCGTCTATGCATAAAAATTCATCAGGTTATTAAATTTTTTGAAAATTTAAACTTTTTGGGTAAGGTGACAAAATAATATAAAGTGGGGTATGATAAGTGCGGTTATTTTAACGAGCATTTTTATGGCATTTTTTTCCATTTTAAAACAGGGACAAGTTTATCTTAATACTTGGCCGCAGGAGGCTAAGTTAGGCATGATTTTCCCTGAAAACCGTATTATGAAAGCCACGAGTTTTGCACAAAAATTCATGCCCTTTGTTGCTGTATTTGCAGTGGTGTGGCAACAGATTTATGCAAAAAATGATTTGATGGCCTTTTCTATTGCAATTTTGACCTCACTTTTTGCCTTGCTTATTCCTTTTCAAGGTCTTTATTGGCTTGGTAAGCGTGCGAATTCGCCATTAGAAAATCAAAGTGCGGTATGGTTTTATGATATTTGCGAACGCTTAAAACAACTACATGAACCCTTGCCTTTTGTGCAAGATCAACCGACATACCAACATTTAGCAGAAGTCTTAAAGAAAGCTCAAAGCAAATTTGAACGTGCTTTTTGGCAGGAAATTTAGTTTACGCAAACGTTTTCTTTTTGGCTTTATTTTTGTAAAATACCTCGGTCGTTTTAAACGGCCGTTTTTTATTGAGAGATTATTTAATGATCGATTACATTATTATTGGCATTATCGCTTTTTCTATTCTTGTCAGTTTATTACGCGGTTTTGTTCGCGAAGTGCTTTCACTCGGTAGCTGGGTTGTAGCATTTATTGTAGCAAGCCAGTTCTATCCTTATCTTGCAGCTTATCTTACGCAAATTGAATCAATGTATATTCGTAATGGAACCGCGATCGGGATTTTATTTGTACTGACTTTAATCGTGGGTGCCATAGTAAATTATGTGATTAGCCAATTAGTAGATAAAACTGGTTTAAGCGGCACTGATCGTGTTTTAGGTGCGATTTTTGGTTTAGTGCGCGGTGCACTGATTGTCGCTGCGTTATTATTTTTCATGGATACCTTCACCAATTTTGAACAAACTGATTGGTGGAAAGAATCTCAATTAATACCGCACTTTGGTTTTATTATTGAATGGTTCTTTCAACAACTTCAGGCTAGTTCAAGTTTTTTAAATCCAACGCTTAATCAATAAGGAACACAAAATGTGTGGTATTGTCGGTATTGTTAGCCAAAGTCCGGTTAATGAATCTATTTATGCGGCATTGACGCTTTTGCAACATCGTGGGCAAGATGCTGCGGGCATTGTGACGGTTGACGATGAAAATCGTTTCCGCTTACGCAAAGCTAACGGTTTAGTGAGTGATGTGTTCCATCAAGAGCATATGCTACGGTTGCAAGGAAATGCTGGGTTGGGGCATGTTCGCTATCCTACAGCAGGGAGTTCTAGCGTCTCAGAGGCGCAGCCTTTTTATGTGAATTCTCCTTATGGTGTCACTTTGGTGCATAACGGCAATTTAACCAACTCAGTGGAGTTAAAAGAAAAGGTCTTTAAAACTGCCCGCCGTCATGTAAACACTAATTCAGATTCCGAACTTCTTCTAAATATTCTTGCAAATCACCTTGATCACATTCCTCAAGAGAAACTTGATCCAAAAGATATTTTTAATGCTGTTAGTCAAACTCACAACGATGTTCGTGGTGCTTATGCTTGTTTAGCGATGATTATTGGGCATGGCATGGTTGCGTTTCGTGATCCTTTTGGTATTCGTCCTTTAGTGTTGGGTAAACGCGAAGAAAATGGCAAAACTGAGTATATGTTTGCCTCTGAAACAGTTGCTTTAGATATTGTGGGTTTTGACTTTGTTCGCGATATTGCCCCTGGTGAAGCTATTTATGTGACGTTTGATGGTGAGCTTTATTCGCAACAATGTGCCGAAAGTGCGGTGCTAAATCCTTGTATTTTTGAGTATGTTTATTTTGCACGCCCAGATTCAACAATTGATGGTGTCTCTGTTTATGCTGCACGTGTTCACATGGGGGAAAAACTCGGACAAAAAATTGCAAAACAATGGGCGGATGAAATTGATAATATTGATGTGGTGATTCCCGTTCCTGAAACCTCCACAGATATTGCGTTACAAATAGCTCGTGTACTAGGGAAACCTTATCGCCAAGGATTTGTGAAAAATCGCTATGTCGGTCGTACGTTTATTATGCCGGGACAAGCGCAGCGTATTAGTTCTGTTCGTCGCAAATTGAATACCATTAAAGCTGAATTTAAAGATAAAAATGTCTTATTGGTGGACGATTCTATCGTTCGCGGTACAACCTCTGAGCAAATTGTTGAAATGGCTCGCTCAGCTGGCGCGAAGAAAATTTACTTTGCCTCTGCTGCTCCAGAAATTCGTTATCCGAATGTATATGGTATTGATATGCCGAGTCGCGATGAACTGATCGCTTACGGTCGAAATGTTGATGAAATTGCGCATTTGATTGGCGTAGATAAACTAATTTTCCAAGATCTGACCGCACTTACCGAATCTGTTCAATTAGAAAATCCGGCTATTCGAGGATTTGATTGTTCAGTATTCACTGGCGAATATATTACAGGCGATATCACGCCAAAATATTTAGAAAAAATTGCAAGTCAACGGAACGACAGTGCAAAGAAAAAACGTGAAAAACAAGCATCTAATCTTGAAATTTATAATGAACAATAAATGGCGATAAGGCGAGATATTTAGTCTGATAAAAAATCACCGCATTAAAAAAGTGCGGTGATTTTTTTATTTGTTTTTTAGGATATCTTTTAGATAGTTTTCGCAATCAGAATATTGAAATTGGAATCCAGCGTTGAGTAATTTTTCAGGCACAACATTTTGGCTTTCTAGTAATAGATTCGCTCGTTCGCCAAGAATGAAATGTAATATCCATTTGGGAATGATTGCAAAGGCAGGGCGCTTTAATATTCCAGCCAAAGTGCGGTTAAATTTATGCTGTTTTATAGGATTCGGGGCGGTGAAGTTAAATGAGTCTTGGCACTCTGAATGATCGAGTAAAAATAAAATGCCATTGACCATATCTTCCAAAGCAATCCAGGGAAAATATTGCTCTCCATTGCCTAGTTTGCCACCAAGTCCCCATTTGTATAAAGGCAACATTTGAGCAAGGGCACCTCCTTTCTTAGAAAAGACCATGCCTGTTCGAATCAAACAAACCCTCCCATTAGCTTGTCGCGCAATATTTTCCCAATCTTGGCATAATTGTGCGGTGAAGGTTTTTGCTGTTTTGCTTGTTTCGGTAATTTTTTGTTCGTCTTGATCGCCATAAATTCCAGTCGCTGAACCTGAAATAAAAATAGGGTGTTGTTGATACTGATTGATGAATTCAACTAGTTGAGTGGTAAGGCTTAAACGACTTTCTCGTAAAATAGATTTTTGCTTTGTCGTCCAAGCTTTATGAAAAATCGGCTCACCAGCAAGATTGATGATGGCATCAAACTGTTCTTGTAAATCGAGTTCTGAAAGTGCGGTAATAAATTTGATATTTTTTTGCTTTGAGATAGTGTGCGGCGTACTTGAGCGCGTTAAGATCGTCACTTGTTCATTGCGTAAGCAGAGTTGTTCAACAAGTGCTTTGCCGATAAGTCCCGTGCCCCCAGTTAATAAAATGTTCATTACAGCGCGTTTTCAAATAAACGTTGAACATTTTTGAGTAAATCGACAATTTTTGTACCACGCGTTGGTGTGATAAAAATTGTGTCATCGCCTGCGATAGTGCCTAAGATGCCTTCTGATTTTCCAATTGAATCGAGCAAGCGAGCGATGAGTTGTGCCGCACCTGGAGAAGTCTTAATGACAATTAACATATCATTGTAATCAACGTCTAATACAAGATTTTTTAATGGACTACTGGTATTAGGAACACTTAATTCACCTGGTAAGCAATAGACCATTTCCATTTTGGTATTACGGGTGCGAACAGCGCCAAATTTGGTGAGCATTCTTGATATTTTTGATTGATTAATGCCTGTAAAGCCTTGTTTTTTTAAGGCATCGACAATCTCACTTTGAGAGCCAAAGCGTTCTTGATTGAGTAATTCTTTAAAAGCGCGAGTTAAATTGTCAGTCATTTTTATTTTTCAATAGTCAAAAATTTGCATAAGAATTGCATAAAAATTCATTTTCAGCAACTTGAATGTGAATAAAAGCAAAGAGAAGGAAAAAATTACCTCAGAAATGTGAACTAGATCATAGAATGATATTTCTCTGTTTGTAATTGTGAGATGAAAATTTTAAAATCAGGTCATCTTAAATTAACTAACACATAAGGAGTATTTATGAAAGTTGCAGTATTAGGCGCCGCAGGCGGTATTGGTCAAGCATTAGCGTTATTACTAAAACTTCAATTGCCTGCTGGTTCAGATTTAGCATTATATGATATTGCCCCTGTTACCCCAGGTGTTGCAGTGGATGTGAGCCATATTCCAACTGCAGTGAATGTGAAAGGTTTTTCTGGTGAAGATCCAACGCCTGCACTTGAAGGTGCGGATGTTGTATTAATTTCTGCTGGTGTTGCGCGTAAACCTGGTATGGACCGCTCTGATTTATTTAACATTAATGCAGGCATTGTTCGTGGTTTAATTGAAAAAGTCGCGGTTACTTGCCCGAAAGCATGCGTTGGTATCATTACTAACCCAGTAAATACTACCGTTGCGATTGCTGCAGAAGTATTGAAAAAAGCAGGCGTTTATGACAAACGTAAATTATTTGGTGTGACAACTTTAGACGTGTTACGTTCTGAAACCTTTGTGGCTGAATTAAAAGGTTTAAATGTTTCTCGTACGAGCGTTCCTGTTATTGGTGGTCACTCAGGTGTGACTATTCTTCCATTACTTTCTCAAGTTCAATATGCTGAGTGGAATGAAGATGAAATCGAACCATTAACAAAACGTATCCAAAATGCAGGTACAGAAGTGGTCAATGCAAAAGCTGGTGGGGGTTCTGCAACGCTTTCAATGGCGCAAGCTGCAGCGCGTTTCGCTCGTTCTTTAGTGAAAGGATTGAGTGGCGAGACAGTTGTTGAATGTACTTATGTTGAAGGTGATGGCAAATATGCTCGTTTCTTCTCTCAACCAGTTCGTTTAGGCAAAGAAGGCGTAGAAGAAATTTTACCAATTGGCCCATTAAGCAATTTTGAACAACAAGCCTTAGAAAATATGTTGCCGACTTTACGTGCAGATATTGAATTAGGTGAAAAATTTATTAATGGTTAATCATTAAAAAAATAAGGGGAGCGTTAGCTCCCTTTTTCATGTTTAGATAAAAAGCCACCAAATGGTGGCTTTGTTTGTATCTTTATTATTTCTGACGCATTGCAGGGAATAAGATAACATCACGAATTGATGGTGCATTTGCATAAAGCATTGCTAGACGGTCGATACCTAAACCTTCACCGGCTGTTGGTGGTAAGCCGTGTTCTAGCGCAACAACAAAGTCTTCATCTTTAAACATTGCTTCATCATCGCCCGCTTCTTTCGCAGCCACTTGTGCATCAAAACGTTCATTTTGATCTTCCGCGTCATTTAACTCTGAGAAACCATTACCGATTTCACGACCACCGATAAAGAGCTCAAAACGATCTGTTACATCTGGATTTTCATCATTACGACGTGCAAGTGGCGAAATTTCCGCAGGGTGAGCCATTAAGAATGTAGGTTGAATTAAGTGATGTTCAGCTACTTCTTCAAAAATTGCATTGACAATGCTGCCTAAACCCCAAGATTTTTGTACTTCAATACCTAAGCGTTCTGCCGTGGCTTTTGCACGATCAAAGTCATATAAATCTTCTTTTACGATCCCTTTGTCTGCACCATATTTAATGGTTGCATCGTGTAACGTAATACGTTCGAATGGTTTACCAAAATCAAATTCGTATTCACCGTATTTCACAATAGTGGTACCAAGAATATCAATCGCTAATTTACGAAGCAGTTCTTCGGTGTTATCCATTAAATCATGGTAGTCCGCATACGCTTGATAGTATTCAAGCATGGTAAATTCTGGATTATGACGAACAGAAACCCCTTCATTACGGAAGTTACGGTTTAATTCAAATACTCGTTCAAATCCACCAACGACTAAGCGTTTTAAATAAAGTTCAGGCGCGATACGTAAATACATATCCACATCTAATGCATTGTGATGGGTTACGAAAGGACGCGCAGATGCACCGCCTGGAATCACTTGTAACATTGGCGTTTCCACTTCCATAAAGCCTTTAGAAATGAAATATTCACGAATACCCGCGACAACTTTAGAACGAATAATAAAAGTGCGGCGAGATTCTTCGTTAGAAATTAAATCTAAATAACGTTGGCGATAGCGAACTTCTTGGTCGGTTAAACCATGGAATTTGTCTGGTAATGGGCGAAGTGCTTTGGTTAATAGTTGAACTTCAGTGGTTTTCACGGTGAGTTCATCGGTTTTTGTTTTAAATAAAGTGCCTTTAACGCCAACGATGTCACCTAAATCCCAGGTACCAACGTCATCTTTATAAACACCTTCAGGCAAATTATCGCGTGCAACATAGAGCTGGATTTTACCGCTCATATCTTGAATGGTGATAAACGTCGCCTTGCCCATTGCACGGCGAGTCATAATACGGCCAGCAACTTGTACTTCAATGCCTTTCTCTTTTAATATTTCACCGTCTTCTGCATCATATTGATTGTGTAAATCTTGTGCGAGAGCATCACGACGAAACTTGTTTGGAAATGCATTACCTTTTGCACGTAATGCGGCTAATTTTTCACGACGAACGAGCATTTCACCATTGAGATCTAATTCTTTAACTTCTTGTTCTGACATATTGTTTACCTTTAATTTTAACTTTAAAAATACCTTCAAAAATAACCGCACTTTTGGGTTATTTTTTATGATGGGATAAGTAACGCGTCTTTACTCATCCAGCAAATCATGCTTAAAGCCCAGCTTTTAAACTTGCTTCAATAAATCGATCTAAATCACCATCTAATACGGCTTGCGTATTACGGTTTTCCACGCCAGTACGCAAATCTTTAATGCGTGAATCGTCTAATACGTAAGAGCGAATTTGGCTTCCCCAACCAATGTCGGATTTATTATCTTCCATTGCTTGCTTATCCGCATTTTTCTTCTGTAATTCAAGCTCATACAATTTTGCTTTTAATTGTTTCATCGCTTGATCTTTGTTCTTGTGCTGTGAACGATCGTTTTGACATTGTACAACAATACCACTTGGCATATGGGTAATTCGCACCGCACTTTCAGTTTTGTTTACGTGCTGCCCACCTGCCCCTGATGCACGATAAACATCAATACGTAAATCAGCAGGATTGATTTCAATATCAATATCGTCATCAATTTCAGGATAGACAAATGCCGCGCTGAACGATGTGTGACGACGGTTATTGGAATCAAATGGACTTTTACGCACCAAACGATGAATACCAGTTTCTGTTCGTAACCAACCAAAAGCATATTCACCGGTCACTTTAATCGTTGCCGATTTCAATCCAGCTACATCACCGTCAGATACTTCCATCAGTTCAGTTTTAAAACCTTTGCTTTCAGCCCAACGGAGATACATACGGAGCAACATTTCTGTCCAATCTTGAGCTTCCGTACCGCCAGAACCAGCTTGTAAGTCCACATAGCAATCGCAAGCATCATGTTCGCCACTAAACATTCGACGGAACTCTAATTTTTCGAGTTGTTGTTCGAGTTCATCTAATTCAGCAACTGCTTCATTGAAGGTGTCTTCATCTTGTGCTTCGATGGCAAGTTCTAACAACCCATCAACATCTTCTAAGCCTTGTTCTAAATTTTTGATGGTATTTACAACTTGTTCTAAAGAAACGCGTTCTTTACCAAGCGCTTGGGCTTTATCTGGATCATTCCAAACATCCGGCTGTTCTAATTCGGCATTGACTTCTTCTAAACGCTCAACTTTGGCATCGAAGTCAAAGATACCCCCGAAGCACCGAAGTGCGATCGGTTAAGTCGGTGATTTTATTTTTTACAGGATTGATTTCAAACATAATAAATTCACTGTGTGATAAAGTGTGGAATTATATGCTATTTTCTGATTTTTGGATAGTTTGACCTTGCAGAAATTAGCAATCTCTCTATAATTTCAGACTTTCTTACTCAAGCTAATTTAGGAACAAAAAATGAAGAAAATTTTTACCGCACTTTTATGCGTGGCTGCGGCTAATGCAATGGCAAACGATGCCACTATTAAAAGCAAATTACAGTCTCTTGGTGCATCAAATATTGATGTTAAATCCTCGCCAATTTCAGGCATCAAAACTGCCGTCACAGATCAAGGCGTACTTTATGTGACGGAAGATGGAAAATATGCTTTCCAAGGTAAACTTTACGAGCTCACAAATAATGGTCCTGTTGATGTGGCGGGTAAAATTTTAGTGGATAAACTTAATTCTTATAAAAATGAGATGATTGTTTATCCCGCTAAAAATGAAAAGCATGTTGTGACGGTATTTATGGATATTACTTGCCATTATTGCCATTTATTACATCAGCAATTAAAAGAATATAATGATCTTGGTATTACCGTGCGTTATTTAGCTTTCCCTCGTGCGGGCATGAATAACCAAACTGCAAAACAAATGGAAGCAATTTGGACGGCTAAAGATCCTGTTTTTGCTTTAAACGAAGCTGAAAAAGGTAATTTACCGAAAGAAGTTAAAATCCCAAATGTTGTGAAAAAACATTATGAATTAGGCGCACAATTTGGCATAAATGGCACACCGAGTATTGTTACCTCAACGGGTGAGCTTATTGGCGGTTATTTAAAACCTGCTGATTTATTGAGTGCACTTGAAGAAACCGCGAAATGATTTTATAATGAAAAGCAAGGGGCAGATGCCTACCCCTTGTATTTAGTCGGTTATGCTTAATATGCTGGGGAGCTTAAAAGCATTAACAATACGAAGACTATGATATAACTACATAATTTAGGCATTATTAAAATCCTTAGCTGACACAATAGTTAGACTAATGGTCAGTAGGGCTTTTAACCCCTGTCAGCATTCAGGGTTAAAAGCCCTGACCGACGGGAAAAGTATAGATAAAAGAGCTGTTGATTTCAACAGCTTTTTGCTTTTAGATATGAATTAATATCCAGTGAAAAAACTTATCAAACGCCGTGAAATTCCAGTTGGAAATTCTGTTTCAAACCATCCGTTATTAGATCGTCTTTATCGCGCACGCCATATTCAAAACACCGAAGAATTAGACCGCACTTTAAAATCAATGCTGAATCCAAATCAGTTATATGGTATTGAACAAGCGGTAAATTTATTAGTGGAAGCTTACCAACAACAGCAAAAAATAGTGATTGTTGGGGATTTTGATGCTGATGGTGCAACCAGTACAGCATTGAGTGTGCTGGCTTTAAGACAACTTGGTTTTGCGGATGTGGATTATCTCGTACCAAATCGATTTGAACAAGGTTATGGTTTGAGTATTCCAGTGGCTGAAATGGCGATTGAAAAGGGCGTTCAGCTATTAATGACGGTGGATAATGGCGTTTCATCTTTTGAAGGCGTTGCATTTTTGAAAGAGAAAGGTGTCCGTGTTTTAGTGACGGATCATCATTTACCTCCCGAAACTTTGCCGCTAGCCGATGCTATTGTTAATCCTAATTTAAGCCAGTGTGGTTTCCCTTCAAAATCCTTAGCGGGCGTTGGTGTTGCGTTTTATTTGATGTTAGCCGTACGAGCAAAATTTCGTGAACTGGGTATTTTTACTGCAGAAACACAACCTAATTTTACTGACTTGCTCGATCTAGTAGCATTGGGTACTGTTGCGGATGTGGTGCCTTTAGATCAAAATAATCGTATCCTTGCTTATCAAGGCTTAATGCGGATTCGTGCACGGCGTTGCCGCCCAGGTATTGTTGCATTAGCAGAAGTGGCTAACCGTAATGTTGAACAGTTTACTTCAAGTGATCTCGGTTTTTGTATCGGACCTCGTTTAAATGCAGCGGGGCGTTTAGACAATATGTCGATTGGAGTAGAGCTTTTACTGGCGGACGATATGCTAAAAGCCAGAGAATTGGCTTTAGATCTTGATCAACTCAACCAAACGCGTAAAGAAATTGAAGCTGGCATGAAGCTTGAGGCGTTAGAAATTTGCCAAAATCTCACCGCACTTTTTAAAGAGTTACCTTCGGGGATTACACTTTATCAACCAAATTGGCATCAAGGTGTGTTGGGAATAGTATCCTCTCGAATTAAAGAACAATATCACCGTCCAGTCATTGCCTTCGCGAAAGATGGTGAGGGAATCTTGAAAGGTTCTGCGCGTTCTATCGAAGGTTTGCATATGCGTGATGTTTTAGAGCGTATTCATTCGCAACATCCTAATATGATTTTAAAATTTGGTGGCCATGCGATGGCTGCAGGATTAAGCCTTCGAGAAGAACACTTTGATGATTTCCAACATATTTTTAATCAAACCGTTGCCGATTGGCTTGATGAAGAACATTTACAAGGTGTAATCTGGACCGATGGCGAATTAAATTTAAATGAATTTAATCTTGAAGCGGCGGAACTAATAAAATCAGCAGGCCCTTGGGGACAAGCTTTCCCAGAGCCTTGTTTTGATGGCGAATTTAAAATTTTAGACCAGCGTGCAATTGGACAAAATCAAAACCATCTCAAAATGTTAGTGGAACCAAAACAAGGTGGGCCTTTATTAGATGCGGTTGCGTTTAATATTGACACAAGATTGTATCCTGATCTTTCAATTAAACAGGCAAGATTTGCATATAAATTGGATGTTAATGAGTTTCGTGGTAACCGAAATGTACAGCTTTTAGTGGAATATATTGAAGCGATTGATGAGTAATATTTTGAAATTTTATGGATTATTCGTATTAGGCTTATTTGGGTTTACATCATCGGTTCTAGCCGAAGTAAATCAAAAAGAATTTTCTACTCAAAATCCACCGCACTTACCATCTTCTGATGTCATGCATTTTGAAGATGGGCGGGATTATTTTTCTTATCAAGAGCCTATTGAACAAGCGCCTAGAGCAGACAAAAAAATACGTATTCAATTCTTTTTTGATTACGATTGCCGCGTATGTTCATCAGCGCAAGATATTTTAGAGCTTTATAGTCAAATGCGAACAAATAAAGTTGCGTTGGAGCAATATCCTATTGCAACTGCGGATAGTCAGTTTAGCGCACGCGTTTTTTATACCTTGCAAGCACTAAGTGCGGGTGAATTATCTAATGTTTTATTATTTGAAACTTCAGAAAAATCCCGTTATGCAGAGTTGTCTGCGACAAATAAAATTCAACAATGGGCGGAAGAGCAAGAGCTAGATAAGCAGTTATTTATTCAAACTGAAAATTCAGAAAGAGTAAAAGAACAAATTCAAGATGCGATTGAATTGACGGAAGAATATGGTGTTTTTACCTATCCTTACGTTGTCATTGGGGGAAAATATGTACTCACGGCGAGTACGCTTTATAACGATGATTATAGCGTGGCAGTGTTAGATTTTTTGGTAAATAAAATAGAACAGGAACAAAAGTGATGAAAATCGGAATTGTTGGTGCAATGGCGCAAGAAGTCGAAATTTTAAAAAATTTAATGGCAGGGAGAACTGAAACTCGAGTAGCAAGTGCGGTCATTTTTGAAGGCAAAATTAATGGTAAAGATATTGCATTGTTGCAATCAGGTATTGGCAAAGTGGCAGCTGCAATTGGCACGACGGCATTGTTGCAATTAGCCAAGCCAGATTTTGTGATCAATACCGGTTCTGCAGGTGGGGTAGCAAAAGGCTTGAAAGTGGGGGATATTGTGATTTCTGATGAAACACGCTATCACGATGTGGATGTGACAGCTTTTGGTTATGAAAAAGGGCAGTTGCCCGCTAATCCCGCAGCATTTTTATCGGATAAAAAACTAGCTGACCTCGCTCAAGAAATTGCAGAAAAGCAAGGACAATCAGTAAAACGTGGTTTAATTTGCTCTGGCGATAGTTTTATTAATAGTGAAGACAAAATTGCACAAATAAAAGCTGACTTCACGAATGTGACGGGGGTTGAAATGGAAGCCACAGCGATTGCACAAGTTTGCTATGCTTTTAATGTGCCTTTTGTGGTGGTTCGAGCAATTTCTGATGGAGGAGATGGTGAAGCAAGTATGTCTTTTGAAGAGTTCTTACCGTTGGCTGCAAAACAGTCTTCGTCATTAGTATTAGGGATGATTGATAGACTCTAGTAATAATCTTTTAATCAGATAATAAATTTTACAATTAAATCATAAATATTATTTAAAAGGCATAGCTTATTAGCTATGCCTTTTTGTATGAGCCAATTAGAATTTATAGTTCAAACTCAGAATATAAGTTCTTCCACGTGCAAAGTTATAAAGTACAGATTTATCTTTTCCCCCATCTTCACAAGTATTATTTTTACTACAAATTGAATCATTTAAGCTTGAATAATAGCGCTGTGAAGCAGCATCATTGCCTGAGTCTAAAGGATCAACATAACGTTTATCTAGTAGGTTTTGTACTTCAGCTTTGATAATTAAATCTTTAACAGGTTCATAACTTACATGCAAATCTAAAATAATCGGTTGTTTATTAATTTCCTCTGTTTTCTTGATTGCATAATAAGTTCGTTCATGGCTCGTATTTAATTCAAATTGAGAACCGTTAATATAATCTTCTTGAATGGTTGCTCGTTTACTTTTCCCATAGTAACGTGCTGCGATACCAAGAGTTAATTTTTGATCAAACCAGCGAGATCCAAGTTCTAATCTTCCATAATCTTTAGGTAGCATTGAGATACGGGATAGACCATAACCTTGTTTCAGAATATCCTCTTTTGACGCATTGTTAGGACGTGGACTCGCATCTGCATAATTGGTTGGTTGATTTGTTCGTTGGTATGCATAAGACAGATTTGCAAAGAAACGTCCCATGTCATAATTTACTTCTAATTCAACACCGCTCTTTTTCACAATTGGCTTATAATTTTGATGAGCAATGGTAAATCTAAATCCATTCTCAGAAGCCCAGTCAGGAACAATGCCATCTCTCCACCATACACCATATACATTATGAATATAATTTTTGATAAAACTACGATAGCCCACTAATTTTAAACCTAATACATCTTCTTTAGTGAAAACGCCTTTTTTATAGGTATTAAAGCCAAGTTGATAAGTTTCAGCTCGCTCAGGTTTTAATCCCGTATTCACTCCAGCATCAGACACTTGAGAGAAAAACATCTCTTGAATATTCGGCATTCTGTGTGTTCGTGAATAAGTAAAAAATGGCATAAAATAATCACTCAGTTCTGCACTTAATGTAGCAGAATGATTGAATGCTTTTTTATGACCTGATTTATGCAAAATCGGTTCATTAATTTGTGTTGGTGTATTTTCGTAACCTACATACTCACCGTTAAATGCATAATGCGTAAAATTGACACTATAGTCTAAATGGTAAATTCCTTTAGAAAGTGCGGTATCAAAATATACTGTTTTAAATTTCTGCTTACCTGAAGGTTGTAAGATCACTGAACGTTGTGGCAGTAAATTACGACTACCTTTAAATCGTCCTAAATTACTGTAGTTACCTTGATCATGTGAAGCATCATTATAAAATAAACTTAATTCTTCTGGAAAACGGTTTTTACTGTATTCGTTAGTAAAATAGTTAAACCCTAATGTGGTTTTTAAATCGATTTCTTTTGGCAATAAGAAGGTATAGCTGTTATTAATATCAATGATATTTGCCACATTTTTTGTGATAAGTTTATCTGCAACTTGCCAACCAGCAAAAAAGCCACCCTTAGGATAAATGGTTTTGCCAATGTTATGTGCTGCCATTAAATTAAGATCAAGATAGTTGTTATTATTGAAGTTATAATTGACTTGGTAATTACGGTTTTCAATTTTGCGAGAACCAATTTTATTATCCAATGTGCGTAGTTGAGCTCCTAGAGTATGGTGATCATCTCCATATTCAAATTTTAACAAATGGCTACGTGAGCGAGATTGTAAGCTGCCTGGTTCAATAGGAGCGACACTATATTGATCTTTATTACGTTCAAATGATTTGTCAGTTTTTTCAATTCCATCATCACCTTTTTGGAGCTCTTCAATATCCTCAGGTTTTTTTCCTGCTCCTAATTGTTGTAGAATATTTTTTCTAGCTTGATTTTTATAAATATTTTTTACACTGGTCTCTGTTTCTTCAGGATCGTATATATTGGATTTTTCAATATGAGTAATACAATTTGAATCGGTCCATATTGTTTCTGTTTCTCCTGTTAAATCATTAGAGCTTGTCGTTTTTTCTGTACTTCCATGAAATGTTGGATTAGGTGCATTGCAAGACCAATGGTTTTTGTTTAAATCAGGTGTCCACTGTCCAGCTGAATTTAAAACATAACCTGCATTGTGGAAATAGGCTTCTTTTTCTTTAGCAAGAATATCTTGTCCTAGCGAAGACAATCGTTCTCCTCCACCGATATGATAATCTTGAGACACCTCACGTTGACTGTAACCATATACCACACCAACATAACCACCATTATCAAGCCATTTTCTGCCTGCAGCCATTGTCATAAAATTCGATTTAGTTGCATTGCTCCCCGTCATTCCTTTTACGATAAGCCCAAATGGTTTGTCATCAGTAATAACATCATTAACACCTAGCGTTCTAAAATTGGCACTACCAGATAAGGTATTTACGCCATTAGAACCTGAAAAGTTACTTTTATTGACATCGACACCAGCAATGAAGTTAGGATCAAGCGATGCACCGAATTGAGAATTACCACCTGATTGACCTGAATCCATTGAGGTGGAATAGAAGGTTTGTGTAACCCCATCGACCATTGTATTGACACGACCTAACCCATTTTCGCCACGAATATTCACAGAAACTACGCCAGAGCCTTTATCTTGTTGAGTAAAAGCACCAGGGATACTTCGAATAACTTGATCGATAGTTTGGGTTTCTTTAAAAATATGCTCTCGGGTGCTTTTTGCTTTCGCTTCCGTAAAAGGTTTTTTATCGTTGGCGACATTTTTTTCTACTACATCAATTTGATCTAATGTTTCTTCAGCTTTTGCATCAACGATAGAAACACTTAGGGTATTGATTAAGCAGAGTGTGATTAAATTTAATTTAATAACTTTCTTCATTATCATATCCTTTTTTATTGAGAAAGATTATCATTATTTCATTTTAACTAAAAAACTCAAGAGGTAATTTAATAAAATTAATGAAATAACAAAAAATAATGAAAAAAACTAATTTCAGATGAAGGTAGAAAAATGTCTTGATAGGGGAAAGAAAAAGGGGCATTTACCCCTTTCTGCATTATAGATCATCAATTATTAAATAGATTTTTGCTACGGGTCCATGGACACCAATCACTTTAATCAATTCAATATCCGCCGTTGAGCTTGGACCTGAGATAATATTGATACAAGATGGCATACGCTCGCCTTGTTGTGCTTTATCGTGTAATACCTTCGCCACTTGTGCAACACGTGGAAGTACTTGGCTTTTACGTACAACAACAATCGATTTTTCAGGTAATAAACTCACTGAACGTCCACGATCTGCGCTAGAGAATAAGACGATTCCGCCAGTTTCCGCCAAACCATATTCTGCATAAACCACACCAAGATTAGCTTTTTCAGAAAAACTAATATTATCTTGTGCCGTTTCTGGTGACCATGTATGACAAGTATATTTCGCTTCAAGCGCCGCAGGAATACCAAGCGCACTCAATCTTTCATCGGAATTAAGCACAACATCACCGCCACCATATTTTTCACAAAGAGCAAGTAAAGTTTGCACTGCATCAGACTCTTTACACACATTTACGTCCACCATCATGGTTTTAGCAGAATTGGTAAATTCATTCGCTAAATCAACCGCACTTAAATGGGTTAAACGCTCAGTAGGGTACGTATTGACAGGTGCTTCCATCGGTTCAGGTACGATAGCACGGGCTTTACCCATTTTCGCCGCTAATTTATTAAGAAAATTTTCGCGATTTTGTAAATCCATGCTTATTACCCTCTCTCTCTATTATTAAACCATTGACGGAAGCTTTCGCCATCTGCTTGTGGTAAATCTCGTGCTTTTGTCCATTCACCCAATGCCCCAAATGTAATTGGTGCTTTCCCATTTTTGATCAGCTTACCCGCTAATTTCGCACCGATATTCACACCTGTTTTCCATAGCGTTGGGTTAGCATTGGCTGTGGTGAAACCAAAAATAGATAAACGTTCCATTGCGGGAGTTTTACCTAACTCTACCATTTTCTCACGGTGTTTTAAGATTAACTGTGCTAATGGAATACGCACCGGGCAGACCGAATTACACGCATTACATAAAGAACAAGCATACGGCAATTCTTTGAATTCATCATAGCCACCTAGTAATGGAGAAATTACTGCACCAATTGGACCTGGGTAAATAGAACCATACCCATGACCACCGATTTGACGATATGCCGGACAAGTATTCAAACAAGCACCGCAGCGGATACAACGTAAAACTTCTTGGAATTCAGACGCTAAAATATCTGAACGGCCATTATCCACAATAACCAAATGGAATTCTTCAGGACCGTCAGTTTCACCAGTAAGACGAGGACCAGTTAACCAAGTGTTATAACCAGTTAATTTTGCACCTACCGCACTACGAGCAAGCATCGTAATTAACACATCCACCTCTTGGAAAGTTGGCGCTAAACGCTCCATTCCCATCACGGCAATATGTGTTTTTGGTAAGGTCGTCGCTAAACGTAAGTTACCTTCGTTTGTCACCAAACAAACTGAGCCGGTTTCCGCTACAGCAAAGTTACAACCACTGATACCGATATCAGCCTCTAAAAAATCTTGACGAATTTTTTCACGTACAAAACGAGTCATATCTTCAGGTGTTTCCTCGCCCTCATAGCCGAGTTTTTCAGATAAATCTTTGCGGATTTGGTGACGATCTTTGTGGATTGCAGGCACAACGATATGGGATGGTTTATCACCTGAAATTTGTAATAGATATTCACCCAAATCGGTTTCGATCACTTGCATGCCCTCTTTTTCAAGCACTTCGTTTAAACCGATTTCTTCTGTCACCATGGATTTGGATTTTACGATTTTCTTCGCATTTTTCTCTAATGCGACTTTGCGAATATAAGCACTCGCTTCTTCGGCCGTTTCAGCAAAATACACTTTACCGCCATTTTCCATCACTTTTTCGCTCAATTGATACAAATAAGCATCTAAATTAGCTAAAACATGGTTACGAATCTGTTTAGATAAATCACGCCATTCTTCCCAATGACCTAATTCGTCCACCATTTTTTGTCGATTAGCCCCAATCGTTTCTTGGGCTTTCACAACCGCTTTACGCATGATAGTGTTATGTACTTCATGATCGACACGCGCTTTAAAAGGAAGATTACTGGTTTTCAATGACATCTTATTTCTCCCCTTGCATTAATACTTCCGCAATGTGCATCACTTTGATCTTACTGCCTTCGCGTTGTAAACGACCACCAATATTTAATAAACAACTTACATCTGCACCGATTAAATATTGCGGTTCAACCTCTTCAATATGCTCAACTTTTTCTTTCACCATTTCGCCAGAAATCTCCGCCATTTTCACAGAGAAAGTTCCACCGAAGCCACAGCAGGTTTGTTGATTATGAATAGGAAGCAGCTCTAATCCTTTCACATTTTTTAACAGTGCGATAGGCTCATTTACGATGCCCAGTTTACGTGTAAGGCTACAAGAAGGGTGATAAACCGCTTTACCTGGCAAATAGGCACCAATATCAGTTATTCCAAGTTTATTCACGATAAAATCGGTTAAATCACAGAAACGCGAAGCTACTTTTTGGGCACGTTTAGCCCAGTCTAATTCTCCTGCGTTAGTGAAGTAGTTGGGGTAATTTTTGATCGCATAAACACAAGATCCGGCAGGTGCTACGATTGGGTAATCGTTTACTTCAAAGGTTTCGACTAAGTTTTTCATGCCTGGGATGGCTTGTTTTGTATAGCCACTATTTAATGCAGGCTGCCCGCAACAACCTTGTTTTTCAAGGAAAGTAACATTGCAACCGAGTTTCTCAAGCAGTAAAACGGTGTTTTTGGCCACACCACTTTTTACTACGTCTGCAATGCAGGTTACGTAGAAATTTACGTTCATTTTTAATCACTCCAGTAAGAGAAAAGTAACAAATGACCGCAAAAGTGCGGTCATTTTTCCAAGTAAATTTATAGATTATAAAGTAAAGGTACTAAGTACAGCGCACAGAGTGCCGCAATAATACCGTAAATCATCATAGGGATAATGGTTTTCTTAATAATGGTACCTTCTTGGTTAGAAATATTTAATACTGAACTGACAGCAACGATATTATTAATACATACCATATTTCCCATTGCGCCTCCAACAGATTGTAAAGCTAGGACTAGTGCTACTGAAATTCCTGTTGTTTCTGCTGTAGAAAGTTGAACACTACCAAATGTTAGGTTAGATACGGTGTTTGATCCCGAGAAGAATGCCCCTATAGCCCCTAAGAAAGAAGAGAAAATTGTCCAGTTACTGCCGGATATTTCTGCAAAGGTGCGACCAATAATTTTCACCATGGAGTGTTCGCCTCCGACTAACATTAAGTTCACCATAACCAAGGCTCCCATTAAGGCTATAAATGGATTTTTTGATTGTTGTAAACTTGAAGCAAAAACGTTTTTAACATTGCTAATTGAGACGTTAAATATAGGAATTGCAATTAAAACTGTAATTACAAATGGAATTAACGCTGGTACGTAAAGCAATTTGTAGCTTGATGATACATCAGAACCAAAAATATCTTTTAAGGTAAAGATTAATCCTTTACTAATTTCAAATGTACCTAATGATCCTAGGGTTGTTGAGAACCACATTGTAGCGTCATTCATCATTGCTTTGAAAGGTAATTGATGGATACGTGTAATGATTAGGAATGCAATCAATAAACCTGTTGGGAATAATGCTTTCATTACTTGCTTAGTTGTTACCGCATTATTATCCAGACTATTTTCTACTTTTGTTAAGCCAATATTGCGATTTGCAGCCCATACAGAAATAAATAAACCAATTGCTCCGCCTACTAATGATGGAAATTCATCATTAACTTGGGCAAGTAAGAAATAAGGAATGACACAGGCAAAGACACTGATATAGATAAATAGAATATTTTTACGAATATCGTTCCAACTTACTAAGACTCGTAATGCTAATAATGGAATAATAAATGCGGCAATAGAATGGATAAATGCTGTAATAGAACCAATTTCCAAAATTATATCTTCTGATAGTTTTAGTGGACCGAAACCAAACCATGTAGGCGTTCCCACAGCCCCAAAAGAGACTGGGACGGAGTTCATGATTAGTGCCAACATGGCGACTTTTAATGGATGAAAACCTAGCCCGACTAAAATAGGTGCCGCAATGGCTGCAGGTGTACCAAAACCACTTGCTCCTTCAATCATAAAAGCAAATGCCCAACCGATAATCATTAATTGAGCTACAGGATTGGGATTAATATTCCCTAGCCATTTACGCATGGTATCTGTCGCACCTGAAATTTCTGAAAAGCGATTAAATAAGATCGCGCCAAAAATAACTGTAATTGGGGTTTGTACAGCAATAATAGCGGAAACAACATTGGCACTAATTGTGACAATATCAGTATTAAAGTGAAGAAGATGGACACCCATTACTAATGTTGCAATCCAAGGTAATGCGACATAAGAAGGCAAGGCATTTCGTTTTACCATTAGATAAATTAGCAAAACAATAGGAAAAATACTCAGAACAAAAGACATTAGAAAATATCCTTAAATTTATAATAAAAAAGACTCGTGCATTGTATGGATTTAGGCATAAAAGAATATACCTCTTTGGGGAAAATGTGATCAATATCTCATAAAAAATTAACATTTTATTTTCATTTTTTACATTTTTATTACCAATCTTCTCTGATTAAAATCTTAATAGACTAAAATGGAATATGATGTGGGGATTAATTATTAGATGGGGAGATAAAAGATTTATAGAATCATCGTCATTCCAAATTAGTTATTTTATAAAAGGGAAGCAAAATGGCAGCACATGTAATTGATTTTCTTACATTAGGGAATAATTTTGGTACTCCTGAGATGAGAGCTATATGGTCAGAGGAAAATCGTTTTCGTAAGCAAATTGAAGTCGAAATTGCTTTAGCAAAAGCTGAGGGGGAATTAGGGGTTATTCCATCAGAAGCGGCAAATAAAATTGCTCAATTGGTGAAGGTTGAGGCGCTTAATTTTAATGAACTTGCAGAGGAAGCTGTTCGCTTAAGACATACTTTTATGGCGACCATTAATGCTTTACAGCGTCAATCCGGTGATGCCGGGGAATATATTCATTATGGCGCGACAACACAAGATATTGTTGATACGGCAACAGTGCTTCAGTTAAAAGAAGCTTTTGAGATTGTACTACGTGATACACGTCTTGTTGCGCAAGAATTAAAGACATTAGCTAAAAAATATCAATATTTACCTATGGTGGGGCGGACTCATGGAATGCAAGCTTTACCAACAACATTTGGTTTTAAATTAGCGGTGTGGTTAGATGAATTTGTTCGCCATTTGCAACGTTTAAATGAGATTCGTGATCGTGTGTTGGTCGGCAATATTAGTGGTGCGATCTGTACTTATGCATCATTTGGTAAAAAAGGTCCTGAAGTGGAAGCGAGAGCATTAGCATTATTAGGATTAAATGCACCGAATATCGGATGGCAAGCCGCACGGGATCGCTTTTCTGAATATGCTTCGGTTGTAGCCTTAATCAGTGGAACGTTGGGTAAAATTGCTAATGAGTTTTACAACTTAATGCGTACAGAGATTAATGAAATTGAGGAGCCTTTTTCTAGTGGAAAAATTGGTTCATCAACAATGCCTCATAAACGGAATCCTGCTGCATTAGAGGGAATGGCTAGCCTTACCTCACCTATTTTTAAAAGTGTTGCATTAATTCATGAATCAATGAGAGTTGAGCACGAACGTGATGCCATGAGTTGGCGAGCAGAGTGGATTGCTTTGCCTGAGATGAATATTTATCTTTCAGCTCAATTACAAATTGGTTTATCTATTTTACGCGGAATGAAAGTGAATGCTGAGCAAATGTTAAAAAATTTGGAGTTGCAGAATGGGCTACTTCTTTCTGAAAAAGTGATGTTTGAATTAGGTAAACGTTTAGGAAAACAAAGTAGTCATAGCTTAGTATATGAATGTTCAATGAAAGCTTTTGAAGAAGCTCGATCATTTAAAGATGTATTGTTAGAAAACCCTATTATTAAGAAAGAATTTAATGAGTCTGAAATAACAGAATGGCTTGTTCCACAAAATTATTTAGGAAGTGCTCCAGATAAAGTAGATATCGTTATTCGTTATGCAGAGCTATCGGGGTTATTAGATTAATGGATATTAGAACACTAACGCTTGTTGATATTGAATCATATCAAAGTTTATTACATCGTGCTTATCAACCTATATTAGCTTTAGGAATTCATTTTTCTGCATCAACGGTTTCTAAGTCTGAAATTGAGCAGCATTTATGCGCTAATTTAGTCTTTGGTGGATTTATTGATGGCAATCTTGTTTGTTCTATTAGTTTACGTTTGCCTTGGGGGAATAATCCAGGACCTTATGGTGTACCTCATATTGGCTGGTTGGCAACCCATCCAGATTATAAAAAGCAGGGGCTAGCAGTAGAGCTTATAAAGTGGACAGAGGAGAATATTTTACTAAAGCAACTTAAAGTGCCTTTTGTGACACTAGGTACTGCAGAAAATCATCCTTGGTTAAATTCCTTTTATATAAAACAAGGTTTTGAAGAAATCGGAAAAGCAAATTTAACCGATGATCATACTACAATTTATTATCGAAAAATTTTAAACACAACATTATTTCAAGAGTATCAAAAACATCATCATTAATTAAATAAGGAGTTAAAAATGATTTTAAAACATACCGCACTTTTCACTATTTTAGCAACAACAGTTGTTTTAGCTGGTTGTAATGATAAGGACAATGATAGCTCAAAGATAGTTTCACCTAAGATATTAAAAATAGGATCTACTGGACAAAGTTATCCAAATGGTTTTAAACAGAATGGTAAATTAGTTGGGTTTGATGTAGAGACAACTGAGGCAATAGCAAAAGAATTAGGCTATACCATTGAATGGACGACAGCTGAATTTTCAGGGCTTATGGGCCAACTTGATTCAGGCCGTTTAGATACTGTTGCTAATGCAGTCGCAGTAACTGAGGCGCGTAAAACTAAATATGATTTTACACAACCTTACAGTTATTATGGTAGTCAACTTGTAGCTCATAAAGATAATAGCACAATTAATATTTTGGATGATTTTAAAGGAAAAACGATTTCAGGGGTATTGGGTTCTAATCATTTGAAAAATTTGCAGAAACGCTTTCCTAATAATGAAGTAAATGTGAAAACTTATGAAACTCGCGATGGTGCAATGTATGATTTGGTATATAAACGTGTTGATGGTTATATAAATTCTAAACCAATCTTATTGGCTGAGATTAAACGCGGTAATTTACCATTTAAATTAGTAGGAGAACCATTAGTAATTGAAGAAGTAGCATTTCCATTTGCTAAAAATGAAAAAGGAGAAGAACTACGTAAAGAATTTAACCAAGCTATAAAGAAATTAAAAGAAAGTGGGAAATTAAAAGAGCTTTCTATTAAATATTATGGCGAGGATATTACTGCATCAGATAAATAAGAATCGGGAGGTTAAACCTCCCGGTTTTTGATAGGATATTTCTTGGTTTTACCTAATGGATTATATATGAGTTTTGATTTTGTATATTTTATTTCAGTTTTTCCTAATATTATTTCATATTTGCCAACTACATTATTTATTGCGGTAGTGTCAATTTTTATAGCAATTTTTATTGGTTTATTTATTGCTCTAATTCGTGTGAATAAAAGTTTTATGATAGATGGGGTACTTGCTTTATATATTTCATTGTTTCGTGGGATGCCAACAGTAGTGTTGTTATTTATTATTTATTATGGTTCACCACAGTTATTTCCTAGTTTAAAAGAAATGTCAGCAATGAACGCTGCATTACTTTGTTTTAGTTTGAAATATTCAGCTTATTTGGCCGAAATTTTTCGAGCAGGTTTAGAGTCTGTAGACAATGGTCAGAAAGAGGCAGGTATGGCGATGGGATTATCTCTTATAAATGTTTATCGTCATATTATTTTACCTCAGGCTTTTGTTAATGCCTTACCAAGTATAGGGAATATGTTTATTTCTTTATTAAAGGATTCATCAGTAGCATTCTTTGTTGGGGTGCCAGAATTATTAGCTGCAGGTAAGTTATTAACGGTAGAATCATATAAATTCTTTGAAACCTATCTAGCTGTAGGTATTGTTTATTGGCTTGTGGTTGTTCTTTATTCTTGGGCCCAAAAACGATTGGAAGTGGCTTTATCTTCCCCTTATAAACGTTAAGGATGTATTATGACTACAATGATTTCTGTTGAAAAACTTTCAAAATCCTTTGGAAAAAATACAGTATTAAAATCAATTGATTTATCTATTCAAAAAGGGGAGGTTGTCGCAATTATTGGACCTTCAGGATCAGGGAAATCTACTTTATTACGGTGTTTAAATTTATTGGAAAAACCTGATGAAGTGAAAATTAAAATAGCATCTAAAGAGTTTGATGTTAAAGAGCATTCTCGTCGGGATGAAATCTCATTACGTCATCAATCAGCAATGGTGTTTCAAAGTTATAATTTATTTAAAAATAAAACTGCACTTGAGAACATTACACTAACGCCGTTGGTTAATCAGAAAATGAGTAAAATTGAAGCGCAAAAATTAGGTTTGGATTTACTAAAACGGGTCGGACTTTCCGAGCAGGCCCACCAGTATCCTATTACGCTTTCTGGTGGGCAGCAACAACGTATTGCGATAGCTCGTGCTTTGGCTGTAAAACCTAAAGTTTTGCTTTTTGATGAGCCTACATCTGCGTTGGATCCAGAGCGTGTAAATGAAGTTTTACAAGTGATACAACAGTTAGCTAAACAAAAAATTACAATGGTTATTGTTACTCATGAAATGGAATTCGCAAAACATGTGGCTGATCGTATTATTTTTATGGCAGATGGAAACATCATAGAACAAGGACCTGCTAAGCAGCTTATTGATTTTCCTAAGCAAGAACAAACAAAACGTTTTGTAAAGCAATTTTCAGATCCCATTGAATTTTATATTTAGGGGGAGGGGAATGAATGCACAAGAATTGGCAAATAAAATTCTAAATACCCCCTTAATTAATGAACAAGATACATTAAAACAGGCTACAAGAGGGGTTGTAGATTATTTTGCATCTTCACTCCAAGCTAAAAATCAAGTTGAATTACAACAATTTAAAGATTGGATTATACTAGAGGGAGGAAATAAGAAGGCATGGTTAATTGGACAAAAACAGTTAGTGACCGCAAGACAGGCTGCCTTATTTAACGGTTTTCAAGCACATTACTTAGATTATGATGATGTGCATGCGACTGTACGTGGACACCCTTCATCTGTGATTTTAAGTGCGCTTTTTGCTAGCATTGACAAAAGTATACAGAGAATTGACAGTAGACGTTTTTTAACTGCTTATGTTATCGGTGTAGAGGTTATGGCCCGTTTGGGTCAGATACTAAATCCTAAACTCTATATCAGGGGATGGCATAGTACAATCACTTTAGGAGGAATTGCCGCAACTTGTGCTATAGGCTATTTACACCAATATTTTTTTCTATCGGATGCTATTTCTTTGGCTGCAACACAATCGTCAGGAATGCGTTTTGTGTTTGGTTCTCCTATTAAGGCTTTACATGCAGGAATTGCTGCACAAAATGCGATTCAATCTATTGATTGGATTAAAACAGGCTTGTCTTTACCACAAAATCCATTTGATGAAAAAATTGGTTTTTTTATGTTATTGGGCGACCAATATTCGGTTGAAGACTGGGGATATGATTGGGAGAAAAATTGGCAAATTCACCAGCTTTGGTTTAAAAATTATCCTTATTGTTCTGCTGCAGCAGGAATTGCTGATATTTCTTATGAGTTAAGAAACAAGATTTCAAATATAAGTGATATTCTTCAAATTGAGATTTGTTTTTATGTTAATTCAGATGCTGCATTAATTTATCAAAAAGTAGATATTACTAGCCAGGGAAAATTTTCTGCAGAATATATTTTAGCTTCAATTTTGCTAAATAAAAAATTGGATTTTCAACATTTTGAGCAGTCTCAAGTTGAACCATGTATTTGCCAGATGATGTCTAAAATTCATCGAACTTATCAAAATAATGAAGTAAATCCTAAAAAAGTGAAAATTAGAGTACAGTTAAAAAATGGGGCTATTTTAGAGGCCATTTCTAATTTTCCAAAAGGAAGTCCTATGAACCCTTATTCCAATACTCAATTAAAAGAGAAACTTGAGTTAGCTATAGGTAATAATTCCTTATCTCAGCAACTTTATCAAGATATTAGCAATTTAAAAAATGGAATTAATATTCAGGATTTTATTCAAGCTTATCAATCAATATTGTGAGATGTAATATGGAAAAATTAAATCAATTGACACAACAATATCAAATCTTGGCAGATTTTTTACGTCAATTTCGTCAAGAACGCCATCAATATCCAGAGCTTTCCAATGAAGAATTTGAAACAACGGCAAAAATTAGGGAAGTTTTAGAAAAACATCATATTGATATTTTACCATTTCCACTTCAAACAGGATTAGTGGCAGAGATTAAAGGCCTTAAAGCTGGAAAAACCGTAATGCTGCGTGCAGATATAGATGCATTACCAATAGAGGAAGAATCAGGTGTTGAATTTAGCTCAAAAAAAGTTGGTATTATGCATGCCTGTGGACATGATTTTCATATGTCAGCTGCACTTGGTGCTGCAATTTTATTAAAACAGCATCAAAATGAATTAGAGGGGACTGTTAGAGTATTGTTTCAGGCTGCAGAAGAAACAGGTTTAGGTGCATTGAACGTATTAAAGTCTGGTGCTTTACAAAATGTAGATGCTATTTTGGGTTTACATAATGATCCCACGTTGCCTGTAGGTACAGTAGGTACCAAGTCACATGCATTAACAGCAGGAGTGGATCGTTTTGAAATTCGTATTTTAGCAAAGGGAGCTCATGCGGCTTGCCCACAGGATGGTAAAGATCCCATAGTAGTACTTGCTCAGATTATTAGTGTTGTTCAAACTATTATCAGCCGAAATATTGCGGCTAATGAAAATGCGGTTATTTCCATAACTCATGTTGAAAGTGGTAATACTTGGAACGTCATCCCTGACAATGCTTATTTAGAAGGAACTGTTCGAAGTTTTAATGCGAATGTAAGAACTCTGATTGAACAGCGTTTACGTATGTTATTGCAAGGTATTGCGATTACGTTTGATGTTGAAATAGAACTAGATTGGCATGCTGGCCCGCCTTCTGTAAATAATGATGAGCAGTTGGTGCCTTTTGTTTTAAATGTAGCAGGTGCTATTGGATTTGAGACTAAAATTGTGGAAGCGAGTCCCATTGGTGAAGACTTTGCTTTTTATCAAGTAGAAGTGCCAGGTGTATTTGTTATGATAGGTTCAGGTGGGCCTTATGCATTACATCACCCTAAATTTCGTGTAGATGATAGGGTGTTGTTTCCAACCGCTTATTACTTATATGAGTTAGCAAAAGAATTTTTAGCGAAATGACTCGTTTATCTCTATAATACGATAAATTGTCATAATTAAGTAAGAGATAAGTAGCATGGGAACGATTATTACCGTTGATGGGCCTAGCGGTGCTGGGAAGGGGACGCTTTGTTACGCTTTGGCAGAAAAGCTAGGTTATGCGTTATTGGATAGTGGAGCAATTTATCGCGTTACAGCATTGGCGGCATTACAACGTAAAACTGATTTAACAAATGAATCGGCACTAGCTGAGTTAGCTCGTCACTTAGATATTCAATTTATTCCTCAAAATGGCGAGGTGAATATTTTGCTTGCTGGCATGAATGTAAGCCATTTAATTCGCACTCAAGAAGTCGCTGATGCCGCATCTAAAGTAGCCGTGTTTCCAGAAGTGCGGTCAGCTTTGCTACAACTTCAGCAAGATTTTGCGAAAAATGATGGATTAATTGCTGATGGTAGAGATATGGGGACTGTGGTATTCCCAAATGCTCAAGTGAAGTTATTTTTAGATGCGAGTGCTGAAGAACGTGCAAAAAGACGTTATAAACAGTTGCAAAATAAAGGAATAAATGGTAACTTTGAGCAGATTTTAGCCGAGATAAAAGGGCGTGATTTTCGTGATAGAAATCGAGAGGTCGCGCCTCTAAAACCGGCTGATGATGCTTTATTATTGGATAGCACAACGTTGAGTATTGGTGAAGTTATAGATCAGGCGTTAGCTTATATTCGAGAAAAGGTGTCAGTTTCGATTTAACTGTTTGTTCAAGGAAGAATAAACATTTATCCTCAACCCCGCATTTTATGGATTTTAATGTGGATGTTATTAACTTAAATTAAGAAGATTATTTATATGTCAGAATCTTTTGCTCAACTTTTTGAAGAATCATTAAAAGGCCTTGAAACTCGTCAAGGTTCAATCGTTAGCGGTACTGTAGTAGCTATCCAAAAAGGCTTTGTGCTTGTTGATGCAGGTTTAAAATCTGAGTCTGCAATCCCAGTTGCTGAATTCTTAAATGCACAAGGCGAACTTGAAATCCAAGTTGGCGATACTGTAAATGTTGCATTAGATGCAGTTGAAGATGGTTTCGGTGAAACTAAACTTTCTCGTGAAAAAGCTGTTCGTCACGAATCTTGGATTGAATTAGAAAAAGCTTACGAAGAAAAAGCGACCGTTATCGGTTTAATCAACGGTAAAGTGAAAGGCGGCTTCACAGTTGAGTTAAACGGTGTTCGTGCATTCTTACCAGGTTCTTTAGTTGATACTCGTCCAGCGCGCGAAGCAGATCATTTACTTGGTAAAGAATTAGAATTCAAAGTAATCAAATTAGATCAAAAACGTAACAACGTTGTTGTTTCTCGTCGTGCAGTGATTGAATCTGAAAATAGCCAAGAACGTGAACAAGTATTAGAAAATCTTGTTGAAGGTTCAGAAGTTAAAGGTATCGTTAAAAACTTAACTGAGTACGGTGCATTCGTTGATCTTGGTGGTGTTGATGGTTTATTACATATCACAGATATGGCTTGGAAACGTGTTAAACACCCAAGCGAAATCGTGAATGTTGGCGATGAAGTTACTGTTAAAGTATTAAAATTTGATAAAGATCGTACTCGTGTATCTTTAGGCTTAAAACAATTAGGTCAAGATCCATGGGCCGCAATTGCTGAAAATCACCCAGTAAACAGCAAATTAACTGGTAAAGTGACCAACTTAACAGACTATGGTTGTTTTGTTGAGATTTTAGATGGCGTTGAAGGTTTAGTTCACGTTTCTGAAATGGATTGGACTAACAAAAATATCCACCCATCTAAAGTTGTTAGCTTAGGCGATACTGTTGAAGTAATGGTATTAGAAATTGATGAAGAACGTCGTCGTATTTCTTTAGGCTTAAAACAATGTAAAGCTAACCCATGGACTCAATTTGCTGAAACTCACAATAAAGGCGATAAAGTAACTGGTAAAATCAAGTCTATCACTGATTTCGGTATCTTCATCGGTCTTGAAGGCGGTATCGATGGTTTAGTTCACTTATCTGATATTTCTTGGAATGTATCAGGTGAAGAAGCCGTTCGTAACTACAAAAAAGGTGACGAAGTTTCTGCAGTAGTATTAGCAGTTGATGCAGTGAAAGAGCGCATTTCTTTAGGTATCAAACAACTTGAAGAAGATCCATTCAATAACTTCGTAGCAATCAACAAAAAAGGTGCTGTAGTATCAGCAACAGTAGTTGAAGCAGATGCAAAAGGTGCTAAAGTTGAATTAGCGGGCGGCGTTGAAGGTTATATCCGCGCAGCTGATTTAACAAATGAAGTTGCTGCAGGTGACGTAGTTGAAGCTAAATACACTGGTGTAGATCGTAAATCTCGTATCGTTCACTTATCAGTGAAAGCAAAAGATCAAGCTGAAGAAGCTGCAGCAGTTGCAAATGTGAATAACAAACAAGAAGAAGTTGCTATTCCAAACGCAATGGCTGAAGCATTTAAAGCAGCTAAAGGTGAATAATTAATTCACATAATAAGGCTGGGCTCATGTCCAGCCTTATTTTTAGGGCTTATTGCTAATACATTGAAATAATGTATTAGCAATAAATCTTAATTTGAATAATATGAGGGGAGAAAAGACGATGACTAAATCAGAACTTATCGAAAAATTATCAGAAAAGCATCCAATGTTACCTCTGAAAATGGTTGAAAATATTGTAAAAGATATTCTTGAGTTTATGTCTCAGTCTCTCGAAAATGGTGATCGTATTGAAGTTCGTGGGTTTGGTAGTTTTTCGTTACATTATCGTCAGCCTCGTTTAGGGCGTAATCCTAAAACAGGTGATTCAGTAAAATTAGATGAGAAATCAGTGCCACATTTCAAGGCGGGTAAAGAATTAAAAGAACGAGTAAATTGTTTATAGTTCATTAGTACAAACGGCGCGTAAGTGTCGTTTTTTATTAGAAAGTTTGGCATAATAGTGGCGTAAGTTGAGAGGGGAATTATGGTTAAGTATATTTTAGGTTTTGTGATTGTTATTGCTATTGTACTTGTTGCGATTACTGTTGGAGCCAATAACGATCAAATAATAACCTTTAACTATATTGTGGCAGAAAGTCAGCTTCAACTTTCTACACTTGTCGCAATTTTATTTGGTTTTGGGTTAATTCTTGGTTGGTTAATTAGTGGATTTTTCTATTTAAAATTAAAATTCAAGAATATAGTTTTAGCACGCCAAGTTAAACGTCAAACATTACAACTTCATGAATTAACGACTACCCGCGATAAGGCTGTCTAATGCTAGAATTACTCTTTCTACTATTGCCTATCGCTGCAGCCTATGGTTGGTACATGGGGCAGCGTAGTGTAAAGAAAGATCAAGATGACATTAGTAATAAACTCTCCCGAGATTATGTTACGGGGGTAAACTTCTTACTTTCCAATCAAACTGATAAGGCTGTAGATCTATTTTTGAATATGCTACAAAAGCAAGAAGCCGAAAATGAAATCGAAAGCCACTCCCAATTTGAAGCTGAACTGACTCTTGGCAATCTATTCCGTTCTAGAGGCGAAGTTGATCGCGCTCTTCGCATTCATCAGGCTTTAGATCGTAGCCAAAATTATACTTTTGAACAAAAACTGCTCGCTAAGCAGCAGCTTGCTCGAGATTTTATGACGGTTGGTTTTTTTGACCGAGCTGAAAGTCTTTATATTTTACTAGTGGATGAACCTGAATTTGCAGAAAATGCTTTGCAGCAACTTTTAGTGATTTATCAGAAAACTAAAGAATGGAAAAAAGCGGTTAATATTGCTGAAAAACTCGCAAAAATCAAACCACAAGAGAATAATATTGAACTTGCGCAATGTTATTGTGAATATTCACAAAGTTTAGAGCCTGAAAGTGCGGTCGAAAAATGCAGTATTTTACAAAAGGCTTTGTTGGTTTCTCCTTCTTGTGTCCGTGCTTCTTTATTACTCGCAAATTTAGAAATGCTTGAAGGTCAATATCAACAAGCAGCAAAAATACTAGAAAATGTTTTGGAGCAAAATCCAGCTTATACTGGTGAAATTTTATCACCTTTAAAACATTGTTATGAAGAATTAAATCAGTTAGATAACTTTGAGTTATTCTTAATTCGTGCAGGCCAAATTACTAATAATGATGAGGTAGAGTTAGCGCTAGTTAAATTAATTGAAGAAAAAGATGGAAAACCTGCTGCTCAAGCTAAGCTTTATCAGCAACTCACAAAAAAGCCAAGTACTTTAATTTTCCATCGTTTTATGCAGTATCAAATTGATGAGGCAGAAGACGGACGTGGAAAAGAAAGTCTAATTTTATTACATAAAATGGTGGGGGAACGAATTAAGCAAACTTCAGCTTATCGTTGTACAAATTGTGGTTATCAAATCCATAAGCTATTGTGGAATTGCCCATCTTGCCGTCAATGGGAAAGTATTAAACCAGTTTCAAGTCAAGAACATAATTAATTGATACTCTGTGAGGTAACATTATGACAAGTAAAATTATTGTGGCATTGGATTATGAGAAAGAATCAGATGCTCTTGCTTTAGTTGATCAAATTGATCCGAATTTGTGTCGATTAAAAGTGGGTAAAGAAATGTTTACTACACTTGGTATGAATTTTGTAAAACAATTACATCAACGTAATTTCGATGTTTTCTTAGATCTTAAATATCATGATATTCCAAATACGGTAGCAAGAGCGGTCCGATCTGCCGCTGATTTAGGGGTATGGATGGTCGATTTGCACGCAAGCGGTGGGCTACGAATGATGGAAGAAGCTAAGAGAATTCTTGAACCTTATGGGAAAGATGCGCCATTGCTTATTGCTGTGACGGTATTAACCAGTATGGAAGATTTGGATTTATTACAAATTGGGATTAATGCATCGCCAATGGAACAAGTTTTACGCTTAGCTCATTTAACCCAACGCGCAGGTTTGGATGGTGTGGTTTGCTCTCCGCAAGAGGTTAAAATTTTACGTAACGCTTGTGGAGAAGACTTTAAATTAGTGACCCCAGGGATTCGTCCAATTGGGGCTGATTTTGGTGATCAAAGACGAGTGATGACTCCTACTGCTGCGATTCGTGCTGGTTCAGATTATTTAGTAATAGGGCGTCCTATTACTAAAGCTGATAATCCAGTAGAGGTTCTTCGTTCTATTAACGCGTCTATTAGGTAAGAATGATGTCAGATTCTATTTTAGTGTATTCAACTGATGTGGGACGAATTAAAGAGGAAAAGGTTTCCTTAGTGCGCCCAAAAGGAGACGGTGTTGTACGTATCCAAAAACAAACAAGTGGTAGAAAAGGTGCTGGAGTATCGGTTATAACTGGTTTAGATTTATCTGATGAGGAATTGAAAAAATTAGCGGCTGAATTAAAAAAACGTTGTGGATGTGGTGGCTCAGTTAAAAATGGAATGATTGAGATTCAAGGCGAAAAGCGTGATTTGCTCAAGCAATTGTTAGAGCAAAAAGGGTTTACCGTTAAATTATCAGGTGGATGATTAAAAAAGGCGCATTAGCGCCTTTTTTGTTAAAGATTTAAAATTTCTTTAACGAAAGGAATCGTAAGATTTCTTTGTGCTTGCAATGAGGCTTTATCTAGTAGATCAAGTGCTTCAAATAATGTGTGCATGTCTCGTGCAAGTCGTGTAAGTAAAAAATTAGCCGTCTCATCGGGTAATTGAATTCCTCGTTGATAAGCGTTATGTTGTAGCACACTAATTTTTTGCTCATCAGTTAAGGAATTTAATTGATAAATCTCACCCCAAGTCAAGCGAGAGTTCAAATCAGGCAATTTTACAGAAAGTGCGGAAGGCGATTTATCTGAACTAATAAGCAAAAGCGTTTTTCCGCTCGCTTTAATTCGATTGAATAGATCAAAAATAGCTAATTCCCATTCGTCATTTCCGATCACAGTTTGTACATCATCTAGACACACTAATTCTTGCTGTTCTAGATTTTCAAGAACTGCGGTAGAAAAATATTGAGATTTGCTGAGCGGTACATAAATAGCAGTACGTTGATTGATTAAATATTCGTTACTGAATGCTCTAAGCAGATGAGTTTTTCCAGAACCTTTATTTCCCCAAATATAGAAAAACTGTTGTTTTAACTCAGATGAATTTTTGCGTAAAGAATCGAGCAATAAAAGATTATTATCGCTGTAAAAGTTTTCTAATGTGGCATCATCAATTTGATGAATGGGTAAGGGAAGCTGCTTATTCAAATATTTATGTATTACAGATTATAAGTAAGAAAAGGGCTAAATTGGGATTTAACCCTTTTAAAAGAACTCTTATTCTACTTCATTTTTTGCTTTCGGTAAAACAAGGTTTAAGATGATAGCAACAACTGCGCATAAGCTGATGCCTTTTAGTGATACATTGCCCACATCTACAAACATATTGCCGATACCAAATGTCATCACAACAGAAATAATACACAGATTACGCGCTTCGGTAACATCAACTTTGCCACGAATTAAGGTGCTCATACCCACCACTGCAATTGAACCGAAAACAAGCATCATAATTCCTCCCATTACAATAGTTGGAATCGTTGATAGGAATGCACCTACTTTTCCACAGAATGAAATTGCAATAGCCCAAACGGCAGCCCATGTCATAATATTAGGATTGAAATTTCGGGTTAACATTACGGCACCAGTTACTTCAGAATAAGTTGTATTTGGTGGGCCACCCACTAAAGATGCTGCTGCAGTTGCTAAGCTATCACCTAATAAAGTGCGGTGTAATCCTGGTTTTTTTAAAAAGTCTTTACCTGTTACAGAGCTGATCGCCATAATACCGCCAACGTGTTCTACCGCCGGTGCAATAGCAATTGGTAACATATAAAGAATAGCTTCTAGGTTAAATTCAGGCGCAGTTAATTTTGGTAAGCTAAACCAAGGCGCATCAATCACTGGTTGGAAATTAATTAAACCAAGGAATAAGCATAAAATATAGCCCGCAGTAATACCAAACATAATTGGGATGAGTTTCATCAATCCTTTGGCAAAGACTGCTACAGATAAAGTAGTGAGGAGTGTTACCATTGAAACTAATATAGCGTCGTTATAAGCATAAGCACTGTTTTTGCCTAATGACATATCAACTGCCACTGGGGCAAGCCCCATCCCAATAATAATAATCACTGGGCCTACAACAATCGGTGGGAAAATGCGTTGTAATGCTTCAGTTCCACGTAATTTTACCAATATACTTAGTGCTAAATATACAAGACCCGCCGATGCTAATCCCCCCATAGTGGTTGCAATCCCCCATGTCTGAATACCATATTGAATCGGTGCGATAAAGGCAAAAGATGAGGCTAAGAAAATAGGAACTTGTTTTCCTGTGCAAAGTTGGAAGAGTAGGGTACCAATGCCGGCAGTTAATAATGCTGTATTGGAATCAAGG
The DNA here is from genome assembly GCF_018829625.1 of Haemophilus sp. SZY H36. NCBI lineage: Bacteria > Pseudomonadati > Pseudomonadota > Gammaproteobacteria > Pasteurellales > Pasteurellaceae > Haemophilus > Haemophilus sp. SZY H36. The sequence continues at coordinate 528,388 of NZ_JAHKKA010000001.1, read as the reverse complement.
CCTGTAATTAATGGTACAAGAACGAGCGCACCAAATGCGACGAAGAGCATTTGTAGGCCAACAAAAGATTGTTTAAGTTTACTCTGGTTTTCTACCACGGAAGAATTTTGATGTGTCATTTAGTTTCAACTCTCTGTTTGAATTAACTGAATGTGCGGTCAATACAGTTTTAATATTTCATGCACCGAAAAAAGACGGCATGAATACCGTCTTTTGTTTTGGGATTATTTAGTCCCAAAAATTTTATCACCCGCGTCACCGAGACCCGGAATAATGTAACCATGTTCATTTAGGTGGCTATCAATAGAAGCACAGTAAAGTTCAATGTCAGGATGTGCAGCTTCAAGAGCCTTAATACCTTCTGGAGCAGCGACTAAAACTAATACTTTAATATGCTTACAACCTTTTGCTTTTAAAAGATCAAGGGTAGCAATCATAGAACCGCCCGTTGCAAGCATCGGATCAACAACAATGGCAAGGCGCTCTTCTAAATCGCTAGCTAATTTTTGGAAGTAAGGGACTGGTTCAAGGGTTTCTTCATTACGGTAGATCCCTACCACACTGATGCGTGCGCTTGGTACATGTTCAAGTACACCATCCATCATACCTAAACCTGCACGTAAAATTGGGACAACCGTTACTTTTTTACCTTTAATTCGGTCGATTTCTACTGGGCCATCCCAACCGTTGATCGTTACTTTTTCAGTTTCTAAATCTGACGTTGCTTCGTAGGTTAATAGACTACTGATTTCTGTTGCCAGTTCACGGAATTTTTTTGTATCAATCTCAGCTTCACGCATCACACCTAATTTGTGTTTAACAAGTGGGTGTTTTACTTCAACCAGTTTCATGTTTACTCTCCTTTTGGCGTTTAAAAAACAAATTGGCGAATTCTAGATTAAAAAAAAGAAAAAAGGTAGCATTTTATGAAAATATTTTAAAGAATACCAAGAATGGAATAGGGACAGCGATAATAATTTGGATAGGCTATAAGCAAAAAGTCCGCAAAAGCGGACTTTTTCATTATCTTTATTTATCAGATTTACCCAAATTATCAAAGAATTTTTTCACACCGTCTAAAAATCCTGAAGATTTTGGTGCATGTTTACTTAAATCTTTACCTTGTAAACTTTCTTCCAGTTTTTGAAGTAATTCTTTTTGCTTGCTAGTTAAATTAACGGGGGTTTCGACCACAATACGGCAAATCAAATCGCCCGCATAGCCACTACGTGTAGACGCGACACCTTTGCCTCGCATGCGGAATAATTTTCCAGTTTGCGTTTCAGCGGGGATTTTAAGTTTCACTCGGCCATCTAAGGTCGGCACTTCAATTTCACCGCCAAGCGCTGCAGTAGCAAAGCTAATCGGTACTTCGCAATATAAGTTGTTACCGTCACGTTCAAAAATATTATGTTCTCTCACGTGAATCACAACATATAAGTCTCCAGCTGGCGCGCCATTTTCGCCCGCAGCACCTTTTCCAGCTAAGCGAAGTTGATTACCTGTATCCACACCTGCAGGAATTTTTACTGAAAGATTTTCTTTCTTATGAACGCGTCCTTCACCATGACAGCTGCGACAAGGTTTTTCAATTTTCTTACCGCTACCATGACAAGTTGGACAAATACTTTCAGATACAAAGAAACCTTGCTGACGACGAATTCGACCAGAACCATGGCAATGCGGACAAGTTTCCACTTTAGAACCTTTTTCAGCCCCAGAACCACCACAGCTATCACAATGCGCAAGAGTATTGATTTGAATATCTTTGGTTGTACCTTTTACAGCTTCTTCTAAAGTGATTTCTAAGTCATAGCGTAAGTCTTCGCCACGAACAACGCGCTGACGACCACGCCCACCGCCACCGAAAATATCGCCAAAAATATCGCCGAACATATCGCCGAAATCAGCACCACCAAAGCCGCCACCAAAACCACCTGCGCCACCACCTTGTTCAAAGGCTGCGTGGCCATATTGATCGTAGGCTGCGCGTTTTTGATCGTCGCCTAATACTTCATAAGCTTCATTAATTTCTTTGAATTTTTCTTCTGCTTCTTTACTGCCTTGGTTTTTATCAGGGTGATGTTTAGACGCTAAACGTTTATACGCGCGTTTGATGTCGTTCTCACTCGCCCCTTTTTTCAATCCAAGGACTTCATAGTAATCTTTTTTTGCCATAGTGTTTCCGTATTTTTATTTGCAAATATTTTGTCATTTCTGACCGCTTGCATTCGCTATTTTTAGCAATGTGGGCAAATTGAAATGTAAATATCCACTTTTCCATTTGGATAATATTTCTCAAAATCCACTTTATAAGCACGTTTTAATAAGCCTTGCTTTTCCTTATTCCAAATATGTTGCCACGTTTGAACTACTGATTCATAAGTCGTAGGGAAGATTTCATACCAAGTCAGATCTTCAATTTCAATGGTTGAGAAATTACCTTCAGGTTTACTTTCTTGAGCAACAGCAACATCATAATATCCCGTAAAATCCGATTCGTAATTCAGATAAACACCATAATAAGGCTCATTTTGAGGCAATTTTGTAAAATTATTCTGCCAAAGCTGTCCAATCTTTTCCGCAGTATTTTCCTTTGTATTATGCGTACGAATTGTAGCAAATGGATAAAGTATCAGTGGCATAACTATTCCTTAAATTTACAAAATTCTGAGCAAATTTGACCGCTTTTAACATACTCCCCTCTTTAGCAAAGAGGGGCGGGGGAAGATTTGGCAGAAGTAAATTTAGCTCATAAGAAAATTTGATATCACTATCAAATCTCCCCTAACCCCTCTTTTCTAAAGAGGGGGATCATTTATATACGCCAAAAGGGCGTGTTTCCACGCCCTCTGTTTATGCTAAGAAGAGCGGTGAATTATTTATTATCTTTCACTTCTTCAAATTCAGCATCTACCACGCCATCATCTTTTGCTGATGATTGTTGTGGTTGCTCGCCACCAGCTTGTTGAGCTTTTGCTTGAGCTGCTTGCATTAATGGTTCAGAGGCTTTAATTACCGCTTCAATTTTCGCTTCAATTTCTGCTTTATCTTCACCTTTTGCCGCTGTTTCAAGCTCAGCGACTGCTGCTTCAATTTTCTCTTTGTCTGCGGCACTCAATGCATCGCCAGCTTCTGCAATTTGTTTACGTGTTGCGTGTGCAATACCGTCAGCTTGGTTACGCGCTTGAACAACTTCTTCAAATTTACGGTCTGCATCAGCATTTGCTTCTGCATCACGCACCATTTGTTGAATTTCTTCATCAGATAAACCAGAAGATGCTTGAATACGAATTTGTTGTTCTTTACCCGTATTTTTATCTTTCGCAGATACGTTGATTACGCCGTTTGCATCAATATCAAATGTTACTTCGATTTGTGGCATACCACGCGGTGCAGGATTAATACCTTCTAGGTTGAATTGACCTAAAGATTTATTGTCTGCCGCACGTTTACGTTCACCTTGAAGAACGTGAATGGTTACCGCACTTTGGTTATCTTCCGCTGTTGAGAACACTTGCGATTTTTTGGTTGGAATCGTTGTATTTTTCTCAATTAAAGTGGTCATCACACCGCCCATGGTTTCGATACCTAAAGATAATGGGGTTACGTCTAATAAAAGAACGTCTTTCACATCACCTTTTAATACACCACCTTGAACTGCCGCACCGATTGCCACCGCTTCATCAGGGTTTACATCTTTACGAGCTTCTTTACCAAAGAACTCAGCCACTTTTTGTTGTACAAGTGGCATACGAGTTTGACCACCCACAAGAATAATGTCGTGAATTTCACTCACGCCTTTACCTGCATCTTTTAATACAGCTTTCAAAGACTCAATTGAGCTTGCTACTAAATCTTCTACTAATGCTTCTAATTTTGCACGAGTGATATTTAATGCTAAGTGTTTAGGGCCTGTAGCATCTGCAGTGATGTACGGAAGGTTCACTTCAGTAGATTGAGCTGATGAAAGTTCAATTTTTGCTTTCTCTGCTGCTTCTTTTACGCGTTGTAATGCCATTGGGTCATTACGTAAATCGATGTTTTGTTCTTTTTTGAACTCATCAATAATGTAATCAATTACACGGTTATCGAAGTCTTCACCACCTAAGTGAGTGTTACCACCAGTTGCTAACACTTCGAAAGTTTGTTCACCATCAAAGTTATCAATTTCGATGATTGAAATATCGAATGTACCACCACCTAAGTCGTAAACAGCGATCACTTGGTTCTCTTTGCTTGAACCTAAACCGAATGCCAATGCAGCCGCTGTTGGTTCATTAATGATACGTTTAACATCTAAACCTGCGATTTTACCCGCATCAATAGTTGCTTGACGTTGTGCATCGTTGAAGTATGCAGGCACAGTGATTACTGCTTCTGTTACAGATTCACCCAAGAAATCTTCTGCCGTTTTTTTCATTTTTTTCAATACTTCAGCAGAAATTTGCGGTGGTGCTAATTTATCACCTTTTACATTTACCCACGCATCGCCGTTATCTGCACGCACGATTTCGAAAGGCATAATTTTAATATCGCGTTGAACTTCTTCGCTTTCAAAACGACGACCAATTAAACGTTTAATCGCAAACAATGTATTTTTCGGGTTAGTGATTGCTTGACGTTTTGCTGGTTGACCCACTAAAGTTTCATTATCTGTATAAGCAATAATTGAAGGGGTTGTACGTGCACCTTCTGCATTTTCAATTACGCGAGCCTTGTCGCCTTCCATAACTGCTACACAAGAGTTTGTTGTACCTAAGTCAATACCAATAATTTTTCCCATTTTGTACTCCTAGTAAAAATTTTAAAATTCGGGGTTGAACTTATAAACGTCTCAAAATAGCCTCTATCACAAATATTTTTGAAACATCTACAAGCCCTATTTGTTACGAATTGTAAGATGTGGATATTCTTTCGCATTTCAAGAGAAAATTTTAAAAATTTTTTATTTCTTAAAGTGCGGTGATTTCCGTTCTTGTTTTCAAGATAAGTCTCAAATGATGAACTTCAAGGGGAAAACAAAAATTTTCAGGCAAGAAAAAGGGATTTGTGATAAATTTGGCGAAAATTTTTACTTTAAAATAGGAAAGAAATAAATGAAAAAATCAAAAATTGCTGCAGGCGTAGTCGTTGTTCTTGCTGCCGTTTGGTGTACAGGTGCATGGTTTACAGGGAAAAAAGCTGAGGACGAATATTTACATCAGCTAAAACAGTTAAATCAACTATTTGCCAAAACAGATATATTAGAAGAAAGTAAAATTTTTTATAAAAATATAAAATTTGATAGAGGATTATTTGCCTCTCATATTCAAGATCAAATAGAAATCCACAAGGCAAATGAAACGATCATTATTCCTTTATCATCAACGCTTTATCACGGGCCTTTGCCGCTTGATCGTGTGGCGAAACTGAATTTCGTTCCAACCATTTTTTCAAGCCAAACCTTGTTAGGAAAAAATGCAACAACTCAGGCACTCTTTGATATCACAAAATCAGAGAAACCGTTACAACTAAATGTCGCAATGAATTATTCATTAAGCGGTAATGCGGAATTAAAACTTGCATCGGGGCAATATCACAATGAGCAATCCAAGGCAGATTTTGATTGGTCAAATGTCGTATTAAATGTAGATTTAGAGAAAAATGAACCAAGCAATTATACGCTATCTGTAGATGCATTTAATTCAAATGACCCAAATCATGCAGTTTCAACCGCTTCATCAATTAAAATAAAAGATCTTGTCGTACAAGGCTCACTACAAAGCACAAAATGGCCATTTATTTATAGTGGAAACCTCAATAGCAAAATAGGCTATTTTGAGCAAAATACCGAATCTGCAGAGACTGGCGAAAAATTCTCTCTGATTCAGAAAAACAGCCAAGCAAATTTAACTACACAAGTTGAGGGTGATACAGTAAATATCATCAATAAAACAAATCTGGATGAATTACATATTAACGGTAACAACTTAGGCAAAGTGACCAACAATGTAGAATTCAACCATATTGATGGCAATGCATTACAAGAACTTTTAAACATTTTAGTGGCAATAGGCAAGGCTGATTCAGATATGCCGTTACCTAAACCATTGGTGCAAAAATTACAACAAGCCGGCATGGCCATTGCGAATAATCAGCCTCAAATTAAATTTGCCCCTCTTTCTATTTCTGACGAAAAAGGTAAAGTGGCATTGGATCTGAATATTGCTTTAGTGCCGAACCCTAAATTTGATTTAATGCGCAGCGGCTTATACAAACAATTCAAAGATTTTTCGATCAATTTTGATGTGAATAAAGAAACTGCGATTTCATTGTTATCTAAATTTGTACCAGAAAACCAAAAGCAAGATTTAGTTCACCGATTAAATGAATTAGTTGTTGATGGTGAAGTGAATGGCATTATCGTAAACTCAGATAAAACCGTCACATTAACGCTTGCTTTAGAAAATAACGAATTGAAACTCAACGGTAAGCCAATTCCAGAAGAGCAACTAAAAATGGTACTCTTTATGCTTGCAATGGGGGGATTTGGGAGATAACTAAAACAGGGCGATAAATTATCGCCCTGTTTTGTATTTAATTAAAAGGTTTTCTCAAACAACATATTCACATTCTTCTGTGTGTAAGAATACATTTCTGGAATATTACTATCTTGTTTACGCCAGCTTAGTTGGAGTTTTGGTGTAATTCCCCAAATATGCCAGTCGCGTTTCCATAGGGATAAATTCACGCCGTAAATTTTATCTTCTCGGCGTTTTCCAAAAGAAAACAAATTGAGATTACCGAGTTTGGCAATATCTTTAAATTCACGTTTCATTATGGATAAGCCGAGACGTGAGGAAATTCCCCAATTCCATTCTTGTCCCCAACCTAAACGTAGGCTTTTACTGTCTGAACCATATTGACGAACCTTCGTTCTTTCTGCCATGAAATCAGAACCGAGATAGAAAAACTGTTTCGGTGTTCTTGCCCAAAGTAAGGTTGCGGAAATCAGTTTGTTATTGCCGTTTTGTGATGTACTGTCTAAATAACGTTGTTTGGAAAATTCTCCCGCAGTAGAAAGTTGCCAGTTTGTGCTTAACCAACGAGAAAATTCCACCCTTGCCCCGTTAGACCAACGATAACTTTCGCCGCCATACCAACGTTTTTCATAAAAAGGTTTGATACGGAAATTTTGCTTTGCGGTTTTATGTGCATAGCCAACAAAAGTGCGGTTAGAAATATCATCAAATTCATGATTATCCCAATAGTTCTTGCCCCCGAACTCATTTCCCACCGTGAGGTAATGAGAACGCCATAAATTGAAATCTCTGGAAATATCCAGTGAATATGCCAAACCGTGGGCTGTTTGTGGCATCATTGATTCGGAACGCGTTAAGGTGCCACCATTATTTAATACGACCGTTTTGCCCTCGCCGACATTGTTGACATTGGTATCACGCACATAATTAAAAGAAAAATCCACATTCCAGCTGTCACGTTCTTTTAAAGCCTCTAAATAAGCCTCCATTAAACGCTTAACTTGAGGCGGTAAATCCTCTGCGGTTTGCGCTTTTTCAAATTGGTCTTTAGCAGCCCCATCTTGTTTTTGATTGAATAAAGCGATAGCCAGTTCAATTCGTACAGGGTTTAAATTTGGATTTTTGGCTAAAATTTCGCGATATTTATCAATGGCTACAGTATAGTTTTCCGTTATTGCAGCCAATTTTCCTTCCGCAAAGTGTTCCATAATCGGGTCACGATTTGGAAAAGTGCGGTAAATTTCCAGCAAATTTTTAATCATTTCTGGATTTCGGGCATAAATGGCACGGCTTAATAATTCATGGGTTAAAGCGGGGTTTTGTTTAAGTTGCTCAAGGGTAATTTGAATTTGTTCGGCTTGTTCTGTACCCAAGTGCGGTAAATTTTGTTCACGTTTTTCAAGTTTGGCGACATTAATTTGTGGTTCAAGTTCTGTTTTGATTTGAGTTTGACGAATATCTGGAGTTGTTGTTTCTGCCAAAGCAAGAGTGGGGAGAAGTGCGATAAAAAATAGATTTGTCTTTTTCATTATAGTTAATATTTCATGGTAAGAAAAACTTTAGTCCGTCATAAAAATAACGAACCAAAGTTTCCCTTGTATGCAAGTGGTATAAACTAGTCAAAAATCATCTATGAATAATCTATTCAGTTTAAAACATCAAAGGACTTCCTACCATATATTATCTCAATGAGATAAAATCCTTGACTCACTAAAAATTAAACTTAATATGATTAATAACTAGCTATTTAAATTTAATTAATCTAAGCATTGGTTTGATAACTATTTTACTTATCATTTTTTCCTATCATTAATGGTAAAACTGTTCCCACAAATGTTAATAACCAACGTCCAAAGCTTTCTTCAATCATAAATTTAGTATTTATTAGCATAAATATCCCTGAAATATAGAACGCAATACCTAACATAAAACTAATAGAATTATTTTTATTTCTTGATATGAAGAATAGTACAAGCCCAATAATTAAACTACTAAAGGACAAGAAGAGATCATTATTAATTAAATTAAAAATTTCTAACATAAAATCACCTAATAAAATTTATCACCCGATGGGCAATTTGAATCAAACACAACTATTATTGCTTAGTTGCACCAAACGTACCGAAATAACTCACCAAACCATTTTTAGGCAATTTGTTAGAATAGAGGCCATTCTCATATTCCTGGTTAAAACCAAAAAAAACATTACCAACAACATCATTAGCATCTTTATCTACAATATCTAGTGACATAGTTTGATAAATAATAGACTCGTCACCATTGTCACCCCTACAAATAGTATTGAAAGAACAATCTCTTTTCTCTTCCCAGTCGGTAATTTTAAGCTTTATGTCATTTCCGAGAAGTTTGCTATTAATAACAACATCAGATAATTCATTAGAATCAACTTTTTCTTTAAATTTAATTTTAAATGTAATATCACCATCTACTGTTGGCTCATCACTTACTGTTACGTTTGTATTTGGAATAGCCCTCTTTGCTATAGCAATAATGTTTCCTTTATATGCAAATGTTTTTCCTTGCAACGATTCCATATTGTACTCAACACCATCTTTAATATAGTAACCAGCTTTAAAATTAGAATTCTGATCAGTAAAGGATTCGACGAATAAATTTGAATTGAGTCGATCAACAAATAATGCGCCATAGCTAGAATAAGGATTATTGATAAAAAGATAATTTATATCTTTGTTCTTATAGTCTATTTTTTTAGCAATTACCTTCTGACTACCATGCTCAAAAGACTTATCATCAAGCTCAATAACTTTAGGGTAATCTAAGCCTGTCGTACTTTTATAGGATCCTTTATGTAGCCCAGCATATTTCCCTCCTTTTTGAATATCATTTTTTATAGCTTCTTGAATATCATTTTTTATAGCTTCTTTTATATCTATATCTGTATCTTCCTCAGCCTCTCTTGGTATTATAAGTTCTGGCACTTTTGCATATGTAGAATATCTATCCGGAAAATAGATGTTCGAAAGCCATCCCGTATTTTTTATATCACGCGTTGTTTTTGGCATTTTATTCAGCTCGGCTTGAATACGTGCTTCTTCTAGGCGTTTTGCTTCTTCCGCTCTTTCTTTGGCTTCACGTTCTAAGCGGGCTTTTTCTTCCAAATCTTTTGCTTTTTGGGCTTCTTCAGCTTTGATCTTCGCCTCTTCTTCTAAACGTTTTTGTTCTGCTTCAGATTTGTTGTTATCTTGGATACTTTGCTTAGATAAGGGATGATCTGCGGAGGAAGTAGAAGAACAAGCCACAGCACCCAATGACACTAAAATCGCAAGTGTGGTTGTTTTAAAGGTTGGTTTCATAATTTTTTCCTTTTGGAATAATAAAAAATAGAGGAATGCTTTTATTGAAAACAAGAGACTTTATAAATGAAAAATCTATTTATAAAAACACCAATAAAAACTTTCCCATTCTAAAAAAAAACGCAAGCTAAAATGATTAAAAAATAAAAAATTTTTATTTCTTTCTGATAATTTAGGAGAATTGACAAAATAGAGAGGAGAAAAAGAAAAATAAGGAGAGAAAAATCCCCCTGAACACTAGAAAGTACGTTTATCAGGGGAAAAAATATGAATATTATTTTAATCGCTCTTTTAAATACCCTTCATAATCTGGCACTTCAATTTCCACATCTTGTTCAAATAAAACTGAAGTTAACATAAAATCTGCGGAGCTTTGATTAATGGCAACAGGAATATTCCACACTGTTGCAATACGCATGAGGGCTTTCACATCGGGATCATGGGGTGCGGCATTCATTGGATCCCAAAAGAAGATCATCATGTCGATTTTCTTTTCTGCGATTAATCCACCAAGTTGTTGGTCGCCGCCCATCGGACCACTTAATAAAGATTGAATGCTTAAACCTGTTTCTCGTTCTAAAATATGCCCTGTCGTACCTGTTGCATAAAGTATATGGGGCTTAAGTGCATCTTTGTGTTTTTGCGTCCAATTCAGTAAATTTTTTTTGCAGCTATCATGAGCCACAAGTGCAATACGTTTGTGTTGAGTGAGCGTTCGAGTCGTTATATGCATGATTGATTCCTTTTTGAAATAAGTTTGAAAACTTTAAAGCAAAGCCCTACAGAATGCAATGTTTTACTTATGATTTTAATAGGCTTTACAAAAGGCGAGAAAAAATTACCGCACTTTCAAAAGATTACCGATTAACACAGCACTCAACAGGGATATTTGATGAAAATTTACTATCTTTATCTCAAAAAATCTTCTAAAATTTGCAAGATTTGTTAAATGTTTGTAAAAAGGCAAGCATTTCTGATATTCGTGTTTAGTGCTGACTAAACTAATGTTCACTTAATTAACAGATAAGGAAAACCTATGTCTGAGATTTTAAAACATGACGTTGATCCAATCGAAACTCAAGATTGGTTACAATCATTAGATTCTTTGATTCGTGAAGAAGGCGTAGAACGTGCACAATATATTATTGAGCAAGTTATCGGCCAAGCACGCACCAACGGTGTTTCATTACCGACAGGTGTAACGACCGATTATGTCAATACTATCCCTGCTTCTGAACAACCTGCTTACCCAGGTGATCATGCTATTGAGCGTCGTATTCGTTCTGCTGTGCGTTGGAATGCTATTGCTATGGTATTGCGTAGTCAGAAGAAAGATCTTGACTTAGGTGGTCATATCTCAACTTTCCAATCTGCGGCAACCATGTATGAAGTTTGCTATAACCACTTCTTCAAAGCAGCAACGGAGAAAAACGGTGGCGACTTAATTTTCTTCCAAGGCCATGCTGCTCCAGGTATGTATGCGCGTGCATTCTTAGAAGGTCGTTTAACTGAAGAACAAATGGATAACTTCCGTCAAGAAGCCTTTACCGATGGTTTATCTTCATATCCACACCCTAAATTAATGCCTGAATTCTGGCAATTCTCTACGGTTTCTATGGGTTTAGGTCCTGTGAATGCTATCTACCAAGCGCGTTTCTTAAAATACTTAGATAACCGTGGCTTAAAAGATACCAAAGATCAAAAAGTCTATGCATTCTTAGGCGATGGTGAAATGGATGAAATTGAGTCTAAAGGTGCATTAACTTTTGCGGCTCGTGAGAAATTAGATAACTTAATCTTCACTATCAGCTGTAACTTACAACGTTTAGACGGCCCGGTTAATGGTAATGGTAAAATCGTTCAAGAATTAGAAGGATTATTTACTGGTGCTGGCTGGGAAGTGATTAAAGTTTTATGGGGCAGCGATTGGGATAAATTATTCGCGAAAGATACTTCAGGTAAATTAACTCAGTTAATGATGGAAGTGCTTGATGGCGACTATTTAACTTTCAAATCTAAAGATGGTGCGTATATTCGTGAACACTTCTTCGGTCGTTATCCCGAAACTGCTGCATTAGTTGCAGATATGACGGATGATGAAATTTGGGCATTACGCCGTGGTGCACACGATAGCGAAAAATTATATGCAGCCTATGCAAAAGCACAAAATACAACGAAACCAGTTGTGATTTTAGCGCATCAAGTTAAAGGTTATAAAATTCCTGAAGCGGAAAGTAAAAACACCGCTCACCAATCTAAAAAAATGTCTTATGAAAGCCTTAAAGGTTTCCGTGACTACTTCGATTTACCATTGACTGATGAGCAAGTAGAAAAATTAGAATACATTAAATTTGCTGAAGGCACTCCTGAATACGAATATTTACATGGTCACCGTAAAGCATTAAACGGCTATGTTCCTGCTCGTCGTACTAAATTTGATGTTGAATATAAAGTTCCTGCATTAGAAGAGTTTAAAGCATTATTAGAAGAACAACCTCGTGGTATTTCAACCACTATGGCGTTTACTCGTGCCTTAAACATCTTATTAAAAGATAAAAACATTGGTAAAACTATCGTTCCAATGATTGCGGATGAAGCACGTACTTTTGGTATGGAAGGTTTATTCCGTCAAATCGGTATTTATAACCCACATGGTCAAAACTATGTTCCTTCAGATCGTGACTTAGTTGCTTACTACCGCGAAGCAAAAGATGGTCAAGTGCTACAAGAAGGTATCAATGAATTAGGTGCAACCGCATCTTGGTTAGCTGCAGCGAACTCCTACTCTGTCAATAACCAACCAATGATTCCATTCTTCATCTATTACTCAATGTTTGGTTTCCAACGTGTGGGCGATATGATGTGGGCTGCTGGTGACCAATTAGCTCGTGGTTTCATGGTGGGTGGTACTTCAGGTCGTACGACATTAAACGGTGAAGGCTTACAACACGAAGATGGCCACAGCCATATTCAAGCAGGTATCATTCCGAACTGTGTCACTTACGACCCATCATTTGCATTTGAAGTTGCTGTAATTATGCAAGACGGTATTAACCGCATGTACGGCGAAAAACAAGAAGATGTATTCTATTACATGACAACATTAAATGAAGTCATGGATCAACCGGCTATGCCTGCTGGTGCGGAAGAAGGTATTCGCAAAGGTTTATATAAATTTGAAACCGTGGAAGGTAAAAAAGGCAAAGGCCACGTTCAATTGTTAGGTTCTGGTGCTATCATGCGTCATGTTCGTGAAGCGGCACAAATTCTTGCAAAAGATTATGGCGTAACCTCCGATGTATTCTCAGCACCTTCATTCAATGAATTAGCCCGTGAAGGTCACGATGCGGCACGTTGGAACTTATTACACCCGACAGAGACACAACGCGTACCATACGTTGCTCAAGTATTAGCTGATTTACCAACTGTTGCTTCAACTGACTATGTTAAAGCATACGCAGATCAAATCCGTGCATTCGTACCAAGTCGTCATTATCATGTGTTAGGTACAGATGGTTTCGGTCGTTCAGACAGCCGTGCAAACCTACGTGAACACTTCGAAGTTGATGCTCGTTATGTTGTGGTTGCTGCACTTTCTCAATTAGCGAAAGAAGGTACAGTATCTAACCAAGTTGTTGCAGATGCGATTGCGAAATTCGGTTTGAATGTAGATCGTATCAATCCGCTTTACGCGTAATTGATGAAAACTGCGGTCAAAAAACATCGTGTTTTATGACCGTACTTTAAAAGGAACAAAAAATGTCAAAACAAATTCAAATTCCTGATATTGGTAGTGATGAAGTTACCGTAACAGAAGTCATGGTAAACGTAGGCGATACCATCTCTGTTGATCAATCTATCATTAACGTTGAAGGTGATAAGGCTTCAATGGAAGTGCCTGCACCAGAAGCGGGTGTTGTAAAAGAGGTTTTAGTCAAAGTCGGTGATAAAGTCACAACGGGCACCCCAATGCTCGTATTAGAAGCCGCAGGCACTGCACCTGCGGCTGAAGCACCAGTAGCACCAGTAGCTGCGACTGCGCCAACTACGTCGGATGTTATTGAAGTAAACGTACCAGATATCGGTTCTGATGAGGTAAATGTTACTGAAATTATGGTTAAAGTGGGTGATAGTGTTGAAGTTGATCAATCAATCATCAATGTTGAAGGCGATAAAGCTTCAATGGAAGTTCCAGCACCAATCGCAGGTGTGGTAAAAGAAATTTTAATTAATGTCGGTGATAAAGTTTCAACTGGTAAACTCATCATGAAATTTGAAACTGCATCATCTGCTCCAGTTGCTGCGGCTGCACCAGCTCAAACAGCTGCGCCTGCTGCCACAACATCTGCAATTAAAGATGTGAATGTGCCAGATATTGGTGGTGATGAAGTCAATGTGACTGAAATTATGGTTGCCGTTGGTGATACTGTTTCAGAAGATCAATCATTAATTACCGTTGAAGGCGATAAAGCCTCAATGGAAGTTCCTGCTCCATTCGGCGGTGTAGTAAAAGAAATTCTCGTGAAATCAGGTGATAAAGTATCGACTGGTTCACTAATTATGCGCTTTGAAGTAGCAGGTGCAGCGCCAGCTGCGTCAACATCTGCTCCAGCACCACAAGTTGCATCGCCTGCGCCAGCGACACAACCAGCTCAATCTGGCAATGTATCTGGCTTAAGCCAAGAACAAGTGGTGGCAAGCGCTGGCTATGCGCATGCTACTCCAGTTATTCGTCGTTTAGCACGTGAATTTGGCGTAAACTTAGATAAAGTAAAGGGTACAGGCCGTAAAGGGCGTATCGTTAAAGAAGATATCGAAGCTTATGTGAAGACAGCAGTTAAAGCTTATGAAAGCGGTGCAACAGCACAACCTGCTGGCAATGGCGTAGCGAATGGCGCTGGCTTAGGCTTATTACCATGGCCAAAAGTTGATTTCAGTAAATTTGGCGAAATTGAAGAAGTCGAATTAAGCCGTATTAATAAAATTTCAGGCGCTAACTTACATCGTAACTGGGTAATGATTCCACACGTTACTCACTTCGATAAAGCAGATATCACGGATTTAGAAGCATTCCGTAAAGAACAAAATGCGTTAGCAGAAAAACAAAAACTTGGCGTAAAAATCACGCCAGTTGTGTTCATTATGAAAGCGGTGGCAAAGGCATTAGAAGCGTATCCACGTTTCAACAGCTCAATTACCGAAGATGCACAACGCTTAATCCTGAAAAAATATATTAACATTGGTGTCGCAGTAGATACGCCAAATGGCTTAGTCGTGCCTGTATTCAAGAATGTGAACAAAAAAGGCATTATCGAACTTTCGCGTGAATTAATGGAAGTATCGAAAAAAGCACGTGAAGGCAAATTGACTGCATCTGATATGCAAGGTGGCTGTTTCACCATTTCAAGTCTTGGTGGTATTGGTACAACTCACTTTGCACCAATCGTAAACGCGCCAGAAGTTGCTATCCTTGGTGTGTCTAAATCATCGATGGAACCAGTATGGAATGGTAAAGAATTTGCACCACGCTTAATTCTTCCAATGTCATTATCATTCGATCACCGTGTCATTGATGGTGCGGATGGTGCACGATTCATTAGCTATATCGGTGCTGTATTAGCAGATTTACGCCGTTTGATTATGTAATAACGCCCCTTTCTTCTAATTAGAAGAAAGGGCGTTTTAGCAAATTCCTTATGATCGCAAAAAGTGCGGTCAATATTTTGAACGTTTTTACGAGGTAAAAATGAGTAAAGAAATTAAAACCCAAGTCGTCGTACTTGGTGCAGGCCCAGCAGGTTATTCCGCGGCGTTCCGTTGTGCGGATTTAGGCTTAGAAACTGTATTAGTTGAACGTTATTCAACTCTTGGTGGGGTATGTTTAAATGTAGGTTGTATCCCATCTAAAGCATTATTGCACGTAGCAAAAGTGATTGAAGAAGCAAAACACGCAAGTAAAAATGGTATTTACTTTGGTGAGCCAAGAATTGATTTAGATGAAGTCCGTGCGGGTAAAGAAGCGGTTGTCGCTAAATTAACCGGTGGTTTAGCGGGTATGGCAAAAGCACGCAAAGTCACTGTTGTTGAAGGCTTAGCAGCATTTACTGATCCTAATACTTTAGTGGCGCGTGATCGTGATGGTCACCCAACAACAATCAAATTTGATAATGCTATTATTGCAGCAGGTTCTCGCCCAATTCAATTACCTTTCATTCCACATGAAGATCCGCGTATTTGGGATTCAACAGATGCACTTAAATTAAAAGAAGTACCTAAAAAACTTCTTATTATGGGTGGTGGTATTATCGGTTTAGAAATGGGTACGGTTTACCACGCATTAGGTTCAGAAATTGAAGTTGTGGAAATGTTCGACCAAGTTATCCCTGCCGCAGATAAAGATGTTGTAGCAATTTACACCAAACAAATCGAGAAAAAATTCAAGTTAATGCTTGAAACCAAAGTGACTGCTGTTGAAGCAAAAGATGATGGTATCTACGTTTCAATGGAAGGCAAAGCATGCAATGATACCAAACGTTATGATGCAGTACTTGTTGCGATTGGCCGTACACCAAATGGCAAATTGATCGATGCAGGTAAAGCAGGCGTTGAAGTTGATGATCGTGGTTTCATTCATGTTGATAAACAAATGCGCACTAATGTGCCGCATATCTTTGCAATCGGAGATATTGTTGGTCAACCAATGTTAGCGCACAAAGGTGTTCACGAAGGCCATGTTGCTGCAGAAGTCATTGCAGGACAAAAACACTACTTCGATCCAAAAGTTATTCCATCCATCGCTTATACCGAACCAGAAGTGGCTTGGGTAGGTAAAACTGAGAAAGAATGTAAACAAGAAGGTTTAAACTACGAAGTCGCTAAATTCCCTTGGGCAGCATCAGGTCGCGCTATTGCATCCGAATGTTCAGAAGGTATGACGAAGTTAATCTTTGATAAAGATACTCATCGTGTACTTGGCGGTGCAATCGTTGGTTCTAACGGCGGTGAATTATTAGGTGAAATCGGTCTTGCTATCGAGATGGGTTGCGATGCAGAAGACATTGCATTAACTATCCACGCTCACCCAACTTTACACGAGTCTGTTGGTTTAGCTGCGGAAGTATTTGAAGGCTCAATCACCGACCTTCCAAATGCAAAAGCGAAGAAAAAATAATTTTCTAAGTACAAGAAAAAGCGAGTGTTAAACTCGCTTTTTTTATATCAGTAAAGCAAATGTTATTTTTTAACATGGGGCGTTAAGATTTTAACGGTGAAATTGATTGATAATCTATGAATACATTTGAGATTAAGTAAAACTATGCGAAAATTGACCGCACTTTAAGACTTTTGTCGTGTCGAAAAGGAACCGACCGATAGACAGTTGCCTATCTTTCTTCAATTTAATACGGCTTGGATGCCGTTTTGTTAGTGGTTTTTACAATGAAAAAAGCGCATTCTCCTTTATTTCCGATCTTCACCTTCGTGTTGATTAATCTCATTATCCTTTCCTTATCCCGTTTGGGACTTGCAGTATGGCAATCAGAGCGTGTATCTGCCGTAGATGGCTGGTTGCAATTATTTTTGCAAGGCGTACGAATGGATGTTGTAGCTCTCTGTTATTTGTTTGGTGTACCGGCATTACTCACAACCTTGTTCCATAGCAACAAAGTTTGGGTAAAAATTTTACGCGTTTGGTTAACCCTTGGCAGCGTGTTTATTATCTTTATGGAAATTGCCACACCTGCCTTTATTGAAACCTACGATTACCGACCAAATCGTTTATTTATCGAGTACTTGATTTATCCGAAAGAAGTTTTTTCAATGCTTGCGGAAGGGCATTTAAGTGCGGTGATTTTTAGCCTTGTTTTCACGATTTTAGCCTCTGTGGTTTATTGGAAAATTTCTGGTTGGGCGGTCAAAAATTTACGCTCAGTGAGTTGGAAACTTCGTCCTGTGATTGCTTTGCTTGTTATTGTAGTGAGTTTCCTTGGGGCGCGTTCAAGTTTTCAACACCGCGGTATTAATCCCGCTATGGTGGCATTTTCTTCTGATGCGTTAGTGAATTCTTTGGTGCTTAATTCGGGCTATTCCGTCATTTATGCGGCACAGCAATTTAAAGATGAAGAAAAATCTTCAGAAATGTACGGAAAAATGGATGCAGATGAAATGTTTCGTATTGTTAAAGCAAGCCGTGGCCGCCCAGACAGCGATTACATTTCAGATAAATATCCAACTTTAACGAAAAATATCGCGACTTATCAGGGGAAACCTAAAAATATCGTGATTTTGCTACAAGAAAGTCTCGGTGCTCAGTTTATTGGTACACTCGGTGGCAAACCACTTTCTCCAAATGTAGATCAGCTCGCAAAAGAAGGGTGGTTATTTGAAAATCTTTATGCAACAGGTACGCGTTCAGTGCGCGGTATTGAAGCAACAACCGCAGGTTTTACTCCAACGCCAGCTCGCGCAGTGGTGAAACTTAATAATGCCCAAAGTGGTTTCTTTACTATTGCGGATTTATTACATAAACAAGGTTATAACACTTCCTTTATTTATGGCGGTGAAAAGCACTTCGACAATATGGCGAGCTTTTTCTACGGCAATGGTTTTAAAGATATTTGGGATCAACAAGATTACCAAAATCCAACATTTACTGGCACTTGGGGCGTGAGTGATGAGGATTTATTTGATAAAGCCAATGAAACCTTCACGAAATTACAAAATGAAGGTAAACCGTTTTTTAGTTTAGTGTTTAGCTCCAGCAATCACGATCCATTTGAATATCCAGATGGCAAAATTGAGCTTTATGAGCAACCAAAAGCCACTCGTAATAATGCAGCAAAATATGCGGATTATGCGTTAGGTCATTTCTTTAAAATGGCAAAACAGTCTAATTATTGGAAAGATACGATTTTCTTAATTGTTGCGGATCACGATTCTCGTGTAGGCGGAGCAAGTCTTGTGCCAATTAAGCATTTCCATATTCCAGCCTTGATTCTTGGTGATGGAGTTGCGCCACGTCGTGACAGTCGTCTTGTGAGCCAAATTGATATGCCAACCACGTTACTTTCTTTAGCCGGCGTAAGTGGCAATTATCCAATGATTGGTTTTGATTTAACGCAAGATGTAAACCCAGATCGTGCCTTTATGCAATATGATCAAACTCAAGCAATGATGAAAGGCAATAATGATGTGGTAATTCAAATGCCAAATAAAGCAGCGCAAGGTTATCATTATGATAAAGCTTCAGAAACTTTAACGCCAAAAGACGTACCTGATGCGATGAAAAAAGAGGCATTGGCTCACGCTTTATTAGGTAGTTATTTATATAAGAATCGCTTGTATTCTTCAGGTGAAAATAAATAAACAGAACGCCAGCTTAAGCTGGCGTTTCTTTTAGTTATCAAAAACAAACTGTTCACGTAATTGATGTAATTGATCGCGAATTGTCGCGGCTTTTTCAAATTCCAAATCTTGCGCAAATTTATACATTTGTTGTTCCAGTTTTTTGATTTGTTGTTGATATTCTTTGGCATTTTTCGGTGCATTATAAAGTGCGGTTGGTTCTGCCGCCATTTTTCCACGTTGTTTATTGGCTTTCGCTTTTTGGTTTGCACCTTGTCCAATATCTAACAATTCACCGACTTTCTTATTTAATGCTTGTGGCACAATGCCATGTTCTTCATTGTATTTGGTTTGTTTTTCACGACGACGATTGGTTTCGGTAATGGCTTTTTCCATCGATTTGGTGATGCTATCCGCATATAAAATCGCTTTACCATTTAAGTTTCGTGCAGCTCGGCCGATGGTTTGGATTAAAGAACGTTCAGAACGTAAAAAACCTTCCTTATCGGCATCTAAAATCGCCACAAGAGACACTTCCGGAATATCTAAACCTTCACGTAATAAGTTAATTCCCACCAATACATCAAATTCGCCTAAACGCAAATCACGGATAATTTCGACGCGTTCCACGGTATCAATATCAGAATGTAGATAACGCACACGAATCCCGTGTTCATCTAAATAATCTGTTAAATCTTCCGCCATTTTCTTGGTGAGTGTTGTCACTAAAACACGCTCATTTTTATCCGCTCTTTGGCGAGCTTCGGAAAGTAAATCATCTACTTGAATTGAGACTGGACGAATTTCAATGAGCGGATCAAGCAAACCAGTTGGACGAACCACTTGATCGATGATTTCACTGCCTGATTTTTCTAATTCATAAGGCCCTGGTGTTGCGGAAACATAGATGGTTTGTGGAGCTAAGCGTTCAAATTCCTCAAAGCGTAACGGACGATTATCCAATGCTGACGGTAATCGGAAACCATATTCGACTAAGGTTTCTTTTCGCGAACGGTCGCCACGATACATTCCACCAATTTGAGGCACAGTCACATGAGATTCATCAATAATTAAAATCGCATCAGAGGGCATATAATCAAACAATGTTGGTGGTGGCTCGCCCTCATTTCTGCCCGACAGATAGCGAGAGTAGTTTTCAATACCCGAGCAATAGCCCAATTCATTCATCATTTCAATATCAAATTGGGTACGTTGGCTGATACGCTGTTCTTCTAAAAGTTTATGTTCTTTAATGAAGTATTCACGGCGTGATACGAGTTCTTTTTTGATGTTTTCTATCGCATCTAAAATACGTTCTCTGGGCGTCACATAGTGAGTTTTAGGATAGATCGTAAAACGTGGGACAGCACCAAAACTACTACCAGTAAGCGGATCAAATAAACTTAAACGCTCAATTTCATCATCGAATAATTCGATACGCACCGCTAGATCATCAGATTCCGCAGGGAAAATATCAATAATTTCTCCGCGAACACGGAAAGTTCCACGCTGAAATGCTTGATCATTGCGGGTATATTGTAATTCCGCTAACTTCGCTAAAATTTGGCGCTGATCGATAATGGCACCTTGTTGTAAATGCAACATCATTTGTAAGTAGCTATCAGGATCACCCAAACCATAAATAGCTGAAACAGAAGCCACTACGATGGTGTCTCGACGTTCTAGAAAAGATTTCGTCGCAGAAAGACGCATTTGTTCGATTTGATCATTAATAGACGCATCTTTTTCAATGAAGGTATCACTGCTCGGCACATAGGCTTCTGGCTGATAATAATCATAGTAAGACACAAAATATTCCACCGCATTTTCTGGAAAAAAGGCTTTCATTTCTGCATAAAGCTGGGCTGCAAGGGTTTTATTCGGTGCAAGTAACATGGCGGGGCGATTTAATTGGGCAATTACGTTGGCAATAGTAAAGGTTTTCCCCGATCCTGTTACCCCGAGCAAAGTTTGATGCGCCAAACCATCCGTTAAATTTTCAGCTAATTTTTCGATAGCTTGCGGCTGATCGCCAGAGGGACGAAAGTCGGAATGCAGAATGAATGGCTTTGTGTTGATTTTTTCAGACATAAAGTGCGGTCGGTTTTTTCATAGTTTTGAATAATGTCTATTTTAGCATATTTAATGTGTAAAATTGATCAGGCAAAAATGTAAGTTTTACACAGACTTAGCGATGTCAAGAGGAAGATGTCACAAATTCATAAAAAAAACTTTAATTTTTCACTAGACAAAACTTAACTTATTGATTTTAAATTAAAATATAATTTTAGACTAATCTGTAATCAAGATCGAATAATCCTTGTAAGAACAAGGGATCCGCAAAATTTTAAAAAGTTAATCCACAAAGTTATCCACAGGCTCTGTGGATAGAAAAATAAATATTAGGTGGTATATAAAAGATGAGAAAATTTTTTGTTTTTTTATGAAATTTTTTTAATTTTGCATTGACAAGCTACCGAACGACCATTAAAATGCGCGCCCTATTCCTTGTGATACAAAGTTTATTCCTCCTTAGTTCAGTCGGTAGAACGGTGGACTGTTAATCCATATGTCGCTGGTTCAAGTCCAGCAGGAGGAGCCAATTTTTCTTTTGGTTTAGAGTTTGTTTGTCTCCTTTTACAAATTCTAAATTAGCAACCAAAAGATTTTGAGCCCATCATGTTGATGGGCTTTATTTTTAACTTCAAAATAGGATTTTGCTTCCGCCAGTTGAGATGGTTGTGCCATATAACAAGCTCAAGGCAAAAAATAGCATTATTCCACCTGCGATTAGTTTCACGATACTTTCGTTTTTTCCTTTCGTATTTTTTGAACTATACCAACGCCCTAAGTGAATTGCGGTATTTCGCGCATAACGTACAATCCCTGCGAAGGCTGACAGCATAAGTCCTGTGCCGAAAGACATAGCTAATACAGCTAAAATTCCCCAGCCATAAAGATCAAGCATATAAGCTAAAAATAAAACGAAAATAGCACCACTACATGGGCGCATACCAATTGTTAAAATCACGAGAAATTGTGATTTTAGATTGGTTGCTTGTGCAGTTTGCGTAGGGCTTGGCAAATGTTGGTGTCCACAGCTACAAGTGTTTGCTTGAAAAGTGCGGTTATTTTTCACCGCACTTTTTTCGTGTAGGTGGAGGGGATTTAGGGATTTAATGGCTAATTTAGCTTTTTTACGATAGGCACGTAAACCTTGCCAAATCCAATAACAGCCGAGAAATACCAATAGTAGCAAGGCAGATCGTTCTAACCAAAGCTGACTTAATTTGAAATAACGTGATGATAGATTTAGCACTACAACGAGCAATGTTGTTGCTGTAATCGCGACAATGCCTTGCATTAAGGAAGAAAGTAAGCTCAAGATAGTACTTTGTTTTAATTGGCTTTCATGAGTGGAAAGATAGCTAGCAATAATAAATTTGCCGTGTCCTGGCCCGAGGGCATGAAGTACGCCGTAAACAAAGCTGGCAAAAATAAGCGTGATGCCTGCCTTGATACTATTATTTTGAATTTGATGTAAATTTTCCGAAATAAGTTGATTAAAATCTTTTTGCCATGCAGCAATATGTAAGAAAAACCAAGGGGAAAAATAGCCAAGTAAGGCAAGTGCAATCACTAATAACACGAGCCCTGTTTTATATTTTTTCATTTCTACTCACATTGAATTATTATTTTTTGCGCGAACATCACACCTAAGGAATCATCTTCGTTCTTTTGGGATTTATCAAGTGAAGATGCGTAGGCTTGGATTTTTTCATCCACATTAGGTTCAATTAATTTTCCTTGGCAATTTTTCGGAAGTGCGGAAAAATCTACCGCACTTTTTGAGGTGTAAGTCATCGCCACATAATAAGTAGGATCGTAAGTTTGTAAGCTAAATGTATTTTTTTCTAACTGTTGTGGATGGGCGAGTGGCACATCAAAATAATATTGCAGTTGTAATCCTTGGGTTTTTACTCCGTAATTTTTGGGGTGAGGAGAGTATTTGATTTTATTATGTTGAGCGTCATATAAATAGCTAAAATAATGTTCACTCACAACATTTCCCATGACATCATCGATGAGTTTTTGCTGATCATTTTTTGTTTTAGCCTGTTTCATATCATAAATAACCGCGGACGAACTTGGTTCATCGAGAGTCCATTTCATTGATAAGCCGGTGAGTTGATTATTTTCTATGATAGGCGTGGTTTGCATATCAATAAATGCATGGGGGTGAGCTAAAACACTGCAACTGAAGAATAGACCGAGTAATAATGAATACGTTTTCACAAAAAATCCTAATTATTTTGAACATTAGCGTTAGAAGTTGTTTATTCTACACGCAAAAACGAATTTTTCTGTCAAAAATGTTGATGTAAATCAAAAAAACTCTCAATAGCATTTCCCTCGTCTCTGAATATTCAGTAACATAGCTCCCGTCAAGTGATTGCTTGATATTCATAAAGTTCCTAAATAAAATAATCATAAATATAGCTAAACTACTTTCCTGCCACCCGTTTCGGGTGGTTTTTTTTATCTATTATTTGCCTATTGTTAGGCAAATAAAGAAACTTCAAGTAAAATGACCGCACTTTTTATTAGATAAAGGATAAATATGTCAACTCAATTTGTATATACGATGCATCGTGTCGGTAAAGTGGTACCACCGAAGCGTCATATTTTGAAAGATATTTCTTTAAGCTTTTTCCCTGGCGCTAAGATCGGGGTGTTGGGTTTAAATGGTGCGGGTAAATCAACCCTTTTACGCATTATGGCGGGCGTAGATAAAGAATTTGAAGGGGAAGCGCGTCCGCAGCCAGGAATTAAAATCGGTTATCTTCCACAAGAACCAAAATTAGAACCGCAACAAACCGTGCGTGAAGCTGTGGAAGAGGCTGTTTTTGAAGTGAAAAATGCACTTACTCGTTTAGATGAAGTGTATGCGCTTTATGCGGATCCAGATGCGGATTTTGATAAATTAGCCGCAGAACAAGCGAACCTTGAAGCCATTATTCAAGCGCATGATGGGCATAATTTAGATAACCAATTAGAGCGTGCAGCAGATGCATTACGTTTACCGGATTGGGATGCCAAAATCGAACATTTATCAGGGGGCGAACGTCGCCGTGTAGCACTTTGCCGCTTATTGCTCGAAAAACCAGACATGCTCTTATTAGACGAACCAACTAACCACTTAGATGCGGAATCTGTGGCATGGTTAGAGCGATTCTTACATGATTATGAAGGCACTGTTGTGGCAATTACCCACGACCGTTATTTCTTAGATAACGTAGCGGGCTGGATCTTAGAGCTTGACCGTGGCGAGGGTATTCCTTGGGAAGGTAACTATTCTTCTTGGTTAGAGCAAAAAGAGAAACGCTTAGAACAAGAACAAGCGGCTGAAAATGCGCGTCAAAAATCTATTGCGAAAGAGTTGGAATGGGTGCGTCAAAATCCTAAAGGTCGCCAAGCAAAAAGTAAGGCACGTATGGCGCGCTTTGATGAATTGAACTCTGGTGAATATCAAAAACGAAATGAGACTAACGAACTCTTTATTCCACCTGGTCCACGTTTGGGTGATAAAGTGATTGAAGTGCAAAACTTAACCAAATCTTATGGCGACCGCACTTTAATTGATGATTTATCTTTTAGTATTCCAAAAGGTGCAATCGTAGGGATTATCGGAGCAAACGGTGCGGGTAAATCAACCTTATTCCGTATGTTGTCAGGTCAAGAACAACCAGATTCAGGTTCTGTAACCATGGGTGAAACCGTTGTACTTGCTTCGGTAGATCAGTTCCGTGACTCAATGGATGACAAGAAAACCGTCTGGGAAGAAGTCTCTAACGGACAAGATATTCTCACTATTGGTAACTTTGAAATTCCAAGCCGTGCGTATGTGGGCCGTTTCAACTTCAAAGGCGTGGATCAACAAAAACGTGTTGGTGAATTATCGGGTGGTGAGCGAGGTCGTTTACACTTAGCTAAACTTCTACAGCGTGGTGGTAACGTATTGTTATTAGACGAACCAACCAATGACTTAGACGTTGAAACCTTGCGTGCCTTAGAAAATGCGATTTTAGAATTCCCAGGCTGTGCAATGGTAATTTCCCATGACCGTTGGTTCTTAGACCGTATCGCAACGCATATTTTAGATTACGGTGATGAAGGTAAAGTCACGTTCTATGAAGGTAACTTCTCAGACTACGAAGAGTGGAAAAAGAAAACCTTAGGCGATGCAGCGACTCAGCCACATCGTATTAAATATAAACGTATTGCGAAGTAATTTATATTGAGAAAGTGCGGTTGATGTTGACCGCACTTTTCTTACTTTTTTGGGAGTGATTATGCTAGTTTATTTACATATTTTTTTCGCCTTTTTAAGTCTAGCATTGTTAGTGATTCGTGGCGCAATGCAACTTACTGGCAAAAACTGGCGTTCGATAAAATTATTAAAAATTTTACCGCACCTATCAGATACCTTATTGATTGTTTCTGGTGTTGTCATTTTATATCTCTTTGCTTTTGATATTGAATGGTGGTTGGTTGCTAAATTCGCATTACTCATTTTGTATATCGTGTTTGCTGCGAAATTTTTCAGTAAAAAAGTTTCTCAACCCAAGAGCATTTTCTTTTGGCTTGCTTGCGTAAGTTTTATTGGTGCGATCTTAATTGCCTATTTAAAATAAAAGATGCCATCTCGCCAGCTTCAAATTTTAATCAGCAAAACTTTGCCGCTTGTGCATGATAGCGTATTGATTATCGGTGAAAGTGGCATTGTTTTTTCTAAAGCAACGAATTTGCTTGGACAAGAATTTGAACATATTTTATTTGATGGACGAAATGGCATTCATCTTGAAGCACTAGCTATTGCGGCTGGAACACTGAAAATGGGTGGCACACTTTGTTTAGTGTTATCCGATTGGGAAAATTTATCTCTGCAACTTGATCAAGATAGTTTACGTTGGAATGGAAATCAGTCAGCAATTGCCACGCCTAATTTTATTGATCATTTCAAACAGTGCATTGAACGCTATCATTTCCCCATTTTGAGAGAGGAAAGTGCGGTTGAATTTCCTACGGTTTTTTATTCTAACGAACTTCATAAAAATGCTACGTTAGCGCAACAACAAATTATCGAGACTATTTTACAGTCCGAGCAGGATATTTATTTTCTAACCGCTAAGCGAGGAAGAGGGAAATCTGCATTATTGGGAATGCTTGCTAACCAAATTCAAGCGCCAGTTTATCTCACCGCACCAAATAAAAGTGCGGTGCATTCGGTTATCGAATTTTCAGAAGGGGGCATTGAATTTATTGCTCCCGATGAATTAGCTTTGAAGTTACAATATAAACCCGAATTTAGTCAATCTGCTTGGTTGCTCGTAGATGAAGCTGCGATGCTCCCGTTGCCGTTATTACAAGAATATTCTCAATATTTTCAACATATTATTTTCAGTACTACAATTCATAGCTATGAAGGAACGGGGCGTGGTTTCGAATTAAAATTTAAACGGAAAATCCACCGCACTTTTCAGCATTTTGAGCTTAAACATCCCCTACGTTGGCAAGAAAATGATCCGTTAGAACATTTTATTGATGATCTTTTGTTGCTAAATGCCGAAGATGATTTTCAGCAATTTCCTTTTCGACCTCATCTCCCTTATCAAATTCGAGAAGTGCAAAAACCTCATCATATTGCAGATTTTTATGGCTTAATGACATTGGCGCATTATCGAACGTCGCCACTTGATCTTCGCCGTTTACTGGATGGGGAAAATCAACGTTTTTATTTTGCCGAATATCAACAGAATTTGCTCGGTGCAATTTGGGTATTAGAAGAAGGAAATATGGCTGATGATGAGTTGATTATTCAAATTCAACAAGGCAAACGTCGTCCGAAAGGGAATCTGGTGCCGCAGGCATTATGTTTCTATGAAAACTTGCCTCAAGCCTGTAAATTACGTTCCTTACGCATTTCTCGTATCGCGGTTCAGCCAAATTGGCAAAAACAGGGTATTGGTCAAAATCTAATGAAATTTATGGAAAATTCAGAAGTTGATTTTCTTTCGGTGAGTTTTGGCTACACCGACGAACTGGCAAAATTTTGGCAAAAGTGCGGTTTTGTTTTGGTACATTTAGGTGAGCACCAAGAAGCGAGTAGTGGTTGTTATTCAGCGATTGCCCTTAAAGGTATTTCTAAAGATGGATTGGCTTTAGTTGATACTGCGCACAAACAATTTCAGCGTAATATCCTTTTATCTTTTCATCCGTTCGCCATAAATTTTCAGCAAAATCAGCTTGATTGGCAGCTCGATGAGTTCGATTGGGTGAGCTTAAAAAACTTCGCTAATTTTCACCGCACTTTATTTTCGAGCATTCCTGCGATAAGGCGTTTATTAAAATTAGCGGGCAAAGAAAATTTTCCATTAATTTCTGCTTATTTAACAAAAAAACAACTTCCTATTAACAAGAGGAAAGGCGTAGAATGTTTGCGTTTAGAAATTAAACAATACTTAGAAGGAGGAACTTTATGACAGAACAAATCGCAAAACCAAAAGGCTGGTTTAAACGTGCACTTGAAAAATATGATAATTTCATTAAAGAATGGGGATTAGATCAACCTAATTGTAGCTGCGTGCCTATGTCAGCGAAAGAAGATGAAAATGGTAATTTGAAGAAAACAGAAGATAAATTTAATCAGTAAATACCTTTTTATATACGGTGAATCACTTGAAATGATTAGTTATTTTTTATATTTGCTACTTTCTTTATATATTGAAATTGATATATAATAAATTATATATCGATAATCATAGGAGATGATTCATGAAAAAATTAACTAAAATTTCAACTGCACTTTTAATTGCAGGATTAGGCTTTTCTTTTGCGGCATCCGCTAAAGTGACTGTATTTGCAGCTGCTTCAATGACCGATGCATTACAACAAGTAGCAAAAGATTACGCAAAACAAAATCCGAAAAATGAAGTGGTGTTTTCTTTCGCGTCTTCTTCAACTTTAGCAAAACAAATTGAAGAAGGCGCGCCAGCGGATATTTTTGTATCAGCAAGCAATAAATGGATGAAATATCTTTCTGAAAAAGATTTAACTGTGAAAGAAACTGAAAAAGTTTTAGTGGGTAATGATTTAGTCTTAATCGCACCAGCAAAAAGTGCGGTAAATTCTTTGGATATTGCAAAAGGCGAATGGATTAATGCATTAAAAGATAGCTATTTATCTGTTGGCGATCCTGCGCACGTGCCTGCTGGTCAATACGCAGAAGAAGCATTAACTAAATTAAATTTATGGGATAAAGTACAAGATCGTTTAGCGCGTGCTAAAGATGTGCGTGGCGCATTAGCTTTAGTTGAACGTGCAGAAGTACCTTACGGTATTGTGTACAGCACTGATGCAAAAGTAAGCCAACAAGTAAAAACAGTTGGTATTTTCCCTGCGGATAGCCATAAACCCGTTGTTTACCCCGTTTCTATTGTTAAAGGTCATGATAATGCGGATTCTCGTGACTTCTTGAAATATTTAGAGTCAGATGCTGCGAAGAAAGTGCTTATAGGGTATGGTTTCTCTGCAAAATAAGATAGAATCTTAATAGTCATGAAGGGCGGATATTTCTGCCCTTTTGTTATTATAGAGCATCTTACCTCTCATCAATATGGGATATTCTCATAAACAAGGAATTTAAAGAGAGGCTATTCAGATAAGGATTCATTTTGCTTACCCAATTTTTTTCATTTTTCAATCTGACTCCAATGGAAATCTCAGCGATTAATTTAAGCTTGAGTGTCGCCGTCAGTTCCATGCTTTGGAGTTTACCTTTAGCCATTTTTGTTGCGTGGCTCTTAGCGCGTAAAAATTTCTATGGAAAATCCCTGATTACTGGCGTAATTCATTTGCCTTTAGTGTTGCCACCTGTGGTTATCGGTTATCTATTGCTTGTGGCAATGGGGCGTAACGGTTTCATTGGCAAGTATTTATATCAGTGGTTTGGCTTATCTTTTGGTTTTAGTTGGAAGGGGGCGGTGCTTTCCTCTGCAGTGGTTGCTTTTCCATTGGTTGTTCGTGCGATTCGACTTTCTTTAGAAAATATTGATATTAAATTGGAGCAAGCAGCGCAAACACTCGGCGCTTCTGCTTGGCGTGTATTTTTTACAATAACCTTGCCACTTTCTTTACCAGGGGTTTTAGCTGGGCTTGTTCTTGGTTTTGCGCGATCATTAGGGGAATTTGGTGCGACTATAACCTTTGTGTCGAACATTGCAGGAGAAACTCAAACTATTCCTCTTGCGATGTATTCTTTTATTCAAACACCGGGAGCAGAAGAACAAACCGCTCGCTTATGTTTATTTGCTATCATTCTGTCATTGATTTCTTTGCTATTGTCAGAGTGGTTGAGCAAGCGAATGCAGAAAAAATTAGGACAAGGAAATGTTGCAGATTAATGTGAAAAAACAGCTCGGGCAACTTGCCTTGCAAGCGAATATACAAGTGCCAGATCAAGGCGTAACCGCAATTTTCGGTTTGTCTGGTTCAGGCAAAACATCGCTAATTAATCTCGTGAGTGGTTTGATACAACCAGACGAAGGATTCATCCGTTTAAATGACCGCACTTTAGTGGATATGGAAACCCAAGAATCATTGCCGACTCATTTGCGTAAAATTGGCTATGTGTTCCAAGATGC
This sequence comes from Haemophilus sp. SZY H36, assembly GCF_018829625.1. Lineage (NCBI taxonomy): Bacteria > Pseudomonadati > Pseudomonadota > Gammaproteobacteria > Pasteurellales > Pasteurellaceae > Haemophilus > Haemophilus sp. SZY H36. The sequence continues at coordinate 498,484 of NZ_JAHKKA010000001.1, read as the reverse complement.
GCGTTTATTTCCTCACTACACCGTGAAAGGTAATTTGCGCTATGGCATGAAAAATGTCTCGCAAGATGATTTTAATTATATTGTCGATCTTCTCGGGATTACTCACTTATTAAAGCGTTATCCGCTTACGCTTTCTGGCGGAGAGAAACAACGTGTGGCAATCGGGCGGGCGCTGCTGACTGATCCTGATATTTTACTGATGGACGAACCACTTTCTGCCCTTGATGTTCCCCGTAAACGCGAGCTAATGCAATATTTGGAATGTCTTTCTAAAGAAATTAATATCCCGATTTTATATGTTACACATAGCTTAGACGAACTGTTACGTTTAGCTGATCGGGTCGTACTGATGGAAAACGGCATCGTGAAAGCCTATGACAGCGTAGAAAAAATCTGGAATAGTGCTATTTTTGCCCCTTGGAAAGGAGAAAGCGAACAGAGTAGTGTACTTGCCTTGCCCGTTCATTTGCATAATCCTCCTTATAAAATGACCGCACTTTTCTTAGGCGAACAAGCACTTTGGATTCATCTAGTGCCCGCGAATGTAGGCGAGCGAGTGCGAGTTTGTATTTATAGTTCAGATGTTTCTATCACTCTGCAAAAGCCAGAACAAACAAGTATTCGTAATATTTTACGTGGCCAAGTTGCACAAATTGAGATACAAGATTCTCGAGTGGATATTGCGGTGCTGGTGGATGGACATAAGATTTGGGCAAGTATCAGTAAATGGGCGCAAAATGAACTGCGTTTTGCTGTTGGGCAAGATGTTTATGTTCAAATTAAAGCGGTGTCAGTGATGTGAATATTGCGTTTTATTGATTGTTAAATGTTATTGATAACGGTGAATAATCGATATATTCACCGTTTTTCAAATTAATACGCTCCTCGGTATTCTTGGATAACCGCACTTTTTAAAAGTGCGGTTATTTTCATGCCTATTTTATTTAACCTGATTAATCAAAAATTGGGTTAATAAAGAAACAGGACGGCCAGTTGCGCCTTTATTTGCTCCTTGTAGCCAAGCTGTACCGGCGATGTCCAAATGTGCCCAGCGATATTTTTTCGTGAAGTTAGACAAAAATGCACCCGCTGTAATTGCGCCACCCCAGCGACCGCCAATATTGGCAAGATCGGCGAAAGGTGATTTCAGTTGCTCTTGATATTCTTCGCTTAATGGTAAACGCCACGCTTTGTCAGCGGTTTCTGTTGCCGCTTGGAGTAATGCATTGGCAAGATCGTTATCTGTAGAAACTAAGCCACTATTGTGTTGGCCAAGGGCAACCACACAAGCCCCGGTCAAGGTTGCAACATCAATAACAAGCTCAGGTTCAAAACGCTCAACATAAGTAAGGGCATCACAAAGGACTAAGCGGCCTTCTGCATCGGTGTTGAGCACTTCTACGGTTAAACCGTTCATGGTAGTGAGAATATCGCCTGGGCGATAAGCATTGCCATCAGGCAAATTTTCACAACCGGCTAAAACACCAATAACGTTTAATGGCAAGTTCAACTCTGCAATGGCTTTCATTGTGCCGAAGATAGAGGCTGCACCACACATGTCATATTTCATTTCATCCATGTCAGCGGCCGGTTTAAGTGAAATACCGCCTGCATCAAAGGTTAATCCTTTGCCTACAAGTACAATGGGTTTGGCATTTTTATCTGGTGCATTATTGAATGTCAAAATAGACATATAAGCACGGTTTTCAGAGCCTTTTGAGACGGCAAGATAAGCGTTCATTCCAAGTTTTGACATTTCTTCTTCATCCACAACTTTCAATGAAAGTGCGGTAGAATTTTCTGCTAAATTTTTTGCTTGTTCAGCAAGATAAGCGGGGTTACAGATATTTGGTGGCATATTTGCGATGTCGCGAGCTTCTTTTATACCTGAGCTAATCGCACTGGCATGAGCAATGGCTTGTTGTGCTTGATCACAATCCGTATTAAAGATGAAAGATTCAAAAACAGAGGCTTCTGCTTTTTGAGATTTGAAATGATCAAATTGATAATTGGTGTGTTCAATCGTTTCAATGGCAAAGCGGATATTCCAATAAAGATCGCGATCTTTTAATTCAATTTCAGTTAAATAAGAAACGATTTCATGCGCGTTGGTTTCTTTTAAGGTTTTTAATACAGCTTGGATGATTTGTTTATATTGACGCTCGGAGAGTTCTCCTTTTTTGCCACAGCCAACGATTAACACGCGTTTGGCAGCAAGACCTTGAAGATCTCGAAGTAAAATAGTTTGGGCTAATTTGCCAGTTAGCTCACCTGATTTTACTAAGTCGTTTAAATAGCCTTGGGTTAATTGATTGATTTCATGGAAACTTTTTGAAAATTCATTGTTCTCATATACGCCTAAAACAATGCAATCACTGGCTTGAGAAAGTGCGGTGTTTTTTGCTTGATATTTCATTTGATGTCCTTAAATTTCTGTTTAATTCAGCGAAAATAAGGTATCATACGCGACCGATTTTATCCAGTTTTCCCCCATTCTAGATTTAGAAAAACAAACGAAATAAGATGATTTTAATTCGATATTTAACGAAAGAAGTATTTAAGAGCCAAGTCGCCATTTTGTTCATTTTATTGCTGATATTTTTCTCTCAGCAGTTAGTGCGCGTACTGGGATCTGCGGCTAATGGTAAAGTACCAGCTGATTTGGTATTTTCCTTGCTTGGGCTTGGTATGCCTGCTATGGCGCAATTAATGTTGCCATTATGTTTGTTTATTGCGATTTTACTCACTTTTGGTCGTCTCTACGCTGAAAGTGAAATAACGGTGATGCGTGCTTGTGGTGTCGGACAGCGTGTTTTAGTGCGTGTGGCATTAATGCTTTCATTGATTACTGCGGGACTTGCTGCTTATAACGTCTTGTGGCTTTCGCCTTGGTCAATTCAAAAACAAGCTGCGATCGTAGAAGATGCCAAAGCGAATCCAACGATGGGGGCGCTTTCTTCTGGTCAGTTTATGTCAACAAATAACAACAATTTTGTTTTATTTATTGATAGTATCAAGGGAAATCAAATTAATGACGTGTATTTGTTCCAAACTGCGCCAAAAGGACAAACGAAACCATCAGTTGTGACTGCTGAAAAAGGCGAATTAAAAGCGCTGCCAAATGGAGATCAAATTCTGAATTTACAAAATACGCAACGAGTCGAAGGCACGTCTGTTTTGCCAGATTTTCGCATTACGCATTTTGATGAATATCAAGCCTATTTAGGTCATCAGGAAACAGAAAATACGAATGATGAAGTCGCGGAATTAACGTTGTCTCAACTTATCGGTTTAGATTCTCCTTCCGCGAAATCTGAATTGCATTGGCGTATTACATTAATCCTAGCTGTTCCACTCATGGCGTTAATTGCTGTGCCATTAAGTCGTGTAAATCCTCGACAAGGTAGATTTGCCAAAATTTTACCCGCACTTTTACTCTATTTAATTTATTTTTTATTACAAAGTTCCTTTAAATCTGCGGGGGCAGCAGGAAAATTAGATGCGGCTATTTTTATGCCTCTTGTTAATATTGGCTTTTTGTTGCTTGGTATCGTGTTAAACGGTTGGGATAGCGCTGCCATGTATAAATTCCGCCATTTATTCAGTAGAAAAGGATAAGCAAAATGATGAATACCCTCGATCGTTATATTGGAAAAAGTATTCTTGGTTCGATTTTTGCTACTTTGCTTACATTGGTTGGGCTGTCTGCTATTATCAAATTTGTGGAACAATTTCGTAGCGTAGGTAAAGGTACTTATGATATTTGGCAAGCGGTGGCTTTTACTGGCTTAACTATTCCAAAAGATATTGAAACTTTCTTTCCTATGGCAGCATTGCTTGGTGCTCTAATGGCTTTGGGTAATCTTGCTAGTCGAAGCGAACTCGTTGTGATGCAAGCCGCTGGATTTTCTCGTTTTAAAATTGGTATGGCAGTGATGAAAACCGCATTACCGTTAGTTTTATTAACGATGGTTATTGGTGAGTGGGGGATTCCGCAAACAGAACAGTTCGCACGTGATATGCGTGCTCGAGCGCTTTCTGGTGGTTCAATGCTTTCCATGAAAAATGGCGTTTGGGCAAAAGATGGTAATAATTTTGTGTTTGTTCGACGTGTTACTGATGATGCAAAATTAAACGATATTTATATTTATACTTTTGATCAGCATCGTAATTTGACGGAGTTGAAACATGCTAACCAAGCAAGTTATTCGGAAGATGAAAGTAAATGGACTTTACGTCAAGTGAACCATTCTATGATTAGCAAAGATGAAATCACGACAAGTAATCGCTTATCGGAAAAATGGGAAACAAATTTAACGCCAGATAAATTAGGCGCTGTTTCTTTACGTCCTACATCACTGTCTATTTCAGGTTTGTATAATTACATTTCATTTTTACGTGAAACAGGTCAGGATGTGAGTCGTTTTGAACTTACATTCTGGCGGAAAATTTTTCAACCAGTGTCTGTTGGCGTAATGATGTTATTGGCATTATCTTTCATTTTTGGATCGCTACGCAGCGTGACAGCGGGAGCTAGAATTGTAACAGGCATCTGTTTTGGCTTTTTGTTCTATGTCGTAAATGAAATTTTCGGGCAAATGAGCGTTGTCTATAACATGCCTGCTGTTTTCGGTGCGCTAATGCCAAGTTTACTATTTATCGTGATGATTTGGTGGTTGCTGAGTCGGAAACGGGATTAATCCAGATTGTTCAAGTAATTGCGTGTTCAGAAATGACACGCAATATTTTTATGTGTAGTTTTTAAATGGAAGAAGTTAAAAAATCAATGAAAATTGGCTTAGTATTAGAAGGTGGGGCGATGCGAGGCATGTACACGGCGGGTGTACTAGATACCTTCTTAGATAAAGATTTTTGGGTTGATGGTATCATTTCTGTTTCTGCAGGTGCATTGTTTGGTGTTAATTATCCTTCTCGGCAAAAAGGGCGGGCAATTCGTTATAACAAGAAATTTATATCAGATAAGCGTTATATCAGTTTTAAAAGTTTGGTGAGCACTGGAAATATCGTGAATAAAGATTTTGCTTTTTATGAAGTACCTTTCAAATATGATGTGTTTGATAATAAAACATTTAAAGAATCAGATATCGATTTTTATGTAGCTATGACTAATTTACAAACTGCACAAGCAGAATATATCAAATTAATAGATCCTTTGGCCCAAATGGAGGTGTTGCGTGCTACTTCTGCTATGCCTTATGTTTCTACGCCAGTTGAGATAGACTGTATTCCTTATTTGGATGGTGCCATTGCAGATTCTATTCCTGTCGAACAAATGCAGAAGTTAGGATACGATAAAATCATTGTTATTCTTACCCGCACTTTAGATTATAGAAAATCTAAGCCAATGACTTGGATTGCCAAATGGTTTTATCGACGTTATCCACATTTTGCAGATGCCGTAAATCAGCGTTATGCCATGTATAATCGACAAGTTGAAAATGTGCTTAAGCTAGCAGAAAAAGGCGATATTTTTGTTATTCGACCTTCTGTTGATTTGAAGATTAAGCGTATTGAAAAAGATCCCAATAAATTGCAGGCAATGTATGAGCTGGGTATGAAAGATATGCAATTACAGTGGGAAAATTTATTGGACTATTTAAATCGATAATAAAAAATGGATTAAACCTTTTACCGTTTAATCCATTTTTTATTTATTGTGGTAACGCGCCGCTTCCCCAAGTTTGCACTTCTTCAGGGCGTTTTATTTGAAGTAAGAAACGTTTGTTTGGCTGCGCCTGTGGTTGAATTTCTTTTTCTGCTGGCGTGGAGAAAGAAATACCACCTTTTAGCAACTGTTGAACACTTCCTGTATTAAATGCCGCACCTTTCCAGCCTAAGGTAAAGTCATAACCTGATGCAATCCAAAACTCTGTATTTTGTCGAACAAGATGACTATATTTCGGCATGATTGCGATATGAACTAAGACGCGATCACCAAGGCTGTTAAGCTCAAATTTTTTCACGGTACCCACTTCTACGCCTCGATAAAGAATTGGTGAACCTTCACTTAAATTCATTGCATCACGTGTTTCTAAAATAAATGGCGTACCATTACTAAATTTATTACGTTGTGGAGCTGTTTGAGCTAAATTGAATTGCGTTTTTGCTTTACCATTCCCAATTTCAATATCGATATAAGGCTGTAATAAGCTATCAAGGTTATCTATTCCACCTGCTGAAATTTGTGGTGAGATAATCGTAAAGTTAGAACCTTCTTTTGCAATCATATTCATATAATTAGGGTTGATTAACGCTTTTGCAGTGATGCGTTTAGATTTTGCATCAAGCTGAATACTGTCAATTTGCCCTACGTCTAAACCCAAATAGCGCAGACTCATTCCTTTGCTCAGATTGGTTGCATCATCTGCCGTTAAGGTGATTGCAAGCCCGATGGATTTTGCATAATTTTCATTTGCATAAAGTGTTCGATTATTACCTGAACCACTATTATCAAAGCTAATAGCACCTTTTAATGAACGCGCAAGTGGCGTCGCTTGAATGCTAATTCCTTTAGGTGTGATATCAATTTTCGCCGCACTTTCTACCCAAAAACGGCTTTTATCGGTCAACAAATGTTGATAGGCGGGATAAATATAAACCTCCACATCAAAGCTATTAGTTTTAGGTTTAATATTTAAAATTTTTCCCACCTCAAATTGACGATATAGTACGAGAGAGCCTTTATCAATGCTTGGTAACGTTTGGGTGTGTAAGGTTATCGTTGGCGTAAGAATATTTCCGATGATGCCATGTTCAGCATTGCTAATATTTTGATAAAGCGGATAGCTATTTTTAGCTTTTCCCTGACCTTGTTTCGTTAATACTCGTACGCCACCTTGTAACCATTTTTCTGGTGTCGCGGACTCAAAACGCAATCCGTCTAATCCAACGCTGATATCAAAGTTGGTTGCTGCGACAAATTGTGTATTTTCGTGAATTAAATTGCGATATTCAGATGCAATTGCTGCTTTAAATTGCACGCCATTTATATCCACTTTTTGTGAAACAATTTGTCCAATTGGCATGTTGTTATAAAACACATTTTGCCCTTCACTTACACCATAATTTTCTGGTGCGGTGAGTGTTAAAACTAATGTATTAGGTGCATTGAGTAATAACTCATTTTCTTTAACGACATCAAATTGGTGCTTAGTTTCACCATCTCCAGCAATGACATCAAAATATTCGCCACGAAAGAATTTTTTGGGATCAGCTAAATTACCAAGATCCGTTTTTTTATTGCGAAGTACGATTTTGCTATTCGCTTTAAATAAAGAGGCTTGGTTTGGATCTATCAATAAACTGCCTTCTAAAATTTCATCGTTATTTTCAACCGCACTTATTTTAGAAAGAATCCCGATAGGATTATCTTGAGAATAAACTTCGGTCTGTCCTGCAACGAGACCAGAAGATGCTGGGATATTTACGTTGACTTCAATCCCACGTTTTGCCGCTTTTAAATTGGTATAGAGCGTGAAATGACTATTTTCATCTGCTTTTGGGCTGTCAGCTGGAGAGTCAAAAGAAACAGCACCTTGCACAACCGCATTTAAACTTTCTACATTTAGATTTAAGCCTGATGGGCTAATATTGGCGTTAATGCCGCTTATGTTCCAAAAACGTGAATCTTTTTTCACAAACTGTGCATAGGCTTTATCAATCACAACATCTATTTGCACTTTATTGTCTTTGTTAATGCGATAATCGTAAATTTTTCCCACAGGTAATTTTTTAAAATAGACGGATGCTCCGATAGAAATTGAGCCTAAATCATCAGAAATTAAGTGAATCAATAAATCTCCAGGCGAAACTTGGGCAATGGGGCCTTGTTCTTCCGCAATAAATTCATCTTCGCGATCGCCATCACCCGGTTGAAGAGTGATGTAATTGCCTGATACGAGAGAATCTAAACCTGAAATGCCTGCAAGTGAAACATTTGGTTGAACAAGCCAGAATTTTGTATTTTCACGCAAAATACTTGATGCTTCAGGATTGATATTGGCAATAACTTCCACCTTTTGCATGTTATTTGTGAAATTTACTTTTTTCACCACACCAATTTGTAAACCTTGGTAGCGAACTTGTGTTTTATCCGCAACGATACCAGAACCATTGGTGAAGGTAATCGTGATGCTTGTGCCACGTTCCTTAACAATTTGGAAGAATAAAATTGCCCCAATACATAATGCAATGAAGGGAAGTAACCAAAATGGAGAAATACGACGAGTTTTTCGTACTGCCGCTGTCATTTCTGTATGTTGATCTTTCATTGAAGAACTATTTTTCTCTGTCATAAATTTTCCAAATTAATCGACTATCAAATTGTGAGGTTGAAATCATGCTGCAAAATACGGCAGCGCCGAAGTAAAATGCGCCAGGACCAACGGTAAAATTAATAATTTCACCGCGTGTTACTAGTGACATCATTAAGGCTAATACAAATAAATCAAGCATCGACCAGCGCCCAACGAAATGCACAATATGCAATAAACGTATTTGCCATTTTATAGAATGTCGCCATTTAAAATGAACACAACTTAGTAAATAAAGTAAAATTGCCGCTTTACTGATTGGGACAAAAATACTCGCAAAGAATACCACGAAAGCAACAAAATAACTGCCCATGTTAACAAAAGAAATTACACCAGATATTAATGTATCTTCAGAGAGTGCTCCTGTTAAATAAATGCCTGATATGGGTAATAAATTTGCTGGGAAAAGCATAATAATCCCTGCAATTAAACTTGCCCAAGTGCGTTGTAACTTAATATTATCTGAAATATGAACAGGCGATAAACAGCGCGGACATCGTGGGTTGTTCTTTTTATCGTAATGAATACCGTTTTTTGAAAATGTATAGTTACAAGCATTACATAATTCAATGTTGTTTGCATCATAAGCGGGTTCATTTTCGGGATAAAACTCTTTCCATAATGCTTTAAGGTTTAATTTGATAAAAAGTAAGGTTGTCAAAAGTGCGGTGAAAATAAAGGGAATTAAATAAACATTAATTTCCAGTGTTGCATATTCACGCACCTTGAACATCGTCACGCCTAGCGCAACTAAATAAACATCAAACATAACCCAAGGTTTTATATAACCTAAAAAAAGCAAAACACTACGTGGTTTAATATGCAAAATTTTTGCAATCCAGAGCATGATGACTAAAATTGCAAAGGTAATTGGCATCACAACGGCACAGATAAACACCATAAAGGCAGTGTATTCATAGCCTGCCACTGACATTTTCCAAATACCTTCCCAAATAGATGCATCAATTTTTACACCTAACAAATGAAGACTTAATAGGGGATAACCCAAGGCAAATGGCATCAAAATAAGGATCGATAAAGCAACCATAGCACAACGATGAACAGACCAACGCCCACCTGTCGCTAAATGGTGATGACAACGTGGACATTCAGCTTGTTCATCTTTATTTAATATTAAAGGTGTTTCTACGTTAACATCACATTCTTCGCATTTTATAATTTGAAATGATTTTTGTGTGAGGTTTGATTCTTGCACGAAAGATTATCTTTTATTCGGTTGTTAAAAACGGGTCATTTTAGCCTTGTTTAAGTATATATGGGAAGTGTTCTTGACTATTTTTGTGCAAAATTTATTCACAATGTTTTGATTCATTGTAAATTTTGTAAAAAGTGCGATAAACTAGGTCGGTTTATATTTACCCTAGGATAACTAACATGACTGATTCTCAATCTGGCGTTCAGACCACTGATGCGCAAGTAAATTCACAAAAACTAACCAATACAAAAGATATTATTGCGTATTTGGCTGAAAAATTCCCACTTTGCTTTATTTTAGAAGGCGAAGCAAAACCATTAAAAATTGGTCTGTTCCAAGATTTAGCGGAAGCATTACAAGATGATGAGCGTGTAAGCAAAACTCAGTTGCGTCAGGCTCTTCGTCAATACACATCAAATTGGCGTTATTTACATGGCTGTCGCGAAGGCGCAGTGCGCGTAGATTTGCAAGGTAATCCAGCCGGCGTGTTAGAAGCTGAACATGTAGCCCATGCAGCTCAACAGCTTGCAGATGCTAAAGCGCGTGTTGCCGAAAAACGTAAAGCTGAGGCTGTAGCGAAAAAAGCACAACAAAAACAACGCCCACGTAAACCTGCAAATAAAAATGCTAAACATTTCAATAAGCCCTCATTAAGTGCGGTTGATTTTTCACAAATTTCTGTTGGTTCTGTGGTGAAAGTGAAAGCTGGTGATCATGCGAAAAAAGCAACAGTAGTGGAAGTGCTAAAAGACTCAGCACGTGTTGAACTTGAAAACGGTTTGGTTATGAGCGTAGCTGCAGATCGTTTATTTGCATAATGATTTAATTCTACTCGGGAAAGGTTATGAGATCTAATATTTCAAAAAATGTGATTACTAGCGCATTGTTATCGGTATTGTTAATCGGCTCTGTGCCTGCTTTGGCTGTGCAGCCTAAATTAAAACTGAGCGATATCACTATTCCAACAGCAAGCGAAGAGAATCAGTTGGCGACTAAGCGTGCAACGACTCGATTAACCCAATCGCATTATCGAAAGATCTCATTGGATGATGCTTTTTCTGAGAAGATTTTTGATCGTTATATTAAAAATATTGATTTTAGCCATAACACCTTTTTGCAATCTGATGTAGATGAACTTCGTCAAAAATATGGCACTAAGTTGGATGACCAGTTAAATCAAGGTGATCTTTCTGCTGCTTTTGATATTTATGATGTAATGATGAAGCGTCGTTATGAACGTTATGCTTATGCGTTGTCTTTATTAGATAAAGAGCCTAATTTGAATGGCCAGGATCAAATTGAAATTGATCGTGAAAAAGCGGCATTTCCGAAAAACGAAGAGGAAGCCAACAAACTTTGGGAAGAACGAGTAAAAAATGACATTATTAATCTTAAATTAAAAGATAAAAAATGGTCAGAAATTAAGTCAAAACTCACCAAACGTTATAATTTGGCAATTCGCCGTTTAACTCAAACGAAGGCAGATGACATTCTTCAAACTTATTTAAATGCATTTGCTCGCGAAATTGATCCACATACAAGCTATCTTGCACCAAGAACGGCGAAAAGTTTTAACGAAAGCATGAATCTTTCTCTTGAGGGGATTGGGGCAACTTTACAATCAGAAGATGATGAAACAAGCATCAAGTCACTTGTTCCTGGCGCACCAGCTGAAAAAAGCAAAAAATTACATCCCGGAGATAAAATTATCGGTGTGGGACAAGCTACAGGCGAGATTGAAGACATTGTTGGCTGGCGTTTAGAAGATATCGTTGAGAAAATCAAAGGTAAAAAAGGCACAAAAGTTCGGTTGGAAATTGAGCCGTCTAAAGGTGGAAAATCTCGTATTATTACTTTAGTGCGCGATAAAGTGCGTATTGAAGATCAAGCTGCAAAATTAACCATGAATAAAATTGATGGTAAAAATATTGCAGTGATTAAAATTCCTAGTTTTTATATCGGTTTAACAAGTGATGTAAAAAAATTACTCACTAATATAGAAAATCAGAAGGCGGATGCTTTAATTGTTGATTTGCGTGAGAACGGTGGTGGCGCATTAACAGAAGCTGTTGCATTAAGTGGTCTGTTTATTACAGATGGACCTGTAGTTCAGGTAAGAGATGCTTATCAGCGTATTCGGGTACATGAAGATGATGATTCAGCACAGCAATATAAAGGGCCTTTATTGGTGATGATTAATCGTTATAGCGCATCAGCATCTGAGATTTTTGCTGCCGCAATGCAAGATTACAATCGTGGTATTATCATTGGTCAGAATACTTTTGGTAAAGGTACGGTTCAGCAAAGTCGCTCATTAAATTTTACCTATGATTTAGATCAAACACCATTAGGTTTATTACAGTATACGATTCAAAAGTTCTATCGTATTAATGGTGGTTCAACTCAGTTAAAAGGCGTTGCTGCAGATATTAATTTCCCTGAAATTATCGATGCCAAAGAGTACGGCGAAGATAAGGAAGATAATGCATTGCCATGGGATAAAATTCCATCTGCAACTTATACTGAAGTTGGCAATGCTCGCAAAGATGTTGATGTATTAAATAAAAAGCATCTTGAGCGTATTGCTAAAGATCCTGAATTTATTGCATTGAATGAAGATTTAAAAATTCGTAATGAGCGCCGTGATCGCAAATTCTTATCGCTGAATTATCAAATGCGTAAAGCTGAAAATGATAAAGATGATGCAAGACGTTTAAAAGATATTAATGAGCGTTTCAAACGCGAAGGTAAAAAAGCATTAAATGATATTGATGATTTACCGAAAGATTATGAAGCGCCAGATTTCTTCTTAAAAGAAGCAGAAAAAATGGCTGCGGATTTTGTCATGTTGAATTCAACTGGGCAAGATGTTGGTAAAGAAATACAGAAATCAACAGAAACAGTAGAAGAGAAAAAATAAAATTATTTTAACCGCACTTTATTTTAGAACTTAAATAAAGTGCGGTTGTTTTAGGAAATGTTTAAGGAATGGCTATGTTTAAAAGCACTGCAAAGCTCTCAGTATTTGCGTTGTCATTATCAATGATGACATCTGGATGCGCTTTAGCAGATTTTGTAAGAAATGGACAATCGGCGCAACTTCATGGCGTTGATGTTTCGTATTTATCTCCAGAAGAAAAACAAAAGCTTGAAGAGGAAATTAAATTAGATCAAGTTCGCTTATCACAGGAAAAGCAAGCAATTTTAGAAATGTCTCTCACCCATGAAATAGGTGAGCATGCTTTACAGTTTAAGCCTTTGTTAGCTCGTTTATATGCAGAACGTAAATATACGCCACTATGGAAAGATAATGCTGCGGCTCACCAATTATTACAGGATTATGCCGCCATGGTAGCTAGCGGTATTTCTAAACGTTCAGCAAAATCCTTAGAATCCTTTGAATTGATCGAACAACAAGGTGGATTAACTTATGATGTTTTATTGAGCGATATATTGCTAGATTATTTGTATTATACTCAAAATGTAGGCGCGCAAGCTCAACGTTGGTTGTATTCATCTAGTGCTTATCAAGTTCAACAACCTGCAGATGAGCATATTCAACGTTGGTTAAGTGCGGTAGAAAATGGTCAACTTTTAGGTTTTGTAAAAAGTTTATCGGGCGATAATCACTTATATCATCAAACTGTTAAAGCGTTATCATCAATGGTATCTGCATCAGGCTTATCAGAGGTTGGGCAGAAACTTGCAATTAATGCACAGCGTTTGCGAGTAATTCCTGATTTTCATAATGGCATCTTTGTAAATATTCCAAGTTATAAATTGCAGTATTATCGCGATGGTAATTTAACTTTGGAATCCCGTGTTATTGTTGGTAAGGATGAGCGTCGCACACCGGTGATGTATAGTAAATTAAGTAGTGTTGTTGTTAATCCACCTTGGAATGCTCCCACTCGCTTAATCAATGAAGATTTATTGCCAAAAATGAAAGCAGATCCTAGTTATATTGCCGCTCATAATTATTCCATTTTGGATAGTGCTGGAAATGTGATTGATCCTTACTCGATAAATTGGGCATCTATTGGTAATAAATTCCCTTATCGAGTTCGACAAGCTGCAGGTGATAGTGCACTGGGTAATTATAAATTTAATATGCCAAGCTCAGATGCCATTTATTTACATGACACGCCAAATCATGGGCTATTTAGCCGTAAAGATCGCGCATTAAGTTCTGGTTGTGTGCGTGTTGAAAAATCTGATCAACTTGCTAGTATTTTATTGAAAGAAGCGGGGTGGTCTGATGAACGTAAAAAGAATGTTTTAGAAAGTAAAAAAACGGTTTCTGCCCCAATTCGTTCAGAAAACCCAGTATTTATATACTATGTGACATCTTGGGTTGAGAATGGAAAAATTCAGACATTGCCAGATATTTATAAATATGATGGATTGATGAATTTCAGTGGAATTAACTGGAATGTCGTCAAAAAATATCTCTAATAGTCCATCAAAAAATAGAAAGGAGAGAGGATGCACAAAGTTGATAAACAGAAACGTAAGTGGCTGTCGCTCGGTGGCATTGTTTTAGGTGCATCAGTTGTACCAAATTCTGTATTAGCAATGGTTTCAACACCTAAGCCTCGTATTTTGACTTTCCGTAACATTAATACGGGAGAGCAATTAAGCGGTGAGTTTTCGGCTCAAAAAGGTTTCGCAAGTGCCACATTAAAAAAATTAGACCATTTTATGCGCGATAAACGAACAAACCAAGTTTGTAAAATGGATCCAAATTTGTTCCACAAGTTTTATGACATTCAAAGTAATTTAGGGTTACGTAATGCTGAAATTGAAGTAATTTGTGGGTATCGTTCTGCTGCAACTAATGCAATGCGTCATCGTCAAAGTAGCGGAGTAGCAAGTAATAGTTATCATATTAAAGGTAAGGCCATTGATTTTCGTATTGCAGGTGTGCCTTTGGCTAAAGTAAAAGCTACTGCAGAAAATCTGAGTAATGGTGGGGTAGGATATTATCCGACAAGTAATTTTATTCATGTGGATACAGGCCCTGTTAGAACCTGGAAAGGGGTATAAAATAAATTTAAAATTGACCGCACTTTTGTGCGGTTTTTCATTGGAAAATACTATGCTATTTGACAGTCATCTTCATTTGGATCAACTCTCTGATGAGAATATTCAGAAAACACTTGGTGAGCCAAAGATTACAGGTATGCTTGCGGTAAGTACGAATCTAAAAAGTGCTAAAAAACTATTGAATTTAAAACAGGCTTATCCCGAGAAACTTTATATTGCAGCTGGTTTTCATCCTGAACAGCCTTTGCTCAATTTAGAAGAGCGAGAAGAATTATTTCAATGGATTGATGAACATCATTCATCGATTTCTGCGATTGGCGAGGTGGGGTTGCCACATTATTCTAAACGTGAAAATTCAAATTTGGATTACGTACCTTACATTGAATTACTGGAACGATTTATTCTGATAGCGAAAAAATGGGATTTGCCGTTAAATTTACATATTGTGCATAATGATGTGGATATTGCCCTCGAATTATTACAGAAACATAATATCCAACGAGTTCATTTTCATTGGTTTAAGACAGATGAAAAATCTTTTCAGAAATTTTTATCTACACCATATTTTGCGAGTCTAACACCTGATATTTTATGGAATTATAAAACGCAATATGTTGCTCAACATTTGTCGTTAAACCGTTTGATGATTGAAACGGATAGTCCCTGGCCATACGAAGGATTTGAAAGTGCGGTAATTTCTGAGCAATTATTCGCAGTCGTGAAGAAAGTAGCTGAGTTAAAATCCTTACCATTGCATTATGTTCAAGAGCAAATGCTTTTGAATACTCAACAATTTTATCGATTATAAGGAGCAAACATGAATATCGAAATTATCCCAGTCACCGCATTTCAACAAAACTGTTCTTTGATTTGGGATGAAGACAAAAATGCAGCAATCATTGACCCAGGTGGCGAAGCCGAACGCCTAATTCAGCGTATTGAAGAACTGGATTTAAATCTTAAAGTGATTTTACTTACCCATGGTCATTTAGATCATGTTGGCGCAGCGATGCAATTAAAACAACATTTTGGTGTTGAAATTTGGGGTTCTCATGAAGAAGATAAATTTTTATTTGAGAGTTTGCCAGAACAAGCCCAACGTTTTGGTTTACCAAATATTAAGGCCTTTTTACCTGATCGTTGGTTTAATCAAGAAGGAGAAATCTTAAAATTAGATGGCTTTAATTTCGAGATTTTACATTTACCAGGGCATACACCTGGACATATTGGTTTTATTGAACATGAGAAAAAAGTGGCATTTACAGGAGATGTATTATTTCAAGGCGGAATTGGTCGCACCGATTTTCCTCGTGGCGATTATGAAACATTGATTTCTTCAATTAAAACAAAACTATTACCGTTGAATGATGATCTTATTATTATTGCTGGGCATGGGCCTTATACAACCATTGGCCGAGAAAAACAGACAAACCCATTTTTAAATCGTTAAAAGTGCGGTGAATTTTTTATGGTATTTTGAACTAATTGCCAGAGAGGAAGTCTTAAGCATGCCTTTGGCAAATTTTATAATAGGAGTTTATATGAAATCTTTAAAATCTCTTTTAAGTGTTACCGCACTTACCCTTGCTATTTCAGGTTCTGCATTAGCAAATGAAAATCCATTGGCTACATTAAAAGATGTGGCTAAAGATAATGTTAAAACAACCGTTTCAGAAAATGTGAAATCAGTAAAAGATTCTGCGTCAGCTGCGAAACGAAATGTTTTAGAAAAAGTTTCTTCAACAAAAGAAAAAGCAACTGAAGGCGTTTCTTCTGTGAAAGAAAAAATGGCTGCTGCGAAAGAAAAAGTTGATTCAGTAAAAGAGAAAGTAAAATCATTAAAAGATTCTTCATCAGAAGATAGTCACAAAGCTTTAAAACACAAAGCAGCGGAGAAAGTGAAAGAAACGAAAGAAAAAGCCGCAGAAAAAATGAATAGTGCAAAAGATAAAGTTAAGTCTGTTGCCGATTCAGCTAAGATCGATATTAACAAAGCGGATGCTAAAACATTACAACAGCTTTCTGGTATCGGTGAGAAAAAAGCGCAAGCAATCATCGACTATCGTAATAAGGTTGGCAAAATTAAAGATATGGCAGAATTGTCAAAAATTGATGGTTTAGGTTCAACAACCATTGAAAAAATAGCACCATTCTTAAGTTTTTAAGTAGATATTACTAGACTAAATTATAAAAGGCGGATTTTCCGCCTTTTTCGTTATATGAGTATTTTATAGAAATCTACTAGACTAAATATTTGAATTGGCTAATAAATCTATAACAATTTCGATTTTGGGGATTATTTCTAATGAAATCCTATGTATAATGAAAAAAAGAAGTGAGACATCACTGATAATTAAGAGGTAATTATGCAACAAAACAAGGCATTTGATGATTGGTTAGCTAGCACAGCATTAGGCGGTGCAAATCAATCTTATATAGAAGAACTTTATGAAAGCTATTTGAGTGATCCGCAGTCGGTGGAGGAAAGCTGGCGAGCCACTTTTGATTCTTTACCAAAAATGACCGCACTTGAACAGCCTCATACACCAGTGCGAGATTATTTTCGTCGTTTGGCGCGAGAAAATCATAATGAAGCGGTGACAGTGATAGATCCTGCTGCTGGTGCAAAATTGGTGAAAGTTCTACAATTTATCAATGCCTATCGTTTTCGTGGCCATTTAGAGGCGAATCTCGATCCCCTCAATTATTATCGTTGGAAAGTCTCTTCCGTCCCTGAATTAGATTATCGTCATCACGGTTTTACTGAACAAGATCTCAACGAAACCTTCAATATTAATCATTACGTTTACAAACGCGATACCATTAAGCTTGGTGAGTTAGCTCAAATGTTGAAAGAGACATATTGTGGCTCAATTGGTTTGGAGTTTATGCATGTGCAAGATATGGCACAGAAAACTTGGCTTCAGAGCAAGATGGAAAGTGTGTTAGAGAAACCGCTTTTTACATCAGAGGAACGTGTCAATTTTCTTCGTGAACTGACAGCTGCAGACGGTTTAGAACGTTATCTAGGTGCAAAATTCCCGGGGGCGAAACGCTTTTCCTTAGAAGGAAGTGATGCGTTTATTCCATTGATGAAAGAAATTATCCGTCATGCCAGTCGCCAAGGGGTAAATGATGTGGTAATGGGAATGGCACACCGTGGGCGTTTGAATATGCTCGTGAATGTATTAGGTAAAAAGCCTGAGGATTTATTTGATGAATTTGCGGGTAAACATTCGAGTGAACGTACGGGAGATGTGAAATATCATCAAGGTTTTTCTTCTGATTTCGCAGTGGATGATAAGCGAGTTCACTTAACTTTGGCATTTAATCCATCTCATTTGGAAATTGTAAGTCCAGTTGTGGTGGGCTCTGTGCGTTCAAGGCAGACTCGCATTAATGATACAACGCGTAGTCAAGTTTTAGCGATTACAGTACATGGTGATTCCGCTGTAGCTGGGCAGGGTGTTGTTCAAGAAACATTGAATATGTCAAATGCCCGTGGTTACAGTGTGGGCGGTACCATTCGTATCGTGATTAATAACCAAATTGGTTTTACGACATCTAATCCGAATGACACGCGTTCTACAGAGTATTGCACCGATATTGCGAAAATGATTCAAGCGCCGATTATTCATGTTAATGGTGATGATCCTGAAGCGGTGGCTTTTGCTGCGCGTATGGCGGTGGAATACCGTAATTTATTCAAACGAGATATTTTTATTGATTTGATTTCTTATCGCCGTCATGGTCATAACGAAGCTGATGAACCATTAGCTACTCAGCCAATGATGTATAGCATCATCAAAAAACATCCTACACCGCGTAAAGTTTATGCAGATCGCTTAGTTTCAGAAGGCGTGATGACTGAAGAACAAGTCACCGAGATGGCGAATGATTATCGTGATGCGCTAGATAATGGTGATCGAGTTGTATCAGAATGGCGAGAAATGGATACGGCAAAAATGGATTGGTTGCAATATCTCAACTATGATTGGACTGCGCCGTATGAAAGCAAATTTTCACAGGAACGTTTTTTAACGCTTGCTAAACGTGTGTGTGAATATCCAGAAAGTTTACGTGCGCATCCTCGTGTAGAAAAAATCTATAATGATCGTAAAGCAATGTATCAAGGCGAGAAGTTGCTCGACTGGGGTATGGCTGAAACCATGGCTTATGCAACCTTACTTGATGAAGGTGTTAATGTTCGTTTATCAGGTGAAGATGCAGGGCGCGGAACCTTTTTCCATCGTCATGCCGTTGTGCATAATCAAAATGATGGTACGGGATATGTGCCATTGACACATTTGCATGCTAACCAAGGTCGTTTTGAAGTATGGGATTCTGTACTTTCAGAAGAGTCCGTACTTGCTTTTGAATATGGCTATGCAACAACAGATCCAAAAACTTTAACCATTTGGGAAGCGCAATTTGGCGATTTTGCTAATGGTGCACAAATTGTTATCGACCAATTTATTAGCTCTGGCGAACAAAAATGGGGCAGAATGTGTGGTTTAGTTATGTTATTGCCTCATGGCTATGAGGGACAAGGTCCAGAACATTCTTCCGCCCGCCTTGAACGTTATTTGCAACTTTGTGCTGAACAAAATATGCAGGTCTGTGTGCCATCAACGCCAGCACAGGTGTACCATATGTTGCGCCGTCAATCTTTACGTAAAATGCGCCGTCCATTGATTGCCATTTCTCCAAAATCTTTGTTACGTCATCCATTGGCTGTATCCAGTTTAGATGAGTTGATTAATGGAGCTTTCCAAACGGTAATTGGAGAAATTGACGAGCTTGATCCTAAAGACGTAAAACGTGTGGTAATGTGTTCAGGTAAAGTTTATTACGATTTACTTGAACAACGTCGTGCGAATAATCAGAAAGATGTAGCGATTATCCGCATTGAGCAGCTTTATCCATTCCCGCATGAGGATGTGAAGAAAGCACTTGCGCCTTATGCACACGTGACTGATTTCGTATGGTGTCAAGAAGAACCACTTAACCAAGGGGCTTGGTATTGCAGTAAACATAATTTTGAATCAGCAATTCCAGAATCCGTTAAACTCAAATATGCAGGGCGTCCAGCTTCAGCTTCGCCTGCTGTGGGTTATATGTCGCTTCACACTAAACAGCAAAAACAGTTAGTGGAAGATGCGTTAACCCTATAAAGTGCGGTTAAAAATTAAGATATTTTTATAAATTTACAGGTGTACTTGTTGCATCCTGGATAAAAAGTAAAAGAGTAATTCAGTGCAATAAGTTGCACTTTAAGAGATAAGGAAAATAAAATGACCATTGAAATTCTTGTTCCAGACCTACCTGAATCAGTTGCGGATGCAACCGTTGCTACTTGGCATAAAAAAGTAGGCGATACTGTGAAACGTGATGAAGTTATTGTAGAAATTGAAACGGATAAAGTCGTGCTAGAAGTACCCGCACTTTCTGATGGCGTACTGGCAGAAGTTGTTCAAGCTGAGGGCGAAACTGTGGTGAGTAAACAGCTGCTAGGAAAAATTTCTACGGCTCAAGAAGGGGATGTCAGTTCCACGACGTTAAAAGCAACGAATGAACCTACACCATCTGATCGTCAACATGCAGCGATTGAAAATAGTCATAATCATAATGCGGATCAAGGCCCTGCGATTCGCCGTTTATTGGCAGAACATGATTTACAAGCCGATCAAATTCAAGGTTCGGGTGTTGGCGGTCGTTTAACACGTGAAGATATTGAACGTGAAATCGCAAAACGACAAGCACTGCAAGCGAAACAAGAAGTTGCCACTGAGCAAAATACAATTAGTACGGTAGCTTATAGTGCACGTTCTGAAAAACGTGTGCCAATGACCCGTTTGCGTAAACGTATTGCTGAACGTTTACTGGAAGCCAAAAATAGTACAGCAATGCTTACTACTTTCAATGAAGTGGATATGCAGCCGATAATGACTTTGCGCAAAACCTACGGCGAAAAATTTGAAAAACAGCATGGTGTTCGTTTAGGATTTATGTCTTTTTATATCAAAGCGGTTGTGGAAGCATTGAAACGTTATCCTGAAGTTAATGCTTCTATTGATGGGGATGATGTTGTTTACCATAACTATTTTGATATTAGTATCGCGGTTTCCACTCCACGTGGATTAGTCACACCAGTGCTTCGTGATTGCGATAAGCTCAGTATGGCTGATATTGAAAAACAAATTAAAGCATTAGCTGAAAAAGGTCGTGATGGCAAATTGACTGTAGAAGATCTCACAGGAGGCAACTTTACCATTACAAATGGCGGCGTGTTTGGTTCTCTTATGTCCACCCCAATTATCAATCCACCACAAAGTGCGATTTTAGGAATGCATGCAATTAAAGAACGCCCGATTGCGCTTAATGGTCAAGTTGTGATTCGTCCGATGATGTACCTTGCTTTATCTTACGATCATCGCTTAATTGATGGCCGTGAATCTGTTGGTTTCTTGGTAACGATTAAAGAATTATTGGAAGACCCAACAAGATTATTATTGGAAATTTAGTTTTTATAAAAACGTTAAATACAGATATGCGTTATACTTTATTTAAATTCAACTTTGGTTGTATGAAATTTTGGTATGACGCATATTTTTTGCGTTTTTATGATAGAATGCCTATCCAAAAATATTTATTTTCTTAACCGCACTTTGTGAGCAATATTTATGACGACACAACTTGATTTAATAAAATCTTCTATCAAATCAATTCCTAACTATCCAAAAGAAGGCATTATCTTTCGTGATATTACCAGCCTTTTAGAAGTTCCATCAGCTTTTAAAGCAACAATAGATCTTATTGTGGAACAATATCGTGACAAAGGACTTACCAAAGTGCTTGGAACCGAATCTCGTGGTTTTATTTTTGGCGCACCTGTTGCCCTAGCACTTGGTTTACCTTTTGAATTAGTACGTAAACCTAAAAAATTACCGCGCGAAACTATTTCTCAATCTTATCAATTAGAATATGGTCAAGATACTTTGGAAATGCACGTTGATGCAATTTCAGAAGGTGACAATGTTTTAATCATTGATGATTTATTAGCAACAGGCGGCACCGTTGAAGCAACAGTAAAATTAGTGCAACGTTTAGGTGGAGCGGTAAAACACGCTGCATTTGTGATTAATTTACCTGAATTAGGTGGCGAAAAACGCTTAAATAATTTGGGCGTTGATTGCTATACACTCGTCAATTTTGAAGGTCATTAATTAAGGATTCGATGAGCTATCAAGTCTTAGCCAGAAAGTGGCGGCCAAAAACATTTTCTGATGTTGTTGGGCAAGAACACATTATCACGGCATTAGCAAATGGATTAAAAGATAATCGACTACATCACGCTTACCTCTTTTCAGGCACCCGTGGTGTAGGGAAAACCTCTATTGCCAGATTATTTGCAAAAGGATTAAATTGCGTACATGGTATAACGGCTACGCCTTGTGGTGAATGTGAAAATTGTAAAGCGATTGAGCAAGGCAATTTCATTGATTTAATTGAAATTGACGCGGCATCCCGCACAAAAGTTGAAGACACGCGCGAATTATTAGATAACGTGCAATATAAACCAGTTGTGGGCAGATTTAAGGTTTACTTAATCGATGAAGTCCATATGCTATCTCGTCATTCATTTAATGCGTTGCTCAAGACGTTGGAAGAACCACCAGAATATGTAAAATTCTTACTCGCGACAACGGATCCACAAAAATTACCTGTAACTATTCTTTCTCGCTGTTTACAATTTCATCTCAAAGCATTAGATGAAACGCAAATCTCCCAGCATCTTGCCGGTATTTTGACGCAAGAAAATATTCCTTTTGAAGATCCTGCGTTAGTTAAACTTGCAAAAGCGGCGCAAGGAAGTATTCGTGATAGCTTAAGTTTAACCGATCAAGCCATTGCTATGGGTGACCAACAAGTTACTAATAGTGTTGTAAGCAATATGTTAGGATTGCTTGATGATAACTATTCTGTTGACATTTTGTACGCTTTACACCAAGGTAATGGTGAACTATTAATGCGAACACTGCAAAAAGTTGCAGATGCGGCAGGTGATTGGGATAAATTACTTGGTGAATGTGCAGAAAAATTACATCAAATTGCACTCATGCAACTTCTTCCACAAAAATCTTCAGATGACAATGAACATTTTTCATTTTTAGCCAAACATATCTCTCCAGAAGATGTTCAGTTTTTTTATCAAGTGATTGTTTCTGGTAGAAAAGACTTATCAAATGCGCCAAACCGTCGTATTGGCACAGAAATGACATTATTGAGGGCATTGGCATTCCACCCAAAGTTCCTTACGGCAGTACCAAAGGCTAACACTACAATTACTCCACCGCTATCAACTCCAGGTGCGGTTGAAAATACAGGTAATTATGTCGATGTGCCAGTACTGTCGCAAAATATCAAATCAGCTTATTCTCAAGCAAAATCAAATAAAACAGGCATTCCAAATTTGGCAAGTTTTTCAGCTTTAGATGCGCTTGAACATTTAACACAACTGGAAAATCAAGAACGTCAAGAACATAAAGCTGAATCATTAGCTGCAGTAAGTGAGACTTTACATCACATCCAAGAACTAGACGAAGAAAAATCGAATAAAAAAATGACCGCACTTCCTGTGCGCGAAATGTCTGTACCAAAATTAAAAAATGAAAAACTTTCCTCTTTTTCTCCTCAAATAGCTAGTATGGCTAAAGACGTAGCTATTGTTGAAAATTCTATGGAGGATAATGCCGAAATAATGCAGGAAGAACGGGAGATTTTAGATGCAGAGACTTATCGTTGGGAATGGAGTAATCCAGAGCTTGCTAAAGCCGATACAGGCGTTCGCCCTTCTGATATAAAACAGGCGATTTTAAAAGATATTACGCCTGAATTACGTTTAAAAATCATTACCCAAACTCAACAACAAGATGAGTGGGCTGATATAGTGGAACGTTCAGGGGTAACAGGATTTAGCAAAGAATTAGCGTTAAATTGTTTCTTACAAAGTGAAACTGATGATGAAATCAATCTTGGATTACATTCAGAAAAATCCCATCTACGCCAAGAGAGAAGTATCAAGCATTTAACTGAAGCATTAAGTAAACTTCAAGGTAAGGCTATTCATATAAAAATTAATATTGATGACAGTTCTGTCACCACACCGATGGAATATCGCCGTAATATTTATCAAACCTTACGGGAGCAAGCGAGAACCGCACTTCAACAAGACAATAAAATTCTACTTTTACAGAAAGAGTTTGATGCTAAACTAGACGTAGAGAGTATTCGTCCAGTTTAGCTATAGCTTGATCTTTATTTATTCAGAACGCATTATCCACGTACAGTATAGTCTCCCTCACAAACCCATTTATAACTTGTTAATGCTTCTAATCCCATTGGGCCACGAGCGTGAAGTTTTTGGGTACTCACGGCAACTTCTGCGCCTAATCCAAATTGTCCGCCATCAGTAAAGCGTGTGCTTGCATTCACATAAACGGCAGCGGCATCGACTTGATTGATAAATTGACGCGCTAAGTTTTGTGAGGAAGTTAAAATACTTTCAGAATGTTGCGTACCATATTGGCGAATATGCCCAATAGCGGCATGAATATCTTCTACAACAACGACATTCAAATCCAATGATCCCCATTCTTCGCGTAATTCTTTTTCAGTCACTTCGCGGACATTCGCACCTGCTTGTTTCAATATATTAAGTGCGGTGGATTTTGCATGATATTTTACATTTTTGGATGCGAGGTGAGAGACGAGTTTGGGTAAAAATTCTTCAGCAATAGAATGTTGAACTAACAATGTCTCTAATGTGTTACAGGTGCTTGGGCGTTGTGTTTTGGCGTTATCAATAACAAAAATCGCTTTATTTTGATCCGCACTTTCTTCAACGAAAGTATGGCAAACACCCACGCCACCTACAATAACAGGAATAGTCGAATGTTGTTTACACAATTCATGTAAACCCGCGCCACCACGAGGAATAATCATATCCACATAGCGATCTAGTTTTAATAATTGCATAACGAGTTCACGGTTTGGATCGGTAATGGCTTGCACAGCAAATTTTGGTAAGCCTGCTTGCTCTAAAGCATTTTGCACAACTTCGATTAAGATCTTGTTAGAAAACTGCGTTTCTTTACCACCGCGTAAAATTACTGCATTACCCGTTTTAAGGCAAAGACTTGCCACATCAATGGTTACATTTGGGCGAGCCTCATAAATTGTGCCAATGACGCCGAGCGGAGTGCGTACGCGTTCGATTTTAAGTCCGTTATCCAATGTACCGCCGTCTATGATTTTCCCCACAGGATCTGAAAGTGAAATAACGTGGCGTACATCATTAGCAATGCCTTGCAAACGTTCTTGCGTGAGCAGTAGGCGATCAATCAAGGCATCTGATAATCCATTTTGTTTGGCAAGGTCAATATCTTTTGCGTTTTCAGCTAAGATAAGCGGTGATTGTTGTTCGAGTTGTTCTGCAATAATGGATAATGCACGATTTTTTTCAGCAGTGGTGAGTTGAGCCAAGATAAATGCCGCATCTTTGGCTTGTTTACCCATTTGTTCTAACATAGTTATTTCCTTTATTGTATTTATTTCTTTTTATTTGGCAGCTTATCTTGTTCTTCCGATGTGAGTTCTTGGTAATTAAACACTGGCAATCCCCATTCGAAATGAATAGCTAAAAGGCGTAAAGTAAAGCTGCTAATAAGTGTGAGTAACACAGCAAGTGTATGTTCTACTTGAAGTGTGCTTAATGCGTAATAAGTCAGTGTGGCAAATAGCGCAATGCTGGCATAGAGTTCTTTTTGGAACACGAGAGGAATTCGATTGCATAGCATATCGCGTAGAACCCCGCCAAAGGCACCTGTAATACAGCCTGCAATACTTACAATGGTGAGGCTATGTCCCATATCCATCGCAATTTGTGCACCAATAATGGAATACACCACTAAACCCATGGCATCGAGCACCAAGAAAATAGTGCGGAAGTAGCGCATAAAATGGTTGATGAATGGCGCGACATATACGGTAATCACCGCAGCACTTGCCACCATTAAAAAATATTCTGGATGCTTAACCCAGCCGAGAGGGTAATGTCCGAGTAGTACATCACGCACAGAGCCGCCACCAATGGCAGTAACGGATGCGATAATTATCACGCCAAAAATATCCATTTTTTCACGACCAGCCGCAAGTGCACCAGTCATTCCTTCAGCGGTGATACCGATGATATATAAAATACTAAGTAACATTCATGTACCTAAGTGCGGTTATAATTGGTTTCATTCTACTTTAAAATTTAATGAATTTTTAGCATAATGGCGCATTATTTTTTCAGACGTCAAAATTATGTCAGAACAATCTTCTAAATATATCGCGGCATTGCTTGCGGTATTATCGATCTCAATGGTGCTTGGCATCGATCTATTTATTTTTTCTTTGCAACCTGAAAAGCAAACAATGCCTTATTTAGGTGTAGGTGTGTTGGTTGCACAGTTAATTTCTTTGTTGGTGTTTTATCGCGGCGAAATTTGCCCAGGACAACGTGGTCGTTTAATTAAAGTGAATCTGACTTTTGCTATTTATTGGGCGGTGTGGTTGCTGATAAGCCTATTACAGAATAATTACACGCTTACTAATGTGATGAGCGTATGTGGTCTTTCCGTCGTGTATTTTATTTGGAAACAACCAAAAACTGAAAAAATCCGTAACAGTTTTTTATTGATGGCTGCATTAATTGCGGGTTTAGGTTGCTTGAGTTACTTAATGATTTTTACCGTGCTTTCTGCGAGTAATTTTGCGGAATATAACCCGTTTGCACCGATTTTATCTGGCGTGATTTTGGCAAATCTTGCGCTGGTTATTGCACGAAATCGTTTACAAGGTTTTATTGCATTGTTTCCCTTAGCCATGATTATATTGCTCGTCTTGAATGCTTTGGCAATGTTTTTATTTTTACTTTTAAATGGCATGGAAAGTGCGGTTTATTCTGACAGTATTTTCGCTTACATCATTTATTTTGTTTGCCATTTTGTTATTGCAGCTATTCTGATTCTACATAGTTTCCAAAAGTGGAAATTATCTGCCAATAGTTTATTTATCCTATTATTTATTGCGGTTTGCTTGCCGTTATGGATGGTCTTTGTTTAATGGAAAAGCAAAATAATATTGCCTCTTTGATGTTGATGGTAGGCTGTATTTTATTTGGGTTAGGTAGCTTAATTGTTAAGTTTGTGCCTGTCGGTGCTTATGCAATTGCTTTTTGGCGATTATTAATTGCATCAGGCATTTTCTATTTTTTAATGAAACTAAAACGCCAACCTTTTCCCAAAAGTAAAAAAGCCTTATTTTTTGCCGCACTTTCTGGAGTATTTTTAGCGTTTGATCTTGCCTTTTGGCATGAAAGTATTTACGCCGTAGGCCCAGGCATTTCAACTTTATTAAATAGCTTGCAAATTTTTTGTTTAGCTGCCATTGGTTTTGTCTTTTTTGCAGAACGTCAAAGTAAACTACAAATACTTAGCTTATTTTTAGCTGTGCTTGGTGTGGCGTTAATTTCAGTTGAAGAATTACAGCATAATATTGACGGCATTTATGGCATTGTGATTGGTTTAATTTCAGCGGTAATGTTAGCTGGTTCTATGGTGATGGTGAAAAAAGTCCATCAAGAAGAGCCAATAGCATTATTTCCGTTGATGTTAATGATCAGTCTGAGCGGTGCTTTAGCGCTGTTTATCCCGTCTTTAATTTTCAATTCAAACAATCTTTATCCAACAACATGGCAGGATTGGGGATTAGTCTTCATTTACGGTGCAGTAATGCAGTGCATTGCTTGGGGTATGATTGCTTATTCAATCCCTTTGCTTTCGCTAAGTGTTACTGGATTATTGTTATTCACTGAGCCAGTAGCTGCATTGTTGATTGATTATTTTTATTTGGATAAAGCGATTAATCTTTGGCAATGGCTTGGTGCATTGCTCACTTTATTTGCGATTTATTTAGGATCGAAACGTTAGAAATTAATGTTCCCTCACTAACATTGAGGGAACATTAATGAATTGTGAGCTTATTTTCCCACAGATTTTTTAAGATTTCGGCTGGTTAGAAAGTAATATGCCAATACAGAAATCGCGACACATGCCCCCATAGTAAAGAGCATTGGTGCGGCGGTATCCATTTTCATTGACGCAACTAAACTTCCCATAATTGCACCCACTGCAAAACGTACGCTGCCAATCAAAGAATTTGCAGTTCCCGCCATTTGAGGACATCTTTCTAAAGCTGATGCCATTGCATTTGAGGAAATCACAGGGTTTGGACCGACGAAAAAGGCAACGCCAATTGCCATTGGCCAAAATCCGAGATCTAAAAGTGCGGTTAAAATTAGCCACATTCCAGAAAGGAATTGAATTGTGAGGGCTATCCGTAACATTGTTTCTGCGCCCACTTTAGTGACAAATCGGCTATTCAAAAAGGAGGCAAAGATCATTGTAATGATATTCATCATGAAGAAGTAACCGAACTGATCGACGGGAACTCCATAAATGCCGATATAGACAATTGATCCTGCAGTAACAAAAGCAAACAACCCACCAAATCCAAAAGAGGCGGCAAACATGTAGCCGAGCACTTCTTTTTGCTTCCAAAGTAGAAGGAAATTGCGAGCGATAATATTTAGGCGCAGTGGAATGCGATTTTCTTTTTTATGGGTTTCTGGAATGATGAAAAAGACCAATGCTGCGGCTAATAATCCCACAAGTGAAATAACATAAAAAATCGCATGCCAATGGAAAAATTTAACGATGTAACCACCAATAATTGGCGCAACTAAAGGTGCAAGCATAAATACTAATGTGATGGTGGACATCACTTTGGATAGCTGATCTTTACTAAATAAATCACGCAATAATGCGCCGGAAAGCACAACAGGTGCGGCACCAAAGAAACCTTGCACAAAACGAAGTGCGGTGAAATTTCCGACTGAATTTATTTCGGTGAGTACTAAAGCTGTTAGTGCGCCTACAATGACACCGAGTAAAATAATTGGTTTTCGTCCGAAACTATCACCAAAAGGCCCCCAGAAAAGCTGACCAAACGCCATGCCATAAGCAAAAGAGGTGAGCGTGTATTGTACTTGTTCTGGACTCACGCCGAGATCTTTTGCAATTTCTAAAAAAGACGGCAAATACATATCCACGCCAAAAGGCGGTAGCATGGAGAGAATGCCGAGCGTAAGAATAAAGATAAAAGTAGATTTTTGCTGACTCATTTTATTTCACCAAACTTTCGATTTCACTTTGAGTCAATGGGCGGAATTCGCCTTCTTCTAAGGATTCATCTAACACAACATCCCCAATTTTCCAGCGATGTAATCCAACGACTTTATTCCCAAGTGCGGCAAACATACGTTTTACTTGATGATAGCGACCTTCAGAAATGGTCAGATTCACATTGTAATCATCTAAAATTTCTAATTTTGCTGGTTTAGTGGGCTCTTTTTCTCCGCGTAATAAAATGCCTTCTGCACAAGCTGTGGCATAATTTTCTTCTACGGGATCAGCTAATGTCACCAAATAGGTTTTTTCACAATGATGTTTTGGAGAAGTGATGCGATGTGACCATTGTCCATCATCGGTAAGCAATACGAGACCTGTCGTATCCACATCTAAGCGACCCGCGCTATGTAATTTGCCCGCTAAAGGGTAATCAAAAAATTGATAAATAGTTGGATAGTCGCCGTCATCATTAGAACAAACACAGCCTTGTGGCTTATTCAACATAAAATACTGGCCTTCTTCCACCCAAGTTAATAATTCATCTTCAAAATAAATTTCGTCTTCTTGTGAAATTTGAACCGAACCACTTTTGACAATTTCACCATTAATTTTTACCACACTTTGGCGGATCGCTTTTGTTGCCTGAGAACGCGTTAATCCCGTATTTTCAGCAATAAATTTATCTAATCTCATTATGTTTTCTCTTGTTAAAATTCGCTAGGCATTGTACAGGTTTTTGCTTTTAGAACGAAACAAAAAAGGCTGCAATGCAGCCTTTATCAATTAAGCCTGATTAAACCACTTCACATAATCGAATTGATCGTAATATTTTTTCCCATTCCAACCAGAATATTCAAAAATATCTCCTACCTGATTTTGCTTCTCGAAGCCTTTTATATAATAAGCCGATTTAAAAGCTGGGTAGGGCTTGTGAGTAAAAATTACTTTATTTTTGAAAGGAAGTTGATCAAAAAGTTGAATGTCTTTTTCGGTGACTCCGTCTCGATCTGTCATCATAATAAAAAGATTATCGAAATTCATTCGTGACGTGCGAAGTTGCCATTTTTTATTGGCTTCTTGCTCACTGTGATAGTGCATAAAATGAATTTCAAGATCGGCAAGTTTTCCCACTGGATAACTTTTTTCTGTTTGTACGAATGTGAGAGGTTGAGTGAGGTAGAAATCCATATTTTGTAAATAACGCAAAAAATCCTGTGGTGAGAGATAGAGGTTCACAAAAGGGGAATTAAACGGCTGGTGCAAATCATGTAAGATAAAAGCTCCCACGCAATTGGCAGAAATGACAGTCATGCCTTGGTTAGTCAATTTACATTGTAATGAACGATTGATAAAAAATCTTTGACATTTATTTACCGCACTTTTAAGTTTTTGAAATGGATTCATTTTATTATCCTCAATGATTCTCTTGTGAAAATCCTACCTTTTTTGCTGAAAAATGAAAAGTCTAGCTAATGTCTCGCATCAAAAAATTTTGTAATGATTTTGTGAAAATTTGCAGTCTGTCACAATTTTTTGAATAAAAAACCGCTATAATCGACGTAATATTTCAATCCTGTTTCAATAAAATGGAGCATTTATTATGAGTGAACAATTACGTCAAGCAGCCTTGGATTTCCACGAATTTCCAATTCCTGGAAAAATCGAAGTGACCCCAACAAAATCATTAGCAACGCAACGCGATCTTGCTTTAGCTTATTCACCGGGTGTGGCAGAGCCTTGTTTAGAAATTGAAAAAGATCCTGCAGCCTCTTACAAATATACGGCGCGTGGCAATTTAGTGGCGGTGATTTCCAATGGTACAGCGGTACTTGGTCTTGGTAATATTGGCGCGCTTGCGGGCAAACCTGTAATGGAAGGGAAGGGCGTATTGTTCAAAAAATTCGCTGGTATCAACGTATTTGATATTGAAGTGAATGAACATGATCCCGATAAACTTGTCGATATTATTGCCTCGTTAGAGCCGACTTTCGGTGGGATCAATTTAGAAGATATTAAAGCACCAGAATGTTTCTATATTGAACAAAAATTGCGTGAGAGAATGAATATTCCTGTCTTCCATGATGACCAACATGGTACGGCGATCATCAGTGCTGCTGCGATTATCAATTCTCTTCGTATTGTAGGTAAAAAAATTGAAGATGTTCGACTTGTTGCCTCTGGTGCGGGCGCTGCATCTATTGCGTGCTTGAACTTATTGCTTTCTTTAGGTATGAAACGTGAAAACATCACAGTTTGTGACTCGAAAGGCGTAGTATATAAAGGCCGTGATGACAAAATGGATCAAACCAAAAAAGATTATGCAATTGAAGATAATGGCTGGCGTAAACTTGGTGATGCGATTCCAAATGCAGATATTTTCTTAGGTTGTTCTGCGGCTGGTGCGCTTACACAAGATATGGTGAAAACCATGGCTGCGCATCCAATTATTCTTGCTTTAGCTAATCCAAATCCTGAAATTACCCCGCCAGAAGCGAAAGCCGTTCGTCCTGATGCGATTGTATGTACAGGTCGCTCTGATTATCCAAACCAAGTAAATAACGTGCTTTGTTTCCCATTCATTTTCCGTGGCGCATTAGATGTGGGCGCGACTACTATTAACGAAGAAATGAAACGTGCGGCAGTTTATGCCATTGCTGACCTTGCGTTAGAAGAGCAAAACGAAGTTGTAACTTCTGCTTACGGTGGTGAAGGGGCGACATTTGGTGCAGATTATGTGATTCCTCGTCCATTCGATCCTCGCTTAATTGTGCGTATCGCGCCAGCGGTAGCAAAAGCCGCAATGGAATCTAGTGTGGCAACTCGTCCAATTCAAAATTGGGATGCTTATGTTGAAAAACTAACTCAGTTTGTTTACAAAACGAGCTTGTTTATGCGTCCTATTTTCAGCCAAGCAAAAGCGGCAAAACAACGCATTATTTTGGCGGAAGGAGAAGAAAATAAAGCATTGCATGCCACCCAAGAAGTGATTTCAATGGGCTTGGCAAATCCAATCTTAATTGGTCGCCGCAGTGTGATTGAAGAAAAAATTAAAAAACTTGGTTTGCGTTTAACTGCGGGTGTTGATTTTGAAATTGTGGATAACGAAGATAATCCTCGTTATGAAGAATGTTGGAAACATTACTACGAACTTACTAAACGTAAAGGCATTACACCTGCAATCGCAAAACGTGTCGTGCGTTCTAATACAACTGTGCTTGCATCTACTTTAGTGAGTCTGGGCTATGCTGATGGCTTGGTATGTGGTTTATTTGGTTCTTATGGTAAACATTTAGCATCTATTAAGGATATTATTGGGTTAAAAGATGGCGTTAAAGTTGCGGCTGCATTAAATAGTCTTGTATTACCAACAGGAAATGTATTTTTAACCGATACTCATGTAAATACTAACCCAACAGCGGAAGAGCTTACAGAGATTACGTTAATGGCAGCGGAAGAAATTCATCGTTTTGGTATTGAACCTGCTATTGCATTACTTTCTCATTCTAACTTTGGCTCATCGAATTCATTGGGGGCACCCAAAATGCGAGAAGTATTGTATATGGTCAATGAGCGCAATCCACACTTAATGATTGATGGTGAAATGCGTGGCGATTTAGCAATGAATGAAGCACACAGAAGAGAAGTCATGCCTGATAGTCCATTAAAAGGAAGTGCAAATTTATTGGTGTTCCCTGATTTGAGCTCATCACGTATTAGTTATAGCTTATTACGCGGCACCACTACGGCAATTACCGTTGGCCCAATCTTAATGGGTATGAATAAATCTGCGCATATTCTTAATCCGAGTGCATCCGTTCGTAGAATCATTAATATGGTAGCCTATGCGGCAGTAAAGGCTCAGCAAGAGTAATGGATAAATGAAATATAAATTAGGCCCCGTTATTATTGCGGGGCCTTTTATATGAAGTGATTCTAGATTCTAAATATTTTATAAATCAAAATCGCCAAAATCCTTGGTATCTACTTTGGAATCAATTTGACCAACAAGGTAAGAACTTACTTCCACTTCTTGTGGCGCCACTTGCACATTGTCAGAAACCAACCATGCGTTAATCCATGGAATTGGGTTAGAACGCGCACCAAATGGTAATGGAAGACCAACAGCTTGCATACGGATATTGGTGATATATTCCACGTATTGCACCAAAATATCTTTGTTCAAACCAATCATTGATCCGTCTTTGAACAAATAATCTGCCCAGTCTTTTTCTTGTTCCGCAGCAGCTAAGAATAAATCATAGGCTTCTTGTTTACATTCTTCCGCAATTTCTGCCATTTCCGGATCGTCTTGACCTGCTGCCATGATATTTAAAATGTGCTGTGTACCAGTTAAATGTAAGGCTTCATCACGTGCGATAAATTTAATGATTTTCGCATTACCTTCCATTAATTGACGTTCTGCAAAGGCAAAGGAGCACGCGAAAGACACATAGAAACGAATGGCTTCAAGTGCGTTCACGCTCATCAAGCAAAGGTAAAGTTGTTTTTTCAAATTACGCAATGTGACGACACATTCTTTGCCATCTACGGTGTAAGTGCCTTCGCCGTACAGGCTATAAAGTTGGCTATCACGGATTAAATCGTCGTAGTAAGAAGAAATATCACGTGCACGTTTGATGATTTCTTTGTTAGTCACGATATCATCAAACACAATAGACGGATCGTTCACAATATTACGAATAATGTGAGTGTAAGAGCGAGAGTGGATGGTTTCAGAGAATGTCCAAGTTTCAATCCAGGTTTCTAATTCCGGAATTGATACCAACGGTAACAACGCCACGTTCGGGCTACGGCCTTGAATGGAATCCAACAAGGTTTGATATTTTAAGTTACTGATGAAAATGTGTTTTTCATGCTCAGGCAACGCTGCGTAGTCGATACGGTCTTGCGACACATCTACTTCTTCTGGACGCCAGAAGAAAGAGAGTTGTTTTTCAATGAGCTTTTCAAACGTCTCATATTTTTGTTGATCGTAACGCGCAACGTTAACGTTTTGACCAAAGAACATCGGTTCTTTTAATTGGTCGTTTTTGTTTTGTGAGAAAGTAGTGTATGCCATTTTTGTTTTCCTATTCTATTATGCCAACAGCTTTGGCAAAATTTTTGCCAAATTCAGTAAATCTTAAAACACCTTTTCTTATTTCTAAATGCTCAGTGTAAGAAGCATTTTCTTTTTCTAGTGCAGCTAGTATATCTTGTATGTACTTATATGAACTATCATCGGTTATCCATTCTAAATCTATTACAATTTCTATTAGTTTTAGCCTTTCCCAGTTCTCTAATGCTTGAGCGGGTATTTCTGAAAATGGAATGGGTAAACAATATTTTAATAAAGGAATTGTTCCACCATTATGATGCTCAAATCCAAAGTTACATATAGCGATTGAGTTTGGCGAATGGGAAAATATTAACTTAAGATTGTGTGCTTCCTGATTACTAATTTGCTTTAGAACTTCAACATACGCTGGATGATTTATATATTTCTTTGACGAATCAATAATACTTATCAATAGTTCTTCAAATAGCTCTGCTAAATTAGGTTCATCTTCTAGATAGTGCAATCTTTCTACACTATCTGCAAATGCAGGAATCGATGATATTTCAATGTGCTTGTCACATTCAGCTAGTCTCAAAGATTTATTTGCAATACTATTTTTTCTTGACTCTGGAAGATCGTTGAAATTATCAGAAATATTTTTAAGAGCTTTTCCATCCTTTATTTTATTGATGATTGAAGGAAGAAAGTTTCTAATTTTTTCTTTGTTCTCAGCATCTTTTCTTCTTAATCTAGCCTCTATTTTTCCGGCTTCATTTAAATCAGGATTATCACTATCTAGCATCGCTTGAATATTCGTTGGGGTATCAGCTTTTATAAGATTTAAACCTCTTTCAATATCTTCAGTACTCATAGCGTTTCTCCTTAAATCTTACACGCCCCACCAGCACAGCCGTCATCAAGATCTTCTTGAGCATCTTCGGCACCGTCACGGGTGTTTTGATAGTAAAGGGTTTTCAAGCCGTATTTGTAAGCGGTTAAAAGATCTTTTAACAACACTTTCATTGGTACTTTACCGTCTTCAAAACGTTTTGGATCGTAGTTGGTGTTGGCGGAGATCGCTTGGTCTACGAATTTTTGCATAATACCGACTAAATGTAAGTAGCCGTCATTACTTGGAATATCCCAAAGTAATTCGTAGTTGTCGCTTAAGTTTTCGTATTCAGGTACAACTTGTTTTAGGATGCCATCTTTTGACGCTTTAATACTTACATGACCACGCGGTGGCTCAATACCATTAGTCGCATTGGAAATTTGTGATGATGTTTCTGATGGCATTAAGGCAGTTAAGGTTGAGTTACGTAAACCAAATTCTTGGATATCTTTACGTAAGCTTTCCCAATCATAATGTAACGGCTCTTGAGTTAAGGCATCTAAATCTTTCTTATAGGTATCAATAGGTAAAATGCCTTTTGCATAAGTGGTTTCATTGAAGTATTCGCAAGCACCTTGCTCTTTTGCTAAGTTCATAGAGGCTTTCAATAAATAGTATTGAATGGCCTCAAAAGTGCGGTGAGTTAAATCATTAGCTGAACCATCAGAATAACGAACACCATTTTTCGCAAGATAATAAGCATAGTTAATTACACCGATACCTAATGAACGACGAGCAAGTGAACTACGTTTTGCCGCCACCACAGGGTAATCTTGATAATCTAATAATGCATCAAGTGAACGCACTGCAAGATCGGCAAGTTCTTCTAATTCATCTAAGTTTTCAATCTTACCTAAGTTAAATGCGGAAAGGGTACAAAGTGCGATTTCTCCATTTTCATCATTAATGTGCTGAAGTGGCTTTGTTGGTAACGCGATTTCTAAACATAAGTTAGATTGGCGAACTGGTGCCACTTGTGGATCAAACGGCGAGTGAGTATTACAGTGGTCTACGTTTTGAATGTAGATACGGCCTGTTGATGCACGTTCTTGCATTAATAAAGAGAAAATCTCAACGGCTTTGACAGTACGTTTGCGGATAGTTGGATCTTGTTCGTATTTTACGTAAAGTTCTTCAAATTTGTCTTGATCCGCAAAGAATGCTTCATAAAGTCCAGGTACATCTGATGGACTGAATAAAGTAATCTCGCCGCCTTTAATTAAGCGTTGATACATTAATTTGTTTAATTGGACGCCATAATCCATATGACGAACACGGTTGTCTTCTACACCACGGTTATTTTTTAACACAAGTAAGCTTTCTGCTTCTAAGTGCCAAATTGGGTAATAAAGTGTCGCAGCACCGCCACGAACGCCACCCTGTGAGCAAGATTTCACTGCAGTTTGGAAATATTTATAGAATGGAATACAACCCGTATGGAATGCTTCACCGCCACGAATCTCACTGCCTAGTGCACGAATTGCACCTGCATTAATACCAATCCCCGCACGTTGTGAAACATATTTCACAATAGCTGATGCCGTTGCATTGATTGAATCTAAGCTGTCATCACATTCAATTAATACGCAAGAGCTGAATTGACGAGTTGGTGTACGCACGCCCGCCATAATGGGCGTTGGTAATGAGATTTTGAAGGTGGATGTTGCATCGTAGAAACGTTTTACATAATCCAAACGCG
The DNA here is from genome assembly GCF_018829625.1 of Haemophilus sp. SZY H36. Taxonomy (NCBI): domain Bacteria; kingdom Pseudomonadati; phylum Pseudomonadota; class Gammaproteobacteria; order Pasteurellales; family Pasteurellaceae; genus Haemophilus; species Haemophilus sp. SZY H36. The sequence goes on along the minus strand of NZ_JAHKKA010000001.1, from coordinate 461,942 downwards.
TTTCTTTTGGATATTTAGAGAATAAACTAGCGGCAACCAGTAAATAGAGGAATTGTGCTGATTCGTAGATTTCACCCGTCACACGGTTTTGAACTAAATACTTACCTTCTAATTGTTTTACGGCAGCATAAGAGAACGTCATATCACGCCAATGGTCGATGAATCCGTCCATAGTGTCCCATTCTTCACGGGTGTAATCATCCAACAAGGCGTGATCGTATTTGCCCATGCGCACGAGTTTTTTCACATGATCGTATAAACGCGGCGGATCGAAATGACCGTAAGCCTTTTTACGCAAATGGAACACCGCAAGGCGCGCAGCAAGGTATTGATAATCAGGCGTATCTTTGCTGATTAAGTCCGCAGCTGCTTTAATAATGGTTTCGTGAATGTCTGAAGTACGAATGCCTTCATAAAACTGAATGTGAGAACGCAATTCCACTTGTGAGACGGATACATTCTCCAGTCCTTCTGCAGCCCACGTAATCACACGGTGGATTTTATCAAGATTGATTTGTTCCTGCGTGCCATCACGCTTGGTTACCATTAAGCTTTTATTCATTGTACGACCCTTGTTATTATGCGATGTTAAACACAAGATATAGTGTTTTTAATAAAAACACGCACAAGGTAATGTGTTTTTTGATTGAGATCAAGCAATAAATTTTTTGCTTGAATTATTGACAATAGGTAACTTATTTAAAAATAAATGTTTTTTTCGAAAGAGCAAAAATTAAATTTTTTACTTGTAAAAATGAGAAAAGTGCGATTGAAATTCGTTGAATTTTTACCGCACTTTGACGATTAGTTGAGATATTTGAAAACTTTAATTACTTTTTGCACGCCACTGATTTTACTTGCAATATCTGCGGCAGCATCAGCTTGGGCATGAGTCACTGTACCGAGTAGGAAAACTTCGCCATTTTCGCTAATAACTTTAACATCGGTTGCTTTAACTCGACCATCGACTAACATTTTTGATTTAACTTGAGTAGTAATCCAACTGTCTTTGCTGATTTGTGCAAAAGAGATTTTCGGGCCAACAGTCAGCTCGTTATAAATGTCATTGACACCTTCAACGCCTTTTGCAAGATCTGCGGCTGTTTCTTTTACACCACTATTGGGAACTTGACCGATTAAAAGTACTCGACCATTGTAAGACACTGCATTTACACGACCTTCAGTTTTGATTTGAGCATCTTTTTCAACGGCATTTTCTACTTTGAATTCGAGTGTTTCGTCATCTACTTGTGTGCCAGCTGTTCTAGGATCTGTACCTACTTTAGCTGCTGCTGCGCCACCACCTAGAGCGGCAACGATACAGCCTTGTAAAAGGAATGTTGTGCTAAGCACGATAGCCAGTTTTTTTAACGGGGATAATGTCATAATTAACTCCTTTTGAGATTAAATTACTGCTAGTTTGAAATTGATTTATTGTGCTGTCAAGCACCTGGGAACAACGTATGGTCAACTAATTCACAAAGGGCATTGATAACAAAAAGATGGTTTTCTAAGACCCGACTTTCTTTGGTTGCTGGAATCGATATTTCTAAATCACTATCAGCTAAAATTCCTTGAATTGCATCGTTATTAGAGCCAGTGAGTGCAATGACATTAATTTCTTTATTTACTGCATGAGAAATAGTGTTTAGTACAATTTTTTCTGTTCCCAAAGGTGCAAAAGCAATAAGTAAATCACCTGGTTTGGCAACGGCATTAAATTGATGACAATACAATTCCTCAGGCGAGTGTTCAAAAACAAGAGAAGAACCCACCGCACTTTCTAAACTTAATAGAACAGAGGGAAAACTTGGTCTTGCCAAATCGTATCGATTAAGTAAGTTAGATACGAGAAACTGTGCATTGGCATAAGAGCGTGACACACCACAAGCGATCACTTTATTGCCACCTAGCAAACATTGCATCACCATTTGGGTAGCGTTAGCAATATTTTCTGAAAGCATACTAGACGTAGCAATTTGAATTTGAATACTTTCGCTATAAATATCTTTTACTTTTTGTAACATTATAAAAAGCCATTAATCGAGAAAATTAGGAATCCATTGAATATCTTGGGGCGTTTTGCCAAAGGCGATTAAATCAAAACGACAATCGGCATCTTCTAAGCTCATATTTTGTTTTGCAAGCCATAAGTTTGCCGCATCTAACCATTTTTGTTGTTTTTGCCAATCTACGCTTTCTATTGCCGAGCCAAAGGCATGATTAGAACGCTGGCGAACTTCAACAAAAACGATGGTTCCTTTGTCATTCATAATAAGATCAAGTTCACCACATTTGAAATTTTGATTAGCCGCAATAAATTTTAAGCCTTTTGATTCTAAAAAAAGGCGAGCTTGATGCTCAAAGCTCGCCCCTTGTTGACGTTTTAAAGAAAACATTAGTTTGCGACCGGTACAATTGCACCATTTTGATATTGATACCAAGTCATATCTCGTTCAACATTACAATTTGTACCCGCACTTAAAATGCCGGTTAAACCACTTAAGCGATATCCTGGTACTTGGCGCAATTCATTAAATTGATTGATGAGTAACCAAGCATCTGCACCCATTGCATATAAACGCATTAATTGATATTCACCGCCAGTTGTTTTAGCGAGTTTTTGATATTGTGGTGAATTGGTTTCTTTAAAAAATGGAATATCACTAAATTGAACACCATTCATTTGAGCGACAAACTCAGGATTGCTGCTTGTGGTATTGGAGCTTGAGCGTGAGCTCGCATAAATACGTAAATTTGGTGCACTATTCGTTAAATAGCCTTTCATTTCGACCAGTTCATCTGGATTGGCGACCACATAAAGTGCGGTTGTATTTTCACCATTTTGTTGTAAAAAGTAGGTAACATCAGCAGGTAGATTATAATAACGAACATTCGCATCGACACCAGCAAGTTGTTGCCAACGTACGTTAAAGGCATTGCCTACGCGTTGCCCTAAATCATTTTGAGGCATGGCGACGAGTGGACTACGAATTCCATCATTCCACATTTTATTTGCCGCTGATTCTGCTTCATCTTCTGGTGAAAGTCCATAATAGCAAAGTTGAGCAATTGCACGAGAATTTGGTGTAGCATTTAATGCAAGCACATCCATACCTTGAATTTGTGCTGGATCCGCTAAAATCACATCAAGATTTTGTTTTAGTAATGGACCCACTAACGTTTTAATACCTGCTTGTTTTGCCTGCGCAATGATATCTTGTACAGAATTCATTGAGGTATCAAATACTTGCACTGGAATGGTTGAGTTACCTTTCGCATCGTTGAAACCCGATTGAATGGTGGTACCAAGAATTTGTCCGTCTCCACTTAATGGCAATAATAAACCAATTTGTGACACATTCGTTTGTTGGAAATTCAGCAATGTAAGCAATTCTTTAGGGAACAACGTTGCGGCTGCATGATTTGGATAAGCATTTTTCCAACTTTGTAATGCTTGGCTTAATTGAACGGGTTGACGAATATAATCATTGTAGGTTTTAATTAAGGTTAACCAACCACCTAAAGCTGCGTTGCCTTCATCTGAAGCATTATTGATTACGCCAGTATTTGCTGAACGTAACAATGCCCAAGTTTTATCAACATTATCTTGACGACGTTGTACATCTGTTAAATTTTCATCAATTTTTATCCGCGCTTTGACGGCCTCAATGATATCTTTTTGGTTTTCAGCAACAACCGCTAAGGTCTCGTAATAACGAGATTTTTGTGACGGGCTTAATTTATTTAAATCCAATGCACGTAATTGATTTTGCGCGACTTCATTGGCATTTTTTGCAGCAGAAATTCTCGCTTCAATTAATGCTCGATCTAATTTTTGCGCATCATTTAATTCACCTAACTCACTTAATAAAGCTTCTGATTGTTCAACTTTATTTTCACTGATTAACACGCGAGCAGCGAGCAATTTATAGGTTTGTTGATCTTCAAGTTCTTGTGCTTGTCCTAATTTATTCATATAAAATTCAGAACTTGCATTCGCATCTTGTTGTAAAGTTTGCGTAAAACTGCTGCCAAGTAGATTTGAACAGCCAGCTAAGGCCATTGACAATAAAATTGGCATTAAACGTTTTTTAAAACGTCCGCCTTGTAATAGAATAGACATTCTCGCTCCATCATGAACAGACAATAGTTGTGGCAGATCTTACTTATCTCATAACTTAAAAGCAAACAAAAATGACTGATTTAACCGGAATTTTATACATTGTTGCCACACCAATTGGCAATTTACAGGATATTACCCAGCGCGCTTTAGATACTTTTGCGCAAGTGGATTTAATTGCCGCAGAAGATACCCGTCATAGTGGCCTTTTATTAAGCCATTACGGTATCAAAAAGCCCTTTTTTGCTTTGCATGATCACAATGAACAAGAAAAAGCGCATATTTTGGTGGAGAAACTCAAGCAAGGTAGCTATATTGCTTTGATTTCTGATGCAGGAACGCCATTAATTAGCGATCCTGGTTTTCATTTAGTTCGTCAATGCCGTGAAGCAGGCATTCGTGTTGTTCCTTTACCAGGGGCATGCGCGGCAATTACCGCACTTTGCGCATCGGGGATTGCTTCTGATAGATTTTGTTTTGAAGGTTTTTTACCTGCGAAAAGTAAAGCCCGCAAAGATAAATTAGCAAATATCGCAGAAGAAGACCGCACTTTGATTTTTTATGAATCCACTCACCGTATTTTAGATACGCTAGAAGATATGCAATCGGTGTTAGGGGAAGAACGATATATTGTGTTAGCCCGTGAAATTACTAAAACTTGGGAAACGATTACGGGTAATACGATTAAAAATTTACGCGAATGGCTTTTAGAAGATCCCAATCGTACAAAAGGCGAGATGGTTTTGATTGTTGAAGGCAAACCAAAGTCTGACAATAACGATGAAATTTCTCCACAAGCGGTGAAGGCGCTTGAATTAATTGCAGAAGAATTACCGCTAAAAAAAGCGGCTGCTATTGTTGCTGAGTTATATGGTTATAAGAAGAATGCTTTGTATCAATTTGGATTAGCGCATTTGGAAAAATAACCTAAAAATCAACCGCACTTTATTCATCCAATTTTAATCTATGCTGTTACACCAAATGGATATGAGCTTTTACAAGATATTTACTTTTAGACTGGAAAAAATATGTTAAACCAAGTTTCAAATACATTACTGACGCCAAGTAATCTTTCAACTAAAGCATTGCTCAATATTTTAGACATGATGTCGCATCGTAATATTGATTATGCTGATTTGTATTTTCAACTTAGCCAAGATGAAAGTTGGGTATTGGAAGATGGCATTATAAAAGAAGGCGGTTTTCATATTGATCGTGGTGTTGGCGTGCGGGCAGTTTCTGGTGAGAAAACAGGCTTTGCTTATGCCGATCAAATTAATCTAGCTTCTTTGCAGCAATGTGCGGAGGCGGTAAAGGGGATTGCGCAAGTCAAACAGGGGAATTTGATTTCGCCATCCGTTTTTAATGTTGTAAATCCTATTGCTCGTTATGCAGCGATTAATCCTTTGGAAAGTTTGACTAAAGAGAAAAAAATTGAGCTATTACATTTAGTTGATCGTACAGCACGCGCAGAAGATTATCGCGTAACCCGCGTATCAGCAAGTCTTAGTTCTGTTTATGAAGAAATATTAGTCATGGCGACGGATGGTACGCTAGCGGCAGATATTCGTCCTTTAGTTCGCTTATCTATCTCTGTGTTAGTAGAGGAAAATGGCAAACGTGAACGAGGCAGTTGTGGTTCTGGTGGGCGTTTCGGTTTAGATTGGTTCTTTGAAGTGATTGATGGCGATATTAGAGCAGTACAATTTGCTAAAGAAGCTGTTCGTCAAGCTTTAGTAAATCTTAGCGCAGTTGCAGCACCAGCTGGATTAATGCCAGTTGTATTAGGTGCTGGTTGGCCAGGCGTATTGTTACACGAGGCGGTAGGGCACGGTTTAGAAGGGGATTTTAACCGTAAAGAAAGTTCACTTTTCACAGGAAAGATTGGTGAACAAGTGACTTCAGCGTTATGTACGATTGTGGATGATGGCACGATTGAAAATCGTCGAGGTTCATTAACTATTGATGATGAAGGTGTGCCAAGCCAATGCAATGTACTCATCAAAGATGGGATCTTGCAAGGTTACATGCAAGATAAAATGAATGCCCGTTTGATGGGCGTCGCACCAACGGGGAATGGCCGTCGCGAGTCTTATGCCCATTTACCAATGCCTAGAATGACTAACACCTATATGCTTGCTGGACAAAGTCAGTTTGATGATTTGATTACTTCTGTAGAACGAGGGATTTATGCACCGCACTTTGGTGGTGGGCAAGTGGATATTACGTCTGGTAAATTTGTATTTTCCACTTCAGAAGCTTATTTAATTGAAAAAGGAAAAATCACGAAACCAGTTAAGGGCGCAACTTTAATCGGTAGCGGCATTGAAGTGATGCAAAAAATTTCTATGGTTGCAGATAAATCTGAACTTGATTTAGGTATCGGGGTTTGTGGCAAAGAGGGGCAAAGTGTGCCCGTTGGTGTTGGACAGCCTGCACTAAAAATTGATGAAATTACTGTTGGTGGTACAAATTAAACCAAAATTGTGCAAAAGATCACAAAAATCCCATTAAAATTGGATTTTTACTGGCAATCTTATTCAAATTTTGATAGTCTCGGGCAGAATTTTATTTTATATCTTTTAATTATTTTAAATTATGTTAAAAAGAATTTTAGTTATTATTGGTTTAGCGACACTCGTAACCGCTTGTTCTAATGGCCCACGAACGGCAAATCATCAGGTTATTTCAGAGAGTGATGATGCTCAATTAACGGGTTTGATTAGTAATTTAGAAAAAGGTAATCGTTCAGGGATTTTCCATAAAGTGAGAACAAACCGTTCATCAGCTTTAATGGGTGATAAGGCTTTAGCTGGTGTATATAATGAATGGGTGGGAACCGCTTATCGTATGGGCGGTACAACTAAACGTGGCATTGATTGTTCTGCATTTATGCAAACGACTTTTTCTGAAGCATTTGGCATTGAGTTGCCTCGTTCGACAGCTGAACAACGTTATTTAGGTAAACAAATTAGTAAATCAGAGTTGAAAAAAGGCGATTTAGTATTCTTCCGTAAAAATAACCATGTCGGTGTTTATATTGGTAACAACCAATTTATGCATGCAAGTACAAGCCAGGGAGTGACTATTAGTTCTCTTGATGAAGATTATTGGGCGAGAGTTTATACACAATCTCGTCGTATTATGTAGTATAGAAAGAAATGAATATTTAGTTCATTTTTTACATAAGAGTATTTATATTTAATAAAATAAGAAAGGCGAATGTAAATAAAGTATTTACATTCGCCATTTTCATTATTCTGCAAATGGATCACGTAAAATCATGGTTTCTACACGATCAGGTCCTGTTGAAAGAATATCAATAGGTACGCCAGTCACTTCTTCAATACGTTTAATATAGTTAATGCAGTTTTGTGGCAATTTATTTACATCTGTGATGCGGAAAGTATTTTCTTTCCAACCAGGTAATGTTTCATAAATAGGTTCCACACCTTCCCAATCTTTCGCGGCTAATGGTGAATATTCAACGATTTCACCATTTGGCATTTTGTATGCAACACAGATTTTTACTTCATCAAAACCATCTAATACGTCCAGTTTGGTCATGCAGAAGCCAGAAATAGAGTTAAGTTGGATTGCACGGCGAATGGCGACGGCATCGAACCAACCACAACGACGTGGACGGCCTGTTACCGCACCAAATTCGTTACCTTTACGCGCAATTTCAGCACCCACATCATCAAATAATTCCGTTGTGAATGGGCCTCCACCTACACGAGTACAGTAAGCTTTGATGATACCAAGTACATAGTCTAAGTTACGCGGGCCAAAACCAGAACCTGTTGCAACACCACCAGCCGTTGTGTTTGAGCTGGTTACATACGGATAAGTACCGTGGTCGATATCTAACATGGTACCTTGTGCACCTTCAAATAAAATGTGCTCACCATTTTTGTACGCTGTATCAAGAATTGTAGTAATATCTGCCACCATACCAGTGATTACATCGGCAATTGCCATTACATCATCTAAGGTTTTTTGATAATCGACAGGTTCAACTTTGTAGTAGTTCACCAATTGGAAATTATAGTATTCAAGGATATTTTTGAGTTTTTCGGCAAAGGCTTCTTTATTAAATAAATCGCCTACGCGTAAACCACGACGAGCTACTTTATCTTCATAAGCTGGGCCAATACCACGACCAGTTGTACCGATAGCTTTTTTGCCGAGTGCTGCTTCACGGGCGTGATCCATCGCCACATGATAAGGCAAGATTAAAGGACAAGCTTCAGAAATTAATAAACGTTCACGAACTTTAATACCACGGCTTTCAAGTTCACCCATTTCTTTCATTAATGCTTCAGGTGAAACCACAACGCCATTACCAATTAAGCAAGTTACGTTTGGATGTAACATACCAGATGGAATTAAACGTAATACGGTTTTCTCTCCATTGATGATAAGTGTGTGGCCTGCGTTGTGACCGCCTTGGTAACGAACTACGTATTTTACGCGATCCGTTAGAAGATCGACGATTTTCCCTTTACCTTCATCGCCCCATTGAGCGCCTAAGATAACAACACTTTTTCCCATAATTTCCGCCTTTTATTCGGTTAAATTAGTCAAATGAACAGCCGTTTACTTTACTCTTTTTCGGCTTTAATCTCAATGATATAAAAGAAAAAGTGCGGTGATTTTTCACCGCACTTTGGGGTTAGACCTTATTCAAATAAGGATTTGTGTAATGAACGAACGACTTCGTCAGCATGTTCACTTTGCACGAGCATACAAATATTGTTGGTGCTTGCACCATAGCTAATCATTCTTACATTATAAGGCTCAAGAGTATCAAAAATTCCTTTTGCTACACCTGTTGCAGTATGTAAATCATTACCGATTAATGCAACTAATGATAATCCAGTATCGACTTTCACTGAACAATATTGACGAAGTTCATCTAACAATTCGGTTGAAAGTAATTCTGCCCCTGAAGATGCGGAGCCTGTTTTATCTAATGTCAATGCAACGCTCACTTCTGATGTGGTGATAGTATCCACTGAAATTTTGTGTTTAGCCAAAATGTTAAATACATTCGCTAAGAAACCTTGCGCATGCAGCATACTTAAGCTAGAAAGAGTGAGTAAAGTTTGATCTCTGCGTAGAGCGATAGCACGGAAAGTTGGACGAGGTTGAGGATCGCGCGTGACCCAAGTTCCGCCTGCTTCTGGCGCTTTACTTGAACCTACATAAACGGGGATATTGCTGCGAACTGCGGGGAGTAATGTGGCTGGATGTAGCACTTTTGCACCAAAGGTTGCCATTTCAGCTGCTTCAGCAAAGCTCATTGTGTCGATACGTTGTGCAGCTGGCACAATGCGTGGATCGGTTGTGTAAATACCTGCAACATCAGTCCAAATTAAAACGTCTTTTGCATTTAATACTTCGGCTAACAAGGCAGCAGAGTAGTCGCTACCGCCACGGCCTAATGTGGTTGTTTTACCGCTTGGTTCACGTCCGATAAAACCTTGGGTGATGACTAATTCGCCGCGGTCTATTAATGGTTTTAAAATGCTATTGCTGTTTGATTGAGTTTGTTCATCATTTGGTGCAGCTTTACCAAAATGGTTATTGGTTGCAACAATTGTACGGACATCAACCCAAGTGCCCGATGCGTTTTGTTCACGTAAAATCTCAATAAAGATTTGAGTTGACATCATTTCTCCGTGACTGATGAGTTCATCAGTTAATGCGGGAGAGGTTGCAAGGCTAGCTGCTTCGGAAAGTGCGGTAATATTTTCAAGATATTTTTCAATAATCGGACGAACTCGGCTGTCGTCTTTTAATTCATTCAAAATATTCTCTTGAATTTGACGGATTTCACCAATTAATTTTTCACGTTCTGTCGCTTCTACACCATTTGCTAAAGCGACTAATAAATTCGTCACGCCAGCTGATGCAGAAAGCACGACTACGCGTGTATTTGGATCAGCGATGACAATTTTGGCGCAAGCTGTCATTGCGGCATGGTTGGCTACAGATGTTCCGCCAAATTTGGCGACTGAGAGATGGGACATAAGGTACTCCTGAGATGTTGTGATTTTTTAGAATAGTGGGTATAGAAATAACGATTTAGGCATTTTTTGTCAAATAGATTTTATTGACAAATGAAAAAGTGCCCTTTTTTTAATCATAATATAAATAAAATTTACATATGAATGTGAAAAAATAAAAAATTGGAGACACAGAATAGGAATGCTTACAATGCAAACTGCAAACGTATAAAAAACAAGTAAAGTGTTTTTTTAATAATCAAATAAACATAGAAACACAAATTTTTTCAAAAAAGTATTTGACGAGGTCTCTTAAAATCAGCATAATACGCCCCGCAAAGCCGATATGGTTAGGCAAATTAAGGTAATGGCTACATAGCTCAGTTGGTTAGAGCACAACACTCATAATGTTGGGGTCGCAAGTTCGAATCTCGCTGTAGCCACCAGATTTGCGGGACTGGCGAAATTGGTAGACGCACCAGATTTAGGTTCTGGCGCCGAGAGGTGTGTGGGTTCAAGTCCCTCGTCCCGCACCATTTATCGCTTTGTAAGTCAAATAGTAGTTGGGGTATCGCCAAGCGGTAAGGCACCGGGTTTTGATCTCGGCATCCCTAGGTTCGAATCCTAGTACCCCAGCCATACTATCAAATAAATCTTCTTTATATCTAATCAAAGATTTCTTTATTGGGGTATCGCCAAGCGGTAAGGCACCGGGTTTTGATCTCGGCATCCCTAGGTTCGAATCCTAGTACCCCAGCCATATTTTCTGTATTATTACTATTTGATATTGTTCACTAAGCTAAACAAATAATTTATTTTTAGAAATTTAGTAAGTAAGATAGTCATAAAATAGATTATATTGTTATCTAGATCAGTTGTATTCAAGTTCATCTGATGTTGAAAATAATATGGGAGGATGTACTCCCCCCATTTATATTAAGATTAATAAATAAAAAGGATTTGATGAAAGCTCTCTTAATTTTCTTTAAATTCTTCCATCATTTCTTGCGCTTTTTTCACCATTTTCTCTGAACCGACAAATAATGGGATTCGTTCATGAAGTGCAGTTGGTTTTATATCTAAAATTCTACGAGAACCATCACTCGCAATTCCTCCTGCTTGTTCAGCTAAGAAGGCTATAGGATTACCTTCATAAAGTAGGCGTAATTTACCATTCGGGTAATTAGTTGCACTTGGGTAAATATAAATTCCACCTTTAAGTAAGTTGCGATGGAAATCAGCAACAAGAGATCCAATATAGCGAGATGCATAAGGACGGTTAGTGGTTCTGTCTTCTTCTTGGCAATATTTGATATATTTTTTTACACCTTGAGGAAATTTCAAATATTGTCCCTCATTAATAGAATAAATACGTCCATCTTTTGGCATTTGCATATTTTCGTGAGAAAGGCAAAATGTGCCGATTGATGGATCATAGGTAAATCCGTTAACTCCGTTACCAGTGGTATATACTAACATTGTTGATGAACCATAAACAATATAACCAGCAGCAACTTGTTTATTTCCAGGTTGTAAGAAATCTTCTAATGTTACTGGTGTACCAATTGGTGAAACTCTACGATAAATAGAGAAAATTGTTCCGACAGATACATTTACATCAATATTAGATGAACCATCAAGAGGATCTGTCAATATAATATATTTTGCATTGCGACCACGTTCTGTATCGAAAGCGATAAAGCTTTCTTCTTCCTCTGATGCAAATCCTGCGACTTCTTCTCGTGCCATTAAGGCTGCTCTCATTGTATTGTGTGCAAATAAATCTAGCTTCATTTGGCTTTCACCTTGCACATTTTCTATACCTGATTGTCCAAGGATATTAGTTAGGCCCGCTTTATTGATATCACGATGGATAATTTTAGCAAGTAATCGTATTGACGATAAAATTCCACTTAACTCCCCTTTTGCATTAGGATATTCAGCTTGACGTTCTACAATAAATTCACTTAATGTTTTCATAATTTTCCTTTAGTCTTTAATTATGACTTAATTATAGAAAACTAGTGAAAATAATGCTAATGAAAGAGTGTAAAAATGTGATCAAGATCACATATTAGTAACATTTAATCAAACAGGCTATAATGGTCAATCAATCATTATAGATATATTTAATCTACAATTAGTCAATTTTTCAATAATAAAATTTATTACTATAATGGGTAGTGCGTTTTTATAGTCTATGAATTTTTATTTATTTCATCTTAAGATTTCAATAGAATGGTAAAAATATAATGATAACATAATATTGATTAATGTAAGAAGGATATATATGTCAGAAGAAATTCTACCTAGTGTTAATCGTTTAGAACAAGAAATCTCAGCTAAAAATTATGAACTAGCTTGTTTAGAACTTATAAAAATTTTAACTAAACTTGATTGTAATTTTGGAGGAATTGAAGGAATACAATTCGATTATCCAAAACAGCTTTCTGATTTATCGGAAAAACATTTGACGTATTTTTGTACACGCGTTGCAAATGCAATAACTAATTTATTTATAGATCCTGATTTACATATTTCAGAAAGTGGAGCACTGCGTTTTATTACTTTACAACGTTGGTTGACAATGATTTTTTCAACCTCCCCTTATGTTAATGCAGATCATATTTTAAGAACTTATAATATTAATCCTGATCCTAAAGGCGATATGTGTTTAAAGACTGATTTTTCGTCATTCGCAAAATTCTGTATTTTATATTTGCCAGAATCAAATATTAATGTAGATTTAAATGCACTCTGGGAAATTAACAAAGCGCTTTGTGCTTCACTTTGTTTTGCATTGCAATCACCTCGTTTTATTGGAACAAGTACGGCATTTAATAAAAGAGCTGCTATTTTACAGTGGTTTCCTGAAAAATTAGCAGAGTTTGAGAATTTAGATGAATTACCTTCGGGTATTTCTCATGATGTTTATATGCATTGTAGTTATGATTTTGCAAGTAATAAACACTATGTAAAGCGAGCTTTAAATAAAGTGATTCGGGGACATTTATTAGCTCAGGGGTGGGAAGATCGTAAGATAATTTCTTTGGGGCGTTATAATGATAAGCCAGTAATGATTGTATTACTAGAGCATTTTAATTCAGCTCATTCAATTTACCGTACTCATTCAACTTCAATGATTGCCGCTCGTGAACGATTTTATTTAATTGGCATCGGGAGAAAAGAGGTTGATAAAGCTGGGCGTGATGTATTTGATGAGTTTTTTCAACTTGAAGGGAATAGTATTCTAAAGAATCTTGAGTTTATTCGTCGGACATGTGAAGAATATGGTGCGGCAGTGTTTTATATGCCAAGTATTGGGATGGATTTAATCACCATTTTTGCAAGTAATACACGTCTTGCTCCAATTCAAGCGATTGCGCTAGGGCACCCTGCAACTACATATTCTGATTTTATTGAATATGTAATTGTAGAGGATGATTATGTGGGCTCGGAAGATTGTTTTAGTGAAACCTTAATACGTTTACCAAAAGATTCATTACCTTATGTACCATCAGCATTAGCGCCAGAAAAAGTAGACTATTTATTTAGAGAAGATCCAGAGATTGTCAATATTGGTATTGCTGCAACGACAATGAAAATGAACCCTAAATTTCTTGAGACTCTACGAGAGATTCGGGATAGGGCTAAAGTAAAAATACATTTTCACTTTGCTTTAGGTCAATCTTTAGGTATCACCCATCCCTATGTTAAGTGGTTTATTGAGAGCTATTTAGGGGATAGTGCAACAGCTTATGCTCATGCGCCTTATCATCAATATCTCAATATTTTAGGTCAATGCGATATGATGTTAAATCCATTTCCATTTGGCAATACCAATGGCATCATTGATATGGTTACTTTGGGCTTAGTAGGTGTTTGTAAAACTGGTATAGAAGTACATGAGCATATTGATGAAGGTTTATTTAAACGTTTAGGTTTACCTGAATGGCTTATAGCTAAAACTATAGATGAATACATTGATTGTGCTGTTAGTCTTGCAGAAAATCATAGAGAACGACTTAAATTACGTCAACACATTATCGAAAATAATAGATTGAATACACTTTTTATAGGCGATCCAAGTCCTCTGGGGAGAGTACTATTAGAGAGAGTAAATGAATTAAAATTGTAATTATTAATCTGCACTTTAAAAATCTGATTATCTATCAGTAATTAGAGTGCAGATTATTTATATATTAAAAAACTAACGCCATGATTTAAATTGATTAATTAACCCATTGGTTGAACTGTCATGACTTGCTACTTTTTCAGAATCTGTTAATTCAGGAAGAATTCTGTTTGCAAGTTGTTTGCCTAGTTCTACACCCCATTGATCGAAGCTAAAGATATTGAAAATCACACCTTGTACGAATATTTTATGTTCATACATAGCAATTAATGCCCCTAAAGTAAATGGCGTGATTTTTTGAACGAGAATCGAATTAGTCGGTTTATTACCAGTGAACACTTTAAATGGAACAATATTTTTTACATCATCTAAAGATTTACCTGCTTTTACAAATTCAGCCTCGACTTCCTCTTTTGTTTTTCCGAATGCTAATGCTTCTGTTTGTGCGAAGAAGTTAGAAAGCAATTTATTGTGATGATCTGCCAATGGGTTATGGCTTTGAGCCGGTGCGATAAAATCACAAGGAATTAAAGTGGTGCCTTGGTGAATTAATTGATAGAACGCATGTTGTCCGTTTGTACCTGGTTCTCCCCAAATAATCGGGCCAGTTTGGTAATGATTAATGACATTGCCATCACGATCCACATATTTACCATTTGATTCCATATTACCTTGTTGGAAGTAGGCAGCAAAGCGATGTAAATATTGATCATAAGGTAAGATCGCTTCTGTTTGTGCACCAAGGAAGTTGGTATTCCATAAACCAACTAATGCTAAAGTGGTTGGAATATTTTTTTCAATTGGAGTAGAGCGGAAATGTTTATCCATTTCATGCGCGCCATTTAATAACTCTTCAAAGTTTTCAAAGCCAATTGATAGTGCAATTGAAAGACCAATAGCTGACCATAAAGAGTAACGACCGCCAACCCAATCCCAAAATTCAAACATGTTATTGGTATCAATACCAAATTTTTCTACATCTTTGGCATTGGTTGATAGTGCAGCAAAATGTTTTGCAACCGCACTTTCATCTTTTGCTGCTTTCAGTAACCAATCACGTGCACTTTGCGCATTTGTCATGGTTTCTTGAGTGGTAAACGTTTTAGATGCCACTAAGAAAAGCGTCGTTTCTGGATTGACTTTTTTTAAGGTTTCCGCAATATGTGTACCATCGACATTTGAAACAAAGTGCATATTTAGGTGATTTTTATATGGGCGAAGCGCTTCGGTTACCATATAAGGGCCTAAATCAGAGCCACCAATACCAATATTCACTACATCCGTAATCGCTTTGCCTGTATAGCCTTTCCATTCGCCAGAAATAATACGCTGACAGAAATCTTTCATTTTAGCTAGCACAGCATTAACTTCAGGCATGACATCTTTGCCATCAACAAGCACTGGAGTATTAGAACGATTACGAAGTGCGGTATGTAGTACAGCCCGATTTTCAGTACGATTGATTTTTTCACCGGTAAACATTGCTTCTTTTGCGCTATCAAGAGAGCATTCTTGAGCAAGTTGGCGAAGATGTGAAAGTGTTGTTTGATTGATGTTGTTTTTGGAAAAATCTACAAGAATTTGGTTATTGAATGTTAAAGAATAATCGTCAAAACGATTTTTTTCTTGTTTAAATAAATCTTGGATGGTGGTGTTTGACAATTCAGCTTTATGTGCTTCGAGAGATTTCCACGCATGGGTGTGAGTCGGGTTAATGTTTTTCATGGTATTTCCTTTCATTAAAAATAATCAAAATTTTAACCGCACTTTCTAGGATTTTTATTAGAGAGGGAGTGAATCCCTCTTTTCAGAAAATGCGGTGATTAACAGATTAATCAACATATTCAGTTATAACACGCGGCGTTAATTTTGTAATTAGCTCATAGCTTAAAATTCCTGTGAATTTAGCTACGGTTTCAATAGGCAATTCCTTACCCCATAGAATGACTTCATCACCTACTTGATCTTGGCTATCAGGTCCTAAATCAACGGTTAACATATCCATTGAAACCCTTCCAACGATAGGCACGATACGACCATTCAAATAAACAGGCGTGCCTTCAGGCACATCTCGAGGATATCCATCGCCATAGCCAATAGCCACAACACCGATTTTTGTATCATGTGAACTAGTCCAAATGCCACCGTATCCAACTGGCTCACCTTGTTTATGGTTGCGAACAGCAATCAATGATGAAGTTAAATTCATCACTGGCGTTAAACCAAATTCAGCACCGACGGTATCAGTTGGTGAAATGCCATACATAATAATACCAGGGCGGATACATTCCAGATGAGATTCAGGCCAGAAAAGAATGCCGCCTGACGCAGCAATAGTACGTTCACCTTGTTTATCTTTTGTGGCGGATAAAAAGCGGTTGATTTGAAGTTGCGTATAATTGGATTCTAATTCATCAGCGCGGCTAAAATGGCTGACAAAGCCTAAGTGCGGTTGAATATATGGAAGTTTTTTAAGTTCATTATAGAAAAAATCCACTTCATCTAATGCCACACCTAAACGATGCATGCCTGTGTCTATTTTTAACCAAACTTTAATTGGGCTTGGTAAATTCGCACGTTTTAGTGCATCCAATTGTTCACGATTATGTACGATAGTTTCGATATTATTGACCGCTAAGACGGGCAAATCCTGTTCATTAAAAAAGCCTTCAAGCAATAAAATCGGTTTAGTAATACCGTTGGAGCGTAATGCTAAAGCCTCTTCTAAACGCGCCACGCCAAAGCAATCAACATTTTGTTCTAAAGTTGATGCAACAAATACAACGCCGTGACCGTAGGCATTTGCTTTAACCACAGCGATGATTTTACTATTTGGGGCTTTTTGTTTAATTATTTCTAAATTTTGTTTTAAGGCGTGCGAGCTAATTTTCGCTGTCGCCGGTTTTACATTCATTGTTATTCCTTAATAATCATCATGATATTCACGTTGTTCGGCAAGATTGTCAAAGCGTGAGAATTGTCCATTAAATTTTAACCTCACTCGACCAATCGGGCCGTTACGTTGTTTACCGATAATAATTTCTGCAACACCTTTATCTTCCGAGTTATCGTTATAGACTTCATCTCGGTAAATAAACATAATCAAGTCTGCATCTTGTTCAATGGAGCCTGATTCACGTAAATCTGAGTTTACAGGGCGTTTATCTGCACGTTGTTCTAAAGTACGATTTAACTGAGAAAGGGCGACCACTGGCACTTGTAATTCTTTGGCTAACGCTTTGAGGGAACGAGAAATTTCTGCGATTTCTAGTGTTCGGTTATCTGAAAATGCGGGTGCGCGCATTAATTGCAAATAATCCACCATAATCATACTTAATCCACCATTTTCACGATAAACTCGTCGTGCGCGCGAACGAACGTCGGTAGGCGTTAGGCCTGAAGAGTCATCGATATAAAGATTATTTTTTTGCTTGAACATCCCAACTACGCTGGCAATTTTGTTCCACTCGATCTCATCTAAATTTTGACCTGTTCGAATTTTAGTTTGATCAACGCGAGCAAGCGATGCGATCATACGCATCATAATTTGTTCTGCGGGCATTTCTAAACTAAATACTAAAACGGGTTTTTCACTTGCCATTGCGGCATTTTCGCAAAGGTTCATGGCGAAAGTGGTTTTACCCATTGATGGACGTGCCGCAACGATAATTAAGTCAGAAGGCTGTAAACCTGCCGTTTTTTTATCAAGATCAGTGAAACCAGTCGTAATGCCCGTTACGCCTGAATGATTTTCAAGTTTGCTCAAAATATCGATTTTTTCAATGGTACTTTCCAGCACATTGATCACATTTTGTGGGCCCTCGCTAGAAGTTGTCCGTTTTTCTGCAATTGCAAATACTTCACGCTCAGCCTCATCAAGAATTAACTTGATGTCTTGCCCTTTGGGAGAATAGCTATTTTCAGCAATGCGATTTCCTACCGAAATAAGTTCCCGTAATATGGCTTTTTCTCTCACAATATCCGCATAAGCCAAAATATTAATCGCGTTCGGAGTATTATTGGAAAGCTCTGCTAGATAGGCAAATCCACCCACTTCATCGCTTACACCACGGCTTCTTAAGGCTTGATCTAGAGTAATTAAATCAATAGGCGATTGATTACGCATCAGATGTTCCATTTCTATAAAAATTAGACGATGCTGAAAAGTATAAAAATCGTCAGCAATCACACGTTCAGCAATACCATCCCAATGTTGATTGCTCAGCATGATGCCACCCAACACGGCTTGTTCAGCCTCAAGTGAGTGCGGTGGAATACTTATTTGTGCCGTTTTTTTGTCAGAAGATTTGATTTGAGGTTGTGATGCCATAGGACTTATTTCGATACTAGAATGTCATCTATGATACCGCAAATATCTATTAGGTTTAAGTGAAAAGTGCGGTAGAAAAAGGAAATAAAAAACGGTGGAAAAATCCACCGCTCTTTCATTTTAACGTATCTAGATTGTTGATTATTCAACAATTAATGTACGACATACGTTGGTTTGTGTCGCACCTTGACCACCGTGAGTAACAAGCACTAAATCACCAGTAGATAAGTAACCTTTTTCTTTTAATGATTGAAGTGCTACTTTTGCACTGGTTTCTGTGCGGCTATCTTCACCATGATAAACTGGAGTTACGCCACGGTATAGTGCACAAAGGTTTAAGGTTTCTTGATTACGAGATAAAGCAAAGATTGGTAAACCTGAGCTGATACGTGACATCAATAATGGAGTACGACCTGTGCTAGTTAAAGTCACGATTGCAGCCACACCTTTCATGTGGTTTGCTGCATACATTGCAGACATCGCAACAGATTCTTCAATAGTTTCAAATTCTTTATCCATACGGTGACGAGAAACGTTAATGCTTGGCATTTTTTCTGCACCTAAACATACGCCAGCCATTGCAGCTACTGTTTCAGAAGGATATTGACCAGCCGCTGTTTCTGCAGAAAGCATAACCGCATCAGTACCATCTAATACTGCGTTTGCAACATCCATCACTTCAGCACGAGTTGGCATTGGGTTGCTAATCATTGATTCCATCATTTGAGTCGCTGTAATTACCGCACGGTTTAATTGACGTGAACGACGGATTAATTTTTTCTGTACGCCGACTAATTCAGGATCGCCGATTTCTACACCTAAGTCACCACGAGCAACCATGATAACATCAGACGCTAAAATAATATCGTCCATTGCTTCATCAGTAGCCACTGTTTCTGCACGTTCAACTTTAGCAACGATTTTTGCATTTAAACCAGCTTGTTGGGCAAGTTCACGCGCATAATTTAGGTCAGCGCTTGAACGAGGGAAAGAAACCGCTAAGAAATCAACGCCAATGCGTGCAGCAGTAATAATGTCTGCTTTAT
Organism: Haemophilus sp. SZY H36; assembly: GCF_018829625.1. Classification (NCBI taxonomy): domain Bacteria; kingdom Pseudomonadati; phylum Pseudomonadota; class Gammaproteobacteria; order Pasteurellales; family Pasteurellaceae; genus Haemophilus; species Haemophilus sp. SZY H36. The sequence goes on along the minus strand of NZ_JAHKKA010000001.1, from coordinate 442,297 downwards.
CTTTTTCTGTTAAGGCATCTGCAGATAAACCGCCGCCTAATTTGTTGATACCTTTATTATTTGATAATGGACCACCAACAGTGACTTCAGTGAAAACTTTTGCACCATCAGTTGATAATACTTTTAATTGAACACGGCCATCATCTAATAAAAGAATGTCGCCAGGAACAACATCTTGTGGAAGAGTTTTATAGTCTAGACCAACAGATTCTTGTGTGCCTTCACCTTTTGGTAACTCTGCATCAAGAATGAATTTGTCACCAATGTTTAAGAAAATCTTACCATCTTTAAAGGTAGAAACACGAATTTTAGGACCTTGTAAATCACCTAAGATTGCCACAGTTTTACCTAATTTTTTCGCAATAGAACGTACACGTTCAGCACGTTCAATATGGTCATCAGGTGTACCGTGAGAGAAGTTCATACGAACTACGTTTGCACCCGCTGCGATAATTTTTTCAAGATTGTTATCACGGTCAGTTGATGGGCCCATAGTACATACAATCTTCGTTCTTCTTAGTCTTCTAGACATTATTTACTCCGTCAATAATTACAAAATTTTAAAGATACTATTTTTACTTGGCTATATATTAGCCAGATGAAAAATCGGTGCGCATTATACGCTTAAAAATTTGGGAAATCAAAAACAGCCCTGTTATTTAAGGCAATACTGTTTACTTTTTTACCAGTTATATCGGGTTTTAAGAAAAATACTTGTTTTCAGGTCAAAAATATCTATAATTCGGAGTGTTTTATATAGTGCAACTATAGCTCAGTTGGTTAGAGCACCACCTTGACATGGTGGGGGTCACTGGTTCGAGTCCAGCTAGTTGCACCAATTAACCCTTTCACAACCCCGCGAAACTAATCGCGGGGTTTTGTTTTATGTAGGTTTTATGAGTGGTATAAGAGAACAATAAATTGTTCCTATATCAAAACGGCTAAAAACATTTCTATTTTTAGCCGCACTTTTTAATTTTCTTCTTTCTTTTCTTTAAATAAGCCTGATGCGCCCTCGGAATAGTCTCTTGGCTGTTCATTTTGAGATTTATCTGTTGCAGTAATTAACTGTTGGGTGAATAAACCTTTGTGCTCTTTTTCGCCCAGTAAATTATTGGAGGAGGTTGCGTAGTGGCGATAAAGTTTTTGATAATCGTTAATTAAGGTTTTGAATAATTCAGCACTTTCTGCAAAATGTTTTTCGATTTGCGCCTTTTGTGTATCAAGTTGGGTTTTGACGGTTTTTAATTCCGCTTCTGTTTTAGCTTGATGCTTTACGGAGCCTTTGGTTAAACGCACAATAATGTAACCAATAAATAATCCAACAATAAAAGCGATACCAATCGCTACCCAAATTTCATTTGTCCAATTTTCCATAATATTCTCCTGTTTATTCGGCTTAAAAAACTAACAAGTTGCAATAATAACAATTTCAACTTTCCAATGAGGATTCGCTAATTTAGCTTTGACTGTCGCTCGACTTGGTGGACTAACATGATCGACCCATTCATCCCAAGCTTGATTTAATTGAGCATAATCTTGCATGTCTGCCAAGAAAATTTGCGCGGTTAAAATGTTGCTTTTATTGGAGCCAATTTCAGCTAACAATTTATCAATTAAACCTAATACTTCTTTGGTCTGTTCGTAGGCATTTTGCTCGATGGTTAGCTCTGGAACTTGCCCTGCAAAATAGGCGAGGTTGTTATGAATTGAAACTTCACTTAAACGTGCGCTGGGTAAAATGCGTTGAATTGTCATAGGATTCTCCTTTGGGGTGCTTTCTTCTATTCTAAATAGCGTTTACTACTTTGTAAAATCCTCTTTACTAGGCTAGAATACCCGATAATTATTCTCAATTATTTAATCATTATGAAACTGCTTATCTCTAATCAGCATGGCGCTATTGTTATGGCATTGGTGCCTTTTATTTATGGCATGTTACTTGCTAATCCTGTCTGGGCGCACGTATTTTTGTTATTAGGATGGTTTTCGCTTTATTTGATGACTTATCCTTTTTTGAATTTGTTTAAAGGTAAAAATCTTGAGTTATACAAAAAATGGTCTGTGATTTATTTTGCTGCTGCTGTGATTTTTGCGATTCCCGCGTTAATTTATAATTGGCAAGTGCTGTATTTTATGTTTGCCATGCTGCCGTTTGTCGCGGTAAACATTTATTTCACCAAGAAAAAAGATGAGCGTAACTTATGGAATGACTTGGCGGGCATCTTAATTTTTGCGCTAGCTGGAATGGGATCTTATTATTTTTCTGACCGCACTTTTGATGAAAAAGTACTTTGGGTGGCGATTTATCCAACATTATTTTTTATTGGAACAACACTTTATGTGAAATCTATGATGCGTGAGCGAAAAAATCCACGTTATTTTTGGGCGTCAGTGATTTTTCACTTATTATGTGTGCTGATTTTTGTGATTTCGCAACAATTTATTTTAGCATTAGCTTTTGTCCCAGGATTAGTGCGAGCAGTTTATCTACCGACTAAAAAACTTTCTGTTATGCAAGTTGGATTAACCGAATTTGCGATTACTGCCGTATTTTTTATTTTACTTTTAATAGCAACCTTGTAAATGAAACTGAAGTTATTTTTTCATATAGTATTACTTTCTTGTAGTTTGCCTATTTGGGCAATGAAAACCGTTGATGTTACAGCAAGTTCGAAAATGGATGATCAAGCAAGAATGAATTTGGCACAAGAGTTTGCTAATAAACAGCAATGGATATCTGTTTTCGATATTATGTATCCGATGGCGTTAGAAGGAAATATCACCGCTCAAAGCAATCTAGGTATGTTATATAACCTTGGGCGTGGCACGGTGAGAGACTACGAAAAGGCTTATTGGTGGTTTAGCGAAGCAGCAGAGAAGGGAAGTGTGAAAGGGTTAAATAACCTTGGCGTTATGTATCTGCGTGGCGATTACGTCAAACAAAATACAGAGCAAGCTATTAAGCTTTTTGAGCGTACAGCTCGAGCTAAAGATACGGATGCGATGATGATGTTAAGTAATATTTATCGCTCACAAAACCAACCTGAAAAATCATTGGAATGGCTGAAGAAAGCCGCTGAATTAGGCAATAAGGAAGCAAAACAGCGTTTATCTAGTCAGCCATAATCTAAAAGTGCGGTTATTTTAACCGCACAAATTTCACGCCACTATGTTGCAATAGCAATTTCATTGGATCTTCATCGTTCGACACCGTTTTCTCACGTAATTCAATTAATTTCATCCGCAAATGGGCGAGTTCGTGAATTCTTGTGGCTACCTCTTTAATGTGTTTATCTAATACGCGATTTATTTCTTCTGCTTGTTGTTTTGAAGCATTTTCTAAATTCAGTAGGCTTTTTATTTCACTTAATGAAATATCTAAATTTCGGCAGTTACAAATAAATGATAAACGTTGCAAGTGTTCTTCATTATATTGTCGAAAATTGCCCGAAGTGCGTTTGGGGGGCGGGATTAAACCTTGTTGTTCATAATAACGAATGGTTTCTACGGTACAGCCTAAGGCTTTCGCAAGTGCTCCAATTTTCATCAATTTCCTTAAAAAATAACTTGACTCTAAAGTTACTTTATATTTTATCATGCATTCAGATTTTCTTAAACAAAAACAAACAAGGAGTATCCAAAATGGAATTAAAAAAAATCGCAGTGGGATTAACCGCACTTTTAGGTATGTCTGTTGCTAACGCACACAATGTTTGGCTTGAACCTGCTTCAGCCCAAGGTGAATACGTGGTGAAATTTGGACATGAACAAACTGAAACCTATCCAGAATCTAAACTTAAATCTATCCAAGCCTTAAATGCGCAAGGAAAATTAACTGCTGTTGACTATCAATTCAGAAATGGTGAAGCCTATCTTATGCCTAAATCAGATTTAGTATTCGTTCATTTCGATAATGGTGTATGGTCAAAACTACCAAGCGGTAAATACGTTGAAAAAACAAAACGTGAAGAACCAACAGCGGAGTTTAGTACTAATCCTGTTAAATTTGGTAAAGCGATTTTGAAATGGGATGCTGAATCTTTCAAATCTCATCAACAAGCTTACGAATTGATTCCTCAAGAAAAAGCACAAGCGAACAAACCACTTTCTATCCTTGTTTTACATAACGGTAAACCAGTTCAAGGCATTAAAGTGGGTGTGAGTGAAGATGCTCCGTTCAATTTAACTAATGAAAAAGGTATCGCTCAATTTACGCCAACTAAAGGCTTCAACAAAGTATGGGCAGAGTTTGAGGAAAAAGTAACTAATAATGCGGATTACGATCGTCGCTCTGTAGAATATATGTTAACTTTTGATGTGCAATAATATGGATTTGGGATGAAGAAAATTGTTTTTTTAACCGCACTTTTTGCGGCTTGCTATCTCCCGAATGCTTATGCCCACGCGCTTTATGTGTTTGCCCAATATGATGGGCAAACACTCTCTGGCAAATCCTATTATTCTGATATGACCCCAGCAGCTGAAACTTATTTAGAAGTTTTCCGCTCAGGTGTTTCTGATCCCGTTTTAACTGGAAAAACTGACCGTCAAGGCGCATTTAAGCTTTCTATTGCTGATGTGCCGCATACAACCTTAAAAGTTGTAGTGGAAGGCGATGAAGGACATCGTGCGTCAGTAGTTGCTGCTCATACATCTGCCGAAAATCAAAGCGGGGCAGATTTAATGCTTCTTCGCGAAGATATTGCGCATTTAAAAGATAAAATTTATTTGCATGATATTTTAGGTGGCATCGGTTATATCGTTGGTATTGCTGGACTTATTGCTTTACGTAATGCGCGTAAAATTAAACAAGGACGTATTTAATGCATTTATCTGAAGGCGTGTTACATACGCCTATTTTATTAGCTGGCGCAGTGCTTGCTGTTGCGGGCATTGCTGTGGGGTTACGTCGTTTAGAACCAGAACGTTTACCGCTCACCGCACTTTTTGCCGCGGCATTTTTTGTGGCAGGAACCATTCATGTGCCCGTCGGAATTGGTAGCGTGCATTTAATTTTAAATGGCATGGCTGGTTTATTTCTTGGGTGGGCTGTTTTTCCTGCATTCCTCATCGCACTTTTATTGCAAGTCATCTTCTTTTCTTTTGGCGGATTTGCAGTGTTAGGTGTCAATCTCTGCGTGATGGCAACGCCAGCGGTGATCGCTCATTATCTTTTCCGTTCTCGTTTACAACCGCACATAGCTTTAAAAGATCGTTTATTAGTCGGTATTGGATCTGGCGTAATTGGCGTTGGCGGGGCAGGCGCGCTTGCTTCTTTTGTACTGATGTTAGATGGTGGAAAAAGTTATCTGAATCTTGTTTGGCTCTTGTTAGTCTCTCATATTCCGGTATTTATTTTGGATAGTATTATCAGCGTGGGGGTGATTACCTTGCTTGGTAAAATGTATCCTGAAGTCATGAATCGTACCGAGAATTTCTCTTAATGAAAATTCATCGCTTATTTCAACCGCACTTTAGGTTGATTTATCTGTTTATCTGGGGGCTAATCATTAGTGGATTAAGTGATCTCACTTGGCTTATCCCCCTTAATTTGCTTGCAGTTTCTCTCTTTTTTATTTCACTGCAGTTCAGTCAAAAATCTTTTTTGCCTTATCTTAAACGTTGGTTTGCTTTAATCATTTTTATTGCTTTAATGTGGACGACATTAAGTTGGAAAATTGGAGAAAATGGTATTGAACTCAATTTTCAAGGTATAGAATTAGCAGAAAAATTGAGTTTGCGGACTCATTTATTGCTGATTTCTCTTTGGCTTTTTTTGTGGAATATTAATGATGCAGTGCTTGTTCAAGCCATTGGTAAATTGCCTTTGCCAGAAAAATTAATTCAACTTTTTGTGTTGACCGTACGTTACATTGCACTGCTTGGTGAATTGCGTCAAAAGATGGATATTGCCATGCGGGCTCGTGGATTTCGTCCTGGGCTTAATAGCCGAACCCTTTATTTGACGGCTCAAAGTGTCGCTTTATTATTGATTCATGCCCTGTTGAAAGCCGAAACGGCGCAAATGGCCTTAAAATGTCGTGGTTTTCGGTTTGGCAAAAAGAGAGAAAAATAATATGTTAGCTGTAAGTAATCTTTATATAGAACGCAATGGTAGAGCGATTATTCAAGATTTGAGTTTTACCTTGGAAGGTCAAAAACGTCTTTTCGTACAAGGGGAAATTGGCTCAGGAAAAACCACTTTACTGCTTGCTTTGTTGGGATTTGTTCCCGTAACCAAAGGTGAAATTCAATTATTTGGCCAAGTTTGTCGTGAAGAAAAAGATTTCGCACCGTTTCGTGGCACGATTGGTATTTGTTTTCAAAATGCTGATGATCAACTTTTTGGCCCAACGGTGTTGGATGATATTGCCTTTGGACCATTAAACCAAAATGTGCCCAGAGAGCAGGCGTATCATATCGCAGAGCAGCAATTAGAACGTCTTGGTATCACACGTTTAAAAGATCGTATGGTGCATACCTTATCTGGTGGTGAGAAAAATTTCACTGCACTTGCAGGTGTTTTAGCGATGCAGCCAAAAATTTTATTATTAGATGAACCTACCAATGGATTAGATCGAAAAAATACTGAAAAATTGACCGCACTTTTGCGTGAACTTGCCTTACCCATTTTGATTTCATCCCATCATCATGGATTTATTAACGAATTAGCCACAGAAATTATCAGTTTATGATCTTCATCAAAAAGCTGAATTTTGATTGTGCTATGCTTGTTGCAAATTTGTTGACAAAGCTCAGGGCTTCGAGTGTTTTAAACATTATTTCTGTTGAAAGTCAGTTTGAAACCTCAGCCCAAATAAGCACATTAAAACGGAGGATTTATGTGTACAACCTGTGGCTGCGGACATCCAGAGCAAGTCCGTATTGGTGAATTGCCTCATACACATGATGATCAAGGAAGTCATCAATCAGGTATGCCAAACTTTTCACATTCAACATTTCATTTCAATAAACCAGTCGATGCAGACGATACCCAAAAACGTTTGTTAAAAATTGAACAAGATGTTCTCGGAAAAAATAATCAACTCGCGGATCAAAACCGTGCATTCTTTGCTAAACAATATATTTTAGCCTTGAATCTTGTATCGAGTCCGGGTTCAGGCAAAACCACCCTGTTAACGACGACGCTAAATGCCCTCAAAAATGACCGCACTTGTTATGTAATCGAAGGCGATCAACAAACTGAAAATGATGCAGATCGTATTCGTGCGACTGGCGTGCCGGCTATTCAAGTGAATACAGGCAAAGGTTGTCATTTAGATGCACAAATGATTAGCGAAGCTATGGTGAAATTAAGACCTCAAGCTGACAGCATTATGTTTATCGAAAATGTGGGCAATCTCGTTTGTCCATCTGAATTTGATCTTGGCGAAAAAGCGAAAGTGGTGATTTTATCAGTGACAGAAGGCGAAGATAAACCGCTTAAATACCCACATATGTTTGCCGCATCCAGTTTGATGATTTTAAATAAAGTGGATTTATTACCTTATTTGAAATTTGATGTAGAACAATGCATTGCCAATGCAAAACGTGTGAATCCTAATATTGAAGTGATTCAACTTTCCGCTACAACTGAACAAGGTCTTAGCGAGTGGTTAAATTGGCTAGAACAACGTAAACAAGGATAATCGATGAGATTTGTTGATGAATTTCGCGATCCTGAACTTGCCCGTAGTTTAGTGGCGCAACTTGAAAAATTAATGGAAAAAATGCCGCACTTTACGGCGCAGAATCCATTGTATTTAATGGAAGTGTGTGGCGGACATACCCATACGATTTTTAAATTTGGGTTGGATCGGCTATTGCCAAAAAGTATCGAATTTATTCATGGCCCAGGTTGTCCTGTCTGTGTGCTTCCGATGGGGCGTATTGATGTCTGTATTGAAATTGCGCTGAAACCTGATGTCATTTTCTGTACTTTTGGGGATGCAATGCGGGTGAAAGGTCGTAAAGGTTCGCTTTTAGAAGCAAAAGCGAAAGGCGCAGATGTTCGCATTGTGTATTCGCCTTTGGATGCATTGAATATTGCACAAAATAATCCGAATAAAAAAGTCGTCTTTTTTTCCTTAGGATTTGAAACGACGATGCCGAGCGCAGCAGTGACGCTTCAACAAGCTAAAAAACTAGGAACAAAAAATTTCTGGATTGTTTGTCAAAACATCACGATTATTCCAACGTTACATAGCTTACTGGCTCAAGATCAAGTCAAAATTGATGGTTTTCTTGCGCCAGGGCATGTGAGTATGGTGATTGGTTCATCGCCTTATCAAGGGATTGTTGATAAATATCACAAACCTTTTGTGATTACAGGTTTTGAACCTTTAGATATTTTGCAGGCGATTGTGATGTTAGTGCAGCAATTTGTTGATGGCCGTTGTGAAATCGAAAATCAATATAAACGCATTGTTGATGATCACGGAAATGCTTTAGCCCAACGTTCAATGCAAGAAGTATTCCAGCTTAAAGCAAGCAGTGAATGGCGTGGGTTGGGGGAAATTGAACAATCTGGCGTGGAATTGACGGAGGCTTATCGTGAATTTGATGCCGAAATTTATTTCCAAAGCCAAGCTCAACAGGTGGCGGATGATCCTAATTCTCGTTGTGGCGATGTCTTGACTGGGCGTTGTAAACCATCTGATTGCCCATTATTTGGCACAGGTTGTAATCCTGATAATGCTTATGGCGCATTAATGGTTTCTTCCGAAGGCGCATGTGCAGCCTATTATCAATATCGGAGAGAATAAAATGAGCGAATTTATCACTATGGCGCACGGCAATGGCGGTGCTGCCATGCAAAAATTGATCCAAGATTATTTTGTTGAAGCCTTTGCTAATCCTATTTTGGCACAAGGGGAAGATCAGGCAAGAATTCCATTAACCGAATTAGCAAAGCAAGGCCAAACACTGTCATTTAGTACGGATAGTTTTGTCATTGATCCCATTTTTTTTCCTGGTGGTAATATCGGAAAATTAGCGGTGTGCGGCACGGCAAATGATGTGGCGGTGTGCGGTGCGATACCAAAATATTTATCCTGTGGCTTTATTTTGGAAGAAGGATTGCCACTTGTGGATCTTAAAGCAATTATTCAATCAATGGCAGAAACCGCAAAAGCGGCAGGCATTCAGGTTGTTACTGGCGATACAAAAGTGGTACAGAAAGGTGCAGTGGATAAGATTTTTATCAATACCAGTGGAATTGGTGTTATTCCTCAAAATTTGGATTGGGGGGTTCATAACATTCAGGCTGGCGATAAAATCATTGTTAGCGGCACTATTGGGGATCATGGCGCAACAATCTTAAATTTACGTGAAAAACTGGGTATCCAAACGGATCTTCATAGCGATTGCGCCGTGCTGTATCCATTGATTGAAAATTTACGCAAAGTAGATGGTGTTAAAGCAGTTCGAGATGCGACCCGTGGGGGAGTTAATGCTGTTTTGCATGAATTTGCACAGGCGCAACAGCTAGGCATGAATATTGATGAACAAGCCTTGCCAATTCGCCAAGAAGTACGCGGAATTTGTGAATTACTGGGTCTTGAAGCATTAAATTTCGCGAATGAAGGGAAATTGGTTATTGTTGCCTCCGCTGAAAAAACACCAGAAATTTTGACCGCACTTCGCCGTCATCCATTAGGTGAAAATGCGGCCGTGATTGGTGAAGTGACAACCGATAAAAAAGTGCGTTTAGTAGGTATATTTGGACAAAGTCGATTATTAGATTTACCAACAAATGAACCATTGCCAAGAATTTGTTAATGATTAGATAAAATCAATACTTTAGAAAAATTAAATAGGTGAAGTGATTTCTCAACTTAGCAAAAATAGCTTAGAACAGCTAGAGTAGTTTATCCATCACTGGCAATTTATCCAAAATGGCATGAAGGCTACCGCACTATAGAGACTACAATGGTCGGTGTGGATGCTGATTATATTTCATTCAAAACAATGAAAGCTAAAGCTCTTTCTGGGCTTTATTTTCTTGCGGTAAATCGTGCCTTTACAGGCATACGCAATGCAATTCGCTCACGGTTTAATGCTAAAGCATTTTCTGTGGGCAAATAATTTTGCCAAAGATTAGGATCATCAGGTAGCTCCTCTGCCCAAAAATATTGAACATTGAAACCACGAGCAAGACACTCTTCATGCAATAAGTCGTAACGTTGCTTTAAAAACGCAAGTTTATTAAAGAAAAATCGTACGTGTCCTTCGCCTAATTTATAATCTTCAGGCTGCCCTTTTAAACTAAATTTTCCTTTCGCAACCGCATTTGGAATCCGTGTTAGTTCTCTATGTTCCGCTAATAGATGCTGATCGCAAAGTTCAGCAGGAGGAACAAGGTTAATTCTGGTCATAAAATCTCTCTTTATTATTTTATATCCCATCGAGTAATGAATATGACTAATTCCACCAATAATGTGCTAGGTAATAATAAGGTAACGGTTACTAAAACTAAGGTGAGTAGAAAAACTAAATTATTTCTTTTATTGAAAACTTAGAAGAGGAAAAATAAAGGGGTGGTGGAGCTGGGGGGAGTTGAACCCCCGTCCGAAATTACTCTACCTTCAGCACTACACGTTTAGTCTAGTCTTTAATTTCACTTAAGCATGCGGACAGACACGCTAAACTTAAGCTAGTTTGATTCAATTTAGTGCTTCGATCCTCAAACGGTGGCTTCCACACGATCTCGTTTTGGTTTGACTCCGCGTTATCCCCGTCTTACGAGCGGAAGCTAGGGCGCGAAGGCTAAATGCAGGTTATTAAGCTGCTAAAGCGTATTGTTCGTCGTTTGCGACTATTTTTTTGCGGTTTATTTACGAGGCCTACCGCACCTCGACGTGCACCTTGGGCTTCGCTAATCCCGTCGAATCCAGAATCAGCCCCAAAATTGTAGACTAGTCTAACAAAAAACAAGCAGAAGAAAAAGAGCGGTATTTATTAAATGCGTGAGTTAGGGTAAAATTTCGGCGTTTTTTATAGGAGAAAATAATGTCATTTTTTAAATATTTAGTACTCGCTTTGTTTGCAGCTAGTTGTTCAATTTCTTCTGCAATTGCAAAAGAAAATGTTTCAAAGGAAAAACCTAAAAGTGTAGAAAAAACTGCAACTGCAGAAAAAAGCTACCCTAAGTATGTTAACTATGCTATTTCTATTGATGTTGGCGATAGAGATATTGTGGTAGGTGAGGATGGTCAGGCACTTTCTCGCTTTAAATATACTATTACGAATAAAAGTGAATTCCCGATTCAAAATATTCAATGGATGAGTGTGTATGTGCATAATCGTCAAGTTGTGCATAGCCAAGATATGCAAATAGAATTAGAAAATACCTTATTGCCAGGTAAGACACTGACAATTAATTTACAAATTCCATTTACTCAAATTGATGAAAAATACCGTTCAATTTTTATGAATACGCAAGAACCTATTCATGTTTATAAAGTTGAACGTTCAGTCATGTTTAAAGATAAGAAAGTCGTTTCTGATAATTAAATATGTATGCTTGAACAGTAATTAAAGTGCGGTTATACTAAATAAAATTTAACCGCACTTTTTTTATGCTACAAGATAAAAAAATTATTCACATTGATATGGATTGTTTTTACGTATCGATTGAGATTCGTGAAAATCCTAATTTGCAGGGAAAGCCTGTTGCTGTAGGTGGTTCTTCTCGTCAACGTGGTGTATTGACAACTTGTAATTATGAGGCGAGAAAATTTGGTTTGCATAGTGCAATGCCAACGGCTCAAGCCATAAAAAAGTGTCCTAATCTCATTCTTGTGCCCGTGAATATGGCGTTGTATAAACAAGTTTCGGCACAAATTCATCAAATCTTCCAGCGCTACACTGATATTATTGAACCACTTTCTTTAGATGAAGCCTATTTAGATGTCACGTACTGTCAAAAATGTTCTGGCTCAGCGACTTGGATCGCACAAGAAATCCGCCAAGCAATTTTTGATGAGTTACATTTAACTGCCTCGGCTGGTGTTGCGCCTTTAAAATACCTTGCCAAAATTGCCTCGGATATGAATAAACCTAATGGACAATTTGTGATTAAGCCGAATGAAGTCGAGAAATTCATTAAAACCTTACCCTTAAATAAAATCCCTGGTGTGGGTAAAGTGACATCACAACGATTACTCGATATGGGATTAGAAACTTGTGCTGACATTCAAAGCTTTGATCAAATCGTCTTATTAAATCAATTTGGTAAGGCGGGTAAACGTATTTGGGATTTTAGTCATGGCATTGATGATCGTGAAGTACAAGCCCATCGTGAACGTAAATCAGTTGGCGTAGAACAAACTTTGCTTGAAAACATTCACACAATTGAGCAAGCTTCAGAATTATTGAATAATCTTTATCAAGAGCTAATTCGTCGCCTTAAGCGTGTTGCCCCTAATATACCGTTATCTTCATTCCGTAAAATTGGCGTAAAGTTTAAATTTGAAGATTTTCAAGTAACTACTTTGGAGAAAACAGGTTTGCCACTTTCTTTGGAGAGTTTTCATCAATTACTTCCTCAAATTTTTATGCGAGCAAAAGGGCGCTCGATTCGTTTGATTGGGTTACATGTCAATTTGCCTGAAGAAAATAAACAAGAACAAATGAGCCTCTGGTGATATAATCTCGCGGTTTTTTAGGAGTCGATATTATGGAACATAAATTAGAAGATATTATTGCAATTTTTAATCAATGTTTTGAAGAGGAATACAACACTCGCTTAGTCAAAGGCGGTGAAGAACCCATTTATTTACCCGCAAATGATGAAGTGCCTTATAACGCGATTTATTTTGCTAGAGGATTTTATAGCAGTGCATTGCACGAAATTGCTCATTGGTTAGTGGCAGGCAAAGAACGCCGTAAACTAGAAGATTTTGGTTATTGGTATGAGCCAGATGGACGTTCAGAAGAACGTCAGCGTGATTTTGAAAAAGTTGAAGTTAAACCGCAAGCATTAGAGTGGATTTTGGCGACGGCGGCAGGTTTCCGTTATTTTGCCAGTGCGGATAATTTGAATGGCAATCCGGGTGATACACAGCCTTTTAAACAAGCCGTGTATGAACAAGTGAAAATCTACGCGGAAAAAGGTTTACCAAAACGAGCTGAAATGTTACGCCATACTCTTGCTATTTTTTATGGCACAGAAGATCGTATTGATTTAAGTAAATTTGATGTGACGCGTATTTAAAGAGTGGCGATTTTTAACCGCACTTTTGACACTGTCAATTCTCCCTAAAATCGGCTAGAATACGCCGATTTTATTTTCGGTGACTTACAAATGATGAAAGATTCCATTATTGCAAAATTAGAAAGTTTAAAAGAACGTTATGAAGAGCTAGAAGCCTTATTAGGTGATGTTTCTGTAATTAGTGATCAGGATAAATTCCGTGCGTATTCTAAAGAATATTCGCAACTTGAAGAAGTGGTGAAATGTTTTAATCGTTGGACGCAATTAAATCAAAATATTGAAGAAGCTGAAATATTGCTCGACGATCCTGAAATGAAAGAAATGGCGCAAATGGAAATAGAAGAATCCAAAGCGGAAATTGAAGAAGTGGAACAACAACTTCAAATTCTTTTACTGCCGAAAGATCCTAATGATGAATATAACTGCTATTTAGAAATCCGTGCGGGAACAGGCGGTGATGAAGCGGGTATTTTTGCCGGTGATTTATTCCGTATGTACAGTCGCTATGCTGAAAGTAAACGCTGGCGTGTAGAAATGCTAAGTGCTAACGAAAGTGAGCAAGGCGGTTATAAAGAGGTGATTGTTAAAGTCACTGGCGAAGGTGTGTATGGTCAGTTAAAGTTTGAATCTGGCGGTCATCGTGTGCAACGTGTACCAAAAACTGAATCGCAAGGGCGTATCCACACTTCTGCTTGTACCGTTGCGGTAATGCCAGAATTGCCAGAGTCGGAAATGCCAGAAATTAATCCAGCAGATTTGCGTATTGATACTTATCGCTCATCAGGCGCTGGTGGTCAGCACGTAAATACAACGGATTCTGCGGTTCGTATTACACATATTCCAACAGGTATTGTGGTGGAATGTCAGGATGAGCGTTCACAGCACAAAAATAAAGCGAAAGCAATGTCGGTATTAGCGTCACGTATTGTTCAAGCAGAGCAAGAACGCCAAGCCGCAGAACAAACAGATATGCGCCGTAACTTATTAGGTTCGGGCGATCGTTCTGATAAAATTCGCACATATAATTATCCGCAAGGTCGAGTCACAGATCACCGTATCAATCTCACTATTTACCGTTTGGATGAAGTAATGAATGGTAAAATTGATGAACTGATTCAGCCGATTATTACCGAATATCAAGCGGATCAGTTGGCGGCATTGTCTGAACAGAATTAATGATAGGGGCATCTGATTTCAGATGTCCTTTTTAACTTTACAGGGAAATAAAATGATCATTGAAAATCAAAAAGATGCTGAATTTTCTTCTGCTTTCAAACCTTCTCAACATGCTCAAGCAAGCCGTTTTAAACGCTGGCTTGCGAGTATGATTAATGGGCTTGTGCTTTGGGTGATGGTTGGTCTCGGTTTTGCATTGGGGGATTTTGCTGGTGTAGTGGGGACGATTGTATATGCTGGTTTTCAGTTATATTTCATGAAAACTTATGGGCAAACAATGGCAAAACGCTGCTTAGGCTTGCGTGTATTTAATTATCATACCAATCAGCCTGTTGAATTTGGTAAATATATTGGTCGTGAGATTATTGATATTTTATTGGCGTGGACGAGTTTCTTATTGATTATTAGCGGTATTGTTGCACTTGTGCGTGATGATCGCCGTTCTTTAACTGATTTAGTGGCTGGCACAATTGTGTTAAAAGACGAAAAATAATGAATTATAAAGAATGGCTGGCACAAGCGATTGTGGATTTGGCACAAAAAAATCCCACTGAAAATAGCAAAATTGATGCGTTTGTGCTTCTTCAACATGCTACTGGCAAATCGCGTACGCAAATCCTTGCTTTTGATGATACCGAGATTGATGAAAAAGTGCAGTTAAAATTGACCGCACTTTTAGATCGTCGTCTAAAAGGCGAACCTATCGCTTATATTCTTGGTGAAAAAGAATTTTGGTCGTTGCCATTAAATGTCTCAAAAGGCACATTGATTCCAAGACCAGATACTGAAATTTTAGTGGAAAAGGCATTACAAATTGCTTTAGAAAAACTGGAAGAAAATCCACCGCACTTTCGTATTCTTGATCTTGGCACAGGCACAGGCGCTATCTCGTTAGCATTAGCATCAGAGCTTTCACCTATTTGTCAAAAACGACAAATTTCATTAGAAATCATTGGTGTTGATCTTATGTCCGATGTTGTGGAATTAGCCCAATCTAATGCAGAAAAAAATAAGTTAAATGTGCAATTTTTGCAGAGCCGTTGGTTTGAAAATATAACAGGGCAGTTTGATCTTATTGTCAGTAATCCGCCTTATATTGATGCTCAAGATGAACATTTACGTCAAGGTGATGTGCGTTTTGAACCGCTTTCTGCATTAGTTGCCAATGATGCCGGTTATGCTGATTTACGTCATATTATTGAATTAACACCGGGTTATTTGAATTCTAATGGCGTATTATTACTTGAGCATGGATGGCAACAAGGCGAAAAAGTGCGCTCAATTTTCCTAGAAAATCATTGGGAAATGGTTGAAACCGTGCGTGATTATGGCGACAATGAGCGCGTCACTTTAGGTTTTTGGAAGAAGTAATGAAATATTATCGACGTGCGTTATACGATCAATTTGTGCATTTTTATAATACCATCTCAGATGATGGATCATCAGAAGCGCAAATTCGGGGAAAAATTGGCGGGTTTGTACGTCGAGCACGTAAAGAAATTTCGCCAGATTGGCCGAAAGAAGAGCAAATTCATCAGTTACTACAGCTATTTTATGGTGATTGGGGCTTTCATTGTGACTCAGAAGAGTATTTCTATGCACGCAATTTGTATTTGCCCTATGTGTTGGAGCATCGTCAAGGAATGCCAGTGACGCTTGGGGCAATTGTGCTTTATTTAGCCGAGGTATTGGATTTGCCGATTTACCCAGTCAATTTCCCAACACAGCTCATTTTACGTGCCGAAGTAAGAGATGAAGTGGCTTTTATTGATCCTTGGGATGGCACTTATATATCGCAAGAAAAATTACAGCAACTTTATGAAGGGGCATTTGGCTTTGGTGTGCAAATTCAACCGGAAGAACTTGATAGAGCCGATCTTTCTTTACTTTATTCTCGTTTTGAGCAACTGGCGAAGAATGCACTCATCCGCGAAGAGCATAACGACATGGCATACCGTTATATTGAGAATTTACTGATTGGTAATGATGAAGATCCTTATCACATCCGTGATCGCGGTTTAGTTTTAGCTCAGATGGGTGCTTACCCTTCGGCATTAAAAGATTTAGAATTTTTTGTGGAACGTTGTCCGGAAGACCCAACTGCGGCTTTAATCCGAACTCAACTTTTAGAACTTAAGGGCGAGATTGATAAAGATCCTTTTCCCCTCCATTGATTTAAGGAAAATTTATGCAAAATAAAATTGTAAAAATTGGCAATATTGATGTTGCAAATGACAAACCTTTCGTGCTTTTTGGTGGAATGAACGTACTTGAAAGTCGTGATATGGCGATGCAAGTCTGTGAAGCTTATGTGAAAGTGACGGAGAAACTTGGCGTGCCTTATGTGTTTAAAGCTTCTTTTGACAAAGCGAATCGTTCATCTATTCATTCTTACCGTGGCCCAGGTATGGAAGAAGGATTAAAAATTTTCCAAGAATTAAAAGATACGTTCGGTGTAAAAATTATTACCGATGTACACGAAATCTATCAATGTCAGCCCGTTGCAGATGTTGTAGATATTATTCAACTTCCAGCCTTTTTGGCTCGTCAAACCGATCTTGTTGAAGCGATGGCGAAAACAGGCGCAGTGATTAATGTGAAAAAACCACAATTTTTAAGCCCTGGTCAAATGGGTAATATCGTGGAAAAAATCGAAGAATGTGGTAACGATAAAATCATTCTTTGTGATCGTGGAACAAACTTTGGATACGATAATTTAATTGTGGATATGCTTGGCTTCAGCGTCATGAAAAAAGCATCTAAGGGTAGCCCAGTTATTTTTGATGTAACCCATTCACTTCAATGCCGTGATCCATTTGGGGCTGCATCAGGTGGCCGTCGCGCACAAGTGACCGAACTCGCGCGTTCTGGTTTAGCGGTAGGAATTGCAGGCTTATTCTTAGAAGCGCATCCAAATCCAAATCAAGCGAAATGTGATGGCCCTTCTGCATTGCCTCTTTCTGCTCTTGAAGGTTTTGTCTCTCAAATGAAAGCGATTGATGATTTAGTAAAATCTTTCCCAGAATTGGATACCTCAATCTAAGAAAATATTTAAGCAAAAGTGCGGTTAATTTTGACCGCACTTTGATCTGCACCCCAAAAGCTGGACACCTAATTTGAAGTGCAGATTATGTCCTACTCTTATCAATTTCGTTTGAAAAATATCAAACTCGTCACCGAACAGGATTATGGTATCCATGAGGTGGCTAAACTTCATCAAATTTTCCACGTTCTCGTCATTTATTGGCTAAAAGCATTTCGGGAAAGAGGGCTTGATGGCGTAAAATCGCCTTATACAGGCCTTAAAACACCGAAAATAGTGAAGCCAAAGATGAAAAAGAAAGACATTGAAATTCAAGAAACCACAGACTTTTCACCTAAAGCGTTTAAAAAGTTACAGAGAGAGCTCGCTTTAGCTCGAGCGGAGATTGCTTACCTAAAGGAGTTAGAGGCACTCGACCGTCAAAAACAGCGACAGAAAAAAGAAAAATCATTGAAAGCTTGAAGCCAAACCACGCGTTAAATGATTTATTTCGAGTGGCTAAAATGCCTCGCTCAAGCTTTTACTATAAAGAGATTAAGCGAATTACGAAGCTAAAGAAGTTATTTTATCGCCGTATAAAAAGAACAAAAACCGAGATGGTTATTGCCCCATGACGCTCAAATTACGCCAAAAGGTAAAGCGGTACAGAGTATGAGTCGCCGAGGAAATTGCTACGATAATGAGGTGATTGAAAGCTTTTTTGCGATATTAAAATCAGAGTGTTTTACTCACGGACTTATCATTCAATTGCTGAATTACAGGCTGAAATTGAAGAATATTTAAGTTAACTAACCTGTCCAACTTTTTTTTGGGGGGGGGGAGATCGCTTTTTCCGCTAATTTTTACTTTATCCAACAGCGCTGTATAATGTTACGCTTTTGAATATAAACGATATGAGGGGGAAGCTCATGATTAAAATCGATACCTTACCGCAATTTTTACGTAACAAAGTGGCGGAAAACGATGCCTTTGGTCTCGTGGAGGGCTTGTGCCAATTATTACGTAGCAGCCCCACAGAAAAAATTGCTCCGACCTTGCATTTGTTTAAGTTTATCTTAAAGAACGATAAAGAATTAGGCTGTTCTGTTTCGAAATTATTATGTGGTTGGTTATGTGGTTTACGCCTTTACCCCTTGTTTATTAGTAGCGGTATCCTTACACGTGGCGGTTTTGGACAGGAGATGAAAACACGTATTTATGAGCGTTTTAACCCCTCTTTTAAAGATATTAATGATTTACGTGATATTTTTTATTTATTATTTAGAGATAAAAATGATGCACGCTGGATTGATGCTGTTCCTTTAAAAACGTGGCGAGGTGTATTTGGCGTCTTAACCCGTTGTACAGAACAAAAAGATCGTGAGCGTTTAAAAAATCATATTGAAAGTGAAGGGTTATTTGCCATTGAGATGCTTTCAATTTGGATTGCTGCTGAAGATATGGATCCTGAGCTGATGCGAATGGAGCCTTCTCTGTTGAATGCAGATTCCCCTTTTGTGGCATTGCACCATGAAGTGGTGAATTGGTTACAGGCGCGCCGCCAATCAACGGTTTTTGATGATAGCCATTTACAGGTAATGTTTAGCCAATGTAAAAAATTGGTTGATCGTTTGCAAAAACGTGGGGCAGTGGTGGGCTCTTCCTTAAATACTGCGTATTTATTGGAGCGTCTTTCTCAGACTTTAGAGCGATTGGAAACCTTGATGGCGATTTTTGTTTCAAATCGCTATTTACCACGCCGGATATTGTTATTAACTGGCTGTTTTGCTCGCGCAGCAGCAGAGAAACATAGCATCACCCGATTATGGAAACAAAGCTCAAGATTAATTTCACGTAGCATTACCCAAAATGCGGGCGATCATGGCGAGCATTACATCACTCGAGATAAAAAAGAGTACTGGGCAATGTTTTATTCTGCCGCAGGTGGTGGGGTATTAATTGCACTGATGGCGCTATTTAAAATCTATCTAGGTAGCATTATTGATGACAAAGTCTGGAAAGGGATTGCTGAAGGCTTAAATTACGGCTTAGGTTTTATGGTGATCTTTATGTTGCATTTTACGGTTGCAACGAAACAGCCGGCCATGACAGCAGCTCGTTTTGCTGAGGCCGTCGAGAAAACGCCTCAAGGTAAAAGCGTCAATATGAAATTAGCCCAATTATTAGTGGATGTATTTCGCTCTCAAAGTATTGCGGTGCTAGGTAATGTGCTCATCGCGATGGGCTTAGCGGCATTGATTGCGTTTGGTTACCAATATAAAACAGGTGAGGCATTGATGAATGCTGATCAAATCGCGTATCAGTTGCATAGCATTGATCCTTTTGCGGGAACCTTATGGTTTGCAGCCATTGCGGGAGTATGGTTATTCTGCTCAGGGATTATTTCGGGCTATTTTGATAACCGCAGCAATTATTTGAATATGCGCATGCGTTTAACGCAACATCCATTATTGAAAAAATTGATGTCTGAGAAATCTCGCGTTAAATTTGCTAATTATATGCATGAGAATTATGGCTCTATTATCGGTAACCTTTGCTTTGGTATGCTGCTTGGTATTACGGGTGTGGTGGGTTACTTAACGCATCTTCCGTTAGATATTCGTCATGTGGCATTTTCATCGGCGAATGTAGGCTATATTGCCGTGAGCGGACATTTCACCTATTCATTGCTTTTACAATGCATTGCTTTTGTATTGTTGATTGGTTTAGTGAATTTAATTGTCAGTTTTTCATTAACGCTTTGGGTTGCCCTGCGTTCTTTAAATACGGAAATTGATAGCTGGTGGCCAATTTGGCATGAAGTTTGTCAAATTGTGAAAAAACGTCCATTAAGCTTATTTCTTCCTGTTCAATTAGATAAATAATCGGCTTAAGTGATCTGCACCCCACTCTCGGACTTATCACTCAATCGCTGAATTACAGGCTGAAATTGAAGAATATTTAGTGTATTACAACCAAAAACGAATTAAACTTGCTTTCAAAGGATTGAGCCCAGTGCAATACCGAGCTCAATATTTAAGTTAACTAACCTGTCCAACTTTTGGGGGGCAGATCACTTTGTATATAAAAGTAGAAACAATGAATATCGTCTTTTTAGATAGTATGGCTATCCCGAAACATATCCCTATTCCTCGTCCAAGCTTTGTGCATACTTGGACTGAATATGAGCATACTTCTTGTGCTGAAACGATTGAACGAGCGAAAGATGCTGATATTGTTATTACGAGCAAAGTCATTTTTGATCGAGAAACGTTAAAACAATTACCTAAGTTAAAGCTAATTGCGATTACTGCAACTGGTACAAATAATGTTGATCTTGTGGCTGCAGAAGAAATGGGAATCTCCGTACGTAATGTGACCGGTTATTCCAGCACAACCGTGCCAGAACACGTTATCGGTCTGATTTTTTCTTTAAAACACAGTTTGGCTGGTTGGTTACGCGATCAAATAGAAGCAAAATGGTCGGAAAGTAAACAGTTTTGTTATTTTGATTACCCAATTACAGATGTGCGCGGTTCAACATTGGGTGTATTTGGTAAAGGTTGCTTAGGATCAGAAGTGGGACGTTTGGCTAATGCCGTGGGAATGAAAGTTCTTTATGCTGAACACAAAGACGCCACTGTTTGCCGTGAAGGTTATACACCCTTTGAGGAAGTATTAAAACAAGCGGATATTGTGACTTTGCATTGCCCATTAACCGAAACAACTAAGAATTTAATGAATGCAGAAACCTTATCCAAAATGAAAAAAGGTGCATTTTTGATTAATACAGGACGTGGGCCTCTGATTGATGAACTTGCCTTAGTTGATGCGTTAAAAACGGGGCATTTAGGTGGAGCGGCTTTGGATGTAATGGTAAAAGAGCCGCCAGAAAAAGATAATCCGTTAATTTTAGCTGCAACAACTATGTCTAATTTAATTATCACCCCGCATATTGCTTGGGCGAGTGATAGTGCAGTGACAACATTAGTTGGCAAAGTAATGCAAAACATCGAAGAATTTGTACAACAATTAAATCAAAAATAATGAATTTTCCTATTTCTCTTTATATTGCACTACGTTATTGGCGTGCTAAAAGTGCGGATCGTTTTGGCCGATTAGTGACTAATCTTGCAAGCCTAGGGATTGTGCTAGGTGTGATGGCATTGATTATCGTGCTTTCTGTGATGAATGGATTAGAAGGTTACCAAAAACAACAGGTGCTATCTTCCATTCCTCACGCGATTGTGAGTGAAGAACAGCCCATTTCTACAGAAAAAACATTAGAAAATTTACCGCACTTTATCCAAAAAGCGGTGCCGATCAATACAACAAATGTGATTTACCAAACGACAAAAGGCGTGAGTGCAGGACAAATCATTGGTATTCAATCATTTTTTGATGATCCTTTGGTTGAATCTTTTGATCAGGCTAAATTTAATGAAATTTTGCCTAGTGGGGAATTTAAACTGGTCATTGGTGATCAACTGGCGCAAAAATTGGGCGTGAATGTTGGGGATAAAATCCGTTTGATGATTACGGAAAATAGTCAATATACACCATTCGGTCGCGTGCCAATACAGCGTTTATTTACGGTTAGCGATATTTATTATGATTATGGCGAAGCATCGGGTTATGAAGCCTTTGCTAATATTACAGATATTGGTCGCTTAATGCGTATTCAACCGCAGCAAGCACAGGGCTATCGTTTATTTTTGAATGATCCGTTCCAAATTACAGAACTCCCACAACATTTCCCAACACAAAAAATTACGGATTGGCGTGTCCAAAAAGGTGAATTTTTCCAAGCGGTGAGAATGGAAAAAAATATGATGGGATTGCTGATTAGTTTGATCATTGTCGTGGCGATTTCCAATATTGTCACCTCTTTAAGTTTAATGGTGGTGGATAAACAAGGGGAAATCGCGATCTTGCAAACTCAGGGCTTAACAAAATCGCAAGTGCGTTCAGTGTTCATTTATCAAGGACTACTGGTGGGATTTGTTGGCACATTGCTCGGTGCTATTTTAGGTGTTTTAGTCACCTTGAACTTAACAGACATTGTAAGTGCGGTAAATCCACAAGGTGTTTTTTTACCGACAGAATTATCCTTTGTTCAAATGATTTTTGTCATTGGATTTTCCTTGTTACTTTCTTTACTTTCAACCCTTTATCCCGCTTATCGAGCTGCAAAAGTAGAACCAGCCGCTGCCTTGCGATACGAATAAGTTTTTTAATGGTAAATGAATGATGGATGAACAATCACTTTTATCTTTTGATACACAACATATTTGGCATCCTTATTCTTCAGTTTCTTCTGACATGCCGCTTTATGCGGTAGAACGTGCTGATGGCGTGATGATAACCTTAAAAGATGGCAATCGTTTGATTGATGGCATGTCTTCTTGGTGGGCGGCGTTGCATGGTTATAATCACCCTCGTTTAAATGCGGCTGCACAGAATCAGTTGGCAAAAATGAGCCATATTATGTTTGGCGGTTTTACCCATCAACCTGCGGTGGACTTAGCTCAATTATTGGTACAAATTTTGCCAAATGGATTAGATAAGATCTTTTTTGCTGATAGTGGTTCTGTTGCTGTGGAAGTAGCGATGAAAATGGCTATTCAATATCAGCACGCTAAAGGGGAAGTACAACGACAGAAATTTGCCACCATCCGTTCGGGTTATCATGGCGATACTTGGAATGCGATGTCAGTGTGTGATCCAACCACAGGGATGCATCATTTATTTCATCATAGCCTGCCAGTACAATATTTTCTTCCTCAACCCAATATTCCATTTTATGAATCTTGGAATGATTGTGTGATGGAACCTTTAGCTGATTTACTTAAGAAAAAAGGTAGCGAAATCGTCGCACTTATTTTAGAGCCTGTCGTGCAAGGTGCGGGCGGTATGTATTTTTATTCGCCAACTTATTTAGTGAAAGCACAAGCGCTTTGTAAGCAATATGGTGTATTGCTAATTTTTGATGAAATTGCCACGGGTTTTGGCCGTACAGGGAAACTATTTGCTGCCGAGCATGCTGGGATTTCGCCAGATATTATGTGTATTGGTAAAGCCTTAACGGGTGGTTATTTAACTTTATCGGCAACCATTACGACCACTGAAATTGCGCAAACTATTTGTGGCGGTGAGGCTAAATGCTTTATGCACGGACCCACTTTTATGGCAAATCCGTTGGCTTGTGCGATTGCAGCAGAATCTATCCGTTTATTGTTGGAAAGCCCTTGGCAGCAAAATATTCAGCGAATTGAGTCTTCCTTAAAACAACAGCTTTCGCCTTTAGTTGAAAAAGATTACGTCAAAGACGTTCGTGTATTAGGGGCGATTGGAGTGGTTGAAATGAAAAGTGCGGTAAATATGAAAACTTTAGTCCCACGTTTTGTGGAACAAGGTGTTTGGATTCGACCTTTCGGAAAATTGGTTTATGTGATGCCACCATTTGTGATTAAAAGTGATGAACTGCAGAAATTAACGGAAGGCATGATTCTGGCTTTAACGCAGGAATATGAACATTAGGATAAAAAATGGATGCTTTCAAACAGCAACTGGAACAGCTTAGCGCACAAAATCAATATCGTTCAATTCCAGACTTAGTTCATCAAGGACGATATATTACGCGAGAAAATCGCAAAATGTTGAATATGTCATCTAATGATTATTTAGGTTTGGCATCAAATGAAAATTTGCGCCAGTCTTTTTTACAGCAATATGGCGATAATTTTCCCTCTTTTACCAGTTCATCGTCTCGTTTATTAACGGGAAATTTTCCTGTTTATACCGATCTTGAGCAGCTTATTGCTCAAAGTTTCCAACGGGGAAGTGCTTTATTATTTAACAGTGGCTATCACGCCAATCTTGGTATTTTACCGGCGTTGACAACAACAAAAAGTTTAATTTTGGCAGATAAATTAGTGCATGCCAGTATGATTGATGGTATTCGTTTAAGTCAATGTGCGTTCTTTCGTTATCGTCATAATGATTATGAACATCTAAAAAATCTGCTCGAAAAAA
Source organism: Haemophilus sp. SZY H36 (assembly GCF_018829625.1). NCBI lineage: Bacteria > Pseudomonadati > Pseudomonadota > Gammaproteobacteria > Pasteurellales > Pasteurellaceae > Haemophilus > Haemophilus sp. SZY H36. The sequence goes on along the minus strand of NZ_JAHKKA010000001.1, from coordinate 417,845 downwards.
ATGCTGGAAAATTTGACCGCACTTTTATTGTGACGGAATCAGTTTTTAGTATGGATGGTGATGTAGCTGATTTAAAACATCTTGTGCAACTGAAAAAACAGTTTCCCAATACTTATCTTTATGTGGATGAAGCCCATGCAATAGGCGTTTATGGTAAAAACGGATTAGGTATTGCCGAACGAGCTAATGTGATATCTGATATAGATTTATTGGTTGGCACTTTTGGCAAAGCCTTAGCTTCAATGGGGGCTTATGTCGTCTGTGATCAAATATTAAAAGAGTGTTTGATTAATCAAATGCGTCCATTGATTTTTTCAACAGCACTTCCGCCATTTAATGTGGCCTGGACTCATTTTATTTTTGAACGATTACCACAACTTTCAAAAGAAAGAACACATCTTGAGCACTTAAGTGCATTTTTACGCCAAGAAGTGGAGCATAGAACGCAAATAATGCCAAGTCAAACTTGCATTGTTCCCTATATTTTAGGTGAGAACGAAGCAACCCTTGCCAAGGCGAAAGAGCTGCAAGAGCAAGGTTATTATTGCTTGCCGATTAGACCACCGACAGTACCAAAAGGTACATCCAGAATACGATTGTCTTTGACGGCAGATATGACAATGGATGAAGTAAAACAGTTTGTGGCATGCTTATAAGGAAATAATGTGAAAACGAAATTTTATGATCATCAAGGTGAGCATTTAATAGTTTATTTTGCTGGCTGGGGGACACCTCTTGATGCGGTAGCTCATTTGATTTTGCCAATAAATCATAATTTATTAATTTGCTACGATTATCAAGATTTGGATTTAGATTTTGATTTTTCTGCCTATCAGCAAATTCGTTTAGTGGCATGGTCAATGGGTGTTTGGGTGGCAGAGCGAGTATTACAAGGAATCACTTTACAATCTGCAACAGCAGTGAATGGTACAGGTTTACCTTGTGATGATAGTTTCGGTATTCCTTACGCTATTTTTAAAGGTACTCTAGAGAATCTCACAGAAAATACTCGTTCAAAGTTTGAACGTAGAATCTGTGGTGACAAAGTATCTTTTGAACGTTATCAACAATTTTCTGCACGACCATTTAACGAAATTCATCAAGAACTCACCGCACTTTTTGCGATGATTCAGCAGGATAAACGCACAGATCTTATTCACTGGACAAATGTATGGGTTAGTTCTCACGATAAAATTTTTATGCCAGCTAATCAGCACCAATATTGGGCATCGCGTTGTGCCATTCAGGAAATAGAGGGTGAACATTATGTGTTTTCAAGATTTACCCACTGGTCGGCATTATGGAATTATTAACCTCCGTAAATAAATCGCGTATTCAACAAGCCTTCCAAAAAGCCTTAAATAGCTATGATGAACATGCGTTAATTCAACAAAAAATGAATATTAAGTTAATGATGCATTTACAAGACTATTTACCAAATGGATCATTAGATAGCGTTTTGGAACTAGCTTGCGGTTCTGGTATGTTGAGTACGTTGTTGCAGAAACAGATTTCAGCCAATTATTGGTTATTTAATGATTTGTGCGATGTGCGCTCTCTACTCGCTGAAAAGCTGATTCACCCCTTTGATTTTTATTGTGGTGATGCAGAGAACTTTCCTTTTCAACGACGATTTGACTTGATTGCAAGTGCATCAGCCGTGCAGTGGTTCCATCATCCTGACAATTTTATTTCCCATTGTAAAACAGGATTGAAACCTAATGGGTTATTAGCGATTACGAGCTTTGGTGAAGATAATTTAAAAGAGATTCGCCAAATGACGAATGTGGGGTTAAGTTATCCGAATTTATCTCAATGGCAAAATTGGTTAGCCAATGATTTTGATCTTTTATGGCATGACGATGTTAATGTAATACTAGAGTTTGATACGCCATTGGATGTACTCAAACATCTGAAATATACAGGTGTAACAGCGACTAACCAGAAAAATTGGACAAGAAAAAATCTCAACAAATTTATTGATGACTACTTACAGGCTTTTAGGTTGCCATCGGGTAAAGTGCGGTTAACTTATCATCCATTGTTTTTTATCGCACGTTATTCTCGTGTTGGAAATTAGTAAGGCGTATTTATGGGCAAGGTTATTTTTGTATCGGGCATTGATACCGATGTAGGTAAAACAGTTGCAACAGGCATTTATGCTAAAAAGTTGATGGAACAAGGCTTTTCCGTTATTACACAAAAAATGATTCAAACAGGCTGTAAAAATATCGCTGATGATTTGGTTGTACATCGAAAGATTCAAGGCATTGATTTGACGGAAGAAGATTTACAAGGCGACACCTGCCCTTATCTTTTTGAATATCCTTGTTCTCCTCATTTAGCGGCAAAGCTCGAAGGGCGAGAAATTAATGAAAAAATTATTGAAAAATCCACCGCACTTTTGGCAGAAAAATATGATTATGTATTGTTGGAGGGGGCCGGTGGGTTAATGGTACCTTATTGCGAAGAGGCGACGACGTTAGATTATATCCAGTCAAATAATTACCCTTTGATTTTAGTGACATCGGGAAAATTAGGTAGCATAAACCATACATTGTTAAGTTTAGAGGCTTGTCGTTCTCATGGTGTGTCAGTGCTAAGCGTAATGTATAACGGTTATCCTGAATACGATCCTATTATTAGTCAAGAGACACAAGGCTATTTAAAAGGTTATCTTAAAAAACATTTTCCTGAAACGGGATTGGAATACTTTGGGCGCATTGAAATTTAAGCTCAGGGAAAAGTGTGATAGACTCGCGCCAGTTTTTAATGAGATGATTTGCTGCTAAAGTGCGGTTAAAACGAGTAAAAAATGAATAACTATTTATTAAAATGCGAAAACATCAATAAATTTTATCAAGAAGGTGAAAACCAAACACAAGTGTTAAAAGGCGTTTCTTTTTCTATGGAACCCGCAGAGTTGGTTGCGATTGTGGGAAGTTCTGGTTCAGGGAAAAGTACTTTATTGCATACTTTAGGGGGACTTGATCAGCCAAGTAGTGGGGAAGTGTTTATTAATGGACAATCCTTGCAAAAAGCATCGGCTAATGAATTAGCTGCTTTGCGTAATCGTTATTTAGGATTTGTGTATCAATTCCATCATTTAATGGCGGACTTTACTGCACTTGAAAATGTGATGATGCCGATGTTGATTGGTCATCAAAATAAAACTGAAGCGAAAGATCGTGCCGAAAAAATGCTAAGTGCGGTGGGGTTAAGCCATAGAATGACGCATCGTCCTTCAGCGCTTTCTGGTGGGGAACGTCAGCGCGTGGCGATTGCGCGTGCTTTGGTGAATAATCCATCGTTAGTTTTAGCGGATGAACCCACAGGGAATCTTGATCACAAGACCACAGAAAGCATTTTTGAACTCATTCAACAACTTAACCAAGAGCAAAATACCGCTTTTTTATTAGTCACTCACGATATGGGGCTTGCTGAAAAACTATCACGCCGTTTAGTTATGCAAGATGGTATTTTGAAGGAAGGTGTGTGATGAATACGCCGTTTTTTATTAGTTGGCGTTATCAACGTGGCAAGCAGAAAAATCCTTTAGTTGCGTTAATTGCAAAATTTTCAGCTATCGGTATCGCGCTGGGCGTTGCAGTTTTAATTGTTGGCTTAAGTGCGATGAATGGTTTTGAGCGTGAGCTTAACCAACGAATTCTTGCTGTGGTTCCCCATGCAGAGATTTTATCTGCACCGAATGCAACGGATCCAACCATTCACCATTGGCTAAATTTGGAAAAACGCTTACAACAAAATGGCCAAATTAAAGGTATTTCCCCTTTTGTTAGCTTTACTGCATTGGTAGAAAATGGATCAAAACTGAAAGTGGTTCAAGTGAAGGGCATTGAAAAACAAGCAGAAGATCGTGTGAGCTCTCTTGGTAATTTCGTACAAGAGCAAGGCTGGGATAAATTTGGGAAAGAAGGCGGATTAGTCTTGGGTTCAGGTATTGCTAGAGAACTCGATGTAAAATCGGGTGATTGGGTTACCTTACTTATTTCTCAGCAAAATGGCGATGAACAACTTGCTCAACCTACTCGTGAACGCGTGCAAGTCACTGCAATCTTACGTTTAGATGGGCAACTTGATTACAGTTATGCCTTATTGCCGCTTGCTCAAGCACAAGAATTTTTAACTTATAAACCTGATCAAATAACAGGTGTTGAATTGAAATTAGATGATCCTTTTTCTGTGAAAAATTTGGATTTATCTATGCTTAACGACTATCCTCAGATGCTTTATATTCAAAACTGGATTAGTAAATTTGGTTATATGTATCGCGATATTCAACTTATTCGAACTGTGATGTATATTGCCATGGTACTCGTGATTGGGGTGGCATGTTTTAATATTGTTTCTACGCTGATTATGGCGGTAAAAGATAAGCAGGGCGATATTGCCATTATGCGCACGCTTGGAGCGAATAATGCTTTCATTAAACGTATTTTTATTTGGTATGGCTTACAGGCTGGAATGAAAGGTTGCTTAATTGGTATTGTGTTAGGCATTATACTTGCATTAAATCTGACAACTTTTATTCAAGGCATTGAGTGGGTTATCGGTAAGAAATTATTATCAGGCGATGTGTATTTTGTCGATTTTTTGCCAAGCGAGTTACATTGGTTGGATGTTTTGATGGTTTTAGTTGCAGCGCTTGCATTGAGTTTAATTGCTAGTCTTTATCCAGCAAGTAGGGCCGCTAAATTACAACCAGCTCAAGTATTAAGTAGCCATTAATTTTGTGAATACCGCATGATAGTGCGGTATTTTTAATATTGTAAGAATCTGCTTTCAATGACTTATATGAAATTTATTTCTTAAAACCACAAAGAAAATTCATATACATCTAGATGGCTAAAACTTCAATCGCTAGATATTCTTTGTTAGAATCGACCGCATTTCATTTAAAATTTAATTATAGGAAAGCATCATGAGCAAATTATTTCCAAATGCCAAGACTCGAACTCAAGCCCCTTATCGTTTTGATATTGTCGGGAGCTTTTTACGCCCAGAAACATTAAAACAAGCACGCCATCAATGTAGCTGTGGCGACATTTCTTGCGCCGACTTAACTCAAGTAGAAGATAGTGAAATTTCAAAATTAGTTGAGCATCAAAAGTCAGTGGGATTATCTGCTGTAACAGATGGGGAGTTTCGTCGAACTTTCTGGCATCTTGACTTCTTAGCCGCTTTAGATGGTGTAAAAGAAGTGGATGTAGAAAAATTTTCGGTACAATTTAAGCATCATAGTGTCCGCCCAAAAACTTTACGTATTGTTGATAAAATTGATTTTTCTGAGAATCATCCATTCATAGCACATTATCGTGCTTTACAAAAAATTTCAGGTGAAACAGAAGTAAAATTAACCATTCCTTCTCCTTCCATGTTGCATTTAATTTGTACAGTACGTGAAACAGATTATCATCCTATTGCACGTTATCAAGATAATAATCAATTATTACTTGATGATATTGCTGATGCTTATATTAAAGCAATGAATATCTTCTATGTTGCAGGCTGTCGCAATTTGCAATTGGATGATACAAGTTGGGGTGAGTTTTGTGCTGAAGATAAACGCAAGGCCTATACAGAGCGAGGTTTAGATCTTGATCAAATCGCAAAAGATTATGTCTATATGATTAATAAAATTGTTGCGGCTAAACCAGCTGATCTAGCCATTACAATGCATATTTGTCGAGGTAATTTCCGTTCTACTTGGTTCTCTGCTGGTGGTTATGAACCTATAGCAGAAATCTTATTTGGCCACTGTAATGTAGATGGTTTCTTTTTAGAATATGATAGTGATCGTGCGGGTGATTTTAAACCGTTACGTTTTATTAAAAATCAGCAAGTTGTTCTAGGATTAGTGACATCCAAATCAGGTGACTTAGAGAATCGTGATGAAATCATTGCACGCATTAAGGAAGCAACACAATATGTCGATATTAATCAGCTTTGTTTAAGCCCTCAATGTGGTTTTGCTTCTACAGAAGAAGGCAATATTTTAACTGAAGAGCAACAATGGAAAAAACTAGAGTTTATCCGAGACATCTCTGAAGAGGTCTGGGGAAAATAAATATATTTCCAATGTTATATAAAAATAGCCGCATAAAGTGCGGCTATTTTTTTACTTGTTTTAAATATTCTAAAAAATTGCTTAAAACCTGTTTTATATCAAAAAATCCACAAAATTTATAAGCCTATGTTCTTTATTTAGGCGTATTATATTACTCGGAATGATTAATTCATTCTGGTTATCTACAATAAGGACATTATTATGGCAATTAAAAAAGTGATTACTGTCTGTCCGTATTGCGCTTCAGGTTGTAAGATCAATCTATTGGTTGAAAACAACAAAATTGTGGGTGCTGAAGGTGCAAACGGTAAAACAAACGAACGGGAGCTTTGCCTGAAAGGATATTATGGCTGGGATTTTGTGCATGATACAAAAATCCTCACTCCTCGCCTAACTCAACCGATGATTCGCTACAAACGTGGCGAGCCGTTCACGCCAGTGAGCTGGGAAGAAGCTATTTCCTATTCTGCAAAACGTCTACAGGAAATTAGAGAAAAATATGGTAACGAGTCAATTATGGTAACGGGTTCTTCTCGTGGACCAGGTAACGAAGTGAATTTCGTTATGCAAAAATTTGCTCGTGCGGTATTAGGTAATAACAACATTGACTGTTGTGCGCGCGTATGACACGGCCCTTCTGTAACAGGTCTGCTCAAATCGGTCGGTAACGGCGCGATGTCCAACTCAATTGTTGAGATTGAAGACACTAAATGCGTATTTATCTTTGGCTATAATGCCTCAACGTCTCACCCTATTGTGGCGCGTCGTATTAACCACGCAAAAGCAAAAGGGGCGAAGATTATTGTTTGTGATCCTCGTAAAATTGAAACCGCTCGTATTGCTGACATTTATGCGCCTCTTGCCAATGGTAGCAATGTCGCATTTTTGAATGCAATGATGAACGTGATTCTTGAAGAAGGATTACAAGATCAAAAATTCATCGATGAACATACCGAAAATTTCGATGCGTTCTATGAAACTGTAAAAGCTTATACACCTGAATCAACTCAACATATCACTGGCATTGAGCCTGAAATGTTGAGAGAAATTGCCCGCACTTATGCGAAAGCTGAAACTGCGACAATTCTATGGGGTATGGGGGTATGTCAGTTCCGTCAAGGTGTGGAAACTGTACGTGCGTTGGCAAGCTTGGCAATGCTTACTGGTAACTTAGGTAAACCAAATGTTGGTGTAAACCCTGTGCGTGGGCAAAACAACGTACAAGGCGCATGTGACATGGGGGCTTTATATAATACTTTACCTGGTTATCAAAGCTATGCGGATCCAGAAATCAACGCTAAATTTGCGAAAGCATGGGGCGTACCATCTATTCCAACCAAACCAGGTGTACCATTGAGTGAAGTGCCACATGCAGTGGCAGAAGGTAAACTCAAAGCATTCTATATTATGGGTGAAGATACTTTACAAACTGAACCTGATTTGAATGCCATGAAACAAACTTTTAAAGATCTTGAGTTTATTATTGTTCAAGATATCTTTATGACTCAAACGGCAGCAGAAGCGGATGTGATTTTACCAGCAACATCTTGTGCTGAACACGAAGGTGTTTATAGTGCAGCTGACCGTGGTTTCCAACGTTTCTATAAAGCGGTAGATCCTGTTGGTGATGTGAAAGACGACTGGGAAATCATTAGTCTTATGGCACAGGCTTTGGGTTATCCAATGCATTACAACAATACCAAAGAAATTTGGGATGAGTTGCGTGAGCTTTGCCCAATTTATAAAGGTGCAACTTACGAGAAAATGGAAGGCTTGGGTTATATTCAATGGCCATGTACAGATGAAGGCCCTGAAGATCAAGGCACTACATACTTATATGAAGGTCAAATCTTCGACCGTCCAAATGGTAAAGCTGAATTCTTTGCTTGCGATTGGGAACCACCAATGGAAGAAGTTTCTGAAGAATATCCATTAGTGCTTTCTACTGTGCGCGAAGTTGGTCACTATTCTTGCCGTTCAATGACGGGTAACTGCCGTGCACTTGCTGCATTGGCTGATGAGCCAGGATTTGTTCAAATGAACGACCAAGATGCGAAAGCTTTAGGCATTAAGAATAATGAGCTTGTTTGGATTTCTTCATCTCGTGGTAAAGTTATATCTCGTGCTGATGTAAGTTCTCGTACTAATAAAGGTGCGTGTTATATGACTTACCAATGGTGGATCGGAAAATGTAACGAACTCACTGCTGAACATTTAAATCCGGGATCTCGTACTCCGGAATATAAATACAGCGCGGTGCGTATCGAAAAAATTGAAGATCAACGTTGGGCTGAGCACTATGTTGTAACTGAATATACTAAGCTCAAATCACGCTTAAAAGAAACCGCACTTGTGGCTTAATTATCATATTTATCATGATTAGGACAGGCTTTATGCCTGTCCTTTTTTATATCTAATGAAATATGATATGGGTAAGAATATTTGAAATGTTAAAAAGAGGGTTTATTCAAAGGCAATTTCTTTAATACGTAATTCATCACCGCTTTGTCGTTGCAAGTGTATGCTGCCACAATTTGGACAAGAATCATGATGAGCTTGTATCTCAACTAATTTTTGACACTGCCAACACCAGGCTTGCGCTGCAATAGGAATCAGATGTAGTTTACAGCCTTCAGCAGCCGTACCTTGAAAGGTTATATCAAAACAGAATTCCAATGCGTCAGGTTCTACACAAGAGAGCGCGCCAATTTCCAGCCACAGATCCGTAACTTTTTTTATATCGTGACTTTTACATTGTTGTTCTACTATTTCCAGCATATTTTGACAAAGAGATAATTCGTGCATAGTTTTTCCTTTTGTTTTTCTTCCTTAAAACAAATGCCTTTATCAATTCAAGATAAAGGCATTTCTCTAAAACATTGTCAATTTCAACCGCACTCTACACGAGCATATTTACAACTGCAAATGAGACTTTTAATAGCGCAGCGTTGATTAAGTCGATAAAGAACGCCCCGACCATTGGAACGATTAAAAATGCTTTGTGTGATGGCCCAAAACGGCTGGTAATGGCTTGCATATTTGCAACGGCTGTTGGGGTCGCACCTAAACCGAAGCCACAGTGACCAGAGCTTAATACAACCGCATCATAATCTTTACCCATTGCGCGATAAGTAACATAGATTGCAAATACCGCCATAAAGACAACTTGTACTGCAAGGATGATTAATACATCTACCGCTAAACCTGCAAGTTCCCAAAGTTTTAATGACATTAAGGCAATAGCTAAGAAAATAGATAAACCCACGCTACCTAATACATCAATAGCCGAATCCGCTACTTGGAAACGGAAGATATTGGTTAAAATATTACGGATAATTACACCGGTAAATAAACACCATACGAATGTTGGTAATTGGAATGCGGTGCCTTTTGTTTGTGCATCTAAATATTGACCGATAAGCAAACAGATAGACATCATTGCAATAGTTTCAATTAACGAACGTGAAGTAATTTTACGTTTGTAAGTTGGATGTTCAAAGGCTTCTTGAATATCATCTACTTCATCATTTTCAGGATTTTCACCTTGTTTTTGACGATTTAATAAGAAACGTGCAACAGGGCCACCAATGATACCACCGAAGACTAAACCAAAGGTTGCACATGCCATAGCAATTTCAGTTGCACCTTGTAGATTAAATTGGTGAACGAAGGTATCAGCCCATGCTGCGCCAGTACCATGACCGCCAGTTAATGTGACAGAACCTGCTAATAAACCATATGCTGGGTGGATACCTAATGCTAATGAACCTACGACACCAATAACATTTTGGCAAATAATTAGCAAACCAGCGACGAACAAAAATACGATAAGTGGTTTTCCGCCTTTAATTAAACGGGAAAAGTTTGCGCTTAAACCAATGGAAGTGAAGAACACTAACATCATGGTAGTTTGCAAATTCTTATCAAAGTTAAAGGATGTCCCGTCAACTTTATTCCAAATTAAAAGACCAATAGCAACAATAAAACCACCAACAACTGGCTCAGGAATGTTGAAGGTTTTTAAGATGCTGATTCGTTTAACGAGAAAATAACCCAAGAGCAAGACTAAGCTTGCTAGTGCAAGGGTTTCATACGTGCTAAATGTATGACTCATAAATTGGATCTCCCTATGTTGTGTTTAAATTATGTGTTGTGTTGCGGTTCGATTATCACTATTTCAACATTGGTATGTAATCCACGTGGTAATGTCGAACCTTTTCTGCCTCGTTCAGCACGGAACTTCTGCAGATCTTCCGGTTTTAATACAATTTTTCGTTTTCCGGAATGAAATTCAAGACTTGCTTGATCTGAAATAAGCAATAATTTCACTAACAATTCGCTGCGCTCTTTTGCATTTGCGGCAGGTATTGTCACAATTTTATTGCCTTTGCCTTTTGATAATGCCGGTAAATCTTTTACCGGGAAAATCAACATTCTGCCAGCGGATGTCATAGCGACAACAAGTGAGGTGGCATTCGCCAGTGTCTTAGGCTCCATCACTTTGGCATTTTCCGGTAAAGAAATCAAGGCTTTTCCTGCTTTATTGCGTGCAATTAAATCTTCAAATTTACAAATAAAACCATAACCCGCATCAGAAGCCATCAATAATTCTTGCTGTTCGCTAGCCATTACGACATATTCAATGGTCGCACCAGCGGGTAAATTTAGTTTACCTGTGAGGGGTTCACCTTGCGAACGCGCGGAAGGTAATGAAAGCGGATCGAGAGCATAACTCCGCCCCGTACTATCAATGAATACAACGGCTTGATTACTCTTGCCACAAGCGTGAGCTCGATAATTATCACCCGCTTTGTAGCTTAATGATTTTGGATCAATATCGTGTCCTTTAGCACAACGTACCCAGCCCATTTCGGATAAGATTACAGTAACTGGTTCTGCTGGCGTCATTTCACTTTCAGAGATCATTTTGGCTTCTTCACGTTCGACCAGTTGAGACATACGTGGACTGGCATATTTTTTCGCATCTTCTTGAATTTCTTTTTTGATAAGCGTATTCAAACGGCGTTCTGATCCTAAAATTGCTTCTAAATTTAACCGCTCTTTTTCAAGTTCATCTTGTTCAGCTTTGAGTTGGTTTTCTTCTAATTTCGCTAAATGACGTAAGCGTAAATTTAAAATTGCATCGGCTTGTTCATCGCTTAAATTAAAGCGTGCCATAAGCTCTGTTTTAGGATCATCTTCGTGACGTATAATTTCGATAACCTCATCAATATTTAAAAAGGCTATCATCAAACCTTCTAAAATATGCAAGCGAGAGAGTACTTTATCTAGGCGATATTGAAGGCGACGAGTTACCGTTGTACGGCGGAAGGTAAGCCATTCATTTAAGATTTCTAATAAACCTTTTACCGCAGGTTTATGATCAAGCCCGATCATATTCATATTTACACGGTAGCTTTTTTCAAGATCTGTGGTAGCAAATAAATGTGCCATTAACGCATCAGTATCGACGCGATTTGAGCGAGGAACTAGCACAATGCGAATTGGATTTTCGTGATCGGCTTCATCACGAATATCTTCTAGCATTGGCAGTTTTTTTGCCGTCATTTGTTCGGCTATTTGTGCAATAACTTTGGATGGCGAAGATTGATGTGGAAGCGCTGAAATAATAATTTCACCGTCTTCTTTTTTCCAAGTTGCACGCATTTTTATTGAGCCACGACCTTGCTCATAAATTTTACGAATTTCTGATTTTGGCGAAATAATTTCTGCTTCTGTTGGAAAATCTGGGCCTTGAACAATTTCAAGTACATCATTTAATCCCGCTTTAGGATTATCTAACAACATTACTGCCGCATCAGCAATTTCGTTAATATTGTGCGGTGGAATATCTGTCGCCATACCCACTGCAATACCTGTTGTGCCGTTCAATAAAATATGAGGTAAACGAGCAGGTAAATATTGTGGTTCGGCCAAGGTTCCATCAAAGTTTGGCTGATAATCTACTGTTCCTTGTCCGAGTTCGCTCAGTAAGATTTCAGAGATTTTAGAAAGGCGTGATTCCGTATAACGCATGGCAGCGAAGGATTTTGGATCATCTGGTGCCCCCCAGTTACCTTGACCATCTACAAGCGGATAACGATAAGAGAAAGGTTGTGCCATTAACACCATTGCTTCATAACAAGCGATGTCACCATGTGGATGGAATTTACCAAGTACATCACCGACGGTACGGGCTGATTTTTTGTATTTTGCCGTAGCATTTAAGCCAAGTTCAGACATCGCATATACAATACGACGTTGAACGGGTTTTAAACCGTCACCGATAAAAGGCAGCGCACGATCCATGATGACATACATGGAATAGTTGAGATAAGCCCTTTCGGTGAAGGTGCGTAGAGGCATTTGTTCAATGCCTTCATAATTGATATTTGTCATTTTGGTTTCTGTTAATTGAATGTATTCTTAATTTATTGAAATTCGGATTTGCTAAGATTAATTTAGTCTAAACAGATAAATCAACCTGATCGCCTTTCGCTTGTAACCAATTTTTACGGTCTTCGGAACGTTTTTTCGCTAACAACATATCCATGAGTTCTAATGTATCCGCGCCTTGGTTTTCCTCTAAATCATAAGTTAATTGAACAAGGCGACGAGTATTAGGATCCATTGTTGTTTCACGTAATTGTGATGGATTCATTTCACCCAAACCTTTAAAGCGTTGAACATTCGGTTTGCCTTTTTTATTTTTCAACCGATCTAAAATCGCCTCTTTTTCACTTTCATCTAATGCGTAGAAGACTTCTTTATTTAAGTCGATGCGATAAAGTGGTGGCATTGCGACGTAAACGTGACCGTCTTGTACCAATTTCGGAAAATGGCGTAAGAATAGGGCGCAGAGTAGGGTGGCAATATGCAGGCCATCAGAGTCAGCATCCGCGAGAATACATACTTTACCATAGCGAAGTTGTGATAAATCATTGCTATCAGGATCGATCCCTAGAGCCACAGCTATGTCGTGAATTTCCGTTGAACCTAATACTTGATCCGGTGAAACTTCCCATGTATTTAAGATTTTTCCACGTAACGGCAAAATCGCTTGATATTCGCGATCACGCGCTTGTTTTGCTGAACCGCCTGCAGAGTCGCCCTCTACTAAAAATAATTCTGTTTTTTCTAAATCCTGTGAGCCACAATCTGCTAATTTCCCTGGTAACGCAGGGCCACTAACGAGTTTTTTTCGTACGACTTTTTTGGCTGCGCGTAATCGACGTTGTGCGGAACTAATGGCAATTTCTGCTAATTTTTCAGCATCTTGTACGTTTTGGTTAAGCCATAGACTGAATGCATCTTTTAAAACACCGCTGACAAACACCGCACTTTGGCGTGATGATAAGCGTTCCTTAGTTTGCCCTGCGAATTGCGCATCCTGCATTTTAAGGGAAAGAATGTAAGAACAACGATCCCAAATATCATCAGCGGTAAGTTTTACGCCGCGTGGTAATAGATTTCTAAATTCGCAAAATTCTCGAATGGCATCTAATAAACCTTGGCGTAGGCCATTAACATGTGTTCCGCCTTGAATAGTCGGAATTAAGTTTACATAGCTTTCGCCAATTAGTTCGCCACCTTCTGGCAACCAAAGTAATGCCCAGCTAACCGCTTCATTTGTTCCTTTAAATTCACCAACGAATGGTTTTTCCGGAAGTGTTTCAAAGCCGTTAACTGCTTCGATAAGGTAATCGGAAAGCCCATCTTCATATAACCAAATATCTTGAGTATTGTTTACTTTATCAATGAATTTGATTTCAAGCCCTGAGCAGAGGACTGCTTTCGCTCTTAATAAATGGCGTAGGCGGCTAACGGAAAATTTTGCGCTGTCAAAATATTTTGGATTCGGTTTGAAGTGAACGGTTGTTCCAGTTGTGCGTCTGCCACAAGTTCCAATAACTTCCAATTCCTCTACTTTACTGCCGTTTTCAAAGGCAATTTTATACACTTCACCATTGCGTTTGACTTGAATATCCACGCGTTCAGAAAGTGCATTCACCACAGAAATCCCCACACCGTGTAAACCACCCGCAAATTCATAATTTTTATTAGAGAATTTACCACCAGCATGTAATTTAGTCAGAATTACCTCTACGCCGGAAACGCCTTCTGTAGGATGAATATCCACAGGCATACCTCGACCATTATCTGTGACTTCAATGGATTGATCTGGGTGTAAAATTACTTCAATTTTTGTAGCAAAACCCGCAAGCGCCTCATCCACGCTGTTATCAATAACTTCTTGTGCAAGATGATTCGGACGAGTGGTGTCTGTATACATACCGGGGCGAATTTGCACCGGCTCGAGATCTTTAAGAACGGTAATTTCTTGAGCTGAATAATTGGTTGTCATGGTTAGATGAGTCGTTAATTTTTTAAATTTGAGAAAATTCTATCAAAAAGTGCGGTGATATTCGACCGCACTTTTAATTGTATAAACTAGGCGTATTTTCATCTGGGCGCGTTTTAAAACGGCGATGTAGCCACATATATTGTGATATGCCCTTCATGATTTCCTTTTCAACGATTTGATTCATTCGCGCAGCAATCGCCGTTTCATCTTGTAAATCTGTAAAATCAACAGGCGCTGAAATACTCACGGTATAGCCTGAACCATCTTTATTGCGTAATGGCGCAAATGGAATCACTTTGCTGTTTTGTGAGGATTTCAATAAATAATAACTACCAGTGGTTGTGCAAGCATCGGGCACCCCAAAAAATGGTACAAAAACGGCATTTTTTCTGCCGTAATCATGATCAGGTGCATACCAAATGGTTTCTTCATTGCGTAGGGCTTTGATCATTCCGCGTAAATCTTTACGATCAAGCATATCTTTATTAGAGCATAAACGGCCTTGTGTTTGGAGCCAATCAAATGCTGGATCGTCATTTGGGCGGTAAACCCCAATACCAGGATGATGTAAACCAATGATGCGTGCGCCAAGTTCTAGCGTTAAGAAATGAACACCGACGAGAATAATTCCATCTTTTTGATTTTCTTTTAGATAATGTAAGCCTTCAACTTTCGACCATTTTTTGATACGTGAATCCGACCAAAACCAAGCCATACCTGTTTCGATAATTGCCATGCCTACTGAACGAAGATTTTCGTGCAAAATCGCCTCACGCTCGTTTTCAGGCATATGAGGGAAACAAAGTTCAAGATTACGGCGTGCAATGGCAGCTCGACGTTTGCCTACTTTTAAATGTGAAAACAGCCAACCTAGCCCATGACCAATATGGCGCAAAATAGGATAGGGAAGACATAAAATACTTCGCCAAATTGCCACGCCTAACCAAAACAGCCAGTATTTTGGGGCTAAAAAGTGCGGTTGAAATTGAGGGAGTTTTTCGTTTTTCATTGTTCTTTCCACGTAAGTTAGGGGCGTAGTTTATCGTAAATTTGAGTTGTGGTAAAATCGCCACAATTTTGGTTATTCAAATAGAGAGATTTTAAAATGGCTCAATATTCAGCAGAATTTAAGCAAACAAAAGTACTTGTATTAGGCGACGTGATGCTTGACCGTTATTGGTTTGGCGCAACCAACCGTATTTCACCAGAAGCACCAGTGCCAGTGGTTCGTGTACAGGAAAATGAAGAGCGCGCGGGTGGTGCTGCCAATGTAGCGATGAATATTGCTTCACTCAACGTACCAGTTCAATTAATGGGATTGATTGGACAAGATGAAACTGGTTCTGCGCTTTCCCACTTATTAGAAAAACAAAAAATCGATTGTAATTTTGTTGCATTAGAAACCCATCCAACTATTACTAAATTACGTATTTTATCCCGTCACCAACAGTTACTTCGCCTTGATTTTGAAGAAGATTTCAATAATGTAGATTGCAAGGATTTATTAGCGAAGTTAGAAAGTGCGGTGAAAAATTACGGTGCTTTAATTCTTTCTGATTATGGTAAAGGCACGCTTAAAGATGTTCAGAAAATGATTCAAATTGCACGTAAAGCGAATGTTCCTGTGCTAATCGATCCAAAGGGAACTGATTTTGAACGTTATCGTGGTGCGACATTATTAACACCAAATATGTCTGAATTTGAAGCCGTTGTGGGCAAATGCAATACAGAAGAAGAGATCATTGAGAAAGGTTTAAAATTAATTTCTGATATTGAATTAACCGCACTTTTGGTGACGCGTTCTGAAAAAGGCATGACATTATTACGCCCAAATCAAGAACCTTATCATTTGCCAACTGTTGCAAAAGAAGTGTTTGATGTGACGGGCGCCGGTGACACTGTTATTAGCGTATTAGCAACGGCATTAGCAGATGGGCGTTCTTTCGAAGAATCTTGTTACCTAGCCAATGTAGCCGCTGGAATTGTGGTGGGTAAATTAGGGACTTCAACTGTTTCGACTGTGGAACTTGAAAATGCTATTCATGC
Source organism: Haemophilus sp. SZY H36 (assembly GCF_018829625.1). Classification (NCBI taxonomy): domain Bacteria; kingdom Pseudomonadati; phylum Pseudomonadota; class Gammaproteobacteria; order Pasteurellales; family Pasteurellaceae; genus Haemophilus; species Haemophilus sp. SZY H36. Next base: position 401,346 of record NZ_JAHKKA010000001.1, on the reverse strand, counting down.
TCGCCCTGACACTGGATTTGGCATTATGAGTGAAGCTGAATTAAAAGATGCTGTCGCACAAGCTAAAGCGCGCGGTGAAAAAATTGTGATGACTAATGGCTGTTTCGATATTTTGCATCCAGGGCATGTTTCTTATTTAGAAAATGCACGTAAATTGGGCGATCGTTTAATTGTTGCGGTAAACAGCGACGATTCCGTTAAACGCTTAAAAGGTGATAGTCGCCCAATTAACAATCTTGAAACTCGAATGGCTGTGCTTGCTGGTTTGGCATCCGTGGACTGGTTGGTGCCATTCACTGAAGATACACCACAACGTTTAATCGGTGAAATTCTACCAGATCTTTTGGTCAAAGGCGGAGATTACAAACCTGAAGAGATTGCTGGCGCAAAAGAAGTTTGGGCAAATGGAGGCGATGTTAAAGTGCTAAACTTTGAAAATGGTTGTTCAACAACAAACGTGATTGAAAAAATTAAATTATTGAAAAATTAAGTGAAAGGTTGGGGAGTCCCAACCTTTTTTGTTGCTTTAATATTCATATGAAATTAAAGGCTTTAGCGCTACTTCAATTAAAACAGAAAGATATTTTGCTTTCTGTCGCTGGAGAGGTAAATAAAGATAATGTATCAGATTATGTCAAATTGGGTATTCGTTTATTTATCACTTCTGTACCTTATTATGCACAGCCAGAGGATATAAAGGTAGTGATTGAAAAGATATAATTTAGTTGTTTATCGTTATATAATTGAGTGTATAATTAATTCCTTGTTACTTATATAAGGATATTCTATGAAACTTAAATCATTGTTTATTGCCGGCTTGCTCGGTTCCCTTTCTTTTTCAGCATTAGCTGATCGGATTATTACAGACCAACTTGATCGCAAAGTAACCATTCCCGATCACATTCACCGTGCTGTGGTGTTACAGCATCAGACTCTGAATATTGCTGTGCAATTGGATGCCACAAAACAGATTGTTGGTGTGCTTTCTAACTGGAAGAAACAATTAGGCAAAAACTATGTTCGCCTTGCACCAGAGCTGGAAAACATGGCAATGCCGGGCGATTTGAATTCTGTTAATATTGAAAGTCTGTTGGCGTTAAAACCGGATGTGGTGTTTGTGACTAACTACGCACCGCCTGAAATGATCAAGCAAATCAGTGATGTGAATATTCCAGTGGTGGCCATTTCCTTGCGTACCGGTGAAGCGGGCGAAAAAGGTAAACTTAATCCAACATTAACTGATGAAGATAAAGCTTATAATGACGGCTTAAAACAGGGGATTGAATTGATTGCTGAGGTGTTTGATAAAAAACAGCAGGGTAATGAATTGATCAAAGCGGCTTTTGCTAATAGAAAATTATTGGCTGATCGTTTAGGAAATATTCCAGTAGACAAACGTATCCGTACTTATATGGCAAATCCTGATTTAGGCACTTATGGTTCTGGTAAATATACAGGGCTTATGATGGAACATGCGGGCGCTTATAACGTCGCAGCGGCAACCATTAAAGGTTTCAAACAGGTTTCTCTAGAAAATGTGTTGGAATGGAATCCGGCAGTAATTTTGGTTCAAGATCGTTACCCTGATGTGGTACCGCAAATTTTGAATGATCAAGGTTGGAAGAATATTCAGGCAGTGAAAGATAAAAAAGTTTTGTTGATGCCGGAATATGCCAAAGCCTGGGGATACCCAATGCCGGAAGCCTTAGCGTTGGGTGAAGTATGGTTGGCGAAAACTCTTTATCCACAACGTTTCCAAGATGTGGATTTGGATAAAATGGTGAACGATTATTACCAAAAATTCTACCGCACGTCTTACAAAGCCGACAATGCAGCCGAATAGTTACCCTAAAATTCTCTTTGGCTTAACGCTGTTGCTTGTGATTACCGCCGTGATTTCTTTGGGAATCGGGCGGTATTCCTTGTCTGTAGTGCAAATTGGACAAATTCTGTGGGCAAAAGCGACCGCACTTGAGAGCGACCCGGTGCAGCAACAAGTGATTTTTCAAGTGCGTTTACCTCGAATTTTAACCGCACTTTGCGTGGGTGCAGGTTTGGCGTTGAGCGGTGTGGTATTACAAGGCATTTTTCGTAATCCATTGGTAGATCCACATATTATCGGTGTGACCTCCGGTTCAGCCTTCGGGGGCACCTTGGCGATTTTCTTTGGGGCCAGTTTATATGGCTTATTCACCAGTACGATCTTATTTGGCTTCGGCACGCTTGCCTTAGTTTTTCTATTTAGCTTTAAATTTAATCAGCGTAGCCTGTTGATGCTTATTCTTATCGGCATGATTTTAAGCGGGCTTTTTTCTGCCCTCGTTAGTCTATTGCAATACATTTCTGATACAGAAGAAAAATTACCAAGCATTGTGTTTTGGTTGATGGGGAGTTTTGCTACCTCTAACTGGGAAAAATTCCTCTTTTTCTTTGTCCCGTTTTTGCTGTGTAGCTCGATTTTGCTCGGTTTAAGTTGGCGCTTGAATTTACTGTCTTTAGATGAGAAAGAAGCCAAGGACTTGGGCGTGAAAGTGGCGCAATTACGTTGGTTAGTGATCTTTTTAAGCGGTTCGTTAGTGGCGTGTCAGGTGGCAATTAGCGGCAGTATTGGCTGGGTTGGGCTGATTATTCCTCATCTTAGCCGTATGCTGGTAGGCGCCAATCATCAACGTTTATTGCCTTGCATCATGCTTGTTGGGGCGACTTATATGTTGCTCGTGGACAACGTTGCACGTTCCCTGTCCGATGCTGAAATTCCAATCAGTATTTTGACCGCACTTATCGGAGCGCCGTTGTTTGGTGTATTGGTATATAAACTAAAACGCGGAGGCATGAATGAATAAAGCGCTCTCCGTGGAAAATCTAGGTTTTTATTACCAAGCAGAAAACTTCCTGTTTCAGCAACTGAATTTTGATTTGAATAAAGGAGATATTCTGGCGATTTTAGGGCAAAACGGTTGTGGGAAAAGCACCTTGTTGGATTTGCTGCTTGGTATTCACCGCCCGATTCAGGGCAAGATTCAGGTGTATCAATCTATCGGTTTTGTGCCGCAATTCTTTTCTTCGCCTTTTGCTTATTCCGTATTGGATATCGTGTTGATGGGGCGCTCAACCCATATTAATACTTTTGCCAAACCGAAACCACATGATTATCAAATCGCCATGCTGGCATTGGATTATTTGAATTTAACCCATTTGGCAAATCGCGAATTTGCTTCGCTTTCGGGTGGGCAGCGACAACTGATTTTAATTGCTAGAGCCATTGCTTCCGAATGCAAATTAATGCTGTTGGATGAGCCGACTTCAGCATTAGATCTTGCAAATCAAGATATCGTATTGTCTTTACTGATGGATTTAGCACAATCACAGAAAATGGCGGTCGTATTCACAACACATCAACCTAATCAAGCTATAGCGATAGCCAATAAAACTTTATTGTTAAATAAACAAAATTTTAAATTTGGCGAAACAAGGAATATTTTAACCTCAGAAAATTTGACCGCACTTTTTCATTTACCGATGTTTGAACAACAAGCTCAATATAAAGAATCTTTTTTTATGCATTTTGTTCCCTTGTATAAAACGTTATTAAAGTAAGGAAAACTTGTGGAATCAATTACTGTTTTTAGTGCAGGTAGTTTTCGTTATGCTCTGCAAGAATTATCTGATATTTTTCGACAAATTCATCATATAGAGATTAAAGCATTTTGTGGTCCAGCCGGAATCTTGCGTCAACAAATTGAGCAAGGGAAGAGATGTGATATTTTTATTAGTGCAAATCCTGAAAATGTGCTTCAATTAGCTGATTCTAAAAAAATTTATCAAAAATTAACGATAGCCTTTAATCAATTAGCATTAACTACGTTAAATTTAGAACACTTCCGTCATAAATCCATTTTTGAATTGCTATTTGATCGCTCTTTACGCCTTGCAACATCAACGCCATCTTGTGATCCTTGTGGAGATTATACTTGGCTGTTATTTGATAAAATTGAGCAATGTTTTCCTGGTGAAGGGGAGGCATTGAAACGACGAGCGTTGAAATTAGTAGGCGGAAATTCTTTAAATATAGTTCCAAAAGGGAAAATTGCATCTCATTATTTATTGCTGAATGGTTATGCTGATATGATGATCGGTTATGCGCATTATCAATTAAGATCTGAAGTTAAGCCAAGTATGTACGATGCATTTATAAATACAAATTCTAGTATTGGTCTGAATAATCAAGCATTTTTGACTCATATGTTCCCTATTGAATTTGAGGTAAAAGCTGAATATGTCGTGGCTTTATTAAACAATGTTGAAAGTGCGGTTAAATTTTTTGAATTTTTATGCTCTAATAAAGCTAAAGACATCATTAAGAATCATGGCTTTTTACTAGAATAAACCTTGCATTTGAGCTTATTCATCGCTAGAATGGAAGCTCCTTGTCATCGCTGAGTTAGAGATCGGCGAATGATGTATTAACAACACTACCTTTTAGGAGTAAAAAATGTCTCTAAGTACTGAAAAAAAAGCAGCAATCGTTGCTGAATTTGGTCGTGATGCGAAAGATACAGGTTCTTCTGAAGTTCAAATCGCATTATTAACTGCACAAATCAACCACTTACAAGCTCACTTTGCAGAGCACAAAAAAGACCACCATGGTCGTCGTGGTTTATTACGTATGGTTTCTCGTCGTCGTAAACTTTTAGACTACTTAAAACGTACTGATCTTGCTTTATACCAAAGCACTATCGCTCGTTTAGGTTTACGTCGCTAATTTTGTATGCTAAAAATAAAGCTCCCAACTTGGGAGCTTTTTACTTTATACAGGATTATTCTACCCACTGTATGATTTCATCAAATTCCTTTCGAGATTTTTTAGTAATATCACGTGAACGATAACCAAAGGTTGCTGCAACAGAAACGCCGTATTCATTAGGATCCAATAGACCTTCTTGAGCTAAGCATTCGTTCATTTTATCATAATTGAATCCTTCAATAGGGCAGGAATCAATACCAAGTGCGGTTGCCCCAGTTAACATATTGGCAAGGGCAATATAGGTTTGTTTGCTACACCAATCAAATAAAGCGCGTTCATTTTTAAGTAATTTCATGTCTTCTTCTTGAAAGCTCTTATATTTTTCTAGTGCCGCATGTTGTTGTTCTATATTTAGACCTTTACGTGTCATCACATCGGTAAAAAACTCACTATCATAACATGCATTTTTCTTTGCAAGGATGATGACTAGATGGCTACAGTTATCTAATTGATTGCCCATTCCCCAGCTGAATGGTTTCATTTTTCCGCGTAAGGTTTTATTTTGGATGACTAAAAATTTCCAAGGCTCGGAACCAACAGAACTTGGTGATAATCTTGCGCATTCTAAAATAGTTTGAAAATCTTCGTTGCTAATTTTTTTGTTTGGATCGTAATAGCGTGTAGAGCTACGTCTATTGAATAGTTCTATAAGTTGTTCGCGAGTAAGTTGAATCATTTGTTTTCCTTTTATTAGCAAATAGATGAGGATATGTTAAAGATTAATTTTTGCTAAAACAAGGGAAACATTCTAAAATGAAAGACACTTTGTGATGTGGAGCTAAAAAATGAAAAGAATTGCAATTATACCTGCTAGGGCTGGTTCAAAAGGAATTAAAGATAAAAATTTACAGCTTGTTGGAGGTGTGTCTTTAGTTGGTCGTGCCATTTTAGCTGCACAAGAATCAAGAATGTTTGATCAAGTTGTTGTAACCTCTGATGGGGAGAAGATTCTGAAAGAAGCAGAAAAATATGGTGCAATTTCGGTAGCTCGCCCTGAGAGTTTAGCACAAAGTGATACTCGCACAATTGATGCTATTTTACATTGCTTAGAAAGCCTAAATATTTCTGAGGGAGTAGCTGTTTTGTTACAGCCAACAAGTCCATTACGCAATGCTTTAGATATTCGTAATGCGATGGAAATTTTCCTAGGAGGAAAATATAAGTCGGTGATATCAGCTTGTGAATGCGAGCATCATCCTTATAAATCATTTACTTTAGAAAATGAAGATGTAAAACCTATTCACGAGATAAGTGATTTTGAAGCACCGCGTCAAAAATTACCTAAATCTTACCGTGCAAATGGAGCTATTTATATTAATGATATTGAGCGTTTATTTGTAGAAAAACGTTTTTTTATTGAGCCTATGCGTTTTTATTTAATGCCTACTTATCGCTCGATTGATATTGATTCAACTCTGGATTTACAATTAGCTGAAAGTTTAATCTCAAAAGAATTTTAGAAGATTGGTCGCATTTTGCGACCTCTTTTATATTAGATTAATGAACTTTCCAATAACCAATCCATTCTTTTAATAAAACCATATTGCTATTTAATGCACCTAAGTCAGGAACAAAAGATTTTGCAGATAGATTTCCTTTGTTGCCATAGCTTGCCGCTGCAGCAGGAAGTACATCAAATCCTTGTTTTTCAAAAAGATATTTGGCTCGTTTCATATGCCATTGATTTGTTACTAAAATGATTTTTTGAATATGATCTTTCACTAAAATATTTTTAGTGAAACTGGCATTTTCTTCTGTATTACGGGCTTTATTTTCGATCCATTTCGTTGTCACATTAAAGAATTGGTTAAGTTCTTTTGCCATTAAGTCGCCTTCAGAAATGCCTATCAAAGAGTAGCCTGTGGTTAAAACAGGCAAGCCCGTTTCTTTTTGTAAAAATGCCGCATAACGTAAACGTTCTAGTTGCGGTGCGCCAGAAGCCGTTTCTGCATAAAGTTCTTTGGTAGGGTAAGATCCACCGCCTAATATGACGATAGCTTGAGCTTGTTTATAGTCATCTAAGGTAAGGGCTGGCGTATCATCATTATCTGTTAGCAATAAACCAGTAAAAGGCGCACTCATGACATAAAGCCAAGTGAAACTGATAAACACAATAAATTTGGCTAATTTTTTGAAATGAACACGATAAAGAATTGCTGCAATAATCAGTAATACAAAGGTATTGAGAGGTGGCGCGATAAGTGCGGTAAGAAGTTTTCCTAGTTCTAACATAGATAAGATCCTTGATATAGAGCGGCTTCATTATAATGATTAGTCATAGCTTGTCCATGTTGATTTTGTTAAAATAAGCCCCTTATTTTTTGATAAACAAACGCTCGAATTCATCAAAAGTGCGGTTATATTTATGAAAGTTTTTAAAGACAGTGTCATTTACCTTGTTGGGGAATTATCGTCAAAGTTAGTTCCTTTTTTACTTTTGCCTTATTTATCGCGTAAATTGGGCGTAGAAGGGTATGGCTCACTTTCTTATTATCAAACTTTTTTAAGTTTATTTTTAATTGTGGTTTCTTTAACTCAAGAGGGCGCAATTTCCCGTTATTTTTATTTTTACGGAAAACGTTCATTAAATTTAGTAGTGAATACTGGCTATGCTTATACCACGATAATTGGCAGTATTATTTTAATGGTTTGTTGGATTGCTCAGTCTGAAATATTATTTTATGCTGCACTTTCCTCAATTTTTCAATCTTTCTTAAATGTTCAGCTAAGTGTAAGACAATGCCAGAAAAAAGCTTGGTCTTATGCTTTTATTCAATTTTCACTCACTGTTACTGGTGCGGTATTTACCGTCGCATTGCTTGAGTATTATCAAAATGATCTTGTTGAAAAAAGAATTTTGGCCATTTTATTGAGCAATTTAGTCGTTTGGTTTTTTTCTTATTTTATTTACAGAAAGAGTGCAACATCTAAAAAATATCAATTTAAACATTATCAATCTGCATTATTTTATATTTTAGGATTTGGATTACCGCTCATTTTGCATCATGCGAGCTTTTTCTTAAAAGGGCAGTTAGACCGTATTTTTATTTATCATAAATTCAGTGAAACAGATTTAGGGCTTTATGCCATGGGTGCTCAACTTGCTTTAGTGGTTTCTATTGCGATTCAAGCACTTAATAAAGCGATCATTCCCTATTTTTATGAAGCCTTAAAACAAAAAAAATTAGTGATTCAACAGTTACATAAATGGGCGTTATTTTCCTTTTTGCTGATACCTATTCCTGCTTTAATTATATGGATTATTCCTGAAGATGTGCTAGTTTGGATTTTAGGTAGCCAATTTGTGGGAACCAAATATTATTTTATTTTATTTTTAATTTCGACCACATTAAGTATTCCTTATTTGATTTTAGTTAATTATCTTTTCTATTATGGAAAAAATAAACTTATTTCCCAATGTTCGGTTTTATCTACAATCATTTATGTAGCGAGCCTTGTAGCTTTAACTTTTACAGAAATTAAATATATCCCTTATGCTGGAATTATTGGTTCGCTTTCCATTATTCCTATTCTTTATTTTATGACATCTAAAGTGAGTAAAACCCTATGAATCTCATTCTTTGTTGCACACCATTACAAGTATTAATTGCGAGAAAAATCATTGAATTACATCCTAACGAACAATTCTTTGGCGTCATGTTTGGCGGTGTATGGGATAAAAAAAGAACCTTGTATGCGAGTAAATTAGCGGAAGTTTGTAATGATTCGATGAACATTGATACGGGAAAAGATCTAAAAGGTTTCGATTCTCTCAAGTTAATGCGCCAGCTTAAGAATAAAATTACGCATAAAAGTTTTGATAAAGTTTTTTTCGCCAATCTTAATTCATTATGGCTACAAACTTATCTTAGTCATGTTTCATTTAAAGAGCTTTATACTTTTGATGATGGCTCAGATAATATTTTTCCACACCCCAATTTATTGAGAGAACCTGACACATTTAAATATAAACTGATTAAGATCTTTATTGGTGATAAATATAATGTGCATAAATTATTTAAAGAAATAAAAAAACATTATACGGTTTATCCTAATTACAAAAATATTGTTTCCAATATTGAACCCATTTCCTTATGGGATAATAAAGTTAATTGTGATATAGATGGCGAAGTTTCATTTTTTATTGGGCAACCCTTGTTAAATACAAAAGAGGAAAATATCTCATTAATAAAAAATTTAAAAGATCAGATTCCTTTTGACTATTATTTCCCTCATCCTGCAGAAGATTACCGAGTAGATGGGGTAAATTATGTTGAATCAGAACTCATTTTTGAAGATTACGTATTTAAGAATTTATCGGATAAAAAAGTGATTATTTACACGTTCTTCAGTTCTGTTGCGTTTAATTTATTAAGTCATCCTAATGTAGAAATTCGTTTTATTAGAACGAGTATTCCAAGATGGCAATTCTGTTACGATTCATTCCCAGAACTTGGATTAACGATTTATAAGGAAATTTAAGATGAAAAAAATTGGTTTCTTTATTATGAATATCGAAAGTTCGGGTGGAACGGAGCGCGTTTCCATTAATATTGCTAACGCTCTTGCTAAACAAGGATATGATGTTTCTTTTATTAGCATTGGCGGTAATAAGCCTTTTTTCCAAGTCGATGAAAAAATTAATATTTACGCAATGAATAAATTGCCCTATTCATTGAAAAAAGATTATTTTTCTATTACAAAAAAATTAAGAGTATTGGTTAAAGAATTGCAGCTAGATACCTTAATTGTGGTTGATGGTGCGATTATGCTCTTTTCTGCTTTAGCGTTAGTCAATTTACATGTAAAGCATATTTTATGGGAGCATTATTCTTTTAACTTTACTGGCAATCGCCTAGTTCGCACTCTCGGTAAATATTTAGCTTCAACAAGATGTGATAAAGTCGTCACATTAACCGAGTCAGAAAAAACGCTGTGGCAAGAAAAATTTAAAACGAACAATATAATCAGTATAGCTAATCCAAATACGCTTTTGCCTAAAAATAAATTAGCAAAATGGGAAAATAAAACTATTTTATCTGTAGGGCATTTATTTTCTTATAAAGGTTTTGATTATTTATTAAAAGCCTGGCAAGTTTTAGCAAAAAATCACCCAGATTGGAATTTAAAAATAGTGGGATCGGGTGAGGAAGAAGAGAATTTAAAAAATCTTGCTAAAGCATTGGATATTGAAGATTCAGTTAATTTTATTCCTCGTACCAATGATGTCGCTTTTTATTATGAAAGCAGTTCAATTTATTGTTTACCTTCACAAACAGAAGGCTTGCCTTTAGTTGTTATTGAATCGATGGCATTTGGTTTGCCTATTGTTGCCTTTAATTGTTCTCCGGGTGTAAAGCAATTAGTGGAGCATAAAGAAAATGGTTTTCTTTGTGAAAAAAATAATATTGAAGAAATGGTTAATAGTTTGGATTTATTAATGAATAATCCTGAACTTTATCAACAGATGTCAGACAAATCTCGTTTAATAAGTGAAAATTATGGCATTGAGAAAATTATTGAAGAATGGAAAGCGATTTTATAAGGCATCATTTTATGTTAAAAAAATATTTGATCTCTTTAGATAAAGATATTCAACGTCGGGAATTATTCTTTTCTCAAAAAAATACTGAGGATTTCCAAGTGTTTTCTGCTATTAATACCATGCAAAAAGATTGGGATGAATTAGCCTCTATTTTTAATATTGAACAATTTAAAGCACATTATGGCCGTAATGTCACTAAGGGCGAAATCGGCTGTACATTAAGTCATCTTTCCGTGTACCAAAAAATTGTTGAAGACAATGGCATTGCTGAAGATAGCTATGCGTTAGTCTGTGAAGATGACGCTTTATTCCACTCAGATTTTCAGCAAAATTTAACCGCGCTTTTATCAGAAAAACTTGAGTCTGAAATTATATTGGTTGGACAGTCCAAAATTAATGATTTCAATGATTTTGATTTAGAAATTAATTATCCGACAACTTTTTCTTTTCTATGCAAAAAAACAGGCAATGTAAATTACGCTTTCCCTTATAAAAGTTATTTTGCCGGCACGGTGGGTTATCTTATTAAAAAATCTGCTGCAAGAAGATTTATCCGGCAAATTTCTCAAAATAAACCATTTTGGTTGGCGGATGATTTTTTACTCTTTGAACAGGATTTTAATATAAGAAATAAAGTGGTTCGCCCTCTCATGGTCATTGAAAATCCTGTATTGATAAGCAATTTAGAAAGTATTCGTGGATCTTTATCCAATAATTTGTTTAAAAAATTAATGAAATATCCATTGAAAAAAATTTTTGCGATTAAGAAAAATTTGGCTAATTAAAGGAAGGAATTATGTTAAGCATTATTGTGCCTTCTTATAATCGAAAAGCAGAAGTGCCAGCTTTATTAGAAAGTTTAGCTCAACAAACATCGACTCATTTTGAAGTGATTATTGTGGATGATTGCTCAAAAGAAAAAGTCGTCGTTGAGCAACGCTATTCTTTCCCAGTTACAGTGATTCGTAATGAAACGAATCAAGGTGCAGCGGAAAGTCGTAATATTGGTGCACGTGCATCAAAGGGAGATTGGTTGCTTTTTCTCGATGATGATGATCGATTTATGCCGGAAAAATGTGAAAAAGTACTACAAGTGATTGAGCAAAATCCGAATATTAATTTTATTTATCATCCAGCTAAGTGTGAAATGGTCAATGAAGGGTTTACTTATGTGACTCAACCGATTGAACCCCAAGAAATCTTGACAGAACGTATTTTATTAGCCAATAAGATTGGTGGTATGCCAATGGTTGCGATTAAAAAAGAGATGTTTTTAAAAATAGGTGGATTATCCACCGCACTTCGTTCTTTGGAAGACTATGATTTCTTGTTAAAACTGCTACAAGAGCCGAGTTTTACCCCTTATAAAATTAATGAGCCACTGACTTATTGTACTTTCCATACTAAACGTTCAAGTGTGTCTACGGATACTACTAATACGCAAAAAGCGATTGACTATATTCGCGAGCATTATGTGAAAACGGTAGAGCAAGCTCATAATTTTGATATTAACGCGAGCTATATTTTGGCTTATCCCCATATTATGAATTTATCGCGTAAAGCGGCAAAATATTATTTTGATATTTTTAAGAAAACAAAAAGCATTAAACAATTCATTATTACGTTGGTTATTTTAATTTCGCCAAAATTAGCCATTAATTTAAAACGGTTTATGTAGGAAAATAAAATGAAATTTTCAGTCCTAATGTCCTTATATATTAAGGAAAATCCTCAATTCTTGCGGGAGTGTTTTGACAGCCTTGTGGCACAAACTCGTCAAGCAGATGAAATTGTATTGGTTTTTGATGGAGCAGTAACACCAGAATTAGAATCTGTTGTGACAGAGTTTGAAACAAAACTGCCACTAAAATTAGTTAAATTGCCGCAAAATCGAGGTTTAGGGAAAGCCTTGAACGAAGGTTTATTGCATTGTGATTATGACTGGGTTTTCCGTATGGATACCGATGATATTTGCGTGCCTGATCGTTTTGAAAAACAGGTGGCGTTTATTGAACAACATCCTGAGACCATTATCTTTGGCGGACAAATTGCCGAATTTGGTGAAAATGTAAATGATATTGTGGCATATCGTAATGTGCCAACGTCGGCTCAAGAAATTATCAAATTCACGCAAAAACGTTGTCCGTTTAATCACATGACGGTGGCATATCAAAAAAGTGCGGTCATTAATTGTGGTGGATATGAAGATCTTCAAGAAGATTATTATTTGTGGATAAAACTTGTCGCACAAGGTTTGCATGTCGCGAATTTGCCAGATATTTTAGTTTATGCGCGAGTAGGAAATGGCATGGTGAGTCGCCGTCGTGGTGTCAATCAAGCCAAAGCAGAATGGCGTTTGTTCAAATTAAAATATCGTTTGGGAATTCAAGGATTGTTATCTGGATTATTTACTTTTGCATTGCGTTTTGGTTCTCGTTTATTGCCAACCTCGTTATTAAAAAATCTTTACCAAACTTTTTTACGTAAATAGGAAATACGATGAAATTGAATATGTTATTTAAAATTTCTACATTATCCACCGCACTTTTTTTAGTTGGTTGTTCTAGTTCGTCTGATATTAAGCCTGTGGTCAATAGTACCAGTTATACTAAGCAAAGAACGCCAGAAAATTTTAATGATTATGTTCAATTTTTAAAAGGTAAAGCCGCCGCTGAAGGCGTGTCATTATCGGTATTAAATGCTCAAAATAATATTCTCTATATGCAAAAGGCAGTAGATTTAGATCGTGAACAAGCGGGTAAAATTCGTAAAAGAGATCCTAATTCACCTCCAGTGGCTAATCCTAACGGCACGAGTAATTATCTCAATAGAGTGCTAACTCAAAATAAAGTGAATGTCGCGGGTGAGCGTTATTGGGAAGTGCAAGCGCCATTGCAAAAAGCAAGCCAAAAATATGGTGTTCAGCAGGAGTATTTGCTTGCGTTATGGGGAATGGAAAGTAGCTTCGGGCATTATCAAGGCAAATATGATGTACTTTCTGCAGTAGCAACCTTGGCTTTTGAAGGTCGTAGAGAAAAATTATTTACGAAAGAATTTATCTCAGCCATGAAAATGCTTGAAAAAGATCATATTCAACGTGAACGTATGTTAGGCTCGTGGGCGGGAGCGATGGGACAAACTCAGTTTATGCCAAGCACTTTCTTACGTTATGCGGCTGATGGAAATAATGATGACGTAAAAGATATTTGGAAAAACCAATTTGATACTTTCGCTTCTATTGCAAATTATTTGCATACAGTAGGCTGGGATAATACTTTGCCTTGGGGCGTAGAGGTGATGCTTACGCAACCTATTGATTTGAGTTATTCGGGTACAGAAAGCAATAAAGCTCGTTCTTTAAAAGATTGGCAAGCGATGGGGGTAATTTTAAAAAGCGCCAATCCACAGGAACAAGCAAAATTAAGTACGCTTGAAAATGCTCAGCTTTGGTTAGTTCGCCCTGATCGCGAAGCGGGCCGAGCGTTTTTAGTTTCAAATAATTTCCGTACTATTTTGGATTGGAATAAATCTAATTATTTTGCGTTGAGCATTGGCATGTTTGCTGAAAGGATTAAAGATAATGTAGGATTATAATGTACGAAAAGTGCGGTCATATTTTTGACCGCACTTTAAGTTAGTTTCTTATACAAATTTTCTCAAATTCATAGAAGAATTTCGGAAATGTTTTGCTTGTACACTTAGGATCAAGTATTGAGACTGATGTATTTGAAAGTGCAATTAACGAAAAGCACATTGCCATGCGGTGATCGTTATAAGTCTCAATATCAGCATGTTTAAACTGATTGAATGCAAGCGGTTGAATACGAATAAAATCTTCACCTTCTTCGACTTCTGCACCAATTTTACGTAGCTCAGTTGCCATTGCTGTTAATCGATCAGTTTCTTTTACGCGCCAGTTATAAATATTTCTAATGACGGTTTCGCTGTTGGCAAAAAGAGCAGTGGTTGCGATCGTCATTGCAGCATCAGGAATATGGTTCATATCCATATCAATACCGTGTAATTCATTATGTTCGGCTTGAATAAAGTCCTCTCCCCAAGTGATTTTGGCCCCCATTTTTTCTAATACATCAGCAAATAAACGATCGCCTTGAATTGAGTTTTTGCCAATTCCCGTTACTTTTACTTTTCCTTTAATGGCGCCAGCTGCGAGAAAGTAAGAGGCTGATGAGGCATCACCCTCTACTAAATATTTACCAGGTGAAATATAGGACTGATTGCATTTTACGTGGAACTTTTGATAATCATGATTTTCAACATGAACACCAAAATCTTTCATCATTGAAAGGGTGATGTCAATATAAGGTTTAGAGACTAATTCACCGATAATTTCAATTTCTGTATCATTTTCTGCAAGTGGAGCAGACATTAAAAGTGCGGTCAGAAATTGGGATGAAATAGAACCATCAATTTTGAGTTTTCCCCCTTTTATCCCACTGTTACGAATTGCGAGCGGAGGATAACCTTCATTTTCTAAGTAGCGAATCTCTGCACCTGCTTGGTGTAATGCATCTACTAAATGTAGAATTGGCCGTTCTTTCATACGAGGTTCACCTGTTAAGATGATTTCCCCCGTTTTTTGCCCCTTTAAACAAAGCGCGGCTGTTAAGGGACGCATTGCGGTTCCTGCATTGCCAAGGAAAAGAGAAAGTCCATTTTGAATATTAAATGAACCTCCTAAGCCTTCAATTTCGCAAATTGTTTTATCATCAGAAAGTTGATATTTCACGCCCAAGGAGCTGAATGCATTAAGCATATGGCGAATATCATCGCTATCTAATAAATTGGCTACTTTTGTTGTGCCTTTAGCTAAGACAGCCAAAAGTAATGCTCGGTTTGATAAACTTTTAGAACCTGGTAAATTAATTGTTCCTTCAACCGCAGTTATTGGAGAAAGGGTGATTTTTTCCATTACAGCACCACCGTTTTATTTTTATAAACAAAAATTTTATCGTGTAAAGCAAGATCAAGTGCGCGACTTAACACGGTTTTTTCTACATCACGACCAGCACGCATCATCGCTTCTGCGCTATAAGTATGATCCACATTAATGACATTTTGCATAATGATTGGGCCTTGATCCAATTCATTATTAATGAAATGTGCTGTTGCACCGATAATTTTTACACCTCGTTCATAGGCTTGTTGATAAGGTTTTGCGCCAATGAAAGCAGGTAAAAATGAATGGTGGATATTAATCACTCGATTTGGATAACGAGCAACAAATTCGGGATTTAGTACACGCATATATTTAGCGAGAACAATATAATCTGGCGTATATTCATCAATTTTTTCAGCTAATAATTTGTCGTGCTCAATACGAGTTAAGCCTTCATGACTAACTAAATGAAATGGAATATTGAAGCGCTCAACGAGCTCGCGTAAATTATCATGGTTGCCGATTACGGCTGCAATTTCTACATCAAGCGCACCATAATAATTTTTCATTAAAATATCGCCGAGACAGTGAGCTTCCTTTGTGACTAAAATAACAATTCGTTTACGTTTTGCACCAATTAATCGACAATGTGTTCCTTCGGGTAAGCTATATTTTAGATCTTCTAATAAAGTAGCTTCGTTAAAAATACCTTCCAATTCTGTGCGCATAAAGAAATGTTTGGTTTCAAAATCTACAAATTCATTATTATGCAGAATATTTAGTTGATATTTGTAACAAATGTTAGTTATTTTAGCTATTAGGCCTTTATCATCGGGACAATCGGTGAGTAATATTTTTTTTTCGATCATAATGTTGTGTGCTACGTTTAGATAAAAAAATAGAACCCATAAAAATGGGTTCTAGTTTCAAATAGAAAAATTAAATTTCGAAATCAGATAATGATTTACCTGAATTTAATGCATTTTGAATTGGGCGAGGTGTTCGGCCTTGGCCAGTCCATGTTTTACGCTCGCCATTTTCATCAATAAAGGCATATTTTGCAGGGCGGGGTGCACGTTTAACTCTAGGAGCAACAGATGACACATTAAAAATAGCTTGGAATTCTTCAGCCGTTATACCATCTTGTTCCATTAATTCTTTATATTTTGTAATACGCTCTTTGCGTTCTGCTTCAGACTTAATCAATTCCTCTTCAGCAATACGTTTTTCTTCAATTACAGTTTGTAGCTTTTCAAGCGCGCTTTCTGCTTGTTCTAAAGTGAGTTCACGTACAGCAACACGCAAACTGCGTAGATTCATTAATCCTTTTGTTAATTCATTCATTATAAACCTCATAGTAAAAATCAATGTTTGTTAATTTAAAATTGGCACTATTAATAATAGAGAAAGTTAAAAAATTTGTAAATACTGAATTTATATAAATATATTAAAATTAAATTATGTTAATATTTTGTTTTAAAATTAAGGTGTATTTATCTAAATTTATTATAAAAATAATATTATTTTTGTTGGCAATGCAAGATTTTTAAGGTAATCTTGTTAGACACTACAAAAGTAGAGGTGCAATTATTATAAGTATTTTTTCTGAGTGGATAACGATGAAGAAAAAAGAAAGGAATGATTGCCGAAATTAGTTGAAAGTCATTTCAGCTAGTTGGTGGCGTACTTGAAAGGGGCGTCACTGTCATAGTTTTTTTGATTAACTATGGAGCGCTACGGTTGTTCTGGTCTTATTCTGTCCTTTGCTTTCCGTTCTCTCCATTAATTGTAGGTATCTCTTAATGGAACTTATCGATTTTTCATCCTCAGTTTGGTCAATCATCCCAGCTTTACTGGCGATTGTCTTGGCGATTGCAACTCGTCGTGTATTAGTGTCTCTCAGTGCAGGGATTATTGTTGGTGCGTTAATGTTAGGTGGCTGGAATATTGGCCCCTCTTTCAGTTATCTATCAAGCAACGTGATTTCACTTGTTTATGCTGATGGTGCAATTAACTCTAATATGAACATTGTCTTGTTCTTATTATTGCTTGGTGTTTTAACCGCACTTTTAACTGTATCAGGTAGTAATCGTGCGTTTGCTGAATGGGCACAAAGCCGTATTAAAGGTCGTCGTGGTGCTAAATTATTAGCTGCATCATTAGTTTTTGTTACTTTTATTGACGATTATTTCCACAGTCTTGCTGTAGGCGCAATTGCTCGTCCGGTGACAGATCGTTTTAAAGTTTCTCGTGCTAAGCTTGCTTATATTTTGGATTCAACGGCAGCACCTATGTGTGTAATGATGCCTGTTTCAAGTTGGGGCGCATACATTATTACTTTAGTAGGCGGTTTATTAGCGACTTATTCGATCACGGAGTACACACCAATTGGCGCATTCGTGGCAATGAGTTCAATGAACTTCTATGCAATTTTCTCAATTATTATGGTGTTCTTTGTAGCATATTTTTCTTTCGATATTGCTTCAATGGCACGCCATGAAAAATTAGCTTTGGAAAATTCTGAAGATGAATTAGAAGAAGAAACGGGTGCAAAAGGTCACGTACGTAATCTCGTATTACCTATCTTAGTTTTAATTTTTTCAACGGTTACAATGATGATTTACACTGGTGCATCAGCATTAGCAGCGGATGGTAAAGAATTTAGCATTTTAGGTGCATTTGAAAATACTGTTGTTGGAACTTCTTTAGTTGTGGGTGGTACTTGCTCAATTCTAGTTTCTACTTTATTAATTATTATTGATCGTCAAGTAAGTGTTCCAGAATATGCATGCTCTTGGATTGCAGGTATTAAATCAATGGCTGGTGCCATTGCGATTTTATTCTTTGCGTGGACAATTAATAAAGTCGTTGGGGATATGCAAACTGGTAAATATTTATCTTCTCTTGTTTCTGGTAATATCCCAATGCAATTCTTACCTGTAATTTTATTTATTCTTGGTTCTGCAATGGCATTCTCAACTGGTACGAGCTGGGGGACATTTGGTATTATGTTACCAATTGCAGCGGCTATGGCTGCAAATGCCGCGCCAGAATTATTACTCCCTTGTTTATCAGCGGTAATGGCGGGAGCGGTATGTGGTGACCACTGTTCGCCAGTATCGGATACAACGATTTTGTCTTCAACCGGTGCAAAATGTAACCATATGGATCATGTGACTACCCAGCTTCCTTATGCCGCGACAGTTGCAATTGCCACGGCTATCGGTTATATCGTGGTCGGTTTTACTTATTCAGGCTTAGCTGGTTTTGTTGCGACAGCGGTTTCATTATTTTTAATCGTATTTGCAGTGAAAAAACGTTAAAAATGTGATCTAGTTCAAAAAACTGAATAAAAAATTAAATTTTGCTTAATTTATAAAATGCGACATATAGTCGCATTTTTTTTATTTAAAATTATTATTTTTTTATAATAATCTGAAATTTAGTGATTATTTAATTTTTTATTCTGTTTAAATGCTGTTTTTAGCTGTTATGTACACTAGACAAAAACTTTTTGCTTAGTATGATGTAAATAATTGATACAAAGCATGAGCACTTTTGAAAAGTGCAGTTCGTTTTAGGAGTAAAAGATGAAGAAGTTATCTGGCGCAGAGATGGTCGTTCAATCTTTACGCGATGAAGGCGTAGAGTATTTATTTGGTTATCCTGGTGGAGCGGTATTAGATATTTATGATGCAATCCATACACTAGGTGGTATTGAACATATTTTAGTTCGCCATGAACAAGCGGCTGTTCACATGGCGGATGGCTATGCACGTTCAACAGGTAAGGTGGGATGTGTGTTAGTAACATCTGGCCCTGGAGCTACAAATGCAATCACTGGTATTTTAACGGCTTATACCGATTCTGTGCCTATGGTCATTATTTCTGGTCAGGTAATGAGTAATTTAATTGGTAGAGATGCATTCCAAGAATGTGATATGGTGGGGATTTCTCGCCCAGTTGTAAAACATAGTTTTATTGTGAAAAAAGCAGAAGATATTCCAGCGATACTAAAAAAAGCTTTTTATATCGCGTCAACCGGTCGCCCAGGCCCTGTTGTTGTAGATATTCCAAAGGATACAGTAAATCCTAATTTTAAATATCCGTATGAATATCCAAAATCTGTCGAGTTACGCTCTTATAATCCCACAGTAAATGGACATAAAGGCCAAATTAAAAAAGCATTAAAAGCACTTTTAGTGGCGAAAAAACCTGTGCTTTTCGTGGGTGGAGGGGCAATTTCAGCGGAGTGTAGTGAAGAATTAACAATTTTAGCACATCGTTTAAATTTACCTGTAACAGCCTCTCTAATGGGATTAGGCGCGTATCCAAGCACAGATAAACAATTCCTAGGCATGTTAGGGATGCATGGTACTTTCGAAGCTAATACGGCAATGCACGAAAGTGATCTTATTTTGGGGGTTGGTGTACGTTTTGATGATCGTACAACAAATAACTTAGAAAAATATTGCCCAAATGCTAAAGTGATTCATATTGATATTGATCCAACCTCGATTTCTAAAAATGTCCCAGCAGCAATTCCAATTGTCGGAAATGCGAAAAATGTATTGGAAGAATTTTTGAGTTTATTGAATGAAGAGGGATTGAAATCTCAAACGGATCTTGAAAGTTGGTGGCAAGAAATCAACCAATGGAAAGCAAAAAAATGTTTGGAATTTGACCGCACTTCTGGCGTGATTAAACCGCAACAAGTCATGGAAGCGGTATATCATCTTACTAAAGGACGGGCATATGTGGCTTCTGATGTAGGGCAACATCAAATGTTTGCAGCGTTACATTATCCATTTGATGAGCCTCGTCATTGGATTAACTCAGGTGGCGCGGGCACCATGGGATTTGGTTTACCCGCTGCATTAGGCGTGAAATTGGCTCATCCGGAAGCAACGATTGTTTGCGTTACTGGCGATGGAAGTATTCAAATGAATATTCAAGAGCTTTCTACTGCAACTCAGTATGGCATCCCTGTTGTTATTATTTGTTTGAACAATCATTTCTTAGGAATGGTAAAACAATGGCAAGATTTGATTTATTCTGGCCGCCACTCGCAAACCTATATGAATTCCTTGCCTGATTTTGTGAAATTGGCTGAATCCTATGGTCATGTCGGTATAAAAATTGCGACACCAGATGAACTTGAAAGTAAATTGCAAGAAGCATTCAGTATTAAAAATAAATTAGTATTTGTAGATATTAATGTAGATGAATCTGAGCATGTGTATCCAATGCAAATTCGTGGTGGCGCAATGAATGAAATGATTTTAAGTAAACCTCAAGAGGAGACAAACTAATGCGTAGAATTTTATCTGTTTTACTCGAAAATGAGTCTGGTGCTTTATCTCGTGTTGTTGGTTTATTCTCCCAACGTGCCTTTAATATAGAAAGTTTGACAGTTGCACCAACGGACGATCCTACATTGTCTCGTATGACGATAGAAGCTGTGGGAGATGAGCAGGTTTTAGAGCAAATCGAAAAGCAACTTCATAAATTAGTTGATGTATTTAAAGTGATTAATTTGAGTGAGCAAGAGCATGTAGAACGTGAAATAGTTTTGGTTAAAGTAAGAGCGGTCGGTTCATCTCGTGATGAGATCAAACGTTTAGCGGATATTTTCCGTGGGCAGATTGTAGATGTGACGCCAAAATCTTATACCGTTCAACTTAGCGGTACAAAAGATAAAATTGATGCTTTTATTAATGCATTAAAAGAGGAAGCAACATTGCTTGAAATAGTTCGTTCAGGATTAATTAGTTTATCTCGTGGTGAAAAGAATATCTTATAGTAGTAGGTAAAAATAAGGGGGGATAATATCCCCCTTTTTTGATTGAAAGCTTATTTGTTCGCTAAAATGACCGCTCTTTTCGGTGCTTGATAACCTTCAATGGTTTTACTGTGATCATTTGGATCTAAGAAATCAATCAGGCTTTCATTTTCCAACCAATCAGTTTTACGCTGTTCTTCTAATGTAGTTGTCGCTACATCCACACAACGTACGTTGGTAAAGCCAACTTTTTCTAGCCAGTTAATTAGTGCGGCGACAGAGGGGATAAAATAAACATTTTTCATTTTCGCATAGCGATCTGCTGGTACGAGCACAGTATATACATCGCCATCCACCACTAACGTTTCTAATACCAATTCACCACCTTTTACTAATTGATTTTTCAACAGGCTTAAATGATCTAATGGGGATTTACGATGATAGAGTACGCCCATTGAAAATACAGTATCAAATGCCGCTAATGGTTGCATTTGCTCAATACCAAGCGGGATAAGATTTGCTCGACGATCATTATTAAGCAGCTTGCGTACAGCTTCAAATTGGCAAAGGAAAAGTTCGGTAGGATCAATCCCGACGACCATTTTTGCGCCTTCTCCTACCATTCTCCACATATGGTAACCGCTGCCACAGCCCACATCTAAAATAGTGCGGCCTTGCAGTGGAGCTAAATGAGGAAGAACACGATCCCATTTAAAATCTGAACGCCATTCACAATCTACATGAATGCCGAAAAGATGATAAGGCCCCTTTCGCCACGGCATTAATTGTTTTAAATGATGGATAATTCGTTGTTTTTCACCTTCTGAAAGGGGAGAAGTGCGGTCAGATTTCACCGCACTTTTGAGATCGATTTCATCAGCATATAAATCAGGTAGGAAATCAACAATTTTGCTCCATTTCGCATAATCGCCATGAGTTTGAGTTTCCCATTCTTTCAATTGGCGCGGTAAGGTCTCTAACCAGTCTGATAAATTTGTAGTCGCAATTTGTTGATAAAAAGGGCGAAAGTCGATCATTTTGCTTCCTTATAGGCCTTTTCTGCTTTGTCAAAGGTATCTAGAACATTTTGTTCCGGTTTGCTAGACAGCAAGGAGACAACAATAATTGCAAGGCTACCGAAAGCAAAACCAGGGATCATTTCATATACTTTAAACCAATCGGTATCAGCTGGCACAACTTCTTTCCAAGCAAATACTGTCACCGCGCCTACAAGCATACCTGCCATCGCGCCCGATGATGTCATTCGTTTCCAGAAAAGAGAGAAAAGTACAACGGGGCCAAATGCACTACCAAAACCAGCCCAAGCGAATTCGACAAGTTTTAATACTTTGCTGTTTTCATCTTGTGCGATCCAGATAGCAAGTGCGGCAATAACTAACACCATAATTCTTCCAAGCCATACGAGCTCTTTTTCAGATGCGTTAGGGCGAATGAAACCTTTGTAGAAATCTTCTGTGATTGAGCTAGAAGAAATTAACAATTGCGCACTTAATGTACTCATTACTGCAGCTAAAATAGCTGAAAGTAATATACCCGCGATCCAAGGATTAAACAAAAGTTTAGCGAGTTCAATAAACACTTGTTCCGGTTCATTATTGACTGTGCCTGCAATGTTTGGATTGGCAAAGAAATAAGGAATCGCGAAGAAACCAATACCAATTGCACCACCTAAGCAAAGCACCATCCATGTCATACTAATGCGGCGAGCTTTGATAAGTGATTTGACAGAATAAGCTGCCATAAAACGCGCTAAAATATGTGGCTGCCCAAAATACCCCAATCCCCAAGCAGCAAGGCTTAATAGACCAAGTGGCGTAGTGGCAGTAAATAAATCTGTAAAATCTTTATTGGCAGCTGCTTCAGCTTGCGCTAATACTGCGGAAAATTGAGCAGTATCACCAATACTTAATAACACAAAAATAGGCGTTAAAAGTAGTGCAAAAATCATAAGGGTTGCTTGAATGGTATCCGTCCAACTTACCGCTAAAAAACCACCGATAAAAGTATAAAGAATGGTAGCTAATGCGCCATACCAAAGTGCGGTGGAATATTCGACTGAAAATAAATTTTGGAATAATTTTGCACCTGCAACTACACCCGAAGCACAATAAATAGTAAAAAATACTAAAATAATGGTGGCAGAAACAAGTTTTAATAATTTGTGTGATGAACCAAAACGATTGTGAAAATATTCTGGGAGAGTGAGCGCATTATTATTTAATTCTGTATAAACACGCAAACGACCAGCCACTAAAAGCCAGTTAAAATAAGCCCCGATAGTTAAACCAATAGCAATCCAGCCTTCAACTAAGCCTGATAAATATACCGCACCAGGCAAGCCCATTAAAAGCCAACCAGACATATCTGAAGCACCAGCTGACATTGCGGTGACAAAGCTGCCTAAACGACGTCCACCGAGAATGTAATCTGATAAATTATTCGTATAATAATAGGCGAGTACGCCAATCAGCAACATCCCGAAAATATAAATAGTAAAAGTAACAAGAGTTGGGTCGAATCCAAACATTTAATAAGTCCAAAATGGGTTAAAAATTTCAGAAAGGGTGCATTTTACCTTATTTCGGGCTATTATTCTATTTAGACTGAATATTTGATGAAATTTAAGAAATTAGGAATATAAAATGGATGCTGTAGAGTTATTGATGAACGTAACTCCTAACGAAACACGCATTGCGCTAGTAGAAACAGGAATGTTGCGCGAAGTGCATATTGAACGCCAAGCCAAACGAGGAATTGTCGGAAATATTTATAAAGGTCGTGTGACTCGAGTGTTGCCTGGAATGCAGTCTGCGTTTGTTGACATTGGTTTGGAAAAAGCAGCTTTTTTGCACGCTGCCGATATTGTATCTCATACTGAATGCGTAGATGAAAGCGAACAAAAGCAATTTAAAGTTAAGAGCATTTCGGAATTAGTACGCGAAGGGCAGGATATTGTTGTACAAGTGGTAAAAGATCCGCTAGGTACAAAAGGCGCACGTTTAACAACAGACATCACATTGCCATCGCGTCATCTTGTTTTTATGCCAGAAAATAGCCACGTAGGCGTTTCACAACGCATTGAAAGCGAAGAGGAACGTGCCCGTTTAAAAGCATTAGTTGAACCTTTTTGTGATGAACTCGGCGGTTTCATTATTCGCACCGCAACAGAAGGGGCAAGCGAAGAAGAATTACGTCAAGATGCTGAATTTTTAAAACGCTTATGGCGTAAAGTCTTAGAGCGTAAATCTAAATATCCAACCAAATCAAAAATTTACGGCGAGCCAGCGCTTCCACAACGTATTTTGCGTGATTTTATCGGCACGAACTTAGAAAAAATTCGTATCGACTCTAAACTTTGCTTTGGCGAAGTGAAAGAGTTTACCGATGAATTTATGCCTGAATTAAGCGATAAACTTGTTCTTTATTCTGGCAATCAACCTATCTTTGATGTGTATGGGGTTGAAAGTGCGATCCAAACAGCCTTAGATAAACGTGTTAATCTCAAATCGGGTGGCTATTTAATTATCGAGCAAACAGAAGCCATGACCACCATTGATATTAATACAGGCGCATTTGTGGGGCATCGTAATCTAGAAGAAACCATCTTCAATACTAATATTGAAGCAACAAAAGCTATCGCGCAGCAATTACAACTACGTAATCTTGGTGGCATAATCATTATTGATTTTATTGATATGCAAACAGATGAACATCGCAATCGAGTACTAGAATCTTTATGTGATGCGCTTTCGAAAGATCGTGTGAAAACCAATGTGAATGGCTTTACGCAATTAGGTCTTGTAGAAATGACTCGTAAGAGAACTCGTGAAAGCCTTGAGCATGTGTTATGCGATGAATGCCCAACTTGCCATGGCCGAGGTCGTGTGAAAACCGTTGAGACAGTTTGTTACGAAATTATGCGTGAAATTATTCGGGTGTATCATTTATTCAGTAGTGAACAATTTGTTGTTTATGCCTCGCCAGCGGTTTCCGAATATCTTATTAACGAAGAATCTCACGGTTTGCTGCCAGAAGTGGAAATGTTTATTGGCAAACGAGTAAAAGTAAAAACAGAACAGTTTTATAACCAAGAACAGTTTGATGTGGTGGTGATGTAAACTCCGTTTCAACAAAGTACGGTGAAAAATTTTTGAGATTTTCACCGCACTTTTAAAAGTATCTTTTTACATTTTTTCTTTTGTCATTTTCATTTTTTTATTTGATTTCATCTTTTTATCAGATTTCATGCCCATTTCATCAGACTTCATCATATTGTCAGATTTCATCATGTGGTCAGAGTGCATTTTCATATCATCTGATTCCATCATTTTTTTCATTGGGGTATTCATCATCGGTTCTGATTTCATTGGCATGGCATCAGGTTTCATTTCTTCTGCATAAACGGTTGTTACACCAAATAACATAGCCATACCTAAGATTGCACTTTTGAATGTAATATTTTTCATTTTAAATTTCCTTGTTTAAGTGGTAAAAATAGTATTGAAAGAAATAGTTTCTTTCATGCTATTAGACGAAAAACTCTTCCATTTCTTACAAAAAATTTTAAAGGAATTAAAATGAATGCTATTTCTGATATGGAGCTCCAACAAATTCGTACGCAGATGCTGAAATTTGCAACGTTACAGTTGCATCACGCCGATCTTGCTGAGGATTTAGTACAAGAAGCATTTTTAAGTGCATTTAACAATCTCGCGAATTTTAAACATCAAGCGGCTTTTAAAACTTGGGTTTTTGCTATTCTAAAAAATAAAATTATTGATTACCTTCGCCAGAAAGGACGCTTTGTATTAGAAAGTGAAATTGAAGATGAACAGTCAACTAATACATTTTTTGATGATACAGGCCATTGGAAAATAGAATATTATCCGAGCGAATTACAGGGTGAAGAGGAAACGGTGTATTCTGATGAGTTTTGGTTGATTTTCGAAACTTGCCTGACTTGTTTACCCGCTAAACATGCCAAAATTTTTATGATGAGAGAGTTTTTAGAATTGTCATCGGATGAAATTTGTCAAGAAACTCAGCTTACCACCTCCAACTTGCATACTACACTTTATCGGGCTCGTTTGCAGTTGCAAAATTGTCTATCAAAAAAACTTTAGGAGAAAATTATGCGTTGTATTCAAGCTACTCGAATAATTTCTGATTCTCATGAGCGACCATTAGAACTGCAAGAAAAAATGGGTTTAAAAATGCATTTGTTAACTTGCCCTCATTGCCGTCGTTTTCAACGAAATTGCAAAACCTTAAGTATGATGATGAAGAAATTTAAAGATTCACATTAGGAATTTTGACAGAGTGAAAAACACCGTTACTTTTCACCGCACTTTATTGAGCCAGTTATAAGCTAATCGTACTAAATTTAATATTCTTATAAATAAAGTGTTTATTTCTTCATTTTAGCCAATAAACTTACCGCTCCCACAATTACAACTGCGCCGAACCAAAAATAGAGGTTAGGCGTATGATGCCAAAAGAGCCAGTCGAATACGCTAGAGAAAATGACACCAGTGAAAGCAAAAGGGGTAATAACGTTGGCTGGCGCATATCTGAAAGCGCGCGTGAGCAATAATTGGAAAATCAATCCAAATCCGCCCACCAATAGCAATAAACCAAGCTCGTATAAATTAGGGATTTTCCATTGATGGATAAAGAAGATTGGTAGCATGAGTGTGCCAATCAGATGAAAATAAAATACGATATTTTTTGGTGTGTTGTATTTGTTTAATTCTTGTAAGCCAATAAATGCCATTCCTGCCAATACAGCACCAGATAATCCAATCAGTACATAAATAGGATCAACATCGCCATTGTGATTGGTGAGTAAAATAATGGAAACGCCAAGAAAACCGATTAAGCTACACAAAAGCACATTAAGCGGTGTTTTTTGATGGAAAAAGAGCAATAAAATCGGGATAAATAGGGCAGAGGTATTCATCAATAAGACAGCGATGGAAAGCGGTAAGAACTTCACGACATAAAAGTTAATCAACATGCTCGATACACCCGCGGCATTCCGCAGGATTAAAAATTTCCATTGACGGGTATCTACTTTAAAGTCGCGATCTTTAATTACAAAAGGTAGTAAGAAAAGCAAGCCGATTAAAAAGCGTGAAAATAAGGTTTCACTTGCAGGGATTGTTTGAGAAGCGGTTTTGACAAATACATTCATCAAGGTAATGGAAAAGTACGCTGATACCATAAAACTAATCGCTTTGTGATAAAGCGAAGGAGTGGAATATGATTGCATATAGATCCTTTTTTACCTTAGAAAAGAGGGCGAAACAGTGTTTTTTAGCTCTTTATTATTGGTTATAACAATGGATTTTCATAAATTTCTTAAAAAATTTTACAAAAATCTGTAAGAAATCAGATTGTCCGCCGTCTAACCTTATGTAACGTTAATTTTCACATCATAAGGAAAAACAATGAAACTATCAAAAACATTTCTATTTATTACCGCACTTTGCTGTGCAACACCAACTTTAGCGATACAAAGTTCAACATCATCTGGAGAACAAAAAATGGCAATGGAAAATACACAAAACATTCGAGAAATTTATCTTGCTGGTGGCTGTTTCTGGGGTATGGAAGCATATATGGAGCGTATTCACGGTGTGAAAGATGCGATTTCTGGCTATGCCAATGGTAATACGGAGAAAACTAGTTATCAGATGATTGGCGTAACCGATCATGCAGAAACGGTAAAAGTCACTTACGATGCAAATAAAATTTCACTCGATAAATTATTACAATATTATTTTAAAGTGATTGATCCAACCAGCGTAAATAAACAAGGCAACGATCGTGGCAGACAATATCGCACAGGGATTTATTATCAAGATGGGGCAGATAAAGCGGTGATCGAACAAGCGCTCGCTCAGCTTCAAACCAAATATAAAAAACCAGTACAAATTGAGGTTCAACCGCTTAAAAATTATATCGTAGCGGAAGAATATCATCAGGATTATTTGAAGAAAAATCCAAATGGCTATTGTCATATTGATATTACCAAAGCTGATGAACCCGTGATTGACGAGAAAGATTATCCGAAACCGAGTGATGCAGAACTCAAAGCGAAATTGACACCGTTGCAATATTCCGTTACTCAAAATAAACATACTGAACGCTCTTTCAGTAACGAATATTGGGATAACTTCCAACCTGGTATTTATGTTGATGTCACCACAGGAGAGCCTGTATTCTCTTCAAATGATAAATTTGAATCAGGTTGTGGCTGGCCAAGTTTTACGAAACCAATAGCGAAAGAGGTGGTGCATTATCAAACGGATAATAGTTTTAATATGCAACGTACCGAAGTGTTAAGTCGTGCGGGCAATGCCCATTTGGGTCACGTATTTGATGACGGCCCGAAAGATAAAGGCGGTTTGCGTTATTGCATTAACAGCGCATCAATTAAATTTATTCCGTTAGCCGAAATGGAAAAGGCAGGATACGGATATTTGATTCAATCAATTAAAAAATAAGGAGATGCAGGATGTTAGATCAACAACTCCTTATTGGAACTGTATTTTTAGCTGGGCTTGCTTCTTTTCTTTCGCCTTGTATTTTCCCCATTATCCCAATTTATTTTGGTATTTTGAGTAAAGGTGGCAAAAAAGTTCTGAATACTTTTTTATTTATTTTAGGGCTTTCCCTTACATTTGTAAGTTTAGGCTTTAGTTTTGGCTTTTTAGGGAATATTTTATTTAGTAACACCACTCGCATTATCGCAGGCATTATCGTGATTATTTTGGGTATTCATCAACTTGGCATTTTCAAAATTGGTTTGTTGGAACGTACGAAATTGGTGGAAATCAAAACATCAGGAAAATCGACCGCCCTTGAGGCATTTGTGCTTGGTTTAACGTTTAGTCTTGGTTGGACACCTTGTATTGGCCCGATTCTGGCTTCCGTATTAGCGTTATCAGGCGATGAAGGCTCTGCACTTTACGGTGCATCAATGATGGTTGTTTATGTTCTTGGTTTAGCAACGCCTTTTGTATTGTTTTCGTTCTTCTCAGACAGCTTGCTCAAACGTGCCAAAGGGTTAAATAAACACTTAGACAAATTTAAAATCGGTGGCGGAATTTTAATTATCGTGATGGGCATTTTATTGATTACGAATAATTTTTCGTAAAACATAACCTCAACAAAAGAAATCTATGAAAGGAAAAAAGCAATGAAAAAACTACTATCAATATTTCTAATGGCATTCAGCCTAAACGCTTTCGCACAAACTAATTTGGCGGATGTGCAACTTAAAGATTTAAACAATCAGCCAGTTACTTTAAGCCAATATAAAGGCAAACCGGTGTATGTAAAAATGTGGGCATCTTGGTGCCCAATTTGCTTGGCAGGATTAGCTGAAATTGATGATTTAAGTGCGGAAAAAGATCGCAATTTTGAAGTGATTACCATTGTTTCGCCCGATCACAAAGGCGAAAAAGGCACTGCTGATTTTATTGAGTGGTACAAAGGGCTAGAATATAAAAATATTAAAGTCTTGCTAGATGAAAATGGTGATATTATTGATCGTGTTCATGTTCGAGGTTATCCGTTTAATCTATTTTTAGATGCTGATTTAAATGTGAAGAAAACTGTGCCAGGGCATTTAGGCGCAGAGCAAATAAGCAAGTTTATTGAGAAATAAAGCAAAAAGTGGCTGGGAATTAAATTTAACCAGCCACTTTTTTATTTTGATCAGAATTTAGTCTTCTTTCATTGGGTATTTGGTAGATTGATGAAAATTATATATTATAAATAGCATTTATATCGTTTGAATAGTTGTTAAATTTGCTTTTAAAGAGCAGATAAAAGCAGTATTTGTGAAGGAAACAATGGAAGAAATAATTAACGGGCTACTCATTGTGCTTGTGCCGATGGTGCTGGGTTATTTAGTCAAAATACAAAATCAAAATGCGTTGGCATTCATTAATAAAATTGTGATGTTATTGCTTTACATCATTTTATTCATGATGGGGTTTATGCTTGGGCAGTTAGAGCATTTAGAACAAAAATTGCCAATTATTGGTATGACTGCTTTAGGGCTATCGGCTATTATTTTGACTTGTAATATCGTAGGCTTGGCTATTTATGATCGCACGTTGCCTAAGCCTGTTAATTATTTACAGGGAGAATTGCCATCTCGTTGGCATTCGTTAATCGACTCAATTAAATTATTAAGTGCGGTAATTATTGGCATCGTTTTAGGTTGGTTGTGCAATGATTGGTTGCATTTCCCAAATGGTTCTAATCTTTACGTGCTTATTGCGTTGATCTTTTTTGTTGGGATTCAGCTTCGCAATAATGGTATTTCCTTGAAAGAAGTCCTTCTAAATAAGCAAGGTTTAATGATGGGCGCAATTTTTACCCTAAGTTCTTTAATTGGTGGTGTTATTTCGTCATTTTTTCTAAGTATGCCGATTACTCAAGGTTTAGCCTTTTCATCTGGATTTGGTTGGTATTCTTTATCAAGCGTCGTGCTGACAAATGCTTGGGGGCCGATGCAGGGCAGTATTGCTTTTTTCAATGATTTATCGCGTGAAATATTGAGTTTATTTTTGATTCCATTGTTTATGCAACATTATCGCTCTACAGCTATTGGAATTACAGGCGCAACGGCATTAGATTGTACATTACCCATTATTCAAAAATCAGGCGGAATTGAAGTAACGCCTATCGCAATTTCTTTTGGTATGGTGACAAATTTATTACCACCGTTGTTATTAGTCTTTTTCTCGAGTTTTCCTATTTAAAAGCTTAAAAAACTTGATTTTGATAAAAAAACCGTGACCAACTTCACAAATCTGAAAATATGTATTTGCATAACTGATCGGATTTCTTTATTCTGAAACCACTAAAAACAAGTGCTATCTTAAATAGCCGACATCTATTTTGCTTTCCGAGTAGTGCCCCATTGGGGCACTTTTTTTATTCTATAAATAAGCATAAAAAATCCCTTTCGTAAGAAAGGGATTTTAAAATTATCTAAATTACATTTTTTCTACGGTTTTAATACCGAGTAACTCTAAACCTTGTTTTAAGGTTTTTTCCGTTAATAATGCCAATTTCAAACGGCTTAATTTTACGGACTCATCTTCAGCATTTAAAATTGGGCAATATTCATAGAATGACGAGAATATGCCTGCTAGTTCGTATAAATAAGCACAAAGCACGTGTGGTGTGCCTTCTTTTCCGACAGTTTGCACTGCTTCTTCAAATTGTAGAAGTTTAATTGCAAGCGCTCTTTCTTTATCATTTTCAAGCGTTAAAGGTGCTGCTAAAAGTGCGGTCGAATTTATATCTGTTTTATTAAAGATCGAACGAATTCGGGTATAAGCATATTGCATATAAGGTGCAGTGTTACCTTCAAAGCTTAACATGTTATCCCAATCAAAAACGTAATCAGTAGTGCGGTTTTTGGAGAGATCCGCATATTTAACCGCACCAATACCGACAGCCTCAATCACGGCTTCTTTTTCATCATTAGATAAATTTGTATTTTTTTCATTAATTAATACAGTAGCGCGTTCAATCGCCTCATCTAATAGATCGGCTAATTTCACCGTGCCACCGGTACGGGTTTTAAATGGTTTACCATCTTTACCAAGCATCATCCCAAAGTTTTTATGCTCTAAAGAGAAGCTGTCTGGCACATAACCTGCTTTACGAGTAATTAACCAAGCTTGTTGCATATGTTGGCTTTGGCGAGTATCTGAAAAAACAAGTGCGCGATCAGCTTTTAATGTTTCATAACGATATTTTGCTGCAGCAATATCGGTTGTAGTGTAAAGGAAACCACCGTCTTTTTTCTGAACGATTACGCCCATTGGGTCGCCTTCTTTATTTTTGAATTCATCCAAATAAACAACCAATGCACCATCATCTTCTACAGCTAAGCCTTGTTTTTTAAGATCTTCTACGATGCTTGGTAACATAGGATTATAAAGACTTTCACCCATCACATCTTTTTCGGTTAAAGTCACATTCAAGCGATCATAGTTGTGCTGATTTTGTTGCATCGTGATGTCAACTAAACGTTTCCACATCGCTCGGCAATATTCATCACCGCCTTGTAATTTCACAACATAATTACGCGCTTTTTCAGCGAAAACTTCATCTTCATCGTAGTGTTTTTTGGCTTCGCGATAAAAGGCCTCAAGATCTTGTAATTCCATTTCACTCGCATGCTCGTTTTGCATTTTTTCAAGATACGCAATAAGCATTCCGAATTGCGTTCCCCAGTCACCAACATGGTTTGCACGAATGACATGGTGACCTAAAAATTCTAGAGTTCTCACAACTGCATCACCGATGATCGTAGAGCGTAAGTGACCTACGTGCATTTCTTTTGCTACATTTGGAGATGAATAATCAATCACAACAGTTTGCTTATCCGTAGCTTGAATGCCTAAATTTTTTTGGGACAGCGCAGTTGAAACTTCAGTTGTAAGCCAAGTTGGATTTAAGAAAATATTAATAAAGCCCGGTCCTGCGATTTCTAATTTTTCTGCAATATCAGATAGTTGAGCATTATCTAAAACTTTTTGAGCAAACTCTCGTGGATTTAAACCTAATTTTTTTGCCGCAGCCATAATGCCATTGGCTTGATAATCGCCAAATTGTGGTTTTCCTGATTGACGAACAAGCGCATCGCAAGATTGATCTGCTCCAGCAAGAATCATAGCTTGTTTGATTTTGTCGGATAAAATAGATTGAATATTCACGTTTTTTCCTATGTTCAAATTGAATAATGAAAATAATCAGATATGATACCGTTCTTTACGAGTTTCTTAAAGGGACAAAATGACAAATTTACAGGAAAAATCACCCGCACTTTTTTCTGATTTGACGGAATTTGAAAAAAAAATTCAACAATTAGCTCAAATGATGTCAATCGATTTTTCAAATTATGAAATCGATCACCTTGCCGTGCGTGTAAATAATGAACAAAATGCAAAAAACTGGCTGACACTTTTATTGAAATACGGTAGAATTTTATCTGATAACATTGTCAACGGACGTAAGATTTATCTAATTCAGTTAGAAAAAGCAGTGAAGTTCGCTAATCAGTTCGTTGATGTTATTGAACTACCGTTCCCTAAAAATAAGCAGTATCCTGTAGAAGGTTGGGAGCATATTGAGGTCGTAATGCCATTTTTACCGAATGAATCGATAAATGAATGGGTACAGCGTATTAATATGCGTTTTTTATGGAGCGAATTAACTCAATTAACCATTAAAGTGAGCGAGCCTAAAGTGGATGGCGAGAGATTGCCTAATCCATCTATTGCAGTAAGTTTTGTTGATAAGACATCAAATCATACTTGTATTAAGGTTCATCCTTATTCTATTAAGAAAATACTCGAGGTTTAGCAAATGAAAAAATTCTCTTTAGCATTAGTTGTATTAGCTGGTTTAGGTTTATCTGCGTGTTCATCTCAAACTGCGCCAGTTGGTGAAAATGCCTATAAAGGTAATATTGTATTTAGTCAACCACAAGGTGAAAACTTACAGTTAACTATTCGTAAAAATGATTGTTCAGGTAATCAACAAGAAGGTGAACAGGTAGTTATTACTCGTAAGTATGATTCTTCTTTAGTTGTTGGTGCATGTGTTATTGTTTCTGGTGATGAAAAAGCAACAAATGTTTCAACATTATCACCTAGAAACCCACTTTAATTTCTTTTAACCCTTTAATAAGGTATATAGCATATGAAAAAAATGACAGCAACATTAGCACTTTTAGTTGCTTTCTCTGTGACTGGCTGTGCTAATACAGATGTTTTCAGTGGTGATGTTTATACAGCATCTCAAGCAAAAGAAGCGCGTTCAATTACTTATGGAACAATTGTTTCTGTCAGACCAGTTAAAATCCAGGCCGAAAACCAAGGTATTGTTGGTGGTATCGGTGGAGGTGCTTTAGGTGGTATAGCAGGTAATGCAATTGGTGGAGGCCGTGGACAGGCTATTGCAACAGTAATTGGAGCGTTAGCAGGTGCTGTAGGTGGCAGTAAAATTGAAGAAAAAATGAGCCAAGTAAATGGTGCTGAATTAGTGATTAAGAAAGACGATGGTCAAGAGATTGTCGTTGTTCAAAAGGCTGATTCGAGTTTTGTTGCTGGAAAACGGGTTAGAATTGTCGGTGGCGGTTCTGATCTTAACGTTTCAGTGCTATAAATTAAATTTATATAAAAAGCGAACGTTTGGTTCGCTTTTTTATTATCTAAAATATGTTAAAACAAACGATTATTCACATAATAAACATATATCTAATTTCAATTGTTTATTGTGGAATTGTTGAAGCGTACTTCTATGACCTATACTTAAAATAATCATTTCAGGTAAATGATATCGAATTTTTCGATAGAGCAAATACTCAGTTGTTTCATCTAATGCAGATGTTGTTTCATCTAAAAATACGACATCGGGTTTAGTGAGTAAAATACGAATAAAGGCAACACGTTGTAATTCTCCAGGGGATAAAATAACTTGCCAGTCATTTATATGATCAAGGGCATGGATATATTTACCTAAGGCACAATCTTCCATTGTTTGAATTAGATCTGGATGGTTGAGATTGATATTAGGATAACAAATTGCTTCCCGTAAAGTGCCTTGTGGCATGTAAGGACGTTGTGGTAAGAATAAACTTCCAGAGCAAGGATGTTCTGCAATACCAATCGTTTCAAAAGGATAAATTCCCGCAATTGCTTTTAATAATGAAGTTTTCCCTGTGCCTGATGCACCCTGAATTAATAGTGCATCACCATTAACTAAATTAATATTTAAATTATTAAGTAATACACGACCTTTTTCATCTTTAATACCGAAGTCTTTTAATGTGACACGATGAGAACATAGAAATGGTTGATAAAACTCTTGATTATCTAAATCATCCATTTTTTTCATAAAACCATATAAACGGTTTAAACGAGCCTGATAGAGTGTAAATTGCTCATAAAATAATCTAAAAAATGAAAGGGCAGTCATTAACCGGTTAAAAGCCTGTACAGTTTGATGCATATCACCAAGTTTAATTTGTCCAGCAAAGAAACGTGGTGCTTGTAACATTAATGGTAAGAGTTTTGCTACTCGAGTAACTCCAGAATTAAATCCATCCAATCCAAGCATTTTTAATACAATAGCCCAACGGTTATGAATTATTTGAGTAAATTTGTGTTGTAAGAATAGTTGTTCTTTTTTTTCACCATGATAAAAAGCAATGCTTTCCGCATTATCACGTACACGGATTAAAGAGTAACGATAATCCCCATTGAGTTTTTCTTTATTAAAATTTAGTTTAATTAGCGGTTTACCTATCCAGACTGACATTAAAGTTGCAAAGATAATAAAGAAATAAATAAAGAATACGACACCTTTCTCAATATTTAAACTAAATAGACTTAATACACCAGATAGTGACCATAGGATAATAGTAAATTCTATCGTTGTAAGAATAGAATTAATCATTCCTCGCACAATTTGTACGGTACTAGTAATAAATTCACGAGCATCTTGTTCAATACGTTGATCAATATTATCGGGTAAATCTTGTTCGTATTTTAAACGATAGTATTTTTTATTGTTTAACCAACGTTGAATCAGTGATGAGTTTAAACTTTCAAGCCAGCGAATTTCAAATACTTGACGGAAGAAGTAATCAGTAATTGAGTGAATGACTTGAACAAGTACAAGAAGAGCATTGAGTTTAGCAAAGAACCAGAATTTTTCTATATTCATTTCTTGCATTGAGCTATATAATCCATTATAGAAAAATGAATTAAGCACGCTAAATCTTACTTCTAGCAATATCATTATAAAGAGCACTAACAACATTAAAATAAGTTTAATGCTGGTTTTTTTATTAATCGATGGTGACACGATACACCAGAATTTTTTACCGAAAGTAGTTTGTTTTAAGGCTAAGATTGTTGCGCTAAAGCATAATATCACCCAAAAAAGTGCGGTTAAAATCCAGTTTAAACTATTATTAAGTTCGGTTTGCCAGTTCATTTATTACCCATAAAGTAAAAACAATAAGGACGAAGTATTCGCCCTTATTGTGCGCTCAATTAAAACTCAATTTTAGTGTTGAAGATAAATTCACGTCCATAACCTAATGCAACAGGGATTAACGTGTTTGTTGCATTACCTGAGGTAGATGGATAGTAAGTTTTATCTGTTAAGTTTTTGCCGTTAAGTTGGAAAGACACTTTCTTGCCAGAGATTTTGGTGTCGTAAGCAATAAAGGCATCATATACCACGGCATGAGGTAGTTTATATGCTTTCGTATAAGTATTGTTGTAGGCATACCAGGAACCTAAATAACGAGCCCCTCCACCAACACGGATGTTACCAAAATCAAATTCACCTATGTTATAAGCTAGGAATAGGGAAGCTTGATGTTTTGGTACACCAGAAAGTTGTTGATTTACCGCATCAGGATAAAGCTCATTTTCAAGTGATTTGACTTTGGTGTATGTATAGTTAGCCGCTACGCTTAGACTATCCGTAATTTGACCATTAAGATCGAATTCCACACCACGAGAACGTTGTTTGCCGACGATATTCAATTGTGCATTTGAACCAGAACCAACGGTTTCAGCCACATTACGTTTACTGATATTGAATAATGCAAGTGTTGCATTGAAGCCAGAGTTTTCGTATTTTGCACCAATTTCAAAAGATTTACCTTGTTCTGGTTTTAAATCTCCGCTAACAGGTGTTGCCACACTCATTTGTGGACGGAAAGACTCAGAGTAGTTTGCAAAGGTCGCAATATGTGGCGTAAATTTATATACGGCACCTAATTGATACAATAACTTGCCATCGTGCTGATCGGTATTTCCGGTTTTTGTTAGATTTTGACCTTTTTTACAGTTTGCCGCATTTAAGCAATGACGTCCTGCAAATTGATCAAAGTACTCATAACGCAAACCACCTGTCATGATAAAGTTATCTGTAAAGTAAGCGGTATCTTGAATATAAACACCAACGGTTTTGAGATAGTTATATTGGTAGGCGTTGCCGTTACCATTTTTATGTGCCGCAACAGGGCTAGTATAGTTTGGATTATCAATATTGATATCAGAATTCATGATACCTTGGTTATAAATTGGACCAAGATCACGAATATTACGCATTGCATCAATACCAGCTACAAAGCGGTTAGCAATATCACCAATACCAAATTCACCAACGATATTTAATGTACCGCTATGAACACGTTGATCACCTTGTTGCTGTTCAATGGCTCGGCGTACATAATGCGCGCTTAATTCAGGAGAGGTAATCTCACCCTTTTTATTTTTAACTGCAGGGATAGTAACATCTGTGACGTTAATATTTGTAATACGAGCTTGATTGTAGAAATATTTGTAACGAGCATAGCTATAACCCGCATTTAATTTCCAACCATCACTTAATTTGTGTTCAATTTTAAAATCAATGTTATCGGTTTTTGCGGTTGTTTCATTATTTGGTTCATCTAAACGACGCGATACAGGAATATCTGGTAATGCATTAGTTGCGGTTAAAAGATTTGTACCACGATCAAATGGCTCAAGAATATCTTTGTGTTCATAAGAAAGAAGCACTTTAGTTTTATCATTTTCCCAAGAAAGTGATGGTGCGTAAGTCGTATTTTTCACTTTGCCAAAATTACGCCAGTAGTCCTTTTCTTGTTTGTCATAGATAAAGCGGTAAGCAAAACCATTTCCTAAACCACCAGTGAAATCTAATTGTGTTCCCCAGAGGCTATGATTACCTAAGGTTCCACCAACGACATAACGTGGCGTTTCTTGTGGTTTTTTAGTAATGATATTAACCACACCACCTGGATCTTGAATGCCATAAAGTACAGATGCAGGACCTTTTAAAACTTCAACGGTTTCAGTTGTCGCGCTAAAGTTTTTAGCTGGGCCGGCTTGTAAACCGTTACGCATAATTGAGTTATCGCGGTTTCCACCAAAACCACGTTTTTGGATGGCATCAAACATACCTCCTAGAGTATTCGCTTGACTCACACCACTGATGTTATAAAGCGCATCAATAAGTGATTCAGATTTGCGATCTTCTAGTAGTTTGGTTGAAAGAATATTTACTGTGTTTGGCGTGTCGAATACTGGTACTTCAGCTTTTGATACGACGGATGTTCCTGTCGTTTGATAGCCATTTTGTTTAATACCTGTATCTTGAACATTAATTTGTTCAATCGTTTCAGTACTAGCTTTATGTTGTGTTTCCGCTAACACAGAAACCGAAACTCCAGCAAAAAGTGTGGTGTAAATTAGGCTTAATTTAAATTTCATAAAATGCTTCCGTAGATTAGATATGGGTAAAAAGAGGCGCGAGTATATCTAAAAGGTTAATTTATATCAATGGTAATTATTATCATTTATTAAAAAATATGTTTATTCTTACATAATGAAATTTGCTTACCCTATAAAGTTGCGTTACCATAATTTCACTCTATCAAAAATAAGGCATAAGATGAAAATCGCATTAGGTATTGAATATCAAGGCACAAATTATTACGGCTGGCAACGCCAAGAAAATGTGCGTAGCATACAAGAACAACTTGAAAACGCGCTTTCCATTATAGCCAATGAAAAAATTGAAATTTTTTGTGCTGGGAGAACTGACTCAGGGGTGAGCGGAACAGGGCAGGTCGTACATTTTGAAACCAGTGCAGTACGCCCTGATAAAGCATGGACATTCGGGACAAATGCGAATTTACCTGATGATATTGCGGTTACTTGGGCAAAAAAAGTTGATGATGAATTTCATGCGCGTTTTTCAGCAATGGCTCGTCGATATCGCTATATTCTTTATTGTAATAAATTACGGTCTGCTATTTTACACGGAGGAATTACTCACTGTTATTTAGATCTTGATGCAGAAAAAATGCATCAAGCTGGTCAGTATTTACTAGGCGAGCATGATTTTTCCTCTTTTCGTGCCGCACAATGTCAATCAAACACGCCGTGGCGTAATGTTCATCACTTATCAGTTACTCGGATTGGGCAATATGTTATTGTGGATATTCAAGCCAATGCTTTTGTGCATCATATGGTCCGTAATATTGTTGGGAGTTTGATTGAAGTTGGTGCAGGTAAAGAATCAATTGAATGGATGAAATGGCTACTAGAGCAAAAAAATCGTCAGCTTGCGGCACCAACTGCAAAACCTGATGGACTATATTTAGTAGATGTAATTTATCCTGAAAAATTTGGCATCCCTAAAAGCCATTTAGGACCATTATTTTTAGGTAATGAGTATGTTAAATAATTAAAAAAACACCGCACTTTGTCATTTTAAGTGCGGTGTTTTTTTTAGAAGGTTTTATTAATATTTATAGATTTCGTTGTACAAGCCACTCTCAAATTGTACTAATGGTGCTCGTTTTGTTTTGCTTTCTAAATCACCAGTTGAGTAGCCATTAATAAATTGAACAAAGGCCACTTTTTCTCCTCGAGCATTTGTCATAAAGCCGGCTAAGTTATAAACCCCTTTCAAAGAGCCGGTTTTAGCAATAACATTTTTTACTAATGGCGGGCTAATTAATCCACCTCGCCCACTGATCGTGCCATCTACACCTGCGATGGGGAAAGTTTCCATTAAATGTAATTTATCTTCGTTTTTGGCGATGTATTCTAAAACGGATAGCATCGTTTTAGGTGC
Source organism: Haemophilus sp. SZY H36 (assembly GCF_018829625.1). Taxonomy (NCBI): domain Bacteria; kingdom Pseudomonadati; phylum Pseudomonadota; class Gammaproteobacteria; order Pasteurellales; family Pasteurellaceae; genus Haemophilus; species Haemophilus sp. SZY H36. Next base: position 361,586 of record NZ_JAHKKA010000001.1, on the reverse strand, counting down.
TACAAGATTATGGCGAGACAGACCTGAACCATCGGCTAAAATACTGTTTCCAAAACGAATTCCTTGTTTTTGTAATATGGACTTAATCGCTAATGTGCCTAATTGAAAGGATGCTGGGCGTTTATAGTAATTGAATGCCACTGCTCGGAATAATGAATCGGCAATCTGGTTATCCGATTTTTTCATCATTTTTTTTAATAAATCGGGTAATGGTTTGGATAAATGTTTCGCTAATAGCTGACCTTGTTGTGGTTTCTGTGGCAACATGACTTTGCCATTAAACTCAATACCTAATTGTCTTAATTGTCGTTGAATAATCGCGGCTGCATAAGCATCCGTATCTTGCACAGCAAAGCTTAAGCCAAAAGGTTTAGATTGACGGGCTAAACATCCTTTTACTTGATAGCGATTATTGTCGTGTACAACAACATCGAGCTGACAATAAGGCGCCTCATTGCTATCCGCTACATAGACTTGTCCGAACACTTGAATTGGAAATTGTGCAGGCACATTGATTTTTACTGTTTCACCGGGATTTTGATTGGCATCGAGTTCCGCATAAAAACAGTTGTTATCAATATTCGCAGCGGATGGGGGAGAGTTGAAACACATGGTCAGATCGTTCCAAATCCAACCTAATCCTCGGTCATGACTCGAAAAAACAGAGGTATCTAATACTAAATCGCCATTAATTTTTTTGACGCCTTGTTTTTTTAATTCTGCAAGTAAGGTATAAAGTTGACCACTTGTGAGATCTGGATCACCTGTGAAACGCACGATTAGGTGACCATCTAAATTCCCATTTTGAATTTTCCCATTACTCAAAAGAGCGGTCTCAAATTGGAATTGATCGCCTAATGCGAGTTTAGCGGCAACGGCAGTAAAAACTTTTTGTGTACTCGCAGGAAGCATAAAGGTTGAGCCATTATAATCCGAGATAATTTGGTTTTGATTTATATTTTTTGCGATAAAACCTACGCTAGAGCCTTCAGGCAATTGTTGTGTCAAGTCTGAAACATTAATATTTGCGAAGGTTGGAAGGCTAAAGCTTATGGAAAGTAAAAAGGAGCCAAGTGCGGTGGAAATTGAAGATAATTTTTTCATATTAGGTTTGTTATGGTTGCTATTTTTTCTTAGACGAACAATAATAAGCCCCGAATGAAATTGAGTAAATCATTTTCTCATTTCAAGTTTATTTTTAATAATACTGCGGCAAGATTTTAGGGTTTTGCCGTGGTTTTTGTTTTATTTAGTAAAAGGAAAAACAATGCAACAAATTCCAATGACTGTGCGTGGCGCAGAACAATTACGTGAAGAATTGGATTTCTTAAAAAATGTACGTCGTCCTGAAATTATTAAAGCGATAGCAGAAGCACGCGAGCACGGTGATTTAAAAGAAAATGCAGAATATCATGCAGCTCGTGAGCAACAAGGTTTTTGTGAAGGTCGTATTCAAGAGATTGAAGGTAAACTTGGTAATGCTCAAATTATTGATGTAACAAAAATGCCAAATAACGGTAAAGTCATTTTTGGTGCAACGGTTGTGCTTGTAAATACTGATACAGACGAAGAAGTCACTTATCGCATTGTAGGCGATGATGAAGCGGATATTAAATCTGGTTTGATTTCGGTTAATTCTCCCATTGCGCGAGGTTTAATTGGTAAAGAATTAGATGATACCGTTAATATTACAACGCCTGGCGGTGTCGTTGAGTTTGATATCATTGAAGTGAATTATATTTAAATAAAAAAAGTGCGGTTAAAAATGACCGCACTTTTGTTGTTATTTGCGTGGAAGCTGAATTTTTGCTTCTTCGCTTGGGCGATAAAGCACCAAAATATGCCCGATAGTTTGTACTTGTGCTGCTTTAGTTTCACGCACAATCGCATCGATAATAAGTTGTTTTGTTTCGCGATCTGCACCAGCAACTTTTACTTTAATGAGTTCGTGATGATTAAGTGCATTTTCAATTTCAGCAAGTACGCCTTCGGTTAAGCCATTTCCACCAAGCATAACGACTGGGTTAAGATGGTGCGCAAGACCTTTTAAAAATTGTTTTTGTTTGGTTGATAAGGTTGTCATAAGGATTCCTAATTAAAAAGAGCGGTTGATTTTCTCAATGTTTTTCACTGATTTCAATCAGCCTCGGCTTGAATTCGGCAGATTGTAACCAAATATAAGCAAAACTACTACCAAAAATAGAAGATTATGGGAAAGAAAAAACGTTCAGCGAGCTCTTCTCGCTGGCTAAATGAACATTTTAGTGATCAATTTGTGCAAAAAGCGCATAAGCAAAAGTTGCGTTCACGCGCTTATTTTAAGATTGATGAAATTCAGCAAACGGATAAATTATTTAAACAAGGAATGACGGTGGTCGATCTTGGCGCTGCACCTGGCGGTTGGTCGCAATATGTGGTGGGGCAAATTGGTGGCAAAGGTCGAGTAATTGCTTGTGATATTTTAGAAATGGATCCCATTGTAGGCGTTGATTTTCTACAAGGCGATTTCCGTGATGAAAATGTTTTGAATGCTTTATTAGCGCGCGTAGGCGAAGATAAAGTTGATGTTGTGATGTCTGATATGGCACCCAATTTTAGTGGAATGCCATCAGTGGATATTCCACGCGCAATGTATTTGGTCGAGCTCGCTTTAGATATGTGTAAACAGGTCTTGGCAACCAAAGGAAGCTTTGTTGTTAAAGTTTTCCAAGGTGAAGGCTTTGATGAATATTTAAGAGAAATTCGTTCTTTATTTAATGTGGTGAAAGTGCGTAAGCCTGAAGCATCACGCGGACGCTCTCGTGAAGTATATATTGTGGCGACAGGCTATAAAGGCTAATTGCTTTGATAGCTTTTCATCGCTAATGATGTGTAGTATCTTGTAAAAAATTTTTTAACTTAGGAAAGGTGGGTTAGACTTTGAACGATATGGTCAAAAATCTGGTGCTTTGGGTGGTAGTAGCGGTCATTATGATGACAGCATACCAGAGTTTTAATTCCTCTTCGGTAGATAATTCTACTGATTATACAACCTTTGTTTACGATGTAAGCAATGGACAAGTGACAGAAGCGCGTTTTGATGCCAATGAAATTACGGTAACGAAAACGGATGGTTCTAAATATTCAACCGTGATGCCACCACTTGAAGATAAAAAATTGCTTGATGATTTATTAAGCAAAAAAGTGAAAGTGGAAGGTACGCCATTTGAAAAACGTGGTTTCTTATCCCAAATTTTAATTTCTTGGTTCCCAATGTTATTCCTTGTTGGCGTATGGGTATTCTTTATGCGTCAAATGCAAGGTGGTGGCGGCAAAGCAATGAGCTTTGGTAAAAGCCGTGCCAAAATGCTGAATCAAGATCAGATTAAGGTTACTTTTGCAGATGTCGCTGGTTGCGATGAAGCAAAAGAAGAAGTGGGCGAAATCGTTGATTTCTTGCGTGATCCGAATAAATTCCAAAACTTGGGCGGTAAAATTCCAAAAGGTATTCTGATGGTTGGTCCTCCTGGTACTGGTAAAACCTTATTGGCTCGTGCTATTGCAGGGGAAGCAAAAGTTCCATTCTTCACTATTTCTGGTTCTGATTTCGTAGAAATGTTTGTGGGTGTTGGGGCATCTCGTGTACGTGATATGTTTGAACAGGCTAAGAAAAATGCACCTTGCTTAATCTTTATTGATGAAATTGATGCTGTGGGGCGTCAACGCGGTGCAGGTTTAGGCGGTGGACATGATGAGCGTGAACAAACCTTAAACCAAATGCTCGTTGAAATGGATGGATTTAGCGGTAATGATGGTGTAATTGTTATTGCAGCGACTAACCGTCCAGATGTACTTGATCCAGCCTTAACTCGTCCAGGCCGTTTTGACCGACAAGTTGTTGTTGGTCTGCCTGATGTAAAAGGTCGTGAGCAAATCTTAAAAGTACATATGCGCAAAGTGCCTGTAGCGCAAGATGTTGATGCAATGACATTAGCGCGTGGTACGCCGGGTTATTCCGGTGCAGATTTAGCAAACTTAGTGAATGAGGCCGCCTTGTTTGCTGCTCGAGTGAATAAACGCATGGTAACCATGCTTGAGTTTGAAAAAGCGAAAGATAAAATCAATATGGGGCCAGAGCGTCGTACCATGATTATGACAGATAAGCAAAAAGAGTCGACTGCTTATCATGAAGCAGGGCATGCGATTGTGGGTTATTTAGTTCCTGAGCATGATCCTGTACACAAAGTGACTATTATTCCTCGTGGTCGTGCGTTGGGTGTGACATTCTTTTTACCTGAAGGTGATCAAATTAGTATTAGCCAAAAACAATTAGAAAGTAAGCTTTCTACCTTGTATGCAGGGCGTTTAGCAGAAGATTTGATTTATGGTGAAGAAAATATCTCAACGGGTGCATCAAATGATATTAAAGTAGCGACTAATATCGCGCGTAATATGGTGACGCAATGGGGATTCTCTGACAAATTAGGGCCGATTCTTTATACGGAAGATGAGGGCGAGGTTTTCTTAGGTCGTTCAATGGCGAAGGCAAAACATATGTCAGATGAAACGGCTCATGCAATTGATGAAGAAGTTCGTGCAATTGTAAATCGTAACTATGCGAGAGCAAGACAGATTTTGACTGATAATATGGATATTCTTCATGCGATGAAAGATGCATTAGTCAAATATGAAACTATTGAAGAAGAACAAATCAAACAATTGATGAATCGAGAACCTGTGACACCTCCATCTGGATGGGAAGAGCACACAGGGCAAGCAACTTATGCAAATAGTAATAATGCTCAAAGTGCGGGTGAAAATTCGGTAGATTCTAATTCCTAATCAACTCTCTAATCAACAAGGCCTTTCTTCGGAAAGGCTTTATTTTTCCCTAATGATTTTTTTCTTCAGCGTATTCCGCTATAATCGCCCGATTAAAATCAATCTAAAAATCCACCGCACTTTATGAAACTTTACGCGAACAATAAATGTCTTGATTTAAGCGTTCCTAAGATTATGGGAATCCTTAATTTTACGCCTGATTCTTTTTCTGATAGCGGACAATTCTTTAGTTTGGATAAAGCGCTTTTTCAAGTTGAAAAAATGTTAGAAGAAGGTGCGACAATTATTGATATTGGTGGTGAATCTACACGCCCTAATGCGGATGAAGTCTCTGAACAAGAAGAATTGCATCGTGTTGTGCCAGTAGTGGAAGCGGTGCGAAGCCATTTTGATTGCTGGATTTCTGTCGATTCTTCAAAAGCAGTTGTGATGCGTGAATCGGCAAGTGTTGGAATGGATTTGATTAATGATATTCGTGCTTTGCAAGAGCCAAATGCGTTAGAAACAGCGGTAAAACTAGCTTTGCCTGTTTGTATTATGCATATGCAAGGGCAACCTAGAACGATGCAGGTAAATCCTCATTATGAAAATGTCGTACAAGATGTATTAGCTTTTTTACAGAAACGTACTAATGAATGCCTTTCTGCTGGCATTAAAAAAGAAAACTTAATTTGGGATATGGGATTTTGCTTTGGCAAATCTGTACAGCATAATTATCAATTATTACAAAATCTGAATGAATTTTGTCAGAATAGCTATCCTGTATTAGCAGGGCTATCTCGCAAATCAATGATTGGCGCAGTGCTTGATAAGCCAGTCGATCAGCGAGTGATAGGTAGTGTGGCAGGTGCGCTTATTGCAGCGCAAAAAGGCGCAAAAATTTTACGCGTACATGATGTTGCTGCAACATCAGATATGCTCAAAGTTTGGCAGGCAACAGAAAATGCCTGATGGTTTTATAACGATAAAAAATTAAAGGAATTGTATTATGGCAAATCGTAAATATTTTGGAACAGATGGTGTACGTGGAAAAGTAGGTAGTTATCCAATTACACCAGATTTCGCATTAAAATTAGGCTGGGCTGCAGGAAAAGTATTAGCTTCTCAAGGTTCTAAAATGGTTTTAATCGGTAAAGATACCCGAATTTCTGGATACATGTTGGAATCAGCCCTTGAAGCAGGTTTAGCTGCAGCGGGCTTATCTGCGGCATTTACCGGCCCTATGCCTACACCTGCTATTGCTTATCTAACTAGAACTTTCCGTGCTGAAGCGGGTATTGTGATCTCAGCCTCTCATAATCCTTATTATGATAATGGCATTAAATTCTTTTCAGCAAAAGGGACTAAATTACCTGATGAAATTGAAGAAGCCATTGAAGCGATGTTAGAGCAACCGATGGATTGTGTGGAATCTGCTGAATTAGGTAAAGCAAGTCGTATTAATGATGCAGCAGGACGCTATATTGAGTTTTGTAAAGGCACATTCCCCGCTCATTTAGGCTTGGAAGGTTATAAGATCGTGGTCGATTGTGCAAATGGTGCAACCTATCATATTGCGCCTAACGTGTTGAGAGAGCTTGGAGCGGAAGTTATTGAAATTGGTACGGATCCAAATGGTTTGAACATTAATGAAAAATGTGGCGCAACGGATGTAACAGCATTGCAAGCTAAAGTTGTTGAAACTAAAGCTGATGTTGGTCTAGCTTATGATGGCGATGGTGACCGCATTATGATGGTCGATCATTTAGGAAATAAAGTTGATGGTGACCAAATTCTCTTTATTATTGCGCGTGAAGCGTTGCGCTCAGGTCAATTAAAAGGCGGTGTCGTTGGCACATTAATGAGTAATATGAGCTTAGAGATTGCGTTGAAAATGCTTGGTGTTCCTTTCTTACGTGCAAATGTAGGTGACCGTTACGTATTGGAAAAAATGGTTGAAAACGATTGGACGCTTGGTGGTGAGAATTCAGGACATATTATCATTGCGGATAAAAATACAACTGGCGATGGCATTGTTGCGTCATTAGCTGTATTGGCGGCAATGGCACAGCATAAATTATCATTAAATGAATTAGCGAGTGCGGTTAAATTATTCCCACAAGTGTTAATCAATGTACGTTTTGCAGGCGGGGATAATCCACTTGAAAGTGATGCCGTGAAATCTGTTGCCGCAAACGTTGAAAAACGTTTAGAAGGCAAAGGTCGTATTTTATTGCGTAAATCGGGTACGGAACCACTTATTCGCGTTATGGTGGAATGTCAAGATGCTGAACTTGCACAACAATGTGCAGAAGAAATTGCAGAAGTAGTTAAATCTCATTAATTTTTTAACCGCACTTTATTTAGTACGGTTTATTTTTATCAAATGCTTAGGAAAGCAAAATGAATATTTTTATTATGCGTCATGGCGAGGCTGAAGTAATGGCTAATAGTGATAAAGCTCGTCGCTTAACTGCCTATGGTATTAAACAAGCCTTTACTCAGGGGCAATGGTTAAGAAAACAGTTAGAGTTAGCCACGCCAGATCGTATTATTATTAGTCCTTATGTGCGAGCACAAGAAACTTTCGAGCAGGTAAATCAGGCTTTTAATGGTGAACTATCATCAAAAATAGAAATTTGGGACGGTGTTACACCTTATGGCCATGCAGAAATGGTGACGGATTATTTTTCTGTATTGCGTAATGAAGGTATAAAATCTATATTTATTATTTCTCATTTACCTTTAGTCGGTGAAATTGTAGCGGAGCTCTATGGAAAGCGAAATCCAATCAGTTTTTACCCAGCGACTATTGCATATTTAAATTGGTCTGGACAATATGCAAAAATTCTCATGTATAAAAATGCAGATGCATTGATCTAATTGTGTTATTAATAATCAAATTAATGGTTATTTATCTTTACAAAAAATAAATATTTTCCATGGAACTTTATAAATATGCTTTATTTATCAATTGGTTAGTTGTATTTTTATTTGTAAAGATTTTTAAAGAAATGTAAATTTTTATTTTACCTATTTCCTTTTTAAGAAATATGCGTAAACTACGCCACACAAAGCAATAGGGCTTTGCAAAATGAATACTAGATGGAGATTTATCATGAAAAAATTAGCATTAGCTGCATTAGTGTTGGGTTCAACGGTCGCTTTAACCGGTTGTTTTGATAAAGATGAGGCAGCACAAAAAGTTGTAGAGGCAAAACAAGCGGCAACTTCAGCTGTTACGGATGTGAAAGAAGCTGCAACTAATGCTGCAGCAGATGTAAAAACTACTGCACAACAAGCTGTATCTGATGTGAAGGATATGGCGAGCAACGCTGTAGATTCTGCAAAATCAGCTGCAGCAGAAAAAATGGCTGAAACTAAAGATGCAGCTATGGCTAAAGTTGAAGATGCGAAGAATGTGGCAATGGAAAAAGTTGAACGAGCCAAAAATGCAGCGTCTTCAAAAATGGAAGAAATGAAACAATCTATAGGTGAAAAAGCGAATCAAACAATTGATGCGGTGAAAGAAGCTACTAAATAATTTTGTGATTAAATAGAAAAATCCCTATTGTGAATTCAATAGGGATTTTTTAGTTTTAGTATTTGATATTATTTTTTCCAGATAACATGAAATTCACGATTTTCTTCTCGGTGAGAAATTAAAAATTTTGCAAATATATCGTCCATTTCATCTTGATTGTTTACTAATCCAACCCAAATCTCGGCATATTCATTCGGATCGATGAGTACGCCAATTTCGTCTTCCCAGTTATCGGCAGTTTCTACAAACTCAACACCTCCTCGTTCTTCAAATTGTAGGTTGAAGAGAAGGATATCGGCTGGATCAAGATTTTCACTTGCCATTTCTAGAAAAATATCGTACGCAATATCAATTGCTGTATCAGGATCAAGTTTTTTAATTTCAGTCATCATAAAATATTCTCATAAAACTAAGGGGTATTTATTGGTAATTTTATTTCTCGAATGTTCATTGAAAAGCCATCAATAATGAGTAATCTACCACATAAATTTTTGCCAATTTTTAAACGCACTTTAATTGCTTCTAATGCTTGAATAGAACCAACAATCCCAACAATTGGGGCTATTACTCCTGCTTCTACACAACTTAATATATTCTGCCCAAATAATTTACTTAGTTCACGATAGGTTGGTGTATTTGATTCATAGGTAAAGACTGAAATCTGTCCTTCCATTCGGATTGCCGCACCAGAGATTAAGGGAATATGCGCTTTCTCGCATTGGCGATCAAGTTGATTGCGAATATCGACGTTATCAGTGCAATCTAAGACAAGATCAAAGTGCGGTATTAATTTGGCCAGTTTTTCTTCGGTTAGTTTTTCATTTATTGTTTGAATCTCAATATGTGGGTTAAGCTGTTCTAGGGCTATTTTAGCAGATTCAACTTTTGGCATATTCAGTCTAGCATCACAATGAAGCACTTGACGTTGTAGATTGGAAAGTGAAACATGATCAAAATCTAATAGGGTTAGGTGTCCTATACCTGAAGCGGCTAAATATTGACTAGCCGCACAGCCTAATCCACCTAAACCTATAATGAGCATTTTGCTCTCTTTTAGTTTTTCTTGTCCTTCAAAATCAATCGATTTAAGAATAATTTGCCGGTTATATCGTAACTCTTCTTCGTAACTTAATTCAGTCATAGGTTACCCCAATAAATGATTGAAGAGTTCTATGGTTACACGTTCACCTGCTGATACATTGCCACGCTCTTGTTCTAATACAATAAAACAATTACTTTTTATGAATGCACTAAATAAGTGAGATCCTTGAAACCCAACAGGCTTAACCTCAATTTGTCCTTGTGAGTTGATGTGATAAAAACCTCGTTGGAAATCTAAGCGACCAGGAGCTTTTTTTAAGTTTGTTGAAGCAATTGCTGAAAAACGTGCTGGATTTTTCCATTGTTTTTGACCTTGCAATTTTGCAATAAGGGGCTGAACGAGTTGATAAAAAGTCACAAGTGCAGAGACAGGGTTACCAGGTAAGCCACAAAACCATGCATTTTCTAGTTTACCAAAAGCGAAAGGTTTACCAGGTTTAATGGCAAGTTTCCAGAAATTAATTTCACCTACTTTTTCTAATACTGTTTTAGTGAAATCGGCTTCTCCAACAGATACTCCACCACTGGTAATCACTAAATCAGCCTGCTTTTGTGCAGATATAAAGGCTTTTTCAAATTCAGCCTTATTGTCTGGTAATAATCCTAAATCAATAACTTCACAATGAAGTTTTTCTAGCAGTAATTTTACGGTGAATCGGTTTGTATCGTAAATCTGTCCAATTTGTAACGGTTTACCTACCTCGACAAGTTCATCCCCAGTGGAAAGTATGGCTACTTTTAATCGATGATAACATTTTACGTCTGAGATACCTAAAGAAGCTAATAATGGTAAAGAAACGGCATTTAATTCATCACCTTGTGTTAATACTATATCCCCTTTTTTAACATCCTCTCCAATACGACGAATATTTTGATTGATTTTAGGTAATTCAGAGAAGGTGATTGTTCCGTCTTCATTTATGTTGACTTGTTCTTGCATTACGACAGCATCAGCGCCTTCAGGAATCATTGCCCCTGTCATGATTCTTATTGTACTCTGAGCAGGCCATGAGCCTTGAAATGGTATTCCTGCAAAGGATTTACCTGCAATAGAAAGGGTCAGTGATTTTTCTAAATCAGCTAAACGTACAGCATAGCCATCCATCGCAGAATTATCGAAAGAAGGAACATTAATAGGGGAAATAACATCTTCTGCACAAATTCTATTAGCGGCTTGTTGTAAATTAAGTGTTTCAACTTGTGTGGGAAAGGAGAGCTGTTCTAGCATATTATTACGGGCTTGATCCAACGTGAGCATAGAGATTCCTTAATTAAAGTAAAATTTAAAGTATTGTAGTCTGAAAAATCTTAAAACTAAAGATTTCATTTTACTTAGTGATTTTTCTCATTTTGCGTTCGCTTTATCCTTTGTTAGAATAACGCATTATTTTTTTAGGAAAGACTGTTATGACCGATATTTCACAAGATGCAATAAGTGTGCGCAATGCTTTAATTGCTAAGGGCATTGAAACGCCGATGATAGATCTAAACCAATGTAAAGAAGTGCGTCGCTTAGGTATTGCAAAACATATGCATGAAGTGATGAAATTAATTGGATTGGATTTGCGAGATGATAGTCTTGAAGAAACACCTAATCGTTTGGCAAAAATGTTTATTGATGAGATTTTTAGTGGAATGGATTATGCAAATTTCCCTAAAATGACAAAAATTAAAAACCAAATGAAAGTGAGTGAAATGGTGCAGGTTAATGATATTACATTGACGAGTACTTGTGAGCATCACTTTGTGACGATTGATGGTAAAGTTTGTGTGGCATACTATCCAAAAGATTGGGTTATTGGTCTTTCGAAGATTAATCGTATTGTGTCGTTTTTCGCACAGCGTCCACAGGTACAAGAAAGGCTAACAGAACAACTTCTCACAGCTTTTCAAACTATTTTAGAAACAGATGATGTCGCCGTTTATATTAAGGCAACACACTTTTGTGTGAAAGCGCGGGGAATTAAAGATACAAATAGTTATACTATTACCTCTGCTTATGGAGGCGTATTTTTAAAAGATCGTGATACGCGTAAAGAATTTCTTGCTACTATTCAAAAGTAAAATGGAAAGAAAATCGCCGCACTTTTTGACAAAAGGCGGCGTTTTTATTTATCCAAAAGATTTTCTCTCTTGATTTAATAGATAGTTTGGCGGTAGTTCAGGCGTAGAATCTTGTTCATCAAAGGATTCAATTTCAGGTTTGAGATAAAACTCTGTCGCTTCATGATTGCTTTTCATTTTGCCTAATAATTGTGGCTGAAGTTTTACAAAAGTACTATTCGGTGCAAGCCAGATGCCGATAAATGCCTGATTAAATTTAGCATCAAAATCATGTTCCAAAACAGTGTCATTTAATACGAAGTAACCTTTATCGGGTAAGGCAATGTAGTTCAAGATATCGTTTGGTGAGAAATCTGGAAATGTGGATTGCATTTCTTTAAGCCAGCTTTGAGTATCGCCATCATTAAGTTTTAAGGTTTCGATTTCTTTAATAAGCGTAATCGCAAAATTTTTCCCTTCAATGGGTTTTTCATATTTGAACGAGAGCATTAATGGGCGTTCATTTTCTTGATAAGTACCCGTTTCAGAAAATAAACCAATGGTATAAACATGGAACGGCCCCCACGTGTATTCGGCATTTCCAATGGGTTGCCAATGAGCAAAAGGTGCGGCAGAAAAAAACGTGATTATTGCCACAAATAGGGATTTCATTTTCATAATAAATTGCCGTGAGTAAAATTGTGTTGATTATAACAAACCGCATCAAAAAACAAATGATAAACGAGTAAAAAGGCGAGTAATTTTACTCGCCTTTAATATTACTGATGTTAATTTGTACGGTGAATTATTTTAGGCTACCCACCATATCTTCTGGGCGAACCCATTTATCAAAATCTTCAGCAGAAACTAAGCCTAAATTAATCGCTTCTTCACGCAATGTTGTACCATTTTTGTGTGCAGTTTTTGCAATTTTAGCTGCGTTTTCATAGCCAATATACGTATTAAGTGCGGTCACCAACATCAATGAATTTTCAAGTTGTTGTTTAATTCGAGGATAGTTTGGTTCAATACCCACTGCACAGTGTTCATCGAAAGATACGCAAGCATCACCCAATAATTGAGCAGATTGTAAGAAGTTTGCAATCATCACAGGGTTAAACACATTTAATTGGAAGTGACCTTGTGAACCCACAAATGCGATAGTGGTGTCGTTACCAAATACTTGTGCGCAGACCATTGTCATCGCTTCGCATTGAGTAGGGTTGACTTTACCTGGCATGATTGAAGAACCCGGTTCATTTTCAGGAATTAAAATTTCGCCAATCCCTGAACGAGGGCCTGATGCTAATAGACGAATATCGTTCGCAATTTTAAATAAACTCATTGCTAATTGACGTAATGCACCGTGAGTTTCAACAATCGCATCATGAGCGGCTAATGCTTCAAATTTATTATCTGCGGTGACAAACGGAAGTGCGGTGAATTTTGCTATGTAATCTGCCACTTTCACATCATAGCCTTTCGGCGTGTTCAAACCTGTGCCAACAGCTGTACCACCTAATGCTAATTGACTTAAATGCGGAAGAGTATTTTTTAATGCTTTTAAGCCGAAATCTAATTGAGCCGCATAAGCCGAAAATTCTTGACCTAATGTGAGTGGCGTTGCATCCATTAAGTGAGTGCGGCCAATTTTTACCACGTTTTTGAAGGCTTCAGATTTTGCTGCAAAAGTTTTTTGTAAACATTCAACACAAGGAATGGTGTGGTCAACTACTTTTTTATATGCCGCAATGTGCATTGCCGTTGGGAAAGTATCGTTTGAAGATTGTGATTTGTTCACATCATCATTTGGGTGAATAATAGATTTTTCACCTAATTTACCACCGTTTAACACATGTGCACGATTTGCAACTACTTCGTTCACATTCATATTGGATTGTGTACCAGAGCCGGTTTGCCAAATAACGAGTGGGAATTGATCATCTAATTTATTTGCTAAAATTTCATCACAAGCCTGTGCAATTAAATCACGTTTTTCAAGAGGTAATACACCTAAATCATGATTAGCAAATGCGGCTGCTTTTTTCAAATAGCCAAAAGCTTCGATAATTTCATGTGGCATTGAGGCGGCAGGACCAATTTTAAAGTTATTGCGTGAACGTTCAGTTTGTGCAGCCCAGTATTTATCTGCTGGAACTTGAACTTCACCCATTGTGTCTTTTTCAATACGAAATGCCATTCTGTACTCCTATGAATTGAATGAAAATTAAAACTGGATTGATTTTAACACTTCCGAGTTATGAGTGGAACGTAACAAAAACGTTAAAAATCAGTTTTGTGACATAGATCATAAAAGTGCGGTGGATTTTCACGCATTTGTAATAATGTATATTTAATTATTTATTTTTTAGGGTTTTTTCGTTAGAATTTTACCCTTTTTATAGGGCAAGATTGAGAAAATAACGGGGCTAAAATGGCAAAAACTGCACAATTTTACATTCTTACGGAAGATTGTACGTTAACTGTTGAAGAAATAGCCTGTAATCTTGCTGCCTCAATATGGCGATCAGGGAAAAAAGTATTGATTAGCTGTGAAAGTGAGACTCAAGCGCTAGAGATTGACGAGCGCTTGTGGCAACGAGATCCTAATGAATTTGTTCCGCATAATTTATCGGGTGAAGCCACACAATATCCCACACCGATTGAGATTTCATGGCTTGGGAAACGAAATTTACAACGCCGTGATGTGTTAATTAATTTGCAACAAGAAATCCCAGATTTTAGCCATAGTTTTACCCAAGTTATTGATTTTGTACCGAAAGATGATGCCTTAAAAACACAAGCTCGAGAACGCTATAAACAATTACGTCTGCAAGGTTGGAATCTTTCTACTGAAAACGTGGGTTAATAAATGAACGACATTACCTTTTATCAACGCTTTGAAGCCGATATTCTCGCCGGGCGTAAAACCATTACGATTCGGGACAAATCCGAAAGCCATTTTAAAGCAGGTGATATTTTGCGTGTTGGGCGGTTTGAGAATAATCAATATTTCTGCACCATTGAAGTGTTAAGTGTGTCACCGATTACCCTTGATGAACTGACGGAACAGCATGCGAAGCAGGAGAATATGAGTTTGGTGGAATTGAAAGATGTGATTCTAGGGATTTATCCAAATGAAAATCACTTCTATGTAATAAAATTTAATTTAATTAGTCTAAATTTATGAATGATATTGTTAACAAAGGCTCTTTAAAAGATATACTGGAAGATATAAATAATCTTATAAATAAAATTGAAGAGCTAGGGTTAGAAAAAAAGATTAAAAATACAAAAGTATATAAATGGCTTTCTTCCTTAGAAAATGAGTTTAACAAGAATTCTGAAGATGATATAAAGCGACTTATTAAACTAAATAAGTATAGAGGAGTGTTAAATTTTATTATAAAAAATAGCTCTAATATAAAGCCAACAACGATAAAGGAAATAATATCTGGCTCAGAACTTATTTTAGATGATAGTGATAAATCGGAAAACTATCTTTTTGAAATTGATATTGCAGATAGAATTACTAAAAGCATAGGAAGGGGGGATGGACTCGTTGACTTAAATTCTAATACAGACATTATATTTGACAATAAAATTTTTGTTGAGTGTAAAAAAATACATGGGGAGAATTCATTTAAAGATAATCTTAAGAAAGCAAACAAACAGATTCGAAATGTTAAATTAAATTTAGATCAAACAGCATTTGTTGCATTAGAGCTTACTGATGTTTTTAATAAAAATGATGTGCTTGAATTATCACATAAGGTTTCTGAATATTTTAGAATTAATTATAAAGAATTAGAAAGTTCAGGAAATTATACAAATGATCTTAATTTTAGAAAGATTATACAAAGTCTATTTAATAGTAAATTGGAATTTTTATTTCAAAATATGATAAAAGAGTTTTATAGAAAAAATAAAGGATTTAAATTTGATGACCACATCATAGGAGTTTTTTACCAATATGATACTTACTTTAGAACTTCTACTTCCGATTTGATTGCTATTAGAGGTGCGACATTTTATCCATTAAAGGAAGAATCAAGAGATTTTTTTATGAGATTAGTAACTGGAATTTAACTAACAGAGAAAAATATGACACAAAAATTCGAAATGGCAGACCGTTTTAATCCGTCTGCGGTAGAGCAAGCCCTTTATCAACATTGGGAAGAGAGCGGTTATTTTAAACCGTCTGAAAATGAAAACGCACCGAGCTATTGCATTGCGATTCCGCCACCGAATGTAACGGGTTCTTTACATATGGGGCATGCTTTCCAACAAACCTTAATGGATACCTTAATCCGTTTTAACCGTATGGAAGGGCATAACACCTTATGGCAAGCGGGGACAGACCACGCGGGTATTGCGACCCAAATGGTGGTGGAACGTAAAATTGCCGCAGAAGAAGGCAAAACCCGTCACGATTATGGCCGTGAAGCATTCATCAACAAAATTTGGGATTGGAAAGCCTATTCAGGCGGCACAATCAGCCAACAAATGCGCCGCTTAGGCAACTCCATCGATTGGGAACGTGAGCGTTTTACCATGGATGATGGTTTATCCAATGCGGTAAAAGAAGTGTTTGTTCGCTTGCACGAAGAAGGTTTAATTTACCGTGGCAAACGCTTAGTAAACTGGGATCCAAAGCTCCACACTGCGATTTCTGATTTAGAAGTTGAAAATAAAGAGAGCAAAGGTTCCCTTTGGCATTTCCGCTATCCGTTAGCGAACGGTGCAAAAACGGCAGATGGTAAAGATTATTTAGTCGTCGCCACCACGCGTCCGGAAACCATGTTGGGCGATACGGCGGTTGCGGTGCATCCAGAAGATGAGCGTTATCAATCTTTAATCGGTAAAACGGTGGTTCTACCATTGGCTAATCGCGAAATTCCGATTATTGCTGATGAATATGTGGATCGTGAGTTCGGTACCGGTGTAGTGAAAATCACCCCAGCGCACGACTTTAACGACTACGAAGTGGGTAAACGTCACAGCTTGCCGATGGTTAACGTGTTAACTTTAAATGCGGATATTCGTGATGAAGCCGAAATTATTGGTACTGATGGAAAACCGCTTGCCGGCTATGAAGCAACTATTCCTGCGGATTACCGTGGCTTAGAGCGTTTTGCTGCACGTAAAAAAATCGTGGCAGATTTTGAAGCGCTGGGTTTATTAAATGAAATTAAACCACACGATCTCAAAGTGCCTTATGGCGACCGTGGTGGCGTGCCGATTGAGCCGATGCTAACCGACCAATGGTATGTGTGTGTGAAACCGCTTGCAGATGTGGCGATTAAAGCGGTGGAAGACGGCGAAATCCAATTCGTGCCGAAACAATACGAAAACCTTTATTTCTCTTGGATGCGTGATATTCAAGACTGGTGTATTTCTCGCCAACTTTGGTGGGGACACCGTATTCCGGCGTGGTATGACGCAGAAGGAAACGTTTATGTCGCGCGTAACGAAGCAGAAGTGCGGTCAAAATACAACTTAGATTTTGCGATTGAACTCAAGCAAGATGAAGACGTTTTAGACACGTGGTTCTCATCAGGCTTATGGACGTTCTCCACTTTAGGCTGGCCAGAGCAAACTAAAGAACTCAAAATGTTCCATCCAACGGATGTGTTAATCACTGGCTTTGACATCATCTTCTTCTGGGTTGCGCGTATGATTATGTTTACGATGCACTTCGTAAAAGATGAAAACGGCAAACCTCAAGTACCATTCAAAACGGTGTATGTAACAGGCTTGATTCGTGATGAGCAAGGCCAAAAAATGTCGAAATCGAAAGGTAACGTACTTGACCCAATCGATATGATTGACGGTATCAGCCTTGAAGATTTACTTGAAAAACGTACTGGCAACATGATGCAGCCGCAATTGGCAGAGAAAATTGCTAAAGCAACGCGCAAAGAATTCGCTGAAGGTATTGCAGCTCACGGTACAGATGCATTACGTTTCACATTAGCTGCATTGGCTTCAAACGGCCGCGATATCAACTGGGATATGAAACGTTTAGAAGGCTACCGTAACTTCTGTAACAAATTATGGAATGCAAGCCGTTTTGTATTAACAAATGAAAAATTAGATTTAAGCGAAGGCGAGATCGAATTCTCATTAGCGGATCGTTGGATTCAATCAGAATTCAACCGCACAGTGGAAACTTTCCGTAATTCATTAAGCCAATATCGTTTTGATCTTTGTGCCAATGCGATTTATGAATTTACTTGGAACCAATTCTGCGACTGGTATTTAGAATTGACTAAACCAGTATTTGCCAACGGCAATGCCGCACAAATCCGTGCGGCAAGCCAAACTTTGGTTCATGTGTTGGAAAAATTATTACGTTTAGCACATCCGCTCATTCCATTTATTACCGAAGAAATTTGGCAAAAAGTGAAAGGATTCGTGGACATCACTGCTGATAGCATTATGTTGCAACCTTTCCCACAAGTGGAAGAGAACGGTTTTGATCCAGAAGCAGAAGCTGAAATTGAGTGGTTAAAAGAAGTGATCGTTGCTGTACGTAATATTCGTGCAGAAAGCAACATCGCACCAAGTAAAGGCTTAGATCTGTTATTCCGTAATTTAAGTGCAGAAAACGCAAAAATTCTCGAAAAACAGACCGCTCTTTTAAAAGCCATGGCGAAATTAGACAACGTTCAGGTGTTAGCTGCAAACGAAACAGCACCGCTTGCGGTAGCGAAACTCGTTGGCAATGCTGAATTGCTTGTACCAATGGCTGGCTTTATTAATAAAGAAGCAGAGCTAGCGCGTTTAACTAAAGAGATTGAAAAATATCAAAATGAAGTTAAACGTATTGAAAGTAAACTCAGCAATGAAGCTTTCGTAGCGAAAGCACCAGAAGCGGTGATTGCGAAAGAACGTGAAAAACAAGCAGAATACCAATCTGGATTAGAAAAAATCCAAGAGCAGTATAAAGCGATTGAGGCGTTGTAGTTTTTGATATTAAAAACAGCTAATTTATTAAATATAGATTAGCTGTTTTTTTATTCATAATAAATTTTATTTAAGCGATATAAGACGTAAGGTTATTATTCGTTCAAATTAAAGTGATTTTACTGTATAGATTAGAATCTAGTTAAATCCTCTGCAATTTCTTCAGCTTGTTTAATCACATAAGTTACCGCTTCTTCCTGTTTATCGGGTGGATATTTGTAGCGTTGTAGGGCGCGTTTAACGAGAATACGCATTTTTGCCCGTACCGCCTCTTTGTACTGCCAGTCGATTGTGACCGATTTTCTAAGTGTTCCCGTGATTTCTTTCGCCAGTTTAGAAAGCACATCATCGCCCATCAAATCTTTTGCACTTTGATTTTGAGATAGGGCTTCATAGAAGGCAAGTTCTTCCTTGGTTAATCCTAGTTTTTTCCCTAATGCTAAACGTTCTTGGAAATCTTGGCTCATTTTAAAGAGTTCCTCCAAAATCTCTAATACGCTCAAATTGTGGTTGTGGTATTGATTCAATGCTTCCTTCAAACGCTGTTCAAAATCTTTTTGCAAGGTTAAGTTTGTGCCTGATTTAACTTTAATTTCACTTGCTAAATAACGTTCCATTGCCGTAAGCCATAAATTTTTAGTTGGACTATTTTTAACAGTTTGTAAAAATTCCTCGGAAAGTAAACTGATTTGTGGTTGTGGTTTTTCTAGCAGATCAAATAAATCAATCACGCCTTCAGAATAGACGGCTTGATTGACCAATTTTTTCAATAAAATCTGTCTTTCATTAGAACCCGTACCATTTTGTCCACGCTTCGTGAGAATAGCGCGTACGGCATCATAAAAGGCGATTTCTTGGTTATACGGTTCAACTTCAGCCAATGAGCCGCATAGCATATAGCCTTTTTTCACCAATCCCGCTGCTTTCAAAAAGGCTTTTTTGCGTGGCTCGGTTTCTTTTTTATCAAACCAATGTTGCTCGTGTGCTTTACCATCAAACGGTAATTGATCAAGGCTTAAAATATGGTTGGCAGCAAAACGAATCGCCATCAAAAGATCATTCGGATTATCTTTTTCTAAGGCAATCTGAACATCAAAAGTTTTTCCTTCAACTGGCGTTGCAAACAGGCTGCGGATAACTTCTAAATGCTCTTTCATTTTAAAGAATACATCAATCACGCTATCAGCCAGTTTGCCCCTGCCTTGTGAATTAGTGTATTGCTGAGTGGCTTCTTTGAGCTTGTCAGCAATGCCTACATAATCCACAATTAAGCCGCCATTTTCTCGGCTTTTATTACGGAATACGCGGTTAACCCGCGCAATCGCCTGCATCAGGTTATGCCCCTGCATCGGCTTATCGATATACATCGTATTACAACAAGGCGCATCAAAGCCCGTCAGCCACATATCGCGCACAATCACTACTTTCAACGGATCGTTCGGGTCTTTAAAGCGGCGTTCCAGCGTTTGCTTTTCCTGTTTACTGTAAACGTGTTTCTGCATTTCCGGCGCATCGGAAGCCGAACCTGTCATCACAATTTTAATCGCGCCTTCGTTAATATTGTCCGAATGCCATTCAGGGCGCAGTTTGATGATTTCATTGTATAAGTCCACGCAAATTTGACGGCTGGAAACCACCATCATCGCTTTGCTATCGACGACTTCATTGCGTTTGGCAAAATGCTGCACAAAATCCGCGGCTAACTCCACTAAGCGAGCTTGCGAGCCTAGTAATTTTTCCTGCAAACGCAGGGAAGTCGATGGCTCCTCTTCTAGTAGAGCATCAATTTCTGCAAACAAAGCATCATGGTCTTTTTTATTTAAGCGGATTTGGCGAGCATCATCAAACACAATCGGTACAGTTGCGCCATCTTCCACGGCATCTTGCAAGTCATAAATGGACACATAGCGCCCGAACACATCTTGCGTATCTCTATCTTCTAGGCTAATCGGTGTACCCGTGAAGCCAATAAACGAAGCATTAGGCAGCGCATCGCGTAAATGGCGGGCGTAGCCTGCCTGAAATTTGCCGTTATGCAATTTTTGCGTAAAGCCATATTGACTACGGTGTGCTTCATCGCTGATCACAATAATATTGCTGCGCTCATTTAAAACAGGGAAGCGACTTTCTTCCTCATTGAGGGCGAATTTTTGAATCGTAGTAAAAAACACGCCGCCGACTTCATTTTGCGCAAGCAGTTGGCGCAGTTGATCGCGATCTTCTACTTGCTGCGGTGTTTGTTTGATTAAATCTTTGCCTGAAGAAAAGGTTTGGAAAAGCTGACCGTCCAAATCGTTGCGGTCGGTAACCACCACAATCGTCGGATTTTTCAATTCAGGCTGTGCAAGTAGTTTGCCGGCATAAAACAACATGGAAATTGATTTACCCGAGCCCTGCGTATGCCACATCACGCCAATGCGGCGGTCGCCTTTTTCTGAAGTCGCAAAAAGGGTGGAATCTACCGCTTCATTTACGCCGTAATATTGATGGTACGCCGCGATTTTTTTAATGATTTTACCGGTGGAGTCTCGCTCAAATAAAACGAAATAGCGGATATAGTCCAATAAATCCTCAGGCTTCATCAAGCCATTGAGCAGGCTTTGCAATTCATCATCAAAATATAAGCGCTCGCTTTTATTTTTTTCATCGACCACTTTCCACGGCGTAAAGCGTTGAAAATCTGCCGAAAGCGAGCCCAAACGTGCGGCAATGCCGTCTGAAATAATCAGGGCTTGGTTGTAAACAAACAGCTCGGCAATTTCATCTTTATAGGTTTCAAACTGATTAAACGCCTGCAATAAATCCGCCGATTCACGCAACGGATTTTTGAGTTCAAATACCACTAACGGCAGACCATTTACAAAGCCGATAATATCAGGAATCCGTTTTCCCCCTTTACGGCTGCGGATTTCCAGCTGATTGACGGCAACAAAGCGGTTGTTTTCCCAATGCTCGAAATCCACCAAGCGCGCCATCTCGATTTTCTGCTCACCGTCAGTCTGATATTCTACCCGCATGCCATCACGCAACAGTTTATAAAACGCCTGATTACGCACCACCAAGTCGCCAATATCGCTTTTCGTCGCCGATTTGACCACAGAATCCACCGCACTTTCAGGCAGCTGCGGATTAAGTTTACGCACCGCCGCACGCAGTTGTTCAATAAAGACTACGCCGCTTAAATCGCCACGGGCAAACTCACCTTCATGAACAGGCAAATCTTTACCATAGCGATATTCCCAACCGAGGGATTGCAGGCGTTGAAGGGTGAGTTGTTCGATGTCGTTTTCGTTGAGCATTTTATGATTCTCCACCATTTAATAATTCCAATAAGGCTTCAATGCTTTCATCATGATCGCCATCATACCAAATTGGAAAAATATTGGATTTTTGAAGTACTTTTCTGCGAGTTGTTCGTTCTTTATCAGATAGATTTTCACAAGATAAAAAAGCATAGTGTTTAGGTAGATTATCTTTGCCTCGTTCTTCAACAATTTCTGCCATACATTGTAATGTTCGATCTTTATCTAGGCTACAACCTAAAAATAGCAAAGATTGAGAAAATAATGATTCCATTACACAGGTTTTGAGGATATTGTGTTCGGAATAATGTCTTTGATAATCATCCTGGGTAAGTACTCTTTTGTTTTTACTTATAAATGTTCCGTGTAGCTTTAAAAGAATTCGATGGCCTTCTCCAAATAATTTTTTAAACTCTTCAGCATCAATACCACATAGTTCTTGATCAAAATGAATATCTTGATCTGCATATATTTTTTTAAGTAAATCATCGTAATTTGTTGTAATTATGGTTTCCTTAAAAAATTCAGGTAGTCTACATATAATTCCTTGTAGCTCTCCGAGATTTGGAGATTTACCAAATTGATTTTCTAAATGTTCTTGTAGATGACCTTCATCTACATCAAATAATAATTGTGCAGCTTCTTCGTATTCTCCTTTATGAATATGTTCTTCAAAAATAGAGAAATCTGCTCCTGATTCTTTTTGTACTTCATAAAGAAAACCTTTCCATGATGGAAATCCTGAAGGCATAGAAAGCCCAGCTCCAATAAATGGGGTTAGTTTATTTCTTCTAAAGATTTCTTTTAGCTTATTGAACCGTTGTTTATTATCTGCAATTTCTAAAATCTGATTAGCAGTGTCAATTGCTTGTTGTTTACGTTGGTTTTTCCAGTCTTGAAAGGCTAACTCATAAGTTTCAGGTTCTAGTTTAGATAAAATTTGGTCCCGAAGAAAAACACTTCCTCTGATAACTATTTCTTCTCCTTCTGAATTTAATTCTTCAATGAAAAGGCGCTCTAAATAATTGTTATTCATCACTCTCTCCATTTAGCAAATTAGGCAACAATAAATCTCTTATTTCAGCTAGTCTCTTATTTTCAATAGAGTTCGATAAAACTTTTTCAAAAGTATAAACAACCTTGTTATGGAAAATATCAATAATTTCTTTTGATGGTGTCATTATCTCTATTTTAGAGAATGTGCTTGTATTTAAATTTAAAGTTGCACTGCCACCACTTGCCAAATCTTTTAGATATTTTGTCATTGATGGCTGTTTTAACGATAAATATAAAAACTCAGAGGTTTGTTCATCGTTTGGAATAATTGAATTAATTTGCTGGTTTGTATGAGACGGCTTAGATGTCATTGAAACCAATCCGACCGTAGCAATACAACTTACACAAATACTTTTTGGTGGAATATATTTTTTAGATTGGGAATTTGCACCTGCTACACTCAAGTTATCTGTTGTTTGAGTAATAAATACTTGATTGTGCATATCTGGAATCTTAATAAATGGCACATCATTACCATAAAATTCTTTGTTAGATTTTGATGGTGTTTTTCCGCAGATAATTTGACCTAAATCTGATAAGGCTTTCAATTCCCACCCCTTCGGCACCTCCCCCCCATCAACTTCCACCATCTCACACGGAAACGCTTTGGCGGTTTCGGCTAATTCTGCGTAGCGTTCAGGTTGTGTTTGTGAAAGTGCGGTCAGTTCTTCGGGTGTTTTTCCGCTGATTGTCTGCATGACTGCCAGTTCCGCTTGTTCAAGGCTAAGGCCGTCTGAAAGGGCTTGGACTTTGGCACGCACGGGATCGAAATCGACAAACCAGCTTTTAAACAGGGCTTGGGCGATTTGTTCCAAGGTTTGGTTGATTTGGGTGTTGAGTTGGATTTTTTTATCTAATTCAGAAAGTATATCTGCAATTTCTGTTTGCTTTTCTAAACTAGGAATGTAGAAACAAAATTCTTTAATTGTTTTTGCACTAAGATTTTGTTGTGCAGCACCTGTAGCAAGACTTTGGATTTCTTTTTTATATAAACGTAGCAAATAGAAAATAAATCTATAATCAGCTTTTTTAGGATCTATAATCAATGCACAGCAAGCTTGATTACAAGCCATTTCTTTTCCTAAAACTCCAAGTTCTCCAACAGTAGCTCCATACATAGCTAGAAGAATTGTATTTACAGGGAGTAGTTTTGCAGATGATTTTCTAACAGCTTCTTCTGTTATTTTTTCTTCGCTTTCCCAAATATACCCATTGTTAAGTTCTTTAGTTTTAACCCAATTTATATTCCCGTTTTCATATAACTTGGGATTTTTTCTACTGGGTGTTCCGCCTGATGTTACCTTTAAACAAATTTCTTCTAAAGAATATTTATGCCAATTTTTATTCGAAGCTAAAATATTAAATATCATACCCCAATCCCCCTAAATTCTTCTTAATCTCCGCTTCCAATTCCGCACTTTTCGCAAATTGCTCCTTCAAAAGAGCGGTCAGATTTTGCATTTTTTCTGCAAATGGTACGCCGTCGTCTTCTTGTTCTGCAGTGCCAACGTAGCGCCCCGGTGTGAGGACGAAGTCGTTGTCTTTAATCTCTTCTAAAGTCGCGGATTTGCAGAAAGCGGCTTGGTCTTCGTAGCCGTCTGATTTTTGCCAAGCGTGGAGGGTATCGGCGATTTTGGCGATGTCGTCAGCGGTGAAATCACGCAATACGCGGTCTTTCATATAGCCGATTTGGCGGGCATCGATAAATAACACTTCGCCTTTGCACTTTTTGTTGCGGTTTAAGAACCAAATACAGGCAGGGATTTGGGTGTTGGTAAAGAGCTGGCCGGGTAGGGCAACCATACATTCGACCAAGTCGGCATTGATGATGGCTTTGCGGATTTCGCCTTCGTTATTGGTTTGGCTGCTCATGGACCCGTTGGCAAGCAATAATGCCATTTTGCCGTTTGGCGAGAGGTGGTAAATCATGTGTTGCAGCCACGCGAAGTTGGCGTTGCCTTTGGGTGGCGTGCCGTATGCCCAGCGTGGGTCGTCGGAAAGGGATTCGTTCCACCAATCGCTGATATTGAATGGCGGGTTTGCCATGATGAAATCCATCTTTTTATCGATGTGTTGCGGCTGCGTGAAGCTGTCGGCGTTATGTTCGCCGAAGTCGTAATCAATGCCACGAATCGCCATATTCATCGCCGCGAGTTTCCAAGTGGTTGGGTTGAATTCTTGCCCGTAGATGGAAACGTTGTTGATGTTGACTTGATGGGCGGTGATAAAGCGTTCGGTTTGCACGAAAAAGCCGCCGCTGCCCATGGCAGGGTCATACACGCGGCCGGAGTATGGCTCTAGCATTTCGACAATCAGAGAAACAATGGATTTCGGCGTAAAATATTGGCCGCCTCGTTTGCCTTCGGCTTGGGCAAATCTGCCGAGGAAGTATTCGTAAACGTGGCCTAGAATGTCTTTTGCGCCTAAATGCACGGGCTCGCCGTTGTAAGTCGGACGGGTAAAGTTGGTATCGGAGAAGAGGATAATCAGCCCGCGCAGGGTGTCTTCGTTTACGGCATAGCCGCTAATGCGTTGGAGTACGCCTTTGAGTTTTTCGTTGTCTTTTTCAATGGCATCGAAGGCATCGTCAATGAGTTTCGCCACGCCAGAAAATTTTCCACCCCAAGGCAATTCTGCCCCAGTGTTGAGAATAGAGACTTCTTGTAAGGCTTGCCAACGTGCAGAAGCTGGCACCCAAAATACGTTATCCGCGGTGTAATAATCACGGTTTTCTAGTTCTGCAGTTAAGGCTTCTTGATACTCTTCTTCAGTATCAAAAAAAGTGCGGTCAAGATAGAGGGGATTTTCAGCATCGAAAAGTTCCGCCTGAATTTTTTCCTGTTGATGAGTGAAACTATCAGAAATGTATTTTAAAAAGATAAGACCAAGAACGATATGTTTATAGTTAGCGGCATCAAGTTGTTGGCGGAGTTTATCCGCAGATGACCAAAGTTTTTCATCTAATTCATTTAAAAATGCTTGTTGTAATGCATGATTTTCATCGACAATCTTGGTCGTCTCGTCTCGTCTCGCTTGCATAAATTATGCCCTCTGTAAAGTGATTTTTATCGGAAGTTTGAATATTCAAACAAATTATCAGGTGTCATTTTATCGAAAAACAGTATCAGGTTGAAAGGGATTTTTGCGTGCTAAATCCAATGATTTCCAGTAGAATGGGGCGCTTTTATAAATAAGGAATAACTATGGCAAGAGAATTTAAACGTAGCGATCGCGTCGCTCAAGAAATACAAAAAGAAATAGCAGTCATTTTACAACGCGAAGTGAAAGATCCCCGTATTGGGATGGTGACGGTTTCTGATGTGGAAGTGTCGAGTGATTTATCTTACGCAAAAATCTTCGTGACTTTTTTATTCGATCACGATGAAACGGCAATTGAGCAAGGCATGAAAGGCTTAGAAAAGGCATCGCCTTATATTCGTTCATTACTAGGCAAAGCGATGCGTTTACGTATCGTGCCAGAGATTCGCTTTATTTACGATCAATCCTTAGTGGAAGGGATGCGTATGTCAAATCTTGTGACAAATGTTGTGCGTGAAGATGAGAAAAAACACGTTGAGGAAAGCAACTAATGTCTAGACCTCGTAAACGCTGGCGCGATGTTGATGGTGTGTTTTTGTTGGATAAACCACAAGGCATGTCATCAAATGACATCATGCAAAAGGTGAAGCGTTTATTTCAAGCGAACAAAGCGGGGCATACTGGCGCGCTCGATCCCTTGGCTACGGGAATGTTGCCGATTTGTCTGGGCGAGGCAACTAAGTTTTCACAATTTTTGCTTGATGCAGATAAGCGTTATCTTGTTACGGCAAAATTAGGCGAACGTACCGATACTTCCGATGCGGAAGGGCAAGTCGTGGAAACGCGTGAAGTTCATGTTGAAACTCAGCAAATTTTGACCGCACTTGAACAATTTCGTGGTGATATTTTGCAAGTGCCGACAATGTTTTCCGCACTAAAACATAACGGTAAACCGCTTTATGAATATGCTCGACAAGGTATTGCAGTTGAGCGTGAAGCACGCCCAATTAAGATTTTTGAACTCAATTTTATTGAATATAATGCGCCTTATTTAACCTTAGAAGTGCATTGTTCAAAAGGCACTTATATTCGCACTTTAGTAGATGATTTGGGTGAAGTGCTGGGTTGTGGCGCTCATGTGACAATGTTACGCCGTACAGCTGTAGCGGCTTACCCCGTAGCAGAAATGATTCCAATTGATGAGTTACAACTACTTGCTGAAAGTTTTCCGTTAAGTGAATTAGATCGTCTATTACTGCCAACTGATACCGCAGTAAGTAAATTGCCCGTTTTACGTTTGGATGCAGAGCAGAGTAAAGCTATTGGTTTTGGTCAGCGAGTGAAATTTGCTAACGACCAGCGATTAAGCGGTCAAGTGCGGTTATTTTCAGCGGAGAATTTATTCTTAGGCGTAGCCTTAATCGATGGAAATATTATTCGCCCACAACGGTTAATCACGCAATCTGTATAACTTAATTGCCTTTCCTATAAAATTCTAGTAATCTCATCTGTAATTAATTTTTTACAAATTGTGTAAAATAAATTTTGCAGGTGAGTTTTATGGAAGCCCTTAAGGATTTACGTTCTGAAATTGATTCGCTTGATCGCGAACTTATCCAACTTTTTGCTAAACGTCTTGAGTTGGTTTCTCAAGTCGGTAAAGTTAAACATCAGCATGGATTACCTATTTATGCGCCAGAGCGTGAAATAGCAATGCTCCAAGCGCGTCGTTTAGAAGCTGAAAAAGCAGGCATTTCAGCAGATCTGATTGAAGATGTTCTACGCCGTTTTATGCGCGAATCCTATGCCAATGAAAACCAATTTGGCTTTAAAACCATCAATTCTGATATTCACAAAATTGTTATCGTGGGTGGCTATGGTAAATTAGGTGGCTTATTTGCCCGCTATTTACGTGCATCTGGCTATCCAATTTCTATTTTAGATCGTGAAGATTGGGCGGTAGCTGAAAGTATTTTAGCGAATGCTGATGTCGTGATCGTTTCCGTCCCCATTAATCTCACCTTAGAAACAATTGAACGCTTAAAACCTTATTTAAGAGAAAACATGCTACTTGCAGATTTAACCTCTGTTAAGCGTGAACCGCTAGCGAAAATGCTTGAAATCCATTCTGGTGCTGTTTTAGGTTTACATCCAATGTTTGGGCCAGATATTGCAAGTATGGCAAAACAAGTGGTTGTGCGTTGTGATGGACGTTTTCCTGAACGTTACGAATGGTTACTTGAGCAAATTCAAATTTGGGGCGCAAAGGTTTATCAAACCGATGCCACAGAACACGATCATAATATGACTTATATACAAGCCTTGCGCCATTTTTCAACTTTCGCGAATGGTTTACATCTTTCCAAACAGCCCATTAATCTTGCTAATTTATTGGCGCTTTCTTCTCCTATTTATCGCTTAGAACTTGCGATGATCGGTCGCTTATTTGCGCAAGATGCAGAGCTTTACGCAGATATTATTATGGATAAGCCAGAAAATTTATTAGTAATTGAAACGCTAAAACAAACTTACGAAGAAGCCTTAACTTTCTTTGAAAATAATGATCGTCAAGGTTTTATTGAGGCTTTCCATAAGGTGCATAACTGGTTTGGCGATTATTCCGAACAATTCTTAAAGGAAAGCCGTCAGCTATTGCAGCAGGCAAATGACTTGAAGCAAGGGTAGTAAAGTGCGGTGAAATCTCACCGCATTTTTTACTGTCTCGCTAATCTTAAGTTTTCAGGTAAATTCTCAAAATTGGAACGGAATGGGTTGATGTCTAATCCACCACGGCGAGTATAGCGTGCGTAAACAGTGAGTTTTTCTGGTTTGGCGTAGTACATTAAATCGCAAAAAATACGTTCGACACATTGTTCGTGGAATTCATTGTGTTGACGGAATGATACAACGTAATGTAATAATTTTTCGTGATCGATTTTTTTACCAACATAGTGAATATACAAGCTACCCCAGTCTGGTTGATTAGTGATGAGGCAGTTAGATTTCAATAAATGGCTGACCAATTTTTCTTCGACAATTTCATCAGATACGCAATCTTTCAGCCAATCAGCGTTAAATTCGTAGCTGGTAATTTCAATATCTTGTTCATCAATGCAATCACCTTGTAAGTGATCAATTTTTTGAGAATCGTAAACTGCCACTGGATTTAACCGCACTTTTACATCACCTTGCGCACATTCGCTTAAATCGCGTTGCATAGTTTGTTGAACGGCATTGAAGTTGGCAAATTTGCTTTGGTTGAAGCTATTTAAATAAAGTTTAAAACTTTTTGACTCAATCAAATTTTGGCTTTGATAATCCAGATAAATATCTGCGATAGCTACTTGCGGTAAGCCTTTTTCGTTGAGCCACGAGATTTCATAAGCCGTCCAAATATCGGCACCAATGGTAAAAGGCTGGTTTTGAGTAATGCCCAATCCATCACGATTTAACGCGCGTGGCACAGGCTGTAATAAAGTGCGGTCATATTGAGAGGCGTATTCTGTTTTTTGACCGAGTTTTAAGGATTTTAAGCTGTTGTCTTGGTAATTCATTTTTTCTCCGATTAGGTGTTCGAATTTTGCAAATTTCGACACTTTATAAATTAATTACAAAAAATTCCACGATATATTCGAAACTAATCGACAGGTATCGCATTTAAAATGAAAGGTATCAAAAATCGCGTCTTTTAACGCCCAGTTTTCACCACAAGAAGGGCAGAAACGGGATTTTTCAGATTCTAAAGATTGACCACCTACACGATATAAATAATAGTAAGTCGGTATGCCCGTTTCTTTTTCTATTTCTTGTGCTAAATAGCGTCCGTGTTTTGAAAGCGTGCTTTGATACTCAGAAATTTCTGCCAAAGATTGTTGTTCTAATACCGCACCATTCATTTGTAGCTGATCGCAGGCTTGCCAATTTTCTTGCCATTTAATCAGATCTTGGCTTAAGTGCGGTTGATTTTTTAGTTGTTTATACAACGGGATTGGTGCGAAATTTTCTCCGCTATGAATTGGCGATCAACTTTGTAAATGGGTTGTGTAAAGCACTTGCCAATCTGGCGAGGCATTTTCTGCCGTTTGATCTGAATTGAAATCATCGCCCACAAGTTGAAAACCATCAAAAATTAGGCCGCACTTTTCGGCTTCTTGTAATGTACGATTCACTTCTGCGTTATTATTTTGCGGGAAAAGACTATCTTGCTCAGGGCAAATGACACGCATAGCAAAACCTTGTGCGCCATCTTCTTCTGCTAAGTATAAAGGAATTTCACGTCCGATAATTTGCCCGTTATACCGCCATTGATCGATCACTGCATTAAGTAAACGGCTTTGCAATTCAATGTTATTTTCAAGGGCAGTTAGGCGAAAATAGGTTTCGATTAAATACATAAATTTTTTAA
This sequence comes from Haemophilus sp. SZY H36, assembly GCF_018829625.1. NCBI lineage: Bacteria > Pseudomonadati > Pseudomonadota > Gammaproteobacteria > Pasteurellales > Pasteurellaceae > Haemophilus > Haemophilus sp. SZY H36. The sequence goes on along the minus strand of NZ_JAHKKA010000001.1, from coordinate 331,327 downwards.
TTGCTGTCCGATTTGGTTTAAGCCGTTTAAACGCGTTTCGCTTAAACGTTGTGAAATGCCGAGTTCGCTAAAAAATGCAGTAATATCAAATGTATTCAATTCATCTGCTGTTTTGCCATTGATTTGATTGAATAAAATCCAAAGCAAGCCATTCATTATTCTGGCTTCGCTAAACCCTTTGAATTGAAAAGTGCGGTCATTTTTAGGAATAATTTGAAACCACATTTGTGCTTCGCAGCCAGTAATGGGTTGCATTTGAGCAAGTTCATCATCGCTTGGGCGAGGTAAATTTTTGCCAGCTTGAATAATCAGGCGATAGCGATCTTCCCAATTTTTAGCTTGTTTTAATTGTTCTATCATTGTAATAAATCCAGTGCTTTATCTAAAGCTGTAAAAAATGCCTCTACATCTTCCTGCGTATTATAAGGGGCAAAAGACAGGCGCAATGTTGTTCGTTCGCCTAAGCGTGCTAAATAAGGCTGGGCACAATGTTCGCCCACACGAAGCGCAATATTTTGTTCGCTTAAGAGCGTTGAAAGATCAGAACAGTCAATGCCGTCAAATACAAAGCAAGCGACGGTGCTTGGTTGAGGAGAATTGAATAATCGGCAATTCTCGTAAGATTTTAACCGCACTTTGACGGATTCAGCCAAGGATATAGCGTGCTGTTCTGCTGCGGTAAAATCCCATTTTTGTAACCAATCCAGTATGGCATTAAATCCGATAACCCCAGCAATATTGGGTGTGCCCGCTTCTAAACGATAAGGCAATTCGGCAAAAGTAATTCGATCATTTGATACACGATCAACCATTTTCCCACCGAAAAAGAGTGGTTGAAGTTGAGAAAGTGCGGTCAATTTTCCTGTTAAAACGCCAAGCCCATTTGGGCCATAAATTTTATGGGCAGAAAATGCGAGGAAATCTGCATCTAAATCTTGTAAATCGATTTTAATATGACTAATCGCTTGTGCTGCATCCACTAAAACCAACGCATTACTATGTTTTCTAATAAGTTGAATTAGGCGTTTAATCGGCTGTTCTGTGCCCGTGACATTTGAAACAAAATTCAGCGCAACGAGTTTTGTTTTTTCAGAAAGGGCAGAAATAAGCGCATTTTCATCAATTAGCCAATTATCTAAAATTGGTAAAACTCGAATTTTTGCACCGCACTTTTTCGCCGTTTCGTGCCAAGTGACAAAATTAGCATGATGATCTGCTTGGCTAATCAGAATTTCATCTTCTGCGTTTAATTGCGGCATCAATCCATTTGCCACTAAGTTTATTGCGTGAGTTGTACCCGACGTCCAAATAACAGCTCGTTTATCTTCAGCATTAACCCATTCTTTAACTTGTGTGCGAGCCTGTTCATATTGTGCCGTTTGCGCCGCATCATATTGGCTACGATGCACTGAACCCGCAGAAGCATAAAATTCAGCGGTGCGATCAATTAACACTTGAGGTTTCAACGCGGTGGCGGCGTTATCTAAATAAACAACCGCATCTTCACGTTGGAAATAGGGAAATTCTTGACGGAACGTTTGATAATCAAAATCCATATTGATTTTTCTCTTGTCTGCGCCATTGACTTGGTTCAATTGGATTATTGTCCGCCCAAAGACCAATTCGTTTGGCTTGTGTATTTTCTTGCGCTTGAAGATAAATCGGATCATGGGAATATTGCTTATAAGCCCATGCCATACCTTGTTTAACCATTTCTAAATTAATATTTTTATCTTGATAATAAACAATCGCCAATGTGCGTTGATAGCGATCTTGGCCTTTTAAAGAAAGGCGTACATCACGAAGATAAACCATATCAGATAACGCTTTTTTAGATTTTTGTCCAAAAGCTTGTTTTTTCTCTGGCGCATCAATTTCGGCTAGTCGCACTTTGATTTGCTTATTGCCTTTTGTAAGGCAAGTTAAAGTGTCGCCATCGCTGATACCCATAACACGACAATTACCTTTCTCACTGGAGCAAGCGGAAAGTACGGTTAAAAAAAGTAAAGAAATTAAAATTAAGCAGTTTTTCATCATTAACCTTGGTAAATTGGCGCTATTGGTGCCAATAAGCGTGTAGAGTATTCCATTTTATAGGTGATATAAATGTGGAGACAGATTGTTTAAGATTCATGGTTAATAAGGTGGAACATTGTAACAAATCTTAAGCCTGATGAATAATAGCTGGTGATTTGATTGTGTTTAACTTTTTGTAATTTGATATCAAAATTTGATCGAGCTCACATTTTTTTCAGATTACGCCCGACTTTATTTAAAAATAGGTGGTCAATTTTCTCTTAAAAGGCGTAAAATCTTTTTTAAACATTATCAAAAAAGTTGAAAAGGTCGAATATGGTTCAAAAGGTGTTTTTATTGGCCCGTTCTTTGGTCATTTTATACATTATGTTATATCTCGGAAATCTTATTGCACATTATGTACCTGTAGGTGTACCTGGGAGTATTTGGGGATTGTTATTGCTCTTTTTAGGTTTAACGACACGATTAATTCATTTAGATTGGATTTATTTAGGCGCGAGCTTATTGATTCGTTTTATGGCGGTGCTTTTTGTGCCTGTAAGCGTAGGTATTATTAAATATTCTGATTTATTAAGAGAACAGGTTAATATTTTATTACTTCCCAATATTGTAAGCACATGTATTACATTAGTTGTGATTGGTTTTTTTGCCAATCATTTATATCAACTCCAATCTTTTACACATAAACGGAAAAAAGTAATAAAACGTCGCCAAGTTCAAGAGAAACAAATAACTGAAAACATGTAGTCTTTATTTGGATGTCAATTATGCAGCAGTACGCAATTTATCTTTATACATTTTTAACAATTTTCGGATTTTGGCTTGCATTACAAATTAGTAAACGTTGGAAATCAGTCATTTTCAATTCATTTATCTTAACCGTATTGATTCTTGTGGTAATTTTAGTTGTAGGTAAAATTCCATATGATGATTATATGGCTGGGAATGCACCAATAAACAATTTGCTTTCATTAAGTATCGTTGCTCTTGCTTTGCCGCTTTATGAGCAACTTCGCCAAATTGCCAAACAATGGAAAATCATTCTTTCAACGGTTTTCATTGCCTCTTTTTTAGCAATGTTAAGTGGTGCACTTTTAGCATTTCTTTTAGGTGCAACACCTGAAATGGTCGCAACAGTTTTACCTAAATCTATTACAACGCCTATCGCGATGGAGGTTTCTCGCCATTTAGGCGGAATTCCTGCTGTTACCGCCGTAGGGGTTGTTGTTGCAGGTTTGCAAGGCTCTGTTTTTGGTTACCTTGTATTAAAAAAATTAGGTATTAAACATCAAGAAGCTATAGGACTTTCCGTTGGTTCTGTTTCTCATGCACTTGGTACCGTAAGTTGTATGGAAACTAACTCAACAGCAGGAAGTTATAGTTCTATTTCTCTCGTGCTTTGTGGGATTATTAGTTCTATTCTTGCCCCATTTGTATTTAAGCTCATTTATTTCTTTGTTTAAATATCAATAAAAATTCAACCGCACTTTATTTATTCTAGATTTTGTTTGTTCCAGATAAAGTGCGGTTGTTTTTTGTGCTAAATGATTAGATAATGCAGAAAAATGAAATAAAACAAAGCGATATGAAACCACTTATCATTGATTCTTCTTGGACAGAACGTTTTCTTCCCGATCCTCCACGCGAAAAAGATAATCGTCCACCATTTCGTCGTGATCGGGGGCGAATTTTACATTCTGCCGCCTTTCGTTGCTTACAAGCGAAAACTCAAATACACGCGATTGGTGAAAATGATTTTTACCGTACTCGTTTAACTCATTCTTTGGAAGTCGCACAGATTGGCAGTAGTCTCGTTGCACAGCTTAAATTTTTAGAAACCTTTGAAAGCCTTTCGCAAACATTAAATATTGATAAAAATGAATTACAAAAGCAGCTGAAACCTTTATTGCCGAGTAATGATCTTATTGAAAGTTTGTGTTTTGCGCATGATATAGGACATCCGCCTTTTGGGCATGGTGGCGAAACGGCATTAAATTATATGATGGCAGAGCAGGGCGGTTTTGAAGGCAATGCACAAACCTTTAGAATTTTAACGAAACTTGAGCCTTACACTGAAAATGCAGGGATGAATCTAACGCGTCGAACACTATTGGGTGTAGTGAAATATCCCGCGTTGTTAGATGTGGCCTCGCCTCAATATGCAGAACTTAATTTTTCTCGCAATATTGATCCTCGTTTTGTGCGTATTCACGATTGGATTCCAGGAAAAGGCATTTTCCGAGATGATTTAAAAATGTTTAATTGGTTGCTCGAAAATCTTTCTGAAAATGACCGTATTTTATTCTGTCAATTTAAAAAAGTTCGGGAAAATCCAGCTGAATCTTTACATACTCGGTTTAAATCGCTGGATTGCAGCATTATGGAATTAGCGGATGATATTGCCTATGGTGTGCATGATTTAGAAGATGCGATTGTGACTGGCGTGGTAAACCCTCATCAATGGCAAGCAGCACATTTCGCATTAAAACAAATTCCGTCAGCTTGGTTGCATGAAAATATTGATTCAATTAGCCAACGACTTTTCTCTGATAAACATTTTGAGCGAAAACAAGCTATTGGCGCATTGGTGAACTTTTTTATTACCAATGTGCGGTGGAAATTAACGGCAAATTTTGATGAACCTTTGTTACGTTATAACGCAGAGTTGCCACCTGAAGTGATTGCTGCACTTGGTGTATTTAAAAAATTCGTTTGGGATTATGTTATCCGTAATGTGGATACCCAACGAATTGAATATAAAGGGCAGAGAATGTTGACTGAAATGTTCCAGATTTTTGAATCTGATCCGGAGCGTTTATTACCAAGAAATACTGCAAATCGTTGGCGTAATGCACCAGAAGAAAGGAAGAAACGGATTATTTGCGATTATATTGCAGGCATGTCAGATGCACACGCATTGCGGGTATATCAACAACTTTGATTTAAGAGAGAATCCCATCGAATTGATGGGATTTTTTATGCAAACCGTATAGAATAGTGCGGTTAATTTTCACTGAATTTTTATGGGGCAGTTGTGGCATTAATTAGTTTAACCAATGGATATCTTTCCTTTAGTGATGCACCTTTGTTAGATCACGCAGAACTACATATCGAACCGAATGAACGTGTTTGTTTAGTTGGGCGTAACGGCGCAGGTAAATCAACTTTATTGAAAATCATCGCAGGCGATGTGCTCATGGATGATGGCAAAATCCAATACGAAAAAGATCTTGTTGTTTCTCGTTTAGAGCAAGATCCACCGCGCAATGCGCAAGGTAATATTTTTGATTATGTCGCGGAAGGTGTAGGGCATTTAACGGATTTATTGAAAGAATACCATCATATTTCTGTTCAATTGGAAGAAAATTACAGTGATCAAATTTTAAGTCAATTAGAGCAAGTTCAGGCTAAATTAGAACACGCTGATGGCTGGAGATTTGAAAATAAAATCAATGAAGTGTTGTTAAAACTGGGCTTAAATCCAAACACAAAATTATCCGCACTTTCGGGCGGTTGGTTACGCAAAGCGGCACTAGCACGCACATTGGTGTGCGATCCTGACGTATTATTACTTGATGAACCTACCAACCACTTGGATGTGGAAGCCATTGAATGGTTAGAAAATTTCTTACTGGATTTCCAAGGTAGCATTGTATTTATTTCCCATGACCGTTCTTTTATTCGCAAAATGGCAACACGGATTGTGGATTTAGATCGCGGTCAATTAGTGTCTTATCCGGGCAATTACGATTTATATTTAACCACAAAAGAAGAAAATCTACGCGTTGAAGCCTTGCAGAATGAATTATTTGATAAACGTCTTGCACAGGAAGAAGTGTGGATTCGCCAAGGTATCAAGGCTCGCCGTACAAGAAATGAAGGACGAGTGCGAGCATTAAAAGCGATGCGTGAGGAACGCCGCCAACGCCGTGACGTAATGGGAACAGCTAAATTACAATTAGATACCTCAAGCCGTTCAGGCAAAATTGTCTTTGAAATGGAAGACGTGAGCTATGAAATCGCAGGAAAAACCTTGTTAAAAGATTTTTCAACAACGATTTTACGTGGAGATAAAATTGCGCTTGTTGGGCCAAATGGCTGTGGGAAAACCACGTTCATTAAATTATTGCTGGGGGAAATTCAGCCAACATCAGGCAAAATTCGTTGTGGTACCAAATTAGACATTGCTTATTTTGACCAATATCGTGCTGATTTAGATCCTGAAAAAACCGTAATGGATAATGTGGCGGATGGTAAACAAGATATTGAAGTTAATGGTGTAAAACGCCATGTACTGGGGTATTTACAAGATTTCTTGTTCCCGCCAAAACGTGCAATGACTCCAGTTAAAGCCTTATCGGGGGGAGAACGAAATCGTTTATTGCTTGCAAAATTGTTGCTCAAACCAAACAATTTATTGATTCTTGACGAACCAACCAATGACCTCGATGTAGAAACATTGGAGCTTTTAGAAGAAATTTTGACTGATTATCAAGGCACATTATTAATTGTGAGTCATGACCGTCAATTTATCGATAATACTGCGACAGAATGCTATTTATTCGAAGGTGAAGGGCATTTGAATAAGTATGTGGGTGGATTCTTTGATGCTAAACAGCAACAAGCCAATTTCAGGGCAAGCAAAGCAGTGGAAGAACAGGCTAAAGCGAAGAAAACTGAAGCGCTAAAAGAAGAAAGTGCGGTGAAAAATGACCGCACTTCTAAGCCGAAATCAGTGAAACTCTCTTATAAAGAACAACGTGAGCTAGAACAGCTTCCACAACTATTAGAAGAATTAGAAAATAAAATCACTGAACTTCAAGCTGAAATAGCCGAACCAGCATTTTTCCAACAGGCTCATGATATTACCGACGCTAAATTAAAAGCATTGGCGGATACTGAAGCCGAATTAGAAACAGCATTTTTACGCTGGGAAGAATTGGAAGAAAAGAAAAATTTGGCTGAAGGTAAAGCTTAAAAAAATAACGCCCGAAAGGGCGTTTTCTTTAGATATTTTCAAGATGATCTTTTTTCAAAATACTTTCTTCATCAAGCGTTGATAAGCGTGAGATAGCGTTACGGTAAGAAATTTCAAGTGTTTCTCTACTGGTTGCCATTACGCCTTGATCCACTAAAAATCCATCATTTACATCATATACCCAGCCGTGCAATGAGAGTTTTTGTCCGCGTTCCCAAGCACTTTTTACAATTGAAGTGCGCCCAAGATTGTAAACCTGTTCCGCTACGTTAATTTTAGTCAACATATCCGCTCGTTTTTCTGGGGAAAGTTTACCGAGAAGATGACCGTGTTTAAACCAAATATCACGAATATGAAGAAGCCAGTTGTTGATAAGCCCTAAATCTTTATCAGCCATAGCAGCATGAATACCACCGCAGTTGGTGTGGCCACAGATAATAATATGTTCAATTTTAAGTACATCGACGGCATATTGCACAACAGAAAGGCAATTAAAATCTGTGTGAATTACTTGGTTAGCAACATTACGATGAACAAATAATTCACCTGGTTCAAGATTCGTCAATTTCTCAGCGGGTACACGGCTATCTGAGCAACCAATCCAAAGGTAATGTGGCGTTTGATGATCCGCCAGCTCTTGGAAGTAAGTCGAATTTTCTTCTTTCATTCTTTGTGCCCAACTGTAATTGTTGGCGAAGAGTTGTTTAATTTTATCCATTTTGCTTTCCTTAAAATTCTGAAAAAATTGACCGCACTTTGGCGTAAGTGCGGTCAATATTAAATCTAAATTGAATTAGAAATTCGCATTTCTTGGCGCGCGTGGGAATGGAATTACATCACGAATATTCTGCACGCCAGTTACATAGACGATTAAACGTTCAAAACCAAGACCAAAACCAGAGTGTGGAACGCTACCGTATTTACGAAGATCTCGATACCACCAATAATCATCTGGATTTAATCCCATTTCTTCCATGCGTTTATCAAGCACGTCTAAACGTTCTTCACGTTGTGAACCACCGATGATTTCACCAATTCCTGGTGCTAACACGTCCATTGCCGCTACAGTTTTTCCATCATCATTTAAACGCATATAGAATGCTTTAATGTCTTTTGGATAGTTTTTCACTACAACTGGTGATTTAAAATATTCTTCCGCCAAGAAACGTTCGTGTTCAGAAGAAAGATCGATACCCCAAGAAACAGGGAATTCAAATTTCTTACCAGATTTTAATAACACATCAATGGCGTCAGTATAGTCAATTTGCGCAAAATCTGAGTTTACAAAGTTTTCTAGACGCGTAATAACATCTTTATCTACGTGTTTTTCAAAGAATTGTAAGTCATCTTTACGCTCAGACAATACTGCACGGAATACGTATTTCAACATATCTTCTGCAAGTTTTGCGTTATCCGCTAACGTTGCAAATGCTACTTCTGGTTCAACCATCCAGAACTCAGCTAAGTGACGGGTGGTATTTGAGTTTTCTGCGCGGAATGTTGGACCGAAGGTATAAATTTTGCTTAATGCACAAGCATAGGTTTCGCCGTTTAACTGACCTGAAACCGTTAAAAATGATTCTTTACCGAAGAAATCTTGGCTGAAATCAACTTTTCCATTTTCACCACGCGGAAGATTTTCTAAATCAAGTGTAGAAACACGGAACATTTCACCCGCACCTTCAGTATCTGATGCAGTAATTAATGGGGTTGCCACCCAGTAGAAGCCTTGCTCATGGAAGAAACGGTGAATTGCTTGAGATAAACAATGGCGAACACGTGCGACCGCACCAATAATATTGGTACGAGGGCGTAAGTGAGCTACTTCTCGTAAATATTCAATAGAGTGGCGTTTTGCTGCCATTGGGTAAGTATCTGGATCTTCAACAAACCCTGTCACTTCTACTTTTTCTGCTTGTAACTCAACAGCTTGTCCTTCTGCAGGCGATTCAACAACTTTACCCGTTACAATCACAGAACAGCCTGTTGTTAAACGTAAAATTTCGCTTTCGTAATTTTCAATATCGTTATTAATAATCGCTTGAATTGGATCAAAGCAAGAACCGTCATAAACCGCTAAGAAAGATAAGCCAGCTTTAGAATCGCGACGGGTACGTACCCAACCTCGTACAGTGACGGTTTCACCAATCGCCACTTTCCCTTGTAATACATCAACAATTGATGCTACGTTAGACATATAAACCTCTATAACTAAATGTAATTTTACGTAAAAATGGAGATATTCTACCTGAGTATGGAATTTTTTCCATAAAAAAGTATAGAATGGGGTGGATTATTCATCGTGAGGAGAAACAATGTTAAACGATATTTTAACGGGCTATGGAATTTTTGTTTTAGAAATTTTGACGGTTTTATTAGTGATTTTAGTCATTGTGAGCTTAATTATTTCACATCGTCAGCACAATAAAGTGAAAGTAGGCGAGCTGGAAATTAAGGATTTATTGGAAGAATTTGATAGTCAAGTTCGAGTGTTGCGCGATTTTAATTTTTCTGAAGAAGAGCTAAAACAACAAGCTAAAGCAGAGAAAAAAGCTGAAAAACAAAAAGCCAAAAAACGTAAAGAGAAATTAAAAAAAGGTGAAACCGTAGATGACGAAAAGAAAGGGTGTGTATATATCTTAGATTTTCATGGTGATATTTCAGCGTCAGAAACAACCGCACTTAGAGAAGAAATTTCAGCAATCTTAAGTGTAGCAAAACCAGAAGACGAAGTATTACTACGTTTAGAAAGCCCTGGCGGTATTGTTCATGATTATGGGTTTGCCGCATCTCAATTAGCTCGTTTAAAACAAAAAGGAATTAAGTTAACGATTGCGGTGGATAAAGTAGCAGCAAGTGGAGGTTATATGATGGCTTGTATTGCTGATAAAATTGTATCAGCTCCGTTTGCTATCATTGGGTCGATAGGTGTGGTTGCACAAATTCCTAATATTCATCGTTTATTGAAAAAATATGATGTGGATGTAGATGTAATGACCGCTGGAGAGTTTAAGCGAACTGTAACAATGTTGGGGGAAAATACCGAAAAAGGTAAACAAAAATTCCAACAAGAATTAGAAGAAACACATCAATTATTTAAACAATTTGTTTTACAAAACCGTCCTCACTTAGATATAGATAAAATAGCAACAGGAGAGCATTGGTTTGGGACGCAAGCGCTAGAATTGAAATTAGTTGATGAAATCACTACAAGTGATGATTTGATTTTAGATAAGATGAAAGAAAAACGAGTTCTAGCGGTAAAATATCGATTGAAAAAATCGTTAATAAAAAAATTAGGTCGCCAAGCAGAAGAAAGTTTAGCGAATATTATTTATAGTTATATGATGAAGAAGGTAAATAATTTTATTCAATAAACTTTAATTTCTTTACATTATCTTTACAAAAAAAACGGTTGATTTAGGCAAAATCAAGTAATTTGTTATTTACAAGGTAAAGTTTTGCCATTAGTATATGCGCCGAAACTTTGAAAGTTTTGTTCTTTGAAATTTATAAAGTTTAGTTATCCCTTTAATTTAGGGATTTTACAAATTAAAAGGTAAAACAAATGAAATTATCTCGTATTTTATTATCTACTGTTGCAATCGCAACTGTGACAGCTTGTGGTAACTTAAGCAAAGTAACAGATGCTGGTACACCTGAATATAAAGATGTAAATGGTGAGCAAGTACCACAATTAGTATGGCCAAAAATTGATACATCAGGTTTTAATCATGATGGTAGTCAATTTGGTACATGGCCAAATTGGTCTAATGTTCGTTTGATCGAACGTGGTCAAAATAAAGATCAAATTCGTCAATTAATCGGTGATCCTCATTTTGCTGAAGGTTTATATGGCGTAGAAGAATGGGATTATGTATTTAATTATCGCGAAAATGGGGTTCACAAAGTTTGTCAGTATAAAGTGTTATTTGATAAAAACCATAATGCACAATCTTTCTTTTGGTTCCCTAATGGCTGTAACGGTAATTCTGCATTCAGTTTAAGCGGTGATTTCTTATTTGATTTTGATAAAGATACTTTAACTGCGCGTGGTAAAGAAGTCGTTGATAACGTTGCAAATCAATTAAAGGCAACTGGTGCAAAAGATGTTAAAGTTGCAGGTTATACTGACCGTTTAGGTTCAGATTCTTATAACTTAAATCTTTCTCAACGTCGTGCAAATCGTGTTAAAGCACGTTTATTAGAAGATGGTGTTGTTGCTCAGATTAACGCAGTTGGATATGGTAAAAATCCACAAGTTAAGGCTTGTGATGATGTAACAGATAAACAAGCGTTAAGAGAGTGTTTAAGACCTAACCGTCGTGTAGAAGTGACGGCTTCTGGTTCTGTATTAAAATTACAGGAAGGTAGTCAATCTAATGGCGGTACTCAAGGACCTGCTCCTTTATACCAAAAATAATTTAGGTATTTACGTCATTAAAAAATAGGGCTAGATATTTTATCTAGCCCTTTTTACATAAATTATTTTTCTTTTAATACTCTAGGGAATAAAATATTATTCTCTAAATGAATATGATGCATAAGGTCATCAATAAACTCATTAATCCCACTGTATAGAGCTTTCCAACTAAAACAAGCATCAGAAGGCGCTGTACAATGATTAGTGAGAGATTTAACGACTTCTACATCTTGCCCTGCTTCATCATGCTCCATTTCCATTACACGGATTGGCATAGCTGCCATCATATAATTTTTGGCCTTAATCATTGGGAAAAGAATTTGTTCTTCTTTCATTAAATGTTGACTTAATTCTATGTAAATTTTTTCTAGTTGTGCGGCTACACCAATTGGGCAATCTTCACGATCACCATGTACATTTTCAACTTTTTGAGCCAAGGTAATTAATTCAGGTAGCTGCTCTCGATGGCGATTATGGTAGCGTGTAATAATATGATCGATAATTTCGTCATAATGTGCAACGTTCCAATCTTTATCATTATTTTCTGATTTACTTTGTTGTAAATGAGCTAAGCGCGTTTCAATCTCAGAGAGATTAAGATTTTTTTGCTGTGCGGCAACTTCTAGTAAGATAGAACCACCGCAACAAAAATCTAAATCATATTCACGAAAAATTTTTGTTGCTCCCGGGATAGAAACTGCTAATTCGCTAAGTTTTTGTTGGGCAAAAGACATAAATCACTCCTTCTTAAATGAAATAGAATAAAACCTATTAAAATAGTAGGATATTTTCTTCGTGATGGAAAGTGTTTATATTCATTTCTTGATAAAATGATGACTTAAATCAAGAAAAATACTTCATAATAGTGAGATTAAGTAGTAAGGAAGATGATGATTAACGATTAAAACTATAGTGTTTTTGCGAAATAATATGATTTTTTGTAGAATAAGCATTATATTTTTTAGAGGAATTATTATGCGTAATCAAACAAAAAAGTATATCCAGCAATTACAAAATGTTATGCATTCTTTGTCATTATGGCAAAGTATTCCTCCCGCAGCTGATGCTTTTCTCAGTGAAGAACCGTTTTCCATTGATACGATGTCTGCTCAAGAATGGTTACAATGGGTATTTATTCCACGTATGCTAGCATTGCTGGAAAGTGGTGCACCATTGCCAAATCAGATTGCAATTTCCCCTTATATTGAAGAGGCAATGAAAGAGTTTGATGAATTAGAACAATTATTGTCTCCTTTAATAGCCTTAGAAGAATTATTGAAAAATCAATGATATTAGAGATTCTATATCAAGATGATGTATTGATTGCGGTGAATAAACCTGCAGGAATGATGGTACATCGTAGCTGGCTTGATCCTCACGAAACACAATTTGTTATGCAAACTTTACGAGATCAAATTGGTCAGCATGTATTTCCTGTTCATCGCCTCGATCGTCCTACATCAGGTGTCTTATTGTTTGCATTAAATAGCGAAATTGCCAATATATTATGTCAGCAATTTGAACAGCGATGTGTGGAGAAATCTTATTTAGCCGTCGTAAGAGGATATTTAGAGGGAAGGGACATCATTGACTATCCATTAAAAATTCAGTTAGATAAAATTGCAGATAAATTATCCCAAGAAGATAAACCTCCTCAAGATGCCATAACTAAATATGAAGGGATAAGAACTGCAGAAATGCCTTATCCAGTTGGACGTTACCAAACTGCACGTTATTCTTTAGTGAAATTGATTCCTTATACGGGGCGAAAACATCAATTGCGGCGACATATGAAACATATTTTTCATCCAATTTTAGGGGATACTCAATATGGCGATTTACATCAGAATCGAGCATTAACTACTCATACAGGTTGTCAACGATTATTTTTGCATGCTTATGAATTAATATTTATTCACCCTATAACACAAATAGAGATAAAGCTCACTGCAGGTTTAGATGAACAATGGTTAAAATTAATGAATAAATTAGGATGGGAGAATGTTTGATATTATTTTAACGCATGAACAACAACAAAAAGCAGTAGAACAAATTCAAGCGTTGATGGCTAAAGGTGTAAGTAGTGGTGAGGCTATCCAAATTGTAGCAAAGGCGATACGAGAAGCACATAATCATAATAAAAAGGCATCATAAAACTAATTTTTTGTGATCTAGTTATCATTTTTGAAGATTTCTCATTGCATTATTTCATAAAATAACTGAACATATTAACCAGACGAGGTGATAAGGCAATCGCCTTATTGGTATTTTGTTTTAATAGGCAAAGCCTAGAGAGGTCTTTTATGGAAATTGGTGTAGTGAAATGGTTTAATAATGCAAAGGGATTTGGTTTCATTTCCGCTGAGGGGGTAGATGCCGATATTTTTGCTCATTATTCTGTTATTGAAATGGAAGGGTATCGCTCTTTAAAAGCAGGGCAAAAAGTACAATTTGAAGTGATTCATGGAGACAAAGGCTCTCATGCCACGAAAATTATCCCTATAGTGGATAACCAGGAGTAATTATATTGCTCTGATTTTCTCTATTTAGTCCTAAGTAAAAAGACAAGAATTGCAGCTTGTCTTTTTTATTTGAGTAAATTCTTCAAGCTGTTTTTCATTGCAGCCATTTGATTTTCAAATTGTGCTTTACTTTCTCGTTCATCAATCATATAGGTAATAGTTTCTGATAATGTCATTTTCATTTTGCGAGAATATCTTGAAAGACGTTGCCATACAGCATATTCTAAATCAATAGACTTCTTTTTTGTATGCTGTTTTTCACCATTAAAAAAGCGTTTACGGCGCGCCCGAATAGCCTGATCTAATTTAATTGGAAGTGCTGGAGAAAGATGGTTTTTTATCCATGCTTCTATTTTTTCGGGATAATGTTGACAGGCTAATAATTCTTGTGATTTTGCCTCTTGTAGACTGCGTTCTTCATAACATGTAATATTTTCTCCTTCACGGTATTTTCGAATGAGGTAAATCCATTTCCAATTAGCTTCTTGATTTTCAAGTTTTTGATATTTCATGTTTTAACTATTCAGTGACGTGGTAACTCGACTAGTGTAAGTCTTTTTAAATGAATTTTCTAGCAGATTTTTACAAGCGTATGAAATATGCGATAATAGCCCTAATTTTTTCAAAAAGAGAGTGACTGTGAGTTCATTTTTTCCTCAACAAGCCTTGGATTGGCAAGCGTTGCAACCAGATCTAGCTATAACTGAATTCCCACCAGAGACGGTTGATTTTTGGTCATTACAACCTAATGCTAAACAGGCTCTATCTGTATTTTTACGTCATCCTAGTCGTTTTTTGCTAATGCTTAAAGCTGATGATCAAGCTGAATATGCTTCGTTATTGGAATCCTTTACTAAGTTGCATCATCATCGTGAACAATCGGTTTTTGGCGTAAATTATGTTGTTGAGCAAGGAGACGCTTTTTCTTTTCCACGTGTTTATACAGAGATGGCCCATTCCCTAGACGATAATTTTGCTACGCTAGGTGAGGTGGTGAACGCACTTTATTGTGATCAATTTCAATTGTTTGGTTCTCTTCGTGTTCATCCTAGTTCGCATGATATTCAACTAAATCCTGGATTAGTTCATCGTGCAAATGGAGGAGTATTAATTTTAAGTGCAGCAATGCTATTATCTCAGTTTGACTTATGGTTACGACTAAAGCAAATTTTACAAACACAAACTTTTGATTGGTATTCAGCTCATCCTTTTAAACACTTGCCCTGCGATGTGCCTAGTTATAAGCTTAATTTGAAAGTTATTGTGCTTGGAAATCGCACAGAATTGGCAACTTTAGGTGAGTTAGAAGAATCATTATATTCTTTTGCTGATTATGCTGAAATTGAGAGTTATATTTCAGTGGCAGAAGTTGAATCTCAAAAGATGTGGGCTGGTTATGTGAATAAAATAGCACAAACACTTAATGTTGAAATGAATTTTTCTGCACTCAATAAATTATATAAATTATTAGTACGAGAAAGTGAAGATCGATTTCTCATTAATATTTCACCTCTTAAACTTAAAGAAATGTTACAAGATGTAGTGACATTAACGGGTAATTCAATATTAAGTGCGGATGATTTTGAAGCTGTTTTTCAAAGAAAATCTATACAATATGGCTTTTTGAAAGAGCAAACTTATGCTGATATTTTAAATGAACAAGTCTATGTAGAGACCCAAGGGGAAATTGTTGGACAGATAAATGGGCTTTCAGTGATTGAATATCCAGGCACGCCGGTGAGTTTTGGTGAACCCTCACGTATTAGTTGTATTGTCCAGTTTGGTGAAGGGGAAGTTATTGATGTTGAAAGAAAAAATGAGCTTGCAGGAAATATTCATAGTAAAGGTATGATGATTGCTCAAGCTTGTCTTTCTAATATTCTTGATCTCCCTTCTCAATTGCCTTTTTCTGCATCATTGGTGTTTGAACAGTCTTACGGTGAAATTGATGGTGACAGTGCATCGCTTGCAATTTTCTGTGTATTGGTGAGTGCTTTATCTGATTTACCACTACCTCAAAACATTGCGATTACAGGTTCTATCGATCAATTTGGTTTGGTTCATTCAGTAGGCGGTGTAAATGATAAAATTGAAGGGTTTTTCACAATTTGTCAGCGTCGTGGATTAACAGGCAAGCAAGGTGTGATTATTCCTATGACAACTATACAGCAACTGAGCCTATCTGATGAAGTTAAAAGTGCGGTAAAAAATAATGAATTTTTTATTTATCCAGTAGAAGATATTTATCAAGCCTGTGAGTACTTATTTGAACGTGATTTATTAGATGAAAATAAAGAATATTCAGAAAAAACAATGCCTATTTCTCGTTTAATTCAACGTAGGATTGAAAATCGGCTCGATTCTGAAAAAAAAGGATTTTGGGATTTTTTTAAATCTTAATTAAAAAAGCGAACATTTGTTCGCTTTTCTTTTAGTTATAATTAAACGGCACTGATCCGACTAGTTCTGCTAACAAGTGTTCGCTATTTACAGATTTATTTATTCTTTCTAGAATATACTTAATCAGTATAGTACTGAAATTATCATGTATATAGGAAGGTAAAATGCAAAACACTTGTACACCTAATAAAAAAAGCAGTTATTCATATGATGATTTGCTTGCATCAGGTCGTGGTGAGTTATTTGGTAACGATGGGCCTCAATTGCCTGCACCAACGATGTTAATGATGGACAGAATTATCGAAATGAATGAAGAAAAAGGCGCATTTGGTAAAGGCTATATTGAAGCAGAGCTTGATATTACCCCTAATTTACCTTTTTTTGGCTGTCATTTTATTGGTGATCCAGTTATGCCTGGGTGTTTAGGGTTAGATGCTATGTGGCAACTTGTAGGATTCTACTTAGGCTGGATTGGTGGCAAAGGAAAAGGTAGGGCATTAGGAGTTGGTGAAGTAAAATTTACTGGACAGATTTTGCCAACGGCTAAAAAAGTGATCTATCGAATTAATATGAAACGTGTTATTAATCGTAAGCTTGTGATGGGTATGGCTGATGGTGAAGTTGAAGTTGATGGACGTATCATTTATACCGCTACAGATTTAAAAGTAGGTTTATTTCAAGATACTTCAGCATTTTAGTTTTATAGAGCGGACAGGTATATCCTGTCCTGCTCTTATAGGATTAAGCGATGAGATAAATTACATCGGATCAGTATGTTATCTTTATTTTTGATTCAATCCTAAAAAATCCCCAACTTCGTGCTCTAGTTGACTCATTGCAAGTAAAGCTTCTTGGGTTTTCTTGGCTTCATCTTCATCAATAACACTCATTGCAAAGCCTACATGAACGAGAACCCATTTGCCAAGTAAATCGGCAGGATCTCCCGTGCAGACTAGTGAAATATTCACGTCACGTTGTACGCCACATACATCCACGGTGGCAAGTTGAAGAGCGCTTTTGCCAATCTTAACAATTTGGCCTGGAACACCTAAACACATAATACTTTCACTCCTATTGAAATTTGTGCTTATTTTACTATCGCGCGGAATAAGTTACGTCGATCTGGATCAAAAGTTGTTGCTTTTGTTGGCATTGATAAAATCATTCTGAGGCAATCTTGTGCGAGTTGAACTGCTTGAGTATTTGTCATTGCAGGATCAATCGGAGAATGAAGAGAGCAACTAAGATATTGTGGAATATTTTCTAAACTACTCACTGTGAAGGTGAAGGTTTTATAGGGTAGTTGTACTGAAAGTTTATCGCCAATTTCGCGCGGTTCCCATTCTTGATCTTTGCCTGGCAAAATGACAATACTCAACATCCAAGGTGTCACAACCGTACCTATCCATTGGTTTTCAAAAAGTACAAATTTGGGACAATAGCAGTTGATACCTTTTCGATAGAAAGGAAGATCTTTCATTTCTTCTGCAACTTTTCGCATTTCGTTTTGGAAGATTGAAGATGGCTCTTCGGAGAAGCCTTGAATAACTCCTTCAAGTGCGGTGGTATTTTCTGGTGTTTTTTCGTGTCGATACATAATTATTAAAATTTACAGCTAGGGGAATTTCAACAATTCACGCATACCATAAGAGCAAATTATGGCGTGCGTGAAATCTGTTATTTCTCATCTACATTTGAACGTGAAATCCATACTCTTCCAAAACGTTTTCTAATGTTTTAAAAATTTCTGGAAATTGTTTTTGAATTGTTTCACTTAATGCAATTTGTGGCTCAAAAGTTTCTGGTTGAACCCCTATTAAGCATAGGTTTTTAGGGAATTCATCCGTTAATTTTAACGCAGAAAGCACATCACAAATACCAAGTTGATGTGGTGAAATTTTACGCGAGAAAAACACAGGCACTTGCTCGTCATAAAGCACAATGATTTCTCCTGGTTGTTTATTAGCAAGTACAGCATCAATGATGATGATATGCTCACGATTTGCCATTTCATCCAGTAATTCCATGCCGCAAGTGCCACCGTCAACCACATCAAAGTGCGGTAAAATTTCAGGGCGATTTTCTAGGGCTTGGGCGATTCGTACGCCCACCCCTTCATCGCCGAGTAAAATATTACCAACGCCTAAGATTAATGGTCTCATTAGAGCACCTTCACTTGTGTGACTTCACCATTTTCTGTGTTCACAACATGCACTGCACATGACATACAAGGGTCGAAAGAGTGGATGGTACGCACAACTTCTAATGGTTTTGTCGGATCTGCTATGGGTGTACCGATGATGGAAAGCTCATAAGGGCCCATTTCATCATTTTGGTTACGAGGGCCTGCATTCCAAGTCGATGGGACAACGGCTTGATAATTTTCGATTTTGCCATTTTTAACGACAACCCAGTGAGAGAGCATGCCACGAGGTACTTCACCAAATCCAACACCTTTAAACTCACCAGTTTGTGGAATGTCTGTTTTGAGATAAGCAACGGTATCACCTGTGCCAATATTATCAACAAGTAATTTCCATTGTTGTTCAAGAATATTATTTAGCACGCAACAATGTACGGTACGAGCAATAATACGCCCTAAGGTTGAATGTAAATGGTCAACGGATAAGGTATTGTCGCTCAGTTTTTCATACAGCCCTTTAATATGGTTAAAGTGATGTAATGTATCTTTATTTTGGTTTGCCAAGTTACACATTAAATAGGCAAGAGGGCCGACTTCAACAACTTTTCCGTAGAAACTTGGTGCTTTAACCCATGAATATTTGCCTTCATCTTGCCAGCCTGTATATTTCGGACGTGTTAAGCCAGCCCAAGGTTCAAGCGGTTCATCGTCTTCATACCAAGCATGTTTACCACTTTCTTTAATGCCTTTCACAACAAATTCATCTTTCTGTTGGGTAATTGGACGGAAGGTTGAAATATCGAAGTTTTCAATATAGCCACCCGTTAGAACAAATTTAGAATTATCGCCATCAATTGGATATTCAGGCACAGAAAGGTAGTTGCCCGATGTTTTACCAAGATTGAGCCATTCAGGGTAATAAGCCGCAATGATCGCCGCATCAACACGATAAACTTGGGTAACAAAGTCATTTAAACGATCAATACAGGATTTTACAAACATTAAACGTTCTAAGTTTAATACTGATTGAGAGTCTAAGTTGATTGGGTTTGCTACGCCGCCAATTGCTAAATTTTGAATGTGCGGTGTTTTTCCGCCGAGTAATGCCACAATACGGTTACAATCGCGCTGACATTCAAGTGCTTGCAAATAGTGAGCCACCGCAATTAAGTTTACTTCTGGCGGTAATTTCATGGCAGGGTGACCGAAATAACCATTGGCAAAAATACCAAGCTGACCGCTTTCAACTAAAGATTTAATTTTATTTTGTACATTGCGAAATTCATTTGCACTGTTTAATCCCCATGTTGAAACACCTTTAAGCATTTCTGCGGCTTTATCGGGATCAGCATTCAGTGCCGCAGTGATATCCACCCAGTCCATCGCAGAAAGTTGATAAAAATGAACGATATGGTCGTGCATACTATGAGCAGAAAGAATCATATTGCGGATATATTGTGCATTCACTGGCACTTTGGCCCCGAGAGCATCTTCTACTGCACGCACACTCATAATGGCGTGAACGGTTGTACAAACGCCACAAATACGTTGCATAATCATCCAAGCATCACGCGGATCTGAACCTTTCACGATATTTTCCATACCACGCCACATTGTACCTGATGACCAAGCGTTTGTTACTACGCCATTTTCAATTTCACAATCGATACGCAAATGGCCTTCAATGCGTGTGATAGGGTCGATTGAGATACGTTTTTTTTCAGTCATTATTCTGCTCCGCTCATTTTTTTACTGAATTGTGCTTTTTCGGCAATAATTTGTTCCGAGTCTTCATGATGTTTTTCTTTCAACACTGGTAAGACAGGGAATAGACGAATTATTAAAATATAGGCGCAAATTTCGATGGAAACGAAACCAATAGAAATTAGTAATTCTTCTGCTGATGGGAAGTAACGATAGCCATTACCTGGATCGTACATAATCATTGAATAATTTAAACGCCATAGGGCTGCGCCGAGTAACATGCTCAAGGCTGAGATAAATAGCCAACGTGAATCAGATTTTTTCTCACCAAGGAATAAAGTGAGTAATGGTAATGTCATTAACCATACTTCCATCCAAAACATCCAAGCTTCAAATTTACCAAGTTTATCGAATCCGAATACATAATGGAGTTTGTCATGGTAAATCAATTCGCCAAAGCGTACAGCAAGGAAAAGTGCGATTAATCCAGCTGTCACTTTCGCAAGCTGGGTAAAGAGTGAACGTTCATCAGGTGTTTTTCCTGCTAAACCTGCACGCACTAAAGAACCTTCAAAAATTACGATAGAAAAGCCCATAATAAATGCTGTAAGCAATGATAGGATTGGTAATGCTTCATAGCTTTGCCATACTTGATGAACTTTATGACCAGCGGCGATCATTAATGATCCCATAGATGATTGGTGCATCATCGGCAATAGTGCGCCAAGTGCGATGACAAAGAACATAATTTTGTTGAGCTTATTAAACCATTTTTTCAATCCTAAGAACCCGAGCCAAACTGGCGCAAATTCAAGGGTGACGACAATGATGTAAATCGTCATACAAAATGCGGTTTCAAATAACACCGAGTTTGTATTGAATTGACCTGGAATATAGAAGTAAGGCAAGTGCCAGTAACGTCCCATATCAATCGTGATGGAAAGACCACCTAATGAATAGCCGAATAAGCTGGCAAGCAATGCGGGACGCACAAGAGGGTGATATTTCCCTTTGTTGAAAATATATACTGTCCAAGCTAATGCCCAACCACCACAGGCAAAACCTGTACCTACAAGTAAGTCAAAGGAAATCCATAAGCCCCAAGGATAACCGCCGTTAAGTGCGGTGACGGAACCGATACCTAAGAACAAACGTTTGATAATTAATAAGATACAAATTACAGCTAAAGGTGCAAAAAAGAGAATACTGGCGGAAACTAATCGACCGCCCACCGGACGTGGATTACCCATGATGTTCATCCTCCGCTTCTTCCATTTCTTTACGCGCTTGGCGCATTGCTTCTTTTTGCGCTTCAATTCGTTCACGAATCTTATCGCCGTGCATATTCTTATAAGTCATCATTGTTAAACCAGCTAACGCCACCAGTGGCAATGCCAAACCGCGATACAAGAAGTGTTGTAAATGCGCTGCGCGTGCACCTGTAGCAATATCATCTAACTCAGGGAAACCTAAATTTTCTTGCGGAACCGCACTTAATACTAATACTTGTGTCCCGCCCCCTTCTTTTTCACCGTAAATACGATATTGATAGGCTGGCACGGTTGCGCGATAAGTGTCTTTACTGTTTACATGTTGGCGAGGATAGTCATATTCAGTGCCTCGTAATAAACTTAAACGACGTTTTGCTTCCGCTAAAAGTTCTTCACGGGTACCAAAAATAATTGCCCCAGTTGGACAAACATGACAACAACCTGGTAATTCACCTTTATCTACGCGTTCCACACCTTTTTGGTTACAAAGTTCACATTTGCTGATTTGACCAAATGGATTGTCGTAATCATATTTTGGCACATCAAATGGGCAACCCACCATGCAATAACGGCAACCAGTACAAATATCAGGATCGTATTTAACAATACCTGTTTTAGGATCTTTGGTTAAAGCCTGTACTGGGCAAACAGAAACGCAGTTTGGATCAACACAGTGCATGCATTGTTTTTTAACATAAGCATAACCGTTTTCTGTTTTATCTTTATTTTTGCCGTCGCCATCGCTCCATACTTGAATCACATTGCGTGTGAACGGAGTGAGTTTGTCATTGTTTGCCCAAGTTTGCTCACCTTTTGGATTGACAGGTGTTTTGTTCACTTGCTGACATTCTGCAACGCAAGCCTGACAGCCAACGCAAAGTGTGGAGTCATAAAGCATCCCAAGTGCGCCAGGAATGGGCGGAAGGTTTTCCACCGCTTCTGCTTTTGCAACGGGCAGACCTGATGTGACTGTTCCCAGCAGACCTGCTTTAAGGAAATTTCGTCTATCCATCTTTAGTGTCCTTGATCTTGATTGGCTTGATTGTCTGCAGCTTTGTTCGCTTTATGTTGTTTGCTCAATTCTTTCAAGGTCATCACGCTGACACCTGCTAAAATGGCTGCAGCACCGCCTAATAAGCCAATCGCCGTCATTGAGGCACCTTCGCCTTCAACATTGTTTACATCTGGTTTTTCCACGCGTGGCGTTGGATTTTCGACGTTCGCTAATTGGAAAATGCCTTTGGTAAAGCCGATACCTTGATCGTTACAGCCATAGCAAGGATGTCCGATACCCACAGGCCAGTTATTGCCACCAACATCACAGAATTCTAGTGTAGAGCAGTTGCCGTAAGTTTCTGGTCCTTTACAGCCTAAATGATATAAACACCAACCATGACGATGACCATAATCGCCAAATTCTTTTGCGAAACGGCCTGCATCAAAGTGCGGTCGGCGATAACAGTTTTCATGGATTAGACGGTCATAAGCAAACAATGGGCGATTTAATTTATCCATTGCTGGTAATTTTTTATAAGTGATGATATAGGCAACGGTTGCTAAGAAATTATGTGGGTTAGGAGGGCAACCAGGAATGTTAATAATTGGTGTGCCTTTTGGTAAAACTTCAGAAAGACTGACCGCACCTGTTGGGTTGCCACCGCAAGATGGAACACCGCCCCAAGATGAGCAGGATCCAATCGCAATAATGGCTGCAGCACCTTTTGCGGCTTCACGAATATGTTCCACAATTGGTTTGCCTGCCACCATGCAGTACACACCGCTGTCTTTTATTGGAATGGAACCATCCACCACAAGCACATATTTGCCGTAATAGTTATGGATAGCATTATGTTTATTTTCTTCCGCTTGTTCACCAAATGCGGCAGAAAGCACCTCATGATATTCTAGGGAAATTAAATCGAGCACGAGATTTTCAACAGTTGGGTGGGTTGCACGCAGTAAAGATTCGGTACAGCCAGTACATTCTTGCGCACCAATCCAAAGCACTGGTGGGCGTGCAGGGCTGGTCATTGCTGCCGTTATTTCAGCGCCTGCTTTAGAATTTAGCCCCATCGTAGCCGCAAGTGCGGTACATAATTTCATAAAATCTCGGCGAGAAACATCTGCCAACGCAGAAAAAACGCCATCTGGATTATTCATAGTATCACTCCAAAGACACACATTTATTGTGGGAATTGGCCAATGATAAATGTTTTCTTCAAAAAAAATTTGATCATAATCATGAAATGAAGAATTTATAGCAAAAATATGTCCAGATTGTGAACGGAATGTTATTGTATTTGAGAGGAGTTCTTATTTGATTGAAAAAGAATAAAAATAAAGGCTGTAGAATACAGCCTTAGATTGGATTAAGAACAAATTTTTTCAAAAACTAACCGCACTTTTTCTTGATCTTTTACGCCCGCAGCACTCTCTACGCCAGAATTAAGATCTAAGCCTAAGCAATTTTGTTGAATGGCTTGTTCCACATTATTTGGTGAGATACCTCCGGCTAAAATAATCTTATGTTTAAGGTTTTCAGGAATTAATGACCAATCAAAAGTTTTTCCTGTGCCACCTTGTTGGTTAGCTGTTTGACTATCAAAAATATAACGATCCACATTCAAATCATCTGTAAAATCGACCACACTTTGGGATTCAGTATTGACCGAAATCGCTTTCCAGATTTGTGTACTTTCGGGTAGTTGATGACGAAGTGCGGTAATAAATGCTGCAGTTTCTGCACCGTGTAATTGCACTGCATAAAGCTGTAACTGGTTGGCTATTTTTACGATAAAGTCAATTTCTTGATTCTGAAACACACCAACAAATCGAAGTGGAGCAGTGGTTACCAATTCTTGCGCCTGGCGTAAACTCATACAACGTTTTGAATGTTCGGCGAAGATTAATCCTCCGTAAAGTGCACCGTTTTCGTAAACGATTTTGACATCTTGCGCGCGTGTTAAACCGCATACTTTATTTTCTCCAAAAATCACTTCACGCACCGCATTGTTCAAATCTTGGTTGCCCATTAAGCTACTCCCAATTAAGAAACCATGCGCCACTTTTTGTAATTGACGAATTTGCTTGTGGTTGTAAATGCCTGATTCGCTAATAATACGTACATCAGTAGGGATACGGTCGGAATATTTTTCAGTGAGTTCAACAACACGATTTAAATCCACAGTTAAATCGTGCAAGTTACGATTATTGACACCAATAATTTTCGCACCAAGCGCAAGGGCGCGTTCAAATTCTTCTTCATTACTAGTTTCTGTCAATACGCCCATACCAAGAGAATGCGCAAGATCTGCCAGCACACGATAAGTCTCATCGTTTACCACAGAAAGCATTAATAAAATTGCATCCGCTTGATAGTAGCGTGCAAGGTAAACTTGATATTCGCTGATCATAAAATCTTTGCAAAGCACAGGTTGGCTCACGATATCGCGAACTAAAGGCAAGAACTCAAAATTACCTTGGAAGTATTTTTCGTCAGTTAGCACAGATACAGCAGAGGCATAGTGTTTATAGACATTGGCGATATCTTCCAAATTAAATTCAGCACGAATTAATCCCTTGGAAGGAGAGGCTTTTTTACATTCCAAAATATAGGCTGGCTTTTGATGTGTGCCTTTTGATAATGCAGCGTAAAAAGAGCGGTCAGATTTTTGAACGTTTTGTTTAAACTGAGAAAGTGGAAATTCAGTTTCCTTTGCTTTAACCCATTGTGCTTTATCAAGTACAATTTTTTGTAACACCGTAGCGGAATCAATGGGTTTGGTAAAATCTTGAGTGATCATCATTTTTATTCTTATTATGGCGTATTAAATTAGCTTTTTATTAATATGTGGTTAATTTCTGTAATGTTTCAAAGGCTTTACCTGATGCAAGGTGCGCCAATACATTTTGCACATTTTGTTTTAAGTCATCGTGCCCGAATAATTTCAATAATAATGCCGTGTTTGCTGCGACAGCATTTGCGTGTTCAGCTTTTCCTTTGCCTTGTAAAAGTGCGGTGAGCATTTGGGCATTTTCTTGTGGTTCACCACCACGAAGGCTTTCGAGGGATTGTGCTTTTAAGCCAAAATCTTCAGGCGTTAAAGTGAAATATTCAATTTTGCCATTTTTAATTTTTGCCACTTGCGTTTCACCGTGTAATGCGACTTCATCTAAGCCAGAACCATGCACAACAAAGGAATGTTGATGTTCTAAGGCAACGGCGGTTTCAGCATAGGTTTTCACTAATTCAGGTGCATATACGCCAAGCAAATGATAAGTTGGACGGGCAGGATTGATAAGCGGCCCTAAAATATTAAAGATAGTGCGGGTTTTTAAAGCGGCACGGACTGGCGCAACGTGGCGGAAACCAGAATGATATTGTTGAGCAAATAAAAAGCAGACACCAATTTCATCTAATGCTTGTCGAGCTTGCTCTGGTGTGACATTCACATTCACGCCAAGTGCGGTTAACACATCGCTAGCACCTGATTTGCTTGATACACTGCGGTTACCGTGTTTTGCTACTTTTGCTCCCATTGATGCTGCCACAATCGCACTGGCGGTGGAAATATTAATGGTGTTTTGCCCATCACCCCCCGTTCCTACAATATCCGCAAAAGGATAATCTGGACGTGGAAATACTTTGGCATTTTGTAATGAGGCGGCAACCGCACCCGTAATTTCTTCAGTATTTACTCCCCGCACTTTTAACGCAATCAGCATTGCAGCAATTTGTTCATTGGAAAGCTCACCTTGGATGACTGCATTAAAAAGTGCGGTGCTTTCTGAAGTCGAAAGTGAATGTCCGCTATAAAGTTGTTCTAATAATTGGTTGTGTTGCATAGTCTATTCCTGTTTTTCTTTATATATGGATTTGTTAATTTTCTATATTTTATTAAACATAAATATCGTAATCTAAATCGCGCGCTTCATCGCCTGTCATTCCGCGGAAACCCCAGCAATGCGCAGGTTGTTCTTTAATCGTAATCTCCACATCGTGAGCTCGGATGCCGAGCTTGTACTCCAATTCGCTAAACAGCATTTTTATCAAGCGTTTTTTCGTGCCTTCCATACGACCAGCCATCAGGTTAATTTCGATGACTGTGTAATCATCGCTACGGTCGAAAGGGTAGTAAAAATCTTCTTTTTCTAAACACAGAAAGCGAATCGCGTGTTTGCCTTTTGGAATATCTAAGCCAAGATATAGGCTGTTATAAATGACTTCTGCCAGTTGTTCACGACGTGGTGCGAGTTTGGATTTAAGTCCGAATACGGTGATCATTTTTTCTCCTTTAAAGTGCGGTTAAAAATCACCGCATTTTTTGATGTCTTATCTATTTAACAACCATTCAATGGATTGTTGTAATAATTGCGAACCTTGCACTGTTAAAATACTTTCAGGGTGAAATTGGAATGCGCAAATGGGTAAATCGCGATGACGAATTGCCATGATAATGCCATTATATTCCGCATTGACGATAAATTCTTTTGGTAAATCTTGTCCCATTAAAGAATGATAACGCGCCACAGGCATTGGATTAGTAAGATCTTTAAACATGGCTTCGTTATCATGGGTGATACGAGAAACTTTACCATGCAATACTTCGCCAGCGTGAACAACCTTCCCGCCAAAGGCTTGAATCAATGCTTGATGGCCTAAACAAATTCCAATAATTGGAATATGATTTTTTAAGCGTTCGATCAATGGCAGCAAAATCCCCGCTTCTGATGGTGTTCCTGGCCCTGGAGAGAGTGCAAGAATGGTATCAGGTGTATTGAGTGCGGTTTCTACCAGTTTTTCTAAATCACAATCATTGCGGTAAATTGTGACGTTGTGACCCAATACACGGAATTGATCCACAAGATTGTAAGTAAAGGAATCGAAGTTATCTAAAAATAAAATATTAGCCATAATAATTCTTCCTTATTTTGCTTGTGTATTAACTTGACGAATAGCTTTTAAGACAGCCGCTGCTTTGTGGCGTGTTTCATCGGCTTCCATTTGTGGATCAGAATCTAACACCTCGCCGCAACCTGCTTGAATATGGGCAACCCCATTTTGTACGAAAGCAGAACGGATTACTATACAGGTATCAAAATGTCCATCGGAAGTGAGATAACCCACTGCACCACCGTAACTATGACGTTTTTGCTGCTCAAATTGATAAATAAGCTGCATTGCTTTGATTTTGGGCGCGCCAGTTAATGTACCCATATTCATACAGGCTTGATAGGCGTGAAGCGCATCTAACTCAGGGCGTAATTTACCCACTACGCGAGAGACCAAATGCATGATGTGAGAATAGCGATCCACTTGCATTAATTCTGCCACTTTACGGGTGCCGCTTTGGCAAACTCGAGCAATATCGTTACGCGCTAAATCAACCAACATTAAATGTTCTGCTTGTTCTTTGTGATCAAGACGAAGTTCTAGTTCTAAACGTACATCTAATTCAGGATCAATGTTGCCGTGAGCATCAAAACCACGAGGGCGTGAACCTGCGATTGGGTAAATTTCTAACTGACGATTTTCTGGCTCATATTTCAGCGCACTTTCTGGCGATGCACCAAACAAAATAAAGTCTTCATCATTCATATAGAACATATAAGGGCTTGGATTATTTTGTTTGAGTTGGGCATAACTGGCTAATGTATTCGGGCAAGCAAGGGAGAAACGGCGAGAGGGCACAATTTGGAATACATCACCAATGTTAATATGGTGTTTTAAGGCTTTCACAATGCCAGTAAATTCAGGATCGTCAAAGTTTGTTTTAACTTCATCACTTGCCGCTTTAATAGAAAGAACGTTATCAATATTTTTTAGTTTTTGTGCAATGGAAAGCGAGGTTTTCGCAATATTAACTTGTTCTTCTTGGGCAAAACAGAAACTTTTTAGTGTTGCTTGTTGATTTTGATGGTCGATAGTAATGAGATGTTCGGCAAGATAGAAACTGTAATCAGGGCAGTTAATACCATCATTTTGCAATGTAATGCCATCCATTGGAATGAAATTTGCAACGAGATCGTAAGCAAACAATCCACCTAAGAAAATGGGCGTTTGGCTATGTTGATAAAGAGTAGAAACAACACGTAGTCCATCAAAAATAGTAGCAGACTGTAATTTGCTATCTTCATCGAGTTGATTATCAAGCGGAGAAAATTGTACAGAAAATTCATTATCAAAATTGACCGCATTTATTTTTCCAAGTACGGTTAATTTTGGATGAATTTCTTTTAAAACTTGTTTTCCATTCTCATTTAATGCTTTAAATATGACGTTGTGACCTAAGCACGTTATTTTAACCGCAGCATTGACTAAGATAAGGCTTTGTAAACTGTTTTTACTCCCGATTTCGGCAGAGTCGAGTAGAAGAGAATTTGAATTAGGTTGGCAAAGTGTATTAAAAATAGCAGTGGTGTCGGCATAATAAGGAACGGGTTGAGCTGTCACTGCAATAAAGGCTTGAGTTTGCATATTGATATCCTTTTGGAAACTTTTGTACTATTAAACTAGTACATGAGAAATAAGTCAAGCCTGAATTAAGATTTTTTATGTTTTTTGATGAAAAATCTTTACTTTTATTCCTTTGCCCAAGGACGGCCGTCGTAATATTCAATATTTTGCTGATTAATTAGCTTTAATATGCCGGCAGAAATATGATCATTTAATTCATCTGATAGTGTTAATTGAGGGAAGAAACTACGAGCAACGATTAATTTATTAAAATCAATGGTATATTTGACAGTATATTTTCCAGAGGTTTGTCCCATTAAACCTAAATCTTTTAGGGCTGATAAAAATCCTCGGTCACCGATAGATAGGGTATACCAGCCATACGCTGCTTTCTGGGCTATTTCACGAGGTACGGCATAACAATTGGTATCGATATGAGCATTGATGCCATTAAAGTTAAAATGTATTTGTTTTTGAATATCTTCTATTTTAACATCTACGAAAATATCGCTTTTTGTATTCCAATTTCCTAGAGATTCAAAATCATCATGGCAAATAAATTGATGATTTAAGTCGTAAAAAGCTCGTAAGGAATAAGCAAAATCAGCACCTTGTTCAAGCACGTTTACTAAGCTTTCCACGTGATCTTCTCGTAGCTGATTGTCATCATCTAAGTAACAAATAATATCTTCTTCAACAAGAAAAGCTGCAGCAGCATTAATGGCTCCATTGAGAATACGATTTTTACCGGTATTCATCGGTAAATAAATTGGTACGACATTGGGGAATTGTGCCAATATGGAGTTGGCTTTATCGCAAAATATATTGCCATCGACAAATACATAATGCTTACATGGATAAGTTTGATTTTGCACGCTTTTAATAGCCAAAGCTAATTCTGGACGACCAATTGTTGAAGTGACTACCGCAACGGTTTTACTATTTTGTTTGTTCATCGATATACATCTCTTTTTATTTTGCTATATTGAATAAAAATGGATATTTTTCGTAAGAAAAATATCCATTTTATTGATAGCGTTTTTGCATTCTATCACCACTATTTTATGGTGTATAGAAATTAATGATGGTGATGCTCTGGTCGTGGCGGCAGTTTATCTAAACCTTTTCCAATTGGAAGAATCAATGTTGAGTAGTTTGCCGATTGTTGGCAAATTTGTTGTTCTGGAAATGAAGTTTTATGAATAACTTTGATTTTCCAAATTCCCTCAATAAGAGGAATAATATTTACACGACCTTGTTCATCGGTTTTCCCTGAGAATCCTTGTGGTTCACGATGTCCATCAACGGCCTCAAAATCTTTCATTGCGATGGTATCGGATGTCGCAATGACGGTTTCTCCCGCTAAAGGCTGATCATTATAGAAGATTTGAACAGGGAACGGTTCGCCTGCTTTTACTTTACTTGGATCTTCTAATAGTACAATTTCAAGTGGCAAACCAATACGTGTTTTTGCCATTTCAGCATTTAATTTTTGTTTGCCTACAGTAATAAGTTTTTTAGCAAACATTTGGGTTTCTTCGCAATAGGTCGCATTCGGTAAACCTTTTAAATTTTCCATTTTCCAACCTTCTGCATTTTGTGACCAGAATGTTGGTTTGTATGTTGCTGTTACCCAGTAAGAGCCATTAGTTAAAGATTTACTTGATTGATATTGGTAATTTTCTCCTTTTTGAACCAGTATTTGTTTTTCGCCATCTTGGCTGATAACTTCCATTGGCGCAAAAATTTTTAAACGAGCTTCAGGAATTTTTTCTACATAAGGATAGTGACCATATCCCATATTAGCCTTTAATATACTATCTGATGGAATTTGAGCAGGAACATCAACCCAAAGATCATGTGCTTGGGCGATACTTGCAAATGCAAGTAAGCTTGCAATAAGTGTTTTTTTCATTTTTTGTCCTTAAATTAAAAATGAGGGAGAAATAATTTCATGGATTTTAAATAAAAACGAATCTCATTTAAAGGGGGTTGTAGGAAAAGTGTGGATTTGTGATCTAAATCACAAAAGTGCGGTAATATTTTCCGCACTTTTATGTGTGAGATGAATTATTCATCCTTTTTAGATGGTTTGATACCTAAGAGATTACAACTTAATTTACTTATAACATGTTCTGCAGTATTACCAAGTAAGGCGGCAGATAGCCCTGTACGACCAACAGTGCCAAGGATAACTAGTTCTGCTTCAATTTCTTTAGCTACAGTAGGAATAACCTCCTCAGGGAAACCTTCACATACATGAGTATGATCTTCTGCTATACCAAATTGTTGTCGTAAGGCTTTCATATTAATAAGATGTTGGCCTCGAATACCATTTTCATAACCTGATGTGTTAAATTCAGGTAAGTCAATGGCCATGTTGATTGGTGTTGAAGGGTAGGCTGCAACTAAATGCACATTGCCACGATTTAAGTTTTCAGCTAATGACATACCAGTTTCAACAAGTTCTAGATTAAATTCATTTTGGTATTCTTGTTCGCCTGAAACATTTACCGCTACTAAAATACGGCGTTGATGTTTCCAGTCGCCATCGCGTACCATTAATACAGGAATCGGGCATTTACGTAGTAATTGCCAATCAACTGGCGTGAAAATTAGAGAAGTAAAACTTTCTTGATCTTTGGTATATTTCACTACAAGATCATAATCATTATTTTCAACTTCTTCTTTTATCGCCTCTGTCTCATTACTGTGCCAAACAATGTGAGATTGTAATTCAATTTCTGGATCAGCATATTTATCTAAGTAATATTGTACAGCATGATGATGCTTTTCAATCACCTGACGATGCATTTCAGAACGTTCTTCTGAAGAAAGTAAGGCAGACATTTCATAAGATAAATCATATACAGATAAAAGGGCGGTAATTTTTACTTTTGTTTCATTTTTTTGTTCTTTCGCTAAACGAACAGCACGAGCAAGAGCATATTGTTTTTCGTTTTCAGGATTAAGAACAACTAGGATATTTTTAAATTTCATCATAACCTCCGAAGCTTTTCATAGAATAAAAAAGAATCTTTAGAATGGCAAGGTGTGAGAGATAAAAAGGTGAGCTTATTCTAAGATTATTTTTATCTATGTAAAAAAGGCGTGAATTTGCACGCCTTTTTTTCATTATTCAACCATTGTAATTTTGGTTTTATTTGTTCCAGTTAACTCAATCAAACCGTCAATATCATTAATAGTAATATATTTTCCTTGTACGGTGAGGATACCTAATTTTTGGAAACGACCTAATAAACGACTAATAGTTTCAACAGTTAAACCAAGATAATTTCCTATATCGCCTCGAGTCATGGTTAAACGGAATTCTTTAGCTGAAAAACCGCGAGCAGAGTATCGTTTAGAAAGATTATGAATAAAAGCAGCCAAGCGTTCTTCTGCATTCATTTTAGACAGTAATAAAATCATTTCTTGATCACTTTTAATTTCATTACTCATTAGGCGTAAAATTTGTTGGCGTAATTTTGGCATTTTACCGGCTAAGTCATCCAAAATATCATAAGGAATTTCGCATACCATTGCCGTTTCTAATGCTTGAGCAAAACTTGGGTGTTGCATTTGAGTAATTGCATCAAAACCAACTAAATCACCAGGTAAGTGAAAAGAGGTAATTTGTTCTTCACCAGATTCACTAATGGTATAGGTTTTTATGGTGCCAGAACGAATAGCGTAAATAGAATTGAGTGTGTCACCGGCTTTATAAAGTACTTGAGATTTTTGAATGGGTTTTTTTCGTTCGATAATATTATCAAGCTGATCTAATTCGTGTTCGTTCAGCGTAAAAGGAATACAAAGTTGGCTAATACTGCAATCCTGGCAATGAATAGCACAACCTCCCGATTGAATCCGGCGTCCTGCCTTGGTTTCTGCAACGAAATTCTTCATGTAAACCTCAAATATTTCGAGAAATTAGTGTAAAATTGATCTAACGCAAAAAAGTATACCACTAATTAGTCATATAAAGAAGAGTAAATCATCAATGCCTGCTGAGAAATTAACCAAAAAACGTTTGATTCAAATTTTGATTATGTTATGCATTCTTATAATCGCATTTGTTTGTCGATATTTTTGACATTGAGGGATATTGGTAAAGAATAAGGGCTAAAATTTTTTAAATTTTAGCCCTCTTAAACTCAAGATGATTAAAGCACTTTTACAATACTTTCACATAAATAACGAATATTATCTTCTGTGATACCTGCTACATTGATTCGACCAGAACGAACAGCATAAATCGCAAACTCATCTTTTAAATGATCTACTTGTTCAGGTGATAAGCCACTGAAAGAGAACATACCATTTTGTTCCATGATAAAGCTGAAATCTTGTTCTGCACCATATTCTTTTAATAACTGAACGAATAAATGACGCATTTTTTTGATGCGCTCACGCATTTCAGTTAATTCATTTTCCCATTCTTGGCGAAGTTGAGCATCATTTAATACTGTTGCTACGGTCGCCCCACCGTGAGATGCAGGGTTAGAGTAGAGTGTACGAATAATTGATTTCACTTGTGTTAATGCAGTTGAAGCAATTTCTGCATTTTCAGCCACAAGGGTAAAGGCACCGACACGCTCATTGTATAAACCAAAGTTTTTAGAGAATGAACTCGCGACTAATAATTCTTTGTGGTTTGCCGCAAAAGCACGTAAACCGTAAGCATCTTGGTCTAAGCCATTGGCTAAACCTTGATAAGCAAAGTCAAAGAGTGGCAACCAACCATTTTTAGCCGAAAGTGCGGCTAATTCTTGCCATTGTTCAGGGGTTGGGTCAATACCGGTTGGATTGTGGCAGCAACCGTGTAAAAGCACCACATCACCTTCGCTTGCTTGGCTTAAATCTTCGAGTAAATGTTCCCAATCAAGGGCTTTACGTTCAGCATCATAATAACGATATTCACGAATTGTCATACCCACCGCATTGAAAATGGCATTGTGGTTTGGCCATGTTGGTGTGCTGATCCAAACATTTTGTGCTTTGGTTTGACGTTTAATAAATTCTGCCGCAATGCGTAATGCGCCTGTTCCACCTAAACTTTGTACTGTTCTTGCTCGATTAGATTGGATGACTTCAGAATCTTTACCGAAAAGTAGTGCTTTTGTTCGTTCGTTATAATCAGCAATACCATCAATAGTCAGATAATTCTTCGTTTTTTCCTTATCAAATAAGCGTTTTTCGGCTTCTTTCACTGCACGCATAATTGGGGTTGTGCCTTGCGCATCTTTATAAACGCCAATACCCAAGTTGATTTTATTTTCGCGAGTTTCGGATTTGAATGCTTCGCCTAAGCCTAAGATTGGATCGGCTGGTGCCGCTTTGATATGTTCAAACATAGCTTTTCCTTATGTATGTGTTGTGTGGTGGATAATTTTATACTTCAGCCGTTTTATTTTATCAAGAAAGATTTTTATAAAAATTAACCGCACTTTGATATTTTTAAATATTCATCAAAAAGTGCGGTTATTTTTTATATTATTTTAGTTTTTCAATCGCCCAATTTAATCCCGATTGATAATCTTCTGGTAACTCAGCGCGGAGTTTTTCTAATTGTTGAACAATGACCGCTTTATTAGGATGAGAAAGATTGATATGCCCAACCTTACGTCCAGTTCTCACTTCTTTACCATACCAATGAAGTTGTGCAAACGGTGTATTAAGCCATTTGGGATTATGGTTTGTGCCGATTAAATTCACCATCACACTTGGGGCGAATGTTTGTAATTCAGGTGTTGGCAAATTGAGTAGCGCACGTAAATGTAATTCAAATTGGCTAATCGAGCATCCTAGTTGTGTCCAATGTCCACTGTTATGTACGCGAGGCGCAAGTTCGTTAATCAGTAATTTGTCGCCTACAACAAAACATTCCATTGCCATGACTCCCACATAGCCTAATTTATCCATAATTTTGCCGAGCATTGTTTCTGCTTGTTTTTGTTGTTCGGATTGTTGAGGAAACGCAATATCAACCACACTGTAACGCAAAATACCATTTTGTTGCAGGTTATGCGTAACGGGATAAAAACGTTTTTCGCCATTTTTAAATCTTGCGCCTACAATCGAAACCTCATAATCGAAAGGAATAAATTTTTCTGCGATCACTTCACCAAATAAATCATCGGTGATGTCCGCTTTGTTTTCATCGCTGATAATCCATTGACCACGTCCATCATATCCGCCTGTTCTGCGTTTAACGACGACTTTCTCGCCAACAGTTTGGAAAAGATCATTCCATTGATTTTTATCTTTTAATAAACACCAAGGCGATGTCGAAAGATTCAGTTCATCAAGCAAGGATTTTTGAGTAAAACGATCGGCCAATAATCCAAATACATGTTGATTAACGAAGTTTTTATGATTGCCGAGTAATTCAGTCAAAGGCGTTTTTTCCCAGCGTTCAATTTCCGCCGTGATGATTGCATTTTCAGGTAAGTCAAAAACTGGCGCATTGAACTCAAGCGGTTCAACATAAATATCTAAAGGTGCACCAGCGTAACGTAACATTCTGCCAAGTTGTCCGTTGCCGAGTACATAAACGGTTGGATATAAGGTGGAGTTTTGCATAATATTTCTCGTTAAATTTACGAAAAAAACAACCGCACTTTAAAAGTGCGGTCAGATCTGAAGATATTTTTATGTGCGTGGATCGGGGTTATCCAGTACAGCATGAGTTTGGCTTTCACGGAAAGATTGCAAGCGTGAAAGCAATTCTAAATCCCAACCTGCTAGAATTTGTGCAGCTAACAACCCCGCATTTGCCGAGCCAGCAGGGCCAATAGCTAATGTTCCGACTGGGATTCCTTTTGGCATTTGCACAATCGAATAAAGACTATCTACACCACTTAACATAGAACTTTTTACTGGCACACCCAGCACTGGCACAAGTGTTTTCGCTGCGATCATACCGGGTAAATGTGCCGCACCGCCAGCACCAGCAATAATTACTTTGTAGCCATTTTTTTGTGCATTTTCGGCAAATTCAAAAAGTTTATCAGGCGTACGATGGGCAGAGACGATTTCCACATGATAAGGTACTTTTAACTCATCTAAAATCTGAGTTGCCTCTTGCATGGTAGCCCAATCGCTTTTGGAACCCATTACAACGGCAATTTGTGCAGTGTTTGACATGCTATTTTCTCAATTTTTTAATTAAAAACGTGGCGTAGAATAGCACATCTTGGGCATATCAAGCAAACGTTTGCTAAATCGGTTTTATAGGAAAATACCATTGCAACTTTAAGGATAAAATTTTATCCTAAGCATAATTTTTATAAGAATAGGGCAAATTATGTTAGCCAAAGCAAAATATAGAAAAGATTACAAACAACCAGATTTTACGGTCACTGACATTTATTTAGATTTTCAACTCGATCCAAAACATACTGTGGTGACGGCAACCACAAAATTCCAACGCTTAAATAATGAAGCGACTTCTTTACGTTTAGATGGGCATAGTTTCCAGTTTTCCTCTATTAAATTTAATGGTGAGCCATTTTCGGACTATCAACAAGATGGTGAGAGTTTAACGCTCGATTTAAAAGGTAAAAGTGCGGAAGAATTTGAACTTGAAATTGTGACCTTCCTTGTACCAGCAGAAAACACTTCATTACAGGGGCTATATCAGTCTGGTGAGGGCATTTGTACGCAATGCGAGGCGGAGGGTTTCCGTCAAATCACTTATATGCTTGATCGCCCTGATGTGCTGGCGCGTTACACAACCAAAATTACCGCAGATAAAACTAAATATCCATTCTTACTTTCGAATGGTAACCGCATTGCAAGTGGTGAATTAGAAGATGGTCGCCATTGGGTGGAATGGAACGATCCTTTCCCAAAACCAAGCTATTTATTCGCTTTAGTGGCAGGGGATTTTGATTTATTACAAGATAAATTTATTACTAAAAGTGGTCGTGAAGTAGCCTTAGAGCTTTATGTTGATAGAGGCAATCTTGATCGTGCAACTTGGGCAATGGAAAGTCTGAAAAAAGCGATGAAATGGGATGAGGATCGCTTTAATTTAGAATATGACTTAGATATTTACATGATCGTTGCCGTCGATTTTTTCAATATGGGCGCCATGGAAAATAAAGGGTTAAATATCTTTAACTCTAAATTTGTATTAGCCAATCCACAAACGGCAACAGATGAAGATTATCTTACCATTGAAAGTGTGCTCGCACACGAATATTTCCATAACTGGACAGGCAACCGTGTAACCTGCCGTGATTGGTTCCAATTAAGTTTGAAAGAAGGTTTAACGGTTTTCCGTGATCAAGAATTTTCTTCAGATACAGGTTCGCGTGCGGTGAATCGCATTAATAATGTGAAATTTTTACGCACCGTACAATTTGCCGAAGATTCAAGCCCAATGTCGCACCCAATTCGCCCTGAGAAAGTGATTGAAATGAATAACTTCTATACCGTGACGGTATATGAAAAAGGGGCAGAAGTCATTCGTATGTTGCACACTTTATTAGGCGAGCAAGGTTTCCAAAAAGGGATGCAGCTTTATATTGCTGAAAATGATGGCAAAGCCGCAACCTGTGAAGATTTTGTTTCTGCTATGGAACGTGCAAATAACCTCGATTTAAACCAATTCCGCCGTTGGTATAGCCAATCAGGTACACCAGAATTATTAATTAGTGATGCTTATGACGAAAAAACGCATACTTATCGTTTAACAGTTTCACAATCCACACAGCCAACCGCCGATCAAATGGAAAAAGTGAATTTACATATTCCATTAAAAGTGGCGCTTTATGATGCGAACGGCACGAAACAAATGCTACAACATAATGGCGAATTGTTGAGTGACGTATTAAATGTTACTGAAAAAGATCAAGTCTTCGAGTTTCATGGCATTTATGGTCGCCCTATTCCCGCATTGCTATGTGATTTTTCTGCGCCAGTCAAACTGGATTATGATTATAAAACTGAGCAGTTATTAGGCTTGCTGAAATTTGCAGATAATCAATTTATCCGTTGGGATGCGGCTCAGATGTTATTTG
This sequence comes from Haemophilus sp. SZY H36, assembly GCF_018829625.1. Classification (NCBI taxonomy): domain Bacteria; kingdom Pseudomonadati; phylum Pseudomonadota; class Gammaproteobacteria; order Pasteurellales; family Pasteurellaceae; genus Haemophilus; species Haemophilus sp. SZY H36. Next base: position 293,364 of record NZ_JAHKKA010000001.1, on the reverse strand, counting down.
CGCAAGAATTACGTCGTAATGTTGTGCGTTTCCAACAAGGCGAGGCGCTAGCAATTTCGCCTGAAATGTTGACCGCACTTTCTCATGTTTTGAACAATTATGAGAAGGATATTGAACTGGCAACGTTAATTCTCACGCTGCCGAAAGAAATGGAATTTGCTGAAGGTTTCAAAACCATCGATCCTGATGGTATTTCAGCCGCAAGAGCATTTATGCAAGCGCAAATTGCAGAATCTTTAAAAGATGATTTCTTGCGCGTTTACACCCATATTCGTCTTGATGATTATCAAGTTACTCAACAAGACATCGCCTTGCGTGCAATGCGTAATCTTTGCTTAACTTATTTGGCTTACACCAATTTGGGTAATAACTTAGTCCAAAAACACTACAATAATGCGAATAATATGACAGATACATTGGCTGCATTAAGTGTTGCGACTAAAGCGGCATTACCTTGCAGAGATGCGTTATTAGCTGATTTTGAACAAAAATGGCAACATGATGGATTAGTGATGGATAAATGGTTTGCATTACAAGCCACTCGCCCAGATGAAAATGTGTTGGAAATTATTCAGTTATTAATGGATCACCCAAGTTTTAACTTTAATAATCCAAACCGTTTACGTGCATTAGTGGGTAGTTTTGCTAACCATAACTTAAAAGCATTCCACAACGTCAGCGGTTCTGGCTATCGTTTCTTAACGGATGTGTTAATCCGTTTAAATGAAAGTAATCCACAAGTGGCTGCGCGCTTAATCGAGCCATTAATTCGTTTTTCTCGTTTTGATGCTCAACGCCAAACGCTCATGAAACGAGCTTTAGAACGCCTAAGTATTGTAGAAAATCTTTCAAAAGACTTATTTGAAAAAATTGAGAAAGCATTGCAGTAAAAGTGCGGTAAATTTTGCAATAGTTTTGGGGCATTTAGTATGCCCCTTCGTTTTATACGAGGTTTTAATATTAATTAATTTCATACAAATCCTGAAAATAATAAGTTTGCATAATACACTGAGATGACGCATTCTATACCCGCATAGACGTTTAGCCGTCTAAATGATTAAGAAGATTACTTTAAAACGGGAGTTATTATGACAACATCACATATTTTAGGCTTTCCTCGTGTGGGTGCGAAACGTGAATTAAAATTTGCACAGGAACGTTATTGGCGTAAAGAATTAGCAGAGCAAGATTTATTAGATTTAGCGAAAGCGTTGCGTGAAAAAAACTGGAAACATCAAGCAGCGGCGAATGCGGATTTCGTTGCAGTGGGCGATTTCACGTTCTACGATCATATTTTAGATTTACAAGTGGCAACAGGGGCAATTCCTGCTCGTTTTGGTTTTGATAGTCAAAATTTAACCCTTGATCAATATTTCCAACTTGCACGTGGTAACAAAGATCAATTCGCAATTGAAATGACTAAATGGTTCGATACGAACTATCACTATCTCGTGCCAGAATTTCATAAAAATACACAATTCAAGGCTAATCCAGCACATTATGTAAACCAAATCCGTGAAGCAAAAGCATTAGGTTTAAACTTCAAACCGGTGATTGTTGGGCCATTAACATTCTTATGGTTAGGTAAAGAAAAAGGCGAAGCTTTTAACCGTTTCGATTTGTTAAATCAATTAGTGCCTGTTTATGTTGAAATCTTAAACGCATTAGTGGCTGAAGGTGCAGAGTGGATTCAAATTGATGAACCTGCATTAGCATTAGATTTACCTGCAGAGTGGGTTGAAGCTTATAAATCTGTTTACGCTGAATTAAGCAAAGTGAACGCAAAATTATTGTTAGCCACTTATTTTGGTTCAGTTGCTGAACACGCTGAGTTATTAAAAGCTTTACCTGTTGCGGGCTTGCATTTAGATTTAGTGCGTGCACCAGAACAACTTGCAGTATTTGAAGATTACAGCAAAGTGCTTTCAGCAGGCGTGATTGAAGGCCGTAATATCTGGCGTGCAAACTTAAATAAAGTGTTAGATGTATTAGAGCCATTAAAAGCAAAATTAGGCGAGCGTTTATGGATTGCGCCAAGCTGTTCATTATTGCACACCCCATTTGATTTAGAAGTGGAAGTACAATTAAAAGAAAAAAATACCGCACTTTATAGCTGGTTATCTTTCACACTACAAAAAGTAGAAGAATTAAATGTATTAAAACAAGCCTTAAATAATGGCAGAGCCTCTGTTCAAGCGGCATTAGATGCAAGCCAAGCGGCAGCAGATGCACGTGCAACCTCAAAAGAAATTCATCGCCCAGAAGTGGCAGAACGTTTAGCAAACTTGCCAAAAGGTGCGGATCAACGTAAATCGCCATTTGCAGAACGTATTGTTAAGCAAAATGCATGGTTAAATTTACCGCTTCTGCCAACCACAAACATTGGTTCATTCCCGCAAACGACTGAAATTCGTCATGCTCGTGCAAGCTTCAAAAAAGGTGAATTATCTCTTGCAGATTACGAAGCAGCGATGAAAAAAGAGATCGAATATGTAGTGCGTCGCCAGGAAGAATTAGATTTAGATGTGTTAGTTCACGGTGAAGCAGAACGTAACGACATGGTGGAATACTTTGGGGAATTATTAGACGGTTTCGCGTTCACCAAGTTTGGTTGGGTACAAAGCTACGGTTCACGTTGTGTAAAACCACCAGTGATTTACGGTGATGTGACTCGCCCAGAGCCAATGACGGTGCGTTGGTCTCAATATGCACAAAGCCTCACAAACCGTGTAATGAAAGGAATGCTTACAGGCCCTGTAACTATTTTACAATGGTCATTCGTACGTAACGACATTCCACGTTCAACCGTATGTAAACAAATCGGCGTAGCGTTATCTGATGAAGTGTTAGATTTAGAAGCTGCGGGCATTAAAGTTATCCAAATCGATGAGCCAGCAATTCGTGAAGGTTTACCACTTAAACGCGCAGATTGGGATGCATATTTACAATGGGCAGGCGAAGCATTCCGTTTAAGCTCAATGGGCGTGCAAGATGATACGCAAATTCACACTCATATGTGTTATTCCGAATTTAACGACATCTTACCAGCAATTGCTGCATTAGATGCGGACGTGATTACCATCGAAACTTCACGTTCAGATATGGAATTATTAGATGCCTTCGTGAAATTCAACTACCCGAATGACATCGGTCCAGGCGTATATGATATCCACAGCCCACGTGTACCAACCGCAGGTGAAATTGAACACTTATTACGCAAAGCGTTAAATGTCATTCCAAAAGAACGCTTATGGGTAAATCCAGACTGCGGTTTAAAAACACGTGGTTGGACAGAAACTATCGATCAATTAAAAGTGATGGTGGATGTAACGAAAAAATTACGTGCGGAATTAGCATAAATTTTAAGTTTATTACTTAACTGTAACTTAAGGACTGAAGTTGTATCTTACAAATTCAGTCCTTTATGTTTATGGTGAAACATAAATAAAATAGATGATTGTTATAATTATGTTGTTGTTTTTATTGTGTACAATCCGTGCTCAATTTTTAATGTGACTATTTAAAGAGGAAAATTATGAATAAAATTTTTAGAATTGTATGGAACGAAGCAGCTCAAGCCTGGGTCGCCGTATCTGAACTGACTAAAACACACAAAAAACGTGCTTCTGCAACCGTGGCAACAGCCGTATTGGCGACGGTGTTGTCTACGGGCCTCAGGCTGTAACTACTAATTCGGAACCTCTTACGAATCCTGAACCTTCTGCGTTGGGAACAGACTATTATTTTCGTGTTACGACTACTAACACTGGTGAGCCAGATGATCTTAAGCATTATAATGGATGCCAAAATGGAAATGTAGAGATTGCGTGCCCAGATACAGAGATGAATATAGGCATATTAGGGGCAGATTCGGCTCCAACAGCATAGAATAGCGAGCATTCCAGATTGGTTTTAGAAGGGAATAAAGGGATTAGACTTACAAGAAATAACGATACACATACGGCTCATAAAATCACCTTTGATGCGCCAGTTGAGGCTGCTGAGGGTAGCGGTGCGATATCAATAGAACAACCTGTGGAAGGTGAGAAAGCAGGTCATACAATTATTAAATCTGTGATCAAATCTGGTGATTCCAAAATAAAAGTGGAATCTAAAAATGGTGAAACCATAATTAGCTGGGCGGGTGGTGATACTGCTGGTGGTGCTGCGGGCGAGCAAGGCGCAAAAGGTGACAAAGGTGAAAAAGGTGATCCTGGCCGTCAAGTAATTGAGGGTCACGGTATTACTGCTACAGTAGATAGTGCAAATGATACATTAACGATTGCAGCAAAAACCAAACCAAACGGTGGTATTAGCGCGCAAAGCGAAGGTCTTTCTATCGATACTGATGGCACAACAATCACATTGAAGTCAGGTAAAGTTTCAGCGGTAACGGGTACAATTACAGCTGGAGAGACTCCATCTGTTGCTACAGCTGATGCGAATAAACTGGCGAAAGCTGGCGAAGTAGCGGAAGCGATTAAGGCTGCGAAAACTAAAGTAGTTGCTGGTAGTGGCATTAAAGTCACGTCTAGTGGCAATGAATATATTGTTTCTGCCGACTTACCGTTTACTAAAAATGCAGATAAGTCAATTAGCTTAAATGAGGAAGGTGTAATCCGTAATGTGGCTAATGGGCGTGTTGCTAAAGACAGTAAAGATGCTGTGAATGGTGGTCAGTTACATGCCGTTGAACGCCGTTTGAGTGTCAATATGGATAAGTTAAACCATCGCATCGATAAAATGGGCAAACGTGCAGATGCTGGTACGGCAAGTGCAATTGCTACGGCAAACTTGCTCCAATCTTATCGCCCTGGTTTGTCAGCTGCTACTGCTGCAGTAGGTCAATATCGTGGTCAATCTGCGGTTGCTGTTGGTTATAGTCGCCTTTCTGATAATGGAAAATATGGGGTTAAATTCTCACTAGGTGCTAATACACAAGGTAATGTTGGTGCTGGTGCTGGTGTAGCATATTTCTGGTAATAACCTGATTTTCCTTTAACTTTCGAATGAAAGGTTGATATTAAAATGTGATGATTGCGTTGTGATCATCACATTTTTTATTATTTGCACATTATTCCTGTTCCTCGTAGAATACGAGCGATTTCACCTTTAAATTGACCGCACTTTTCTTACAGTCAACTATCCCGAGAGATAAACGAGTATGTATCAATTATTCCGTCACGGCATTTTCCAAAGGCTCGGTTTTTTTGATAATCATTTATCTATGATAAAAATTGTAAAGAAAAAAGAACCCACGCTTTGAAAGAACGTGGGTTTTGAATATTAAATAAGTCGTATATTAGCTAGGTCTTACACCTAACATATGACAAATTGCATAAGTTAATTCACTGCGATTTAGCGTATAGAAATGGAAGTCATTCACTCCTTCACGAGATAAAATTTTCACCATATCCATTGCAACACTAGCCGCTACAAGATTACGAGTAGTTTGATCATCGTCTAATCCTTCATAAGCGTTAACAAGCCATGCAGGAATTTTCACATTAGTGAAAGAAGCCATTTTTTGTAATTGCTTAAAGTTAGTTACAGGTAAAATGCCCGGCACGATTTCAGTATCAATACCAATTGATGCACAACGATCACGGAAACGTAGGTAGTTTTCAATATCAAAGAAAAATTGAGTGATAACATGATTTGCACCTGCATCAATTTTTCGTTTTAAATTAATCAAGTCTGCTTGTGCTGATTTTGCTTCTGGATGAACTTCTGGATAAGCCGCTACAGAAATATCAAAATCAGCGACAGAGCGGAGTAATTCCACAAGATCTGACGCATAAAATGGTTTTTTGGCATATCCTTTGGGTTCGTCACCGCGTAACGCAACGATACGACGAATACCACTGTCCCAGTAATCTTTAGCAATTTGTTTTAATTCTTCAGGTGTGGCATCAATACCAGTTAAATGCGGAGCCGCTTCTAAGCCAGTTTCTTGTTTGATTGCTTTTACAATGCTATGAGTGCGGTCACGTTCTCCAGAGTTTGCGCCATAAGTAACAGAAACGAATTTCGGTTTTAACACTTTTAAACGATGAATCGAATCCCATAAAAGCGTTTCCATTTTTTCATTTTTTGGTGGGAAAAATTCAAAAGAAACATTAATTTTTTTATTGAAGTCAGCGATGTGCTGATTAAGCGTATCAATTTCTTTAGCGTAGCTCATAAAAATTCCTATAACTAGTATGATGATATTTGAGTTAACAATAAAATAACTTTATGTATGAGTCAATTTTAATAAATTCATTAAAAATATTAATTTAGTTAATGTAAATAGGTTTCAGCAAAAATACTAAAATTTTGCATAAAAAATTAGCATTAATGAAATAAATATGTATAATACACCGACCCTGTAAATGTGCGAATTCCCATCGTACATTATTTTATCGAGATCTCACTCGAAGGGGTGACGATTAAGATCAATGGTTGTGTTCGTAAGAACACTGGGTATCAAACTAATTTTTGGTAATTAATTAATGAAAACTTTTGTAGCAAAACCAGAAACGGTTAAACGCGACTGGTACGTAGTAGATGCGACAGGTAAAACTTTAGGTCGTTTAGCGACTGAATTAGCACGTCGTCTTCGTGGTAAACACAAGGCTGAGTACACTCCACACGTAGATACAGGTGATTACATCATCGTTATTAACGCAGACAAAGTGGCAGTAACTGGTCGTAAAGAAACAGATAAACTTTACTACTGGCACACTGGCTATGTAGGTGGTATTAAACAAGCGACTTTCAAAGAAATGATCGCTCGCCGTCCTGAAGCAGTGATTGAAATTGCGGTTAAAGGTATGTTGCCAAAAGGTCCATTAGGCCGTGCAATGTTCCGTAAATTAAAAGTGTACGCAGGTGCTGAACACCAACACGCTGCACAACAACCACAAGTATTAGATATTTAATCACGAGGTTTAGAAAATGGCAGAGAATCAAAACTACGGCACAGGTCGCCGCAAAAGCTCTTCAGCTCGTGTATTTATCAAACCGGGCAGTGGTAAAATCACTATCAACCAACGTGAATTAGACGTTTACTTCGGCCGTGAAACTGCGCGCATGGTAGTACGTCAACCATTAGAATTGGTTGAATTAACTGATAAATTAGACCTATACGTCACTGTTAAAGGTGGTGGTATTTCTGGTCAAGCGGGTGCAATTCGTCACGGTATCACTCGTGCATTGATGGAATACGATGAAACATTACGCCCAGCACTTCGTGCAGCTGGTTTCGTTACTCGTGACGCACGTCGCGTTGAACGTAAAAAAGTGGGTTTACACAAAGCACGTCGTCGTCCACAATACTCAAAACGTTAATTTTTATTTTCGTTTCGAAAAAGAAAAGCAGAGAGAAATCTCTGCTTTTTTGTTATCTAACTTATTGATTATAAAACAATAAAAAAGAATTGTTTGGCAAATGACTTACGCTTTGTGGTAGAATACACACCCCTTATAAAATATAGAATATTTTTGGATCTTCGGAGGAATAAATGTCCAGCGCATCAAGTAAACGTTCAGTAATGACCCTTTTTTCAAATAAAGATGATATTTACTGTCATCAGGTAAAAATTGTTTTAGCTGAAAAAGGTGTACTTTATGAGAACGAAGAAGTTGATTTGCAAGCATTACCAGAAGATTTAATGGAATTAAATCCGTATGCTACAGTGCCTACGTTAGTTGATCGTGATCTTGTTTTGTTTAGTTCGCGAATTATTATGGAATATCTTGACGAGCGTTTTCCGCATCCACCATTAATGCAAGTGTATCCAGTTTCTCGAGCAAAAGATCGTCTTTTGATGTTACGAATTGAACAAGATTGGTATCCAACCCTCAAGAAAGCAGAAAATGGCACAGAAAGTGAAAAAGCTGAAGCGCTCAAACAATTAAAAGAAGAACTTTTAGCAATCACACCAGTTTTCCAGCAAATGCCTTATTTCATGAATGAAGAGTTTGGTTTAGTGGATTGTTACGTTGCGCCATTGTTATGGAAATTAAAACATTTAGGCGTGGAATTTACAGGTCCAGGTAGTAAACCAATTAAGGGATATATGGATCGTGTATTTAGTCGAGATTCATTCTTGCAGTCTGTAGGTGAAGCTGCACCAAAAAATTTAATGGATGATAAGTAATGGAATATAAAGCTTCCCCTAAGCGCCCTTATTTATTACGCGCCTATTATGATTGGCTAGTAGATAATAGTTTCACGCCTTATTTAGTTGTTGATGCGACTTACTTAGGTGTGAATGTTCCTGTCGAATATGTAAAAGATGGACAGATTGTATTGAACTTGTCTGCCAATGCTACGGGCAATTTACAACTGACAAATGATTTCATCCAGTTTAATGCCCGATTTAAAGGTGTCTCTCGTGAACTGTATATTCCAATGGGCGCAGCGCTTGCAATCTATGCTCGTGAAAATGGTGATGGCGTGATGTTTGAGCCAGAAGAGGTTTACGATGAACTTAATTCTGAGCCAGGTACTGAACAACCAACTGGTTTTCATGAGGCTGTAGATAGTCCTAGAAAACGAGAAGAAAAAAAGAAAACAAAATCAGCTTCTCATTTAAGAATTGTTGATTAAGAAAAAACGCGATGAAGTTATCATCGCGTTTATTTTTATAAATTACCTTGTTTTTCAATAAAGTTAAGAATTTTGTCTTCAATTCCTTTTGAATCTAATCCCAAATCTTTTAATGCCTCTTGCTGTGTTGCTTGTGGAATAAAATAATCTGGCAAACCAAGCTGTAAAAGTGCGGTCGATTTTCCAGATGAATTTAGCACTTCCGCTACAGCAGATCCCGCTCCACCTTGAATTGCATTTTCTTCTAATGTGACTAAATAATCATGAGTTTGTGCAAGCACATTAATCATTTCAATATCAATCGGTTTCACAAAACGCATATCGACAACTGTTGCATTGAGTTTTTCTGCTGCCTCTAAAGCGGATGGTAAAAGGGTACCAAAATTTAAAATCGCAATTTTTTGACCTTCTCGAATTAAACGTGATTTACCGATAGGAAGCATTTCTAAAGGTGTTAGTTCAACACCAATGGCATTTCCGCGAGGATAGCGCACTGCCGCAGGTTTCCCACATTGATAACCTGTATAGAGCATTTGACGGCATTCATTTTCATCACTTGGTGTCATGATAATCATATTGGGAATGCAACGCATAAAGCTAAGATCAAATGCCCCTTGGTGTGTTGGGCCATCAGCCCCTACGATACCCGCTCGATCAATCGCAAATAATACAGGTAGATTTTGAATAGCAACATCGTGAATTAATTGATCGTAAGCACGTTGTAGAAATGTCGAGTAAATCGCGACTACAGGTTTATATCCGCCAATAGCAAGCCCAGTGGCAAACGTGACGGCGTGTTGCTCTGCAATTGCCACATCAAAATATTGTTCTGGAAAACGTTGGGAAAACTCCACCATGCCAGAACCTTCACGCATTGCAGGTGTGATACCAATAATCTTGGAATCTTTTTCTGCCATTTCGCATAGCCAATCACCAAAAATTTTTGAATAAGTTGGTTTAGTATTGTGTTTAGGCAATTCACCAGTGATTGGGTCAAATTTTGGTACGCCGTGGAAACCAATCGGATCTTTCTCCGCGGGTGCGTATCCTTTACCTTTTTTCGTTTTGATATGTAAGAATTGTGGTCCCTTCAGATTACGCATATTCGTAAGTGTTGCCACTAATTCGTCAATGTTATGTCCATCCACTGGGCCAATATAGTTAAAACCGAGCTCTTCAAATAATGTACTTTCTGGTGAGAACATCACTCCTTTCATATGTTCTTCGGTTTTTTTCATAAAGTTTTTTACAGGCGGAACTTTATCGAGAATTTTTTTACTTCCATCTCGTAATGTGGAGTAGATAGAACCAGAGAAAATACGAGCAAGGTGATTATTTAACGCGCCAACATTTTCTGAAATAGACATTTCATTGTCATTTAAAATGACCAACATATCAGTGTGAACAGAACCTGCGTGATTCAGCGCTTCAAAAGCCATTCCCGCAGTAATTGCGCCATCACCGATTACGCATACCGTTTTTCTACCTGCATTTTCTCGTTCTGCGGCGACAGCAATACCTAATCCAGCACTAATAGAAGTAGAGGAGTGGCCAACGCTTAATACATCAAATTCACTTTCTTCACGCCAAGGGAAAGGATGAATACCGTCTTTTTGACGAATTGTGGACATTTGATCTCGACGACCGGTTAAAATTTTGTGGGGATAAGCTTGATGTCCAACATCCCAAATTAACTGATCAAATGGTGTTTTATATACGTAATGTAGTGCAACGGTTAGCTCTACAGTGCCTAAACCTGATGCCAAATGCCCGCTAGTTTGACTAACAGATTCTAAAAGATAACCGCGTAATTCTTGGCAGAGTTGTGGTAGCTGCTCTTTATTTAAAAGACGCAAATCTTCTGGTGAATTAATCAAAGATAATAAGGGGTAATTGTTCATATTGTTAGTCATTTTTAAAACTTTATAATGTTTGACCGCACTTTGTGAGCATTGATACGGTCAGTATTAACTTTTTCTAGTAATAATGAATTCAGCTAATGCACGAAGTGCGGTCGTATCAAAAGGAATTTTTTCTAATTCAGACAAAGCACTTTGATATAGATCTTGCGCTTTTTGTTTTGCGCCACTTAATCCAAGTAATTTTGGATACGTACTTTTATCTAAATCAAGATCAGCGCCGACTTGTTTGCCAATTTCTGCACTATCACCTTCAATATCTAAAATATCATCTTGAACTTGAAAGGCTAAGCCAATGGCTTCCGCATATTGCGTTAAGGATTGTTCTAACCTTTTGTCGGCAAAATGCGGAGAACAAATAAAACCTAATTTTAATGCGGCAATCAGCAATGTGCCCGTTTTGTTACGATGGATTAATTCTAATTCGCTTAAACTAATTTGTTTATGCTCAGAGATAAGATCTAAACTTTGCCCTAAGCACATTCCTTGTACACCAGCGCCTTGAGCTAAAATCTGAACTAAAGCCAGTTTTTGTTCAGAAGAAATATTTGGCGTTTTAGTTAACATTTCAAAAGCAAAACTTTGCAGCGCATCGCCCGCAAGAATAGCCGTAGCTTCATCAAATTGGATATGACAAGTTGGATGCCCACGACGCAAATTGTCATTATCCATTGCAGGTAAATCATCGTGAATTAAGGAATAGGCATGAATGGCTTCAATAGCGGCAGCGGCGTAATCTAAGGTTTGTTTCTCAGCGTTAAGCATTTGACCTGTTGCGTAAACTAAAAAAGGTCTAACCCGTTTACCACCAAGTAATAATGCGTATTTCATCGCGTCAAGTAAAGGCGCATTATAACTTTCAATGCCCTCAAATTGAGCTTCTAAAAAGTGGTTAATACGGGTTTGAACCTGTTGTAATTCTTCGGAAAAGTTACCCATTAAGCATTCCCTTCATAATCATTCAGTGGGGCATCTTCAGTTTTTTGCAATAAGATCTGAATACGTTGTTCTGCTTGTTGTAAACGTTCTTGCCCTAACTTAGCCAGTTGCACACCTTGTTCAAATTCTTTTAACGCTTCTTCTAACGGCAGATCGCCATTTTCTAAATGTGTAACAATATTTTCTAACTGCGCTAATGTTGTTTCAAAATCTTGTGAAGATGCGGGTTTACGCGCCATGGAATTATCCTTTTTCACGGTAAAAATTGCTTGCCATTTTACTGTATTTTGCTTGAGTTGTTAAAAAATTATTTCAAGCTAGGACCAGTGGACTTTTCACTATCTTTGCGTAAAATACTCGCCACTTTAAATACCCAAGAAATGCCCAAGCTATTTATATGAAATTTATCGTTAAACTTTTTCCTGAAATTATGATTAAGAGCGAAACTGTTCGTAAACGTTTCGCAAAAATTTTAACCTCTAATATCCGCAATATTTTACAGAAATATGATGAAGAAACTGCAGTTGTACGTCACTGGGATTACATTGAAGTGCGGTCAAAAAATGAAGAAAATAGTGAAGAATTAATCGCCTTGTTACAACGTATTCCTGGTATTCATCATTTTTTAGAAGTTGAAGAAAAACCGTTTACCGATTTACATCATATTTTTGAATTGACGCTTGCTGATGTCGCGCAACAACTTCAAGGCAAAACCTTTTGCGTTCGAGTAAAACGTAAGGGGAAACATAAATTTAGTTCTATTGAAGCAGAACGTTATATCGGCGGTGGATTAAATCAACATATTGAAAGCGCAAAAGTGCGGTTGAAAAATCCAGATGTGACTGTTCGTATTGATATTGAAGATGACAAAATGATGTTAGTTAAAGCACGTCACGCAGGGATTGGTGGTTATCCAATTGGGACGCAAGAGGATGTGCTTTCTTTGATTTCTGGGGGATTTGATTCAGGTGTATCGAGTTACATGTTGATTCGTCGTGGTTCCCGAGTTCATTATTGTTTCTTTAATCTTGGCGGTGCAGCCCATGAAATTGGCGTAAAACAAATGGCTTATCATATTTGGCAACGCTATAGCGCTTCACATAAAGTACGCTTTATTGCGATTAACTTTGAAGGGGTTGTCGGTGAGATTTTAGAGAAAGTCGATAACGGCCAAATGGGCGTTGTATTAAAACGGATGATGGTGCGTGCAGCAAGTAAAGTCGCTCAACGTTTTAATATTGAAGCGATTGTGACAGGGGAGGCATTAGGACAAGTTTCTAGCCAAACTTTAACCAATTTACGCTTGATTGATGAAGCGGCTGATGCCTTAGTATTACGTCCGTTAATTACGCACGATAAAGAACAAATTATTGCGATGGCGAAAGAAATTGGCACTGACGATATTGCAAAATCTATGCCGGAATTTTGTGGCGTGATTTCAAAAAATCCTACGATCAAAGCTGTTCGTGAAAAGATTCTTGAAGAAGAAGGGCATTTTAATTTCGAGATTCTTGAAAGTGCGGTGCAAAATGCAAAATATTTAGATATTCGCCAGATTGCAGAAGAAACAGAAAAAGAAGTGGTAGAAGTCGAGGCAATTTCTGTATTGGGTGAAAATGAAGTGATTTTGGATATTCGTAGCCCAGAAGAAACGGATGAAAATCCATTTGAATCAGATACACATGAAGTCATTCAAATGCCGTTCTACAAACTTTCTTCTCAATTTGGTAGCCTTGATCAAAGTAAAAATTACGTGTTGTATTGTGAACGTGGTGTGATGAGCAAATTACAAGCCTTATATTTGAAAGAAAATGGTTTTTCAAATGTGCAAGTTTTCTCAAAAAAATAATGTTTAAATTTATTATATATTAGTAAGCGTATATGTTGTTTTAAAATACCATTATGTATTTTTTTATATAATTAATTTTTAAGAATTTGTATAAATTTTGTTTTTCATCAAAATTAGTAATTGTGTTAGCGAAGTGAAATCTTTTAAAATCACGAGCAATAAATTTTACGCATAACTCCGAGCTTGTTGACCTACGTTTATATTCAAAATAGGGTCGCAATGCCAATAACGATGTTTGTTATTCAGGGATACGCTGGAAACGGTTTATCCTCTCCATATTAGAAAGGTGTCACATGCAATCAATTCCCATTAAAAACGTAGGGAACGTGGGATTAGTCGATGCGTTCCAGCGTGCCTATTATTATTTACGACTGTCAATAACTGATCAGTGTAACTTTCGTTGTAACTATTGTTTACCCAATGGTTATCAGCCTGAAGCAAATAAACCAAGTTTTCTTACCTTAAGTGAAATTGTTCGTGTCGCAGAAGCATTTGCTGCTATGGGGACAGAAAAGATTCGTTTAACTGGTGGAGAACCTACTTTACGTAAAGATTTTATTACGATTGCTGAAAATGTAGCGAATGTAAGTGGCATTCGTCAGTTAGCTTTAACTACAAATGGCTATCGTATGGCAAAAGATGTAGATGCTTGGCAACGTGCGGGCATTACTTCCATTAATGTTAGTGTTGATAGTCTTGATCCTAAAATGTTTCATCAAATTACAGGAATTAATAAATTTGATGAGGTGATGAGAGGAATTGAGCGAGCCTTTGAGATTGGTTATAAAAAAGTTAAAGTCAATTCAGTATTGATGAAAAATTTAAATGATCATGAATTCAATCAATTTTTAGCTTGGGTAAAGAATCGACCAATCCAAATGCGCTTTATTGAGCTAATGCAAACGGGAGAAATGGATAGTTTCTTTCATCATCACCATCTTTCTGGTGAAATTTTAGTCAAGAAATTATTAGAGCAGGGTTGGCAATTACAACAAAAAGCTATAACAGATGGTCCTGCAAAGGTATTTAAACATCCTGATTATATGGGTGAGATAGGATTGATCATGCCATATGAAAAGAATTTCTGTGCAAGTTGTAATCGTCTTCGTGTGTCAGCAAAAGGAAAATTACATCTTTGTTTATTTGGTGAAGAGGGAATTGAACTGCGCGATCTTTTACGTTCAGATGATCAGCAATCAATTTTACAGGCTCGGATTTTTTCTGCGCTTCAAGGTAAGCGTGAACACCATTACTTACACCAAGGCGACACTGGCATTCGTCAGCATTTAGCATCTATCGGTGGATAAATTTCTTAAAATTAACCTCACTTTTAAATTATGAAAACATTTACGCATATCAATAGCCAAGGTGAAGCCAATATGGTGGATGTTTCTGGCAAAATAGAAACCGTACGCGAAGCACGTGCAGAAGCTTTAGTGACAATGGCGCCTGAAACTTTAACTATGATTCTTAGTGGGCAGCATCATAAAGGTGATGTTTTTGCAACTGCGCGTATTGCAGGTATTCAAGCAGCTAAACGAACATGGGAATTAATTCCGCTTTGTCATCCTTTGCTACTTTCTAAAGTAGAGGTCAGTCTTGAACCTTTAGTGGAAAAACACCAAGTACGAATTGAGTCTTTATGTAAACTTTCGGGAAAAACTGGCGTAGAAATGGAAGCATTAACAGCGGTAAGTGTTGCTGCTTTAACTATTTATGACATGTGTAAGTCTGTTCAAAAAGATATGGTTATTGAATATGTACGTTTATTGGAAAAAAGTGGTGGAAAATCAGGTCACTTTGTTGCCCAATATAAATAGGGAAATAACATGCTAAAAGTATTATTTTTTGCTCAAACACGAGAATTAATTGGTGTAGATGAACTTTCTATTGAGGCAGAATTTACAACAGCTGATAAATTACGTGAATATTTAGCGCAAAAAGGTGATAAATGGGCATTAGCTTTAGAAAAAGAAAAACTGCTAGTTGCGATAAATCAAACTTTAATGCCTCTTGAAAGTGCGCTAAAATCGGGTGATGAAATTGCATTTTTTCCACCAGTAACAGGGGGATAAGATGAGTAATGTTCATATTTCAGTACAGGAAGCTGAGTTTGATCAAAATGCAGTTTATCATTGGCTTTCTGAATCTCACTCTGTTGGTGCAACAGTAATTTTTGTTGGAAAAGTTCGTGATCTTAATTTAGGTGATGATGTTTCGAGTCTATACTTAGAACATTATCCTGCAATGACAGAAAAAGCACTACAAGAAATTATTTCTGAAGCTCAATCCCGTTGGAATATCCAACGAGTTAGTGTGATTCATCGAGTAGGATTATTGCATACGGGAGATGAAATCGTATTAGTAGGAATAAGCTCTGCTCACCGTGGCGATGCCTATCATGCAAATGAATTTATTATGGATTATCTAAAATCTAAAGCACCTTTTTGGAAAAAAGAACAAACCAACAAAGGGGAGCGCTGGATAGAGGCGAGAGATTCAGATAAAGAAGCATTAAAGAAATGGTAATAAAAAAGCGGTGGATTTCACCGCTTTTTGGTATTTTATAAATTATTTTGTTGCTGCTTTCATTGCTTGAACAAATTCAGCTAATTCAGCTAAACATTGCTCGTGATTATCTAAATTCCGCTCAATGATTTTCACCGTTGCAGAACCTGAAATCGCACCCGCTGCTCCCAAACCTAATGCTTCTTTTACTTGCTCTGGTTGAGCAATGCCGAAGCCTTGTAAAATTAGCGGAGCATTATGTGCCTTAAGCTGTTCTACAAGGGTATCTAAATTTGCTGCATGAGCTTGGTTTTCAGCACTGGTTACACCTGCACGAGAGACTAAATAAGTATAGCCCTCGCTATTTTGTGCTACACCTTGGATCGTTTTCTCGTCCGCATTTGGCGGGCAAATAAATACTGGTTGAATGCCGTGTTTTTTAGCCGCTTGTACATAATCTTCTTTTGCGAGTAAAGGAATATCTGCCACAAGCACAGCATCAACACCGACTTCTGCACAACGTTGATAAAAAGTATCTAGTCCTTTGGCAAAAATTAAATTGGCACAAAGTAACAAGCTAATCGGAATCTCTGGATATTTTGACCGCACTTTTTCTAATAACTTAAAGCTATCTTCAGTACTATGACCCGCAGTTAAAGCACGATTATTCGCAGCTTGAATAACTGGGCCATCGAGTAGCGGATCGGAAAAAGGAAAACCAAGTTCTAAAGCATCCGCACCGTTATCCACAAGCGTACAAATAATGTCAAAAGAGCGGTCAAAAGTAGGGTCACATAAGGTGACGAAAGGAACAAATGCCCCTTCATTTTTTGCTTTAAGCGTAACAAATTGAGTTTCAAAACGGCTCATTATTTCATTCCTTTTTCTGTCAAAATTTTATCTACGGTGAAAATATCTTTATCGCCACGACCAGATAGATTCACGACTAAAATTTGTTCTTTATTAGGTTCTTGATGAATCATTTTTAGGGCTTGAGCAAGAGCATGTGAGCTTTCTAATGCAGGAATAATGCCTTCATGTTTAGCTAACTCTTGGAAAGCATTCAATGCTTCATCATCGGTAATACTTGGATATTCTGCACGTCCAATGCTTTGTAAATAAGCATGTTGAGGCCCAACAGAAGGGAAGTCTAACCCGGCTGAAACAGAGTAGGATTCCTCTACTTGACCATCTTCCGTTTGCATTAAAGGAGATTTCATCCCGAAATAAATGCCCACCTTTGCATGACCTAATGGTGCGCCATGTTCACCGCTTTCAATGCCTTTACCCGCAGGTTCAACGCCAATCAAACGCACATTTGGTTCATCAATAAAATCAGTAAACATACCAATTGCATTAGAACCACCGCCAACAGCAGCAATCACTGCATCAGGTAAACGACCTTCTCGTTCGAGAATTTGACGTTTCGTCTCAATCCCAATCATTTTTTGAAATTCTCTTACAATCGTTGGGAAGGGGTGAGGGCCTGCAGCGGTTCCAAGTAAATAATGGGTGGTTTCATAGTTTGCTGACCAATCACGCATAGCTTCACAACAAGCGTCTTTTAAAGAGCAAGAGCCTTTTTGTACAGGAATCACTTCCGCACCCATTAAACGCATACGAAATACATTCGGCGATTGACGCTCAACATCTTTTGCGCCCATATAAATACGGCATGGCATATCTAACATAGCACAAGCAAGGGCAGTCGCGACACCATGCTGACCCGCACCAGTCTCGGCAATAATACGCGTTTTGCCCATGCGTTTAGCCAATAAAATTTGACCTAATACTTGGTTAGTTTTATGGGCACCGCCGTGTAATAAATCTTCACGTTTAAGATAGATTTTCGCTTTAGTACCTTTTGTTAGGTTGCGACAAAGGGTAAGTGCGGTCGGTCTTCCGGCATAATTTTTGAGTAAATCTTGAAATTCACATTGGAATTCAGGATCGTCTTTCGCTTCGACAAAGGCTTTCTCAAGCTGTTTAAGCACTGGCACGAGTATTTCAGGTACATACATACCACCAAACTCACCAAAATAGGGATTTAAAAGAGTCTCTGACATTGTGTTTCCTTATTATTTTAATTTGAATTTCTTGCCACATTCAGTGGTGCAAAAGTTTGTGCTGTTGGCATCACTTCAATGCGATTAATATTAACGTGTTCTGGTTGTTGATTGAGCCATAAAACCATATTCGCAATATCTTGTGGCGTAACGTATTGCACATTTTCATAGAGTTTTTCTGCTCGTGCATCATCACCTTTAAAACGCACATTAGAAAATTCTGTTCCACCACAAAGCCCAGGTTCGACGCTAGTAACACGGATATTTTTACCCGCCAAATCTGCACGTAAATTTAAGCTGAACTGTGTCACAAAAGCCTTTGTACCGCCATATACGTTACCGCCGGGATAAGGATAGGTACCTGCAATTGAACTTAAATTAATAATATGACCCGTATTTCTTTCAACCATTTGAGGCAAAACGAATCGAGTAATATTAACCAATCCTTTAATATTGGTATCAATCATTTGTTCCCAATCATCAAGATTCGCTTTATCAGCAGATTCTAAGCCAAGAGCCAATCCTGCGTTATTAACGAGTAAATCAATATTTTTCCATTGTGTAGGTAAAGATTTAATTGCTTCTTGAGTGGCTAGTCGATCAGATATATCGAAAGCAAGGGGCAGAAATTTTTCACCTAATTCAGCTTTTAGTGAAGTTAAACGTTCGGTACGACGGCCAGTACCAATTACAAAATATCCAGCTTGAATAAGCGTTCTACAGATTGCAGTACCAAATCCTGCAGTAGCACCAGTAATAAGGGCAATTTTAGACATCATTTTCTCCTTTCTTATGTAGAATATTTTTATACTACTACACTAGTACAAAAAAATATATAAATTTGTGAAGAAAATGTAGGAATTTTATTTTCTATAAAAAAACTACACTAGAAGTATTTGAATCTATCTAGTGTAGTCATTTTATAAGTTTCAGATGAAATAAAATGAAGGCTTAAAGAGCGGTAATAATTTCATTAATTTTTGCTTTTGCTGATACTTGTGCTTTTTCAATGGCTTCAGCGCCTAATCCGATGCCTTTTGCATAGACAAATTTTACATCGGTGATACCAATAAAGCCCAAAATAGCTTTCATATACTGGGTCACCAAATTTTCTTCATCATATAACCCACCAAATGCACATAACACAATTGCTTTTTTATCTTTTAATAACCCTTCTGGTCCATTTGACGTATATTGGAAAGTAACACGTGGACGTGCGATAAAATCAAAATAAGTCTTTAATTGTGTTGGAATGCCAAGATTATACATTGGCGCACCAATAACCAAAGTATCTGCATTTTTTAATTCAGAGACTAATTCATCGGAAAGTGCAAGAAGTTGTTTTTCTTCATCGTTTTTAGGTTCACCACGTACAGCTGTTGCTGCTGTGGCATCAAAATATGGAAGTGGTTGTTGGGCTAGATCGCGTACGACAATGTGATTACCTTGTAATTTTTCGATAACATAATCAGCCAATTGATTGGTCTGGGCGTTATTTCCTGAAATGCTAGACTTTAATACTAATACGTTGCTCATTTTTATTCCTTAACTGGGTATTTAAAAGTGCGGTTATTCTAGCCTTTATTTTTAGGATATAAAGCCCCTAGCCAGAAAAACATTATTTCCTTTCTGTAAAATATGTGCATTTATTTAACAATACCTTAAGAAAGTGATAGAGTTCGCCACGCATTTTTTGCCTAATTTCGCTTGTTCAATGGTAGGAATGAAGCCAAGTAGGGCAAAAGTGCGGTTAATTTTTATAGAATTTTAAACGAACACGTCACCTTTCGTATGGGTGACCACTGTATAAGGAAAAAACAATGCCAATTATTACTTTACCTGACGGTTCCCAACGTCAATTCGATCATCCTGTTTCTGTTCTTTAAGTCGCACAAGATATTGGTGCGGGTCTTGCTAAAGCCACTATCGCAGGCCGTGTAAATGGTGAGCGTCGTGATGCATGTGATATGATTGAGCAAGATGCGACGCTTGAAATCATTACCGCTAAAGATGAAGATGGTTTAGAAATTATTCGCCACTCATATGCACACTTATTTGGTCATGCCATTAAACAATTATTCCCAGATGTAAAAATGGCAATTTTAGATGAAAACATTGAACGTATTGCAACGCCTGCGTTATATCATCACTTAGAATATATTGATATGTGCTGTGGCCCACACGTGCCAAATATGCGTTTCTGTCAGCATTTCAAATTACAAAATTAACGATGATCGTTTAATCGATCACCGTTATTTTTATCTGTTTCATATCTATTGAGATTTCATTTATTTTCTAATAAGTAGTTGCTTTTAATACGCTGACAAATCTGCCTGATTTTTTTAGAGCTTTTTGCGCCAACGCGTCTATTGTGGCTTTTGTCGTTAACTGATCTAAATGTTGATAGGTGTAAATAGTATCTGTATTATCTTGTTGCCAGTAACTTTCTTCAATAATTGAAGCAATTGAAACTAAAGAATCAAATTCACGTCGAATCTGAGTATGTTGTTCCGCTAGTTTTTTACGTAATAAGTTTTCATCAATGCCATTTTTTACAATATCATCTAGCACCTGATTTGTGAGATGCGTAAGTTCCTCTACGCGATGAGGATCGCAACTAAATTCAATTTTTCCCTCAATTTGTGGTGTATGAGCATCTTGCATAAACCAACTATTTACAGAATAAACACCTGAAACTTTTTCACGTAGAATTAAGCGTAATTTTTCTTGCACAATATCCGAAAGAATATTGAATAAATATTTTTGTTCCGCTCGCCAAGTATTATTTGCGGTAAGGTATATTTCTACATCAGCTCTCGGTTCTTTCAAGCCGTTCATAATAAATGATTGAGTTGGTGTATGAATAATAGTTGGGACAAAGTGACGTATCTGAGTTTTTGATTCAACTGAGGCTAAATAACGTTCCGCCAATTTCTTTACTTGATTAAGTTCAATATCTCCAATAATAAAATAGGTAAAATCTGTTTTATTTAAAATATAACGTTGATAAGCGTTACTTAATTGGTTTTTATCAAATGCTAATTGCTGTGCTTGTTTTTGAGTATAGACAGTTTCAATATTTGGAAAACGCAGTTTTGAAACGGCTTTCATAAATTGTGTTTCTAAATCAATCTGTTTGAAATAATCACGGGTTTCACGTCGGTATTTTTCTAAGGCAAGATCAGATATAGGAGAAGAACGTAATTTTAAACGAAACAATGTCAGTAAATTTTCCAAATCTTTAGGTTTAGATACACCAGTAAAACCTTGTTTATCATCATCAATCACAGTGGCAATCACCAATGGATCGCGCGAAAAAATTTGATTAACCGCAGAAAGAGAAAGTTCTCCAACACCTGTTTCATCAACTACACTAACGGCAGCACGCAATAAGTGATAGTCCTTATCTGGGATAGAACGTAAACCACCTTGAGTAACAGCTCGAAAATGTACTTGATTTGGAGTCTTGTCACTATAGTGATAGATTAATTTACTTCCATTACTTAAACGAAATTCATAAATATCGCCACGATCCCAATATTTTTCTTGAGAAAGTGACCCTGTGTTAAATGTTAAGTGCGGTAATTTTTCGATTTGTCTTTTTTCATCCCATTGGTGTTGTTGCATTTCCATTGCATTGTTCCAACGAGTTTCTATTTCTACTACATCAAAAGGCAAGGCTTTTTGTGGCAAAGGTTGAGTGATTAATAATAATTTTGCTTTTAATGCTAAGGTTTGATTTAACGTGCGTTGTAAATCAGCTAATGTAATTTGGGATAAAAAACGTTTATTGAGTTCATAACGATCATTTACGCTCAATACTACTTGTTTATTTGCCACAGAAGTAATGAGATCATCGGCAATTTTTAAACTACCAGAACGAATATTTAATTGTTTTTCATTGAGTTGAGTTAAGCGCTTAATCTCGCCGTTTAATTCATTTTGAGTAAAACCTTGTTGTTTTATACTGGCAATAAAGGCAAATAATTTATCTATCGTTTTTGAATATTGTGTATCTATAAGCTGGAGAGAAAAAATGCTTTGTAGCGTTTCTTTACCTAAATGAGTACGATAAAAATTCGCAGAATCTACTCCATTTTCTGTTTCCTTTTCCCATTGCTGTAAACG
Organism: Haemophilus sp. SZY H36; assembly: GCF_018829625.1. Taxonomy (NCBI): domain Bacteria; kingdom Pseudomonadati; phylum Pseudomonadota; class Gammaproteobacteria; order Pasteurellales; family Pasteurellaceae; genus Haemophilus; species Haemophilus sp. SZY H36. Next base: position 271,359 of record NZ_JAHKKA010000001.1, on the reverse strand, counting down.
TAAGTTAAGTAATCGAGTGGTAATTTGATGAATTAATTCTTGTTTATAACTCGCTAATGTATTGGTTTCAATTGTATTTTCAAAAAAACTTAATTCAATACTCGGAATTGTTGTGCCTTGTTCAGAAATAGAATCTAGTCGCCATTTGTTGATAAGAGGAATATTAAAATCAATTTTTTCCAATGTTGTTTTAGTAATTGGATTTTCTTGGGATAGGCTTTGTTTTAATAATTTTACAACTTGTTTTGTATCAATATCGCCTACAATAATTACTGACATATTATCTGGTCGATACCATTTGTGGTAAAAATCAGCTACGCGTTTAGCTGAAATTGTTTTAATAATATCCATATCTCCAATAGGATCACGCAACACATAACGAGAACCAGCCATTTCAATAGCACTTTTCTTATTGCCAATACGTAGCATTGGGCTTAAACGTCTCCGCCATTCTTCTTGTACTACGCCACGTTCGCCATCCACATCTTTAGGCAAAAAAGTAATATTATTCATCCATTCATTGATGACATCAAAAGCCAATTCTAATTTTTGCTGATTGTTGCTATCTAAATTTAAAGTATAGACTGTATTTTCAAAATCGGTGAAAGCATTAATATCTCGTGCAAACCTCATTCCAAGTTTTTCTAACGCATTAATAATTTGATTTTCCGGATATTTCTTTGAGCCATTAAATGCCATATGCTCAACTAAATGAGCAATGCCTTTTTGATCGTCATCTTCATGCATTGACCCAGCATTGATCACTAATCGAATATAAACGCGTTCTTTGGGTTCAGTATTTTTTAATACAAAGTATTGCAGACCATTTGATAGTTTACCGTGCTGAATATTTGGATCAAAAGGTAAATCACTATTGGGTGATAGATTCAGTGATTGACAAGCAATTAACGAAAAGATAAGCAAAAAAAGTGCGGTTATTTTTTTCATTATTTTCACCTGATTTTTCACCTGATAAAAAAAGAAAACTCTACGCTAAGTAAAACGAGTGTAGAGTAGGGCTGGTGGATGTTTCAAAGCCCACAAGCCCTATACATTGAAGAATATTAGAATTGATAGCCAACTTCTAGCCAAAATTCACGCCCAGGCGTATAAACACCGTATTCATCGCTAGTGGAAAGAGTAGTGACTTTATTTTTACGTGTTTTATTGAGTACATTTAAAATATCTACTTGCAAATAGACACTATGTTTACCTAGAATGGTCGGCTGCCAACGAATGCTACTATCCCATTGTGTATGTCTGCCATAGTGATAGCTACGGAAGCGTGAAATGCCATTATCATTGCTCTCAAGTTCCTCATAGCTACGAATTGGGGCTTTCATATACACTTTATTAGACCAAGTGATATTGTAATCTGGCATCTCCATATCAATACCTAAACGAGCAATCCAATCTTCTGTACTGCTATTAACTTGTTGTAGCATTTGACTACGAGTCATTAATTTTCCGTCTAAATAGACGGGTTCATTTGGATCAAATTCATTACTTACATCTGCTCGTTTTGTATTTAGCCAATCAAAACCGAGTGATGTTGTCCAATAAGTTTTACCCAATTTCCAGGGTTCAATATTGTTAAGTTGGAAAGTATAAACATCAACACCAAAGTTATGACCATTAATATAAAAACTTTTTGTCGATTCTTTCTTCAACATAATACGATTCTTATTATCACGATGAATATAACCAAGTTTGAGTGCTAAATTACCTATATTCTGATCAAAGCTTAAGCTTAATTCATCTGCATAAGGCGTTTTAAGGGATGAAAAGTTCTGATGCTGACGTGTTGAATCATCGTTAATCTTTAAGATTCTATTGGCTAATTTTAAAGAAGCAAAAGAACGACCGTAATAACGATTTAAACCCAATGTAAATCCTGTATCATCCCAAGGGTGATAACGTGCAACAAAGCGCGGGGCAATATTATTGTTTTTTAAATAATCATCACGTTCAATACGAATACCAGGACGTAATTCAAATTTATTCCATTTTATTAGATCTTCAGCATAAGCCACAATATTCTGATAGGTAGTTTTAACCCGACCTTTTGATGTTGTGCTATCCGACAGGATCATTTCTGTTGGATTACTTCCATTTGCATCTAAAATCACTTGAACCACTTTTGAATGAACATCTTGTGGACGATAGAATTGATATTCTGTTGCCTGATAAATGCTTCCGATAGAAATGGAATGCTCGGTAGAACCTAAATGAAAAGATTCCATTGCATATTCAGTAGAAAAATGTAAATTATCTTGAATTAATTGACTGTTGCCATATCCGCCTTTTTCATAGTCGTATGAAAGACCATTATCTAGTACAACACTTACAGAAGAAACATCTGCTGAAACTGATTTACGCTTATCCTTAAAACGATCATATGCTAAGGTATTTGTCCAAACGCCAGAGTCAAATGAATGTACCCAAGCAAGCGTTGCTCCTAGAGCTTGATGATAATCGCTTACGTTGTTATCTATATTTTCCTTGAAATATTTCAATTCTTTATAATTTGAATAACGTAAACCGAGTTCAATACGTTCTTTTTCTTGCGGTGTCCAATTGAAATTTAATAAAAGATTATCGGAAAGTCGTTGATGATTTTGTTTGTCTAATTGTGCCTTGTTATTGGCATGTTTATCAAAGCCAATCAAGCGATTTTGTTCAATAGACGATGTTCTGCGACTATAGCCTAAAACCATTCCCAAATTATCACTTAATCTTTTTTCAGCTACAACACTGAATGTTTGTTTATCATATTTAGGTTGTAACTCTGCCACTCCGATATCATCTGGACGTACCAACTTCAGTATTTTTTGCGCTGCACTATCTGCTTTCATTTTTGCCCAAGATGAATTCGTCGTGCGATATTTAAGTTTTATGTTGTCAGTACCACTATATTGTTTGGTTTTAGCGATAACGGCACCACCCATAAAGCCACCTAAGCTAGCAGAAATATTACTATCTTGTACTTCCACTTTAGAAAGCATAGTAGCATCAAAAAAATAAGCTTGAGTGTGACTAATTCCTGGAACAACTTGCATAGAACCGTCAAAAATACTGTTATCAATAGCAAGATCATTATTTATATTGACATTATCAACAAAATAGGCGGTTTGATTTGGATCGGCACCGTTAATTGAAATATTTTCAGGTTTGATTTCACCACGTTGAAAACCATTTTGGTCGCTATTTTCATAACGAATATGGGGGTTAGAACGAAGGTAATCAGTGATATTACCGTTTGATGTGGGCGTTTTACTTATCTCGGCAGAAGAGAGCGTTTCAATGGAAGAAAGCGATTTATTGTTGTCACCATACACAACAATTTCGGGCAATATATTTTTGTTGGTTTTTTCAACAGTTTGCCCCATAATAAATGGGCTAACAAATGTTGAGCAGAATAACAACATTAACGGTTTCTTTTGATGCATAGTATACTCCCTTACTAAATAAAATATAAATGATAACTATTATCATTATATTTTCATGCATTATTAAATGCAAGATGTACTTCAAAATAGGTGCTAGTGAAAGAGAAAGCATAAAAAAACCGCACTTTTAAAAGTGCGGTTATTCTAACCTTTATTTTTAGGATATAAAGGCCCTAGTTGAAAAAGATTATTTCCTTTCTGTAAAATATGTGCATTTATTTAACAACGCCTTAAGAAAGTGATAGAATTCGCCACGCGTTTTTTGTCTAATTTCGCTCGTTCAATGGTAGGAATGAAGCCAAGTAGGGCAAAAATGCGGTTAATTTTTATAGAATTTTAAACGAACACGTCACCTTTCGTATGGGTGACCACTGTATAAGGAAAAAACAATGCCAATTATTACTTTACCTGACGGTTCCCAACGTCAATTCGATCATCCTGTTTCTGTTCTTGAAGTCGCACAAGATATTGGTGCGGGTCTTGCTAAAGCTACTATCGCAGGCCGTGTAAATGGTGAGCGTCGTGATGCATGCGATGTTATCGACCAAGATGCAACGCTTGAAATCATTACCGCTAAAGATGAAGATGGTTTAGAAATTATTCGCCACTCCTGTGCACACTTGTTTGGTCATGCCATTAAACAATTATTCCCAGATGTAAAAATGGCAATCGGTCCAACTATTGAAAACGGTTTCTACTATGACATTGATTTAGACCGCTCTTTAACGCAAGAAGATTTAGATGCAATCGAAAAACGTATGTTGGAATTGGCAAAAACCAATTATGACGTTGTGAAAAAACGTGTTACTTGGCAAGAAGCGCGTGATACCTTTGAAAAACGCGGCGAGCCATACAAAATGGCAATTTTAGATGAAAACATTGAACGTACTGAAACGCCTGCGTTATATCATCACTTAGAATATATTGATATGTGCCGTGGCCCACACGTGCCAAATATGCGTTTCTGTCAGCATTTCAAATTACAAAAAGTTGCTGGTGCGTACTGGCGTGGTGACAGTAAAAACAAAATGTTACAACGTATCTATGGTACGGCTTGGGCGGATAAAAAACAACTTGCTGAATACTTAACACGCTTAGAAGAAGCGGCAAAACGTGACCACCGTAAAATTGGCAAAGCATTAGATTTATATCATATGCAAGAAGAAGCGCCAGGTATGGTGTTCTGGCACAATGATGGCTGGACAATTTTCCGTGAACTTGAAACGTTCGTGCGTACTAAATTAAAACAATACGATTATCAAGAAGTAAAAGGTCCATTTATGATGGATCGCGTGTTGTGGGAAAAAACTGGTCACTGGCAAAATTACGCAGATTTAATGTTCACAACTCAATCTGAAAACCGTGAATATGCAATTAAACCGATGAACTGTCCAGGACATGTTCAAATTTTTAATCAAGGTTTAAAATCTTACCGTGATTTACCAATCCGTATGGCGGAATTTGGTTCTTGCCATCGTAATGAACCATCAGGTTCTTTACACGGTTTAATGCGTGTTCGTGGCTTTACTCAAGATGATGCACATATTTTCTGTACTGAAGATCAAATTGAGAGCGAAGTAACTAGCTGTATCAAAATGGTGTACGACATTTATAGCACCTTTGGTTTCACTAATATCGCAGTAAAACTTTCTACTCGCCCTGAAAATCGTATCGGTTCAGATGAAATGTGGGATCGTGCTGAAGCAGGTCTTGCAGCAGCATTGGCGCATAACGGTCTTGAATATGAAATTCAAGAAGGTGAAGGCGCATTCTATGGTCCAAAAATTGAATTCGCATTACGTGATAGCATTGGCCGTGAATGGCAATGTGGTACCGTGCAATTAGACTTCGCTTTACCAGGTCGTTTAGATGCAACTTACGTGGCAGAAGATAATAGCCGTAAAACCCCTGTAATGATTCACCGTGCAATTTTAGGTTCTATTGAGCGTTTCATTGGTATCATTACTGAAGAATATGCAGGTTTCTTCCCAGCATGGTTAGCGCCAACCCAAGCGGTTGTAATGAATATCACTGATAGTCAAGCAGACTACGTACAAAAAGTTGCGAAACAGCTTTCTGATGTAGGTTTACGAGTGAAAACTGATTTACGTAACGAAAAAGTGGGTTTCAAAATCCGTGAACATACTTTACGTCGCGTGCCTTATATGCTTGTTTGCGGTGATAAAGAAATCGCTGAAGGTAAAGTGGCGGTACGTACCCGTAAAGGTGCTGATTTAGGTACATTTACCGTGGAAGAATTTGCGGAAATCTTGAAAAATCAAGTAAGAAGCCGTGAATTAAAATTACTTAATGAAGAATAAAAAACTTTGAAAAAGAGACCGCACTTTAGTGCGGTTTTTTCATCTCATATAGGGAATAAATATGAAGATTACTTTTCTTAAAACATTAACGCCAGAGCTAAATTTAGTTCAATATAATGACATCCCTGTTCTTCACCTAAAACATGCTGTTGGAGAAGCAAAAGTTTCCTTGCAAGGGGCACAGCTTATCAGTTGGAAACCGCAAAATGCGAAGCAAGATGTATTATGGTTAAGTGAAGTAGAACTATTCGAAAATGGCAATGCTATTCGTGGTGGCGTACCGATTTGTTATCCTTGGTTTGGTGGTGTAAAACAACCAGCACACGGGACAGCTCGAATTCGCTTATGGCAGTTGAGTCACTACGATATTTCAGCGAATAAAGTGCGGTTAGAATTCGAGTTGTTTTCTGATTTAAATATTATCGAAGCTAAAATTGTAATGGTGTTCACGGACAAATGTCATTTAACCTTTACACATTATGGCAAAGAACCCGCGCAAGCAGCATTACATACCTATTTCAATATTGGGGATATTAATCAAGTGGAAGTACAAGGTTTACCTGAAACTTGTTTTAATAGTTTAAATCAACAACAAGAAAACGTTTCGTCACCGCGTCACATTTCTGAAAGTGTGGATTGCATTTATTCCGCAGAAACAATGCAGAATCAAATCGTAGATAAAAGTTTCAATCGTACGATTGCACTGCATCATCATAATGCAAGCCAATTTGTCCTTTGGAATCCTTGGCATAAAAAGACGAGTGGAATGAGTGAAACTGGCTATCAAACGATGTTGTGCTTAGAAACTGCTCGCATTCATCACTTGCTTGAATTTGGCGAAAGTTTAAGCGTAGAAATTTCGCTTAAAGGCTAAATTTTGTTGCATAAGTGGTGTGAATACTATAGAATTCGCGGGATTTTGCTCGTTCCTTGCGGGCAACAAATTTGAAATCTTTTATTTTTAGCGAAAAGATTTTTACTATTAACCAATAGAAGGAATACGATTATTAAAACCGTAAAAAAAGCGCCGGCAGTAAATCGCCCAAACCGTATCAATGAAGAGATTCGTGTAAAAGAAGTTCGTTTAATTGACCAAGATGGTGAACAAGCAGGGATTGTTTCTATTCAACAAGCCCTAGAAATGGCAGAGCAAGCAGAGCTTGATCTTGTTGAAATTAGCCCAAATGCAGAGCCGCCGGTTTGTCGCATTATGAACTACGGTAAATTCCTTTACGAAAAAAGTAAAACCGCTAAAGAACAAAAGAAAAAACAAAAAGTTGTGCAAGTGAAGGAAATTAAATTCCGTCCAGGCACAGACGAAGGTGACTATCAAGTTAAATTACGTAGCTTAATCCGTTTCTTAGAAGACGGAGACAAAGCAAAAATTACCGTGCGTTTCCGCGGTCGTGAAATGGCTCACCAAGACATCGGTTTTGATGTGTTGGAGCGCGTAAAAAACGATTTAGCTGAAATTTCTGTCGTTGAATCTGCACCAGGTAAATTAGAAGGCCGTCAGGCTGTAATGGTGTTAGCACCTAAGAAAAAATAAGGATTTTGCTGAGATTTCTCAGCAAATCTTTTTGTTTAAGTTTGACTTAAATGAAAAGACAACTGCACGTTGGGCACACTACGCAGCCTAACTGCTTTTGAAAAGGCAATTTAATTTGCCTTATGATGGAAATGATCAGTGCTTCCAAGTAACTTAAGTTCGCCTGATTATGTTGTTTTAAACGAAAAATGCGGAGTTATTTTAACAATGCCTAAAATCAAAACAGTACGCGGCGCAGCGAAGCGCTTCAAAAAAACTGCTTCTGGTGGTTTCAAGCGTAAACAATCTCACTTACGTCATATTTTGACTAAAAAAACAACTAAACGTAAACGTCATTTACGTCATAAATCAATGGTTGCGAAAGCAGACCAAGTTTTAGTAGTAGCTTGCTTACCATACGCATAAGTCGTTATTTAAGCAAAACGTACGATTAGTTCATTTTAGAAAAATATTACATAGGAGATTAAATAATGGCTCGTGTAAAACGTGGTGTTATTGCAAGAGCACGCCATAAGAAAGTTCTTAAGGCTGCTAAAGGTTATTATGGTGCACGTTCACGCGTGTATCGCGTTGCTTTCCAAGCGGTGATCAAAGCTGGTCAATACGCATATCGTGACCGTCGTCAACGTAAACGTCAATTCCGTCAATTATGGATTGCACGTATCAACGCTGCAGCGCGTCAAAATGGTTTATCTTACAGTAAATTCATCAACGGCTTGAAAAAAGCATCTGTTGAAATCGACCGTAAGATTCTTGCTGATATCGCTGTATTCGACAAAGTAGCGTTCGCTGCATTAGTTGAAAAAGCAAAATCTGCACTTTAATTTGTTAAAGTTTAGATAAAGAATTAGGACGCTGAAAAGCGTCCTTTTTTTGCATTTGTGATTTCAAATTTTGTAAAATAATGCCATTAGTTCTCATCTGTTAAAATCTATGTCCGAAACAATCCCACTGAATCCTATCACGTTGCCTTTAAATCAAATTAGCTTAATCGAAGCATCCGCTGGTACGGGGAAAACCTACACTATTGGATCTTTATATCTCCGACTTTTATTAAAGGAGGGAGAAAATAACTTTTCTCGTCCGTTAAATGTAGAAGAAATTCTGGTAGTAACATTTACGGAAATGGCAACAGAAGAACTCAAGAAAAAAATTCGTGAGCGTATAACAGATGCGATTGATAAACTCACTGCCTTTGCAGAAACCCAAGATAAATCCGCATTTAAAAATGATGAATTTCTTACCGCACTTTCTCAGGATTTGGATATTTTTGAGGCAATTCATCGCTTGAAATTAGCCGAGCAAAATATGGATTTGGCGGCGATTTATACTATTCACGGTTTTTGTCGCCGTATGTTGATGCAATATGCTTTCCATTCTGGCATTCATTTCAATTTAGAATTAATTAAAGATCAATCTGACTTGTTAGTTCGTTTTGCTAATGAATTTTGGCGAGAACATTTTTATCCGTTGGATTTTGAATCTTCGAATTTTATCGCGACAGAATTAGTATCACCTGCAAATGTGTTGTCTTTGTTGAAAGCGGATTTAGGTAAAGATTTGCAGGTGGAGATTGAAAATAAACAGGCGTTATCTGTACCAATACAAATCTTTTTACCGCAATATCTGGGTGGTTATCAAAAGGCGTTGAATGAATTAAAGGCATTTTGGTTAGAAAGTGCGGATGAAATTTCAGCGATTATTACCAATGAACTGGAGAAAGATTATCCAAAAGATCAGTTGAAATCGTTAAATCGTAAAAAGTACCAAGTAAAGCGTTTATGGGATTGGATTAATAAAATTAATCAATGGTCAAATAATCCTAGAGATTATCAAATTAATACCACATTGAAAGAGTATTTTCTACAATCATCTATTGAGAAAAATTACGAAGAACAAACTGATAAAAATAAAGATAAAAAACCGGCAACGCCTTTTTATGCACCGATTTTTGAAGAGCTTGAAAAGCGAGTTAATTCTTTAATATCCCCAGATTTACTTCGTAGAATCATTCTTTATCATTATCGACAAGGCTTACAACAAAAACTTTTAGACTATAAACTTAATCACCAAGAAAAATCCTTTGATGATTTATTGCGTTTGCTTTGCGAAGCCTTGCAAGGCCCACAAGGGAATGAATTAGCGGAAATGATTCGTTTCCAATATCCTTTCGCGATGATTGATGAATTTCAGGATACTGATTCACAACAATACGCTATTTTTTCAAAAATTTATCGTGATAATCCCGAAAAAAATACTGGTTTTATTATGATTGGCGATCCGAAGCAGGCGATTTATCGTTTCCGTGGCGCAGATATTTTTACTTATCTAAAAGCATCGGATGAAGCCCAATCTCGCTTTGAACTCACTAAAAATTATCGTTCAGAGAAGCATTTGGTTGATGGCGTCAATGCGTTGTTTGATTTTCCTCAATCGCCATTTATTTATCAAAATATTAACTTTACTGCTGTTGATTCTCGTGATGATCATCTGCGATTTTATTTAAACGGTAAGGCAGAACCTGCTTATCGTTTTTATTTAACTGAAAGTGACAAAGTGAATAAAACTGAAATGGCAAAAATATGTGCTATTTCTATTCAACATTGGCTAAAAAGTGCGGCAGAAAATCAGGCAGTTTTTCAAAACGAAGATACCTGTAAAACCTTACAAGCGGCGAATATTGCCGTATTGGTGCGTGATAAAAATGAAGCGGCTTTAGTAAAAAATGAATTGCAAAAATTGGGGATCGCGTCAGTTTATCTTTCAGATCAAAGTAGTGTTTTTGATAGCCATGTAGCAGTGGAGTTACTCAGAATGTTAAAAGCTTGTTTAAATGTTGCTGAACGTCCAATTTTGAATGCGATTGCGACCGCACTTTTTGGCTTAAATGCGGCGGATATTCATCAAATTCAGCAAAATGAAGCAGACTGGCAACGCTGGGCAGATAGCTTTGCTCAATATCAACAAACTTGGCAACGCCAAGGAATATTGGCAATGTTACATCAAATTTTATTGGAGCAAGGCATTTCAGAGCGATTATTAAGCCAAGCCACGGGCGAGCGAGATTTAACGGATTTCCTACATTTAGCAGAAATTTTACAACAATCTGCCACATTACACGAAACTGAAGCGGCATTGCTTAGTTGGTTTGAAAAACAAATTCAAGGCGAAGGTCGGCAAGAGGCTCAAATTCGTTTAGAAAGCGAACGCCAGTTGGTAAAAATCGTGAGTATCCATAAATCCAAAGGCTTAGAATACGATTTAGTTTGGCTACCATTTTTAGCTGTGCCGAGCAAAGATCCAAGTAAAAAAGACATCAATATTTATTATTCTAAAGAACGAGATGAAACCTTATGGGATATGGAAAATCGTAATTTGAACTCACTTTATGAAGAAACTTTTGCGGAAGAGTTGCGATTACTCTATGTGGCTTTAACCCGTGCCAAATATCAAATGGCATTCGCTTTGCCTGCGCAATTTGATAAAAAATGGAATGCCTTACATTATGTATTAAGCCAAGGCGAAATAGGCAAAGAAATAAATTTGTCAGATTCTAAAAATACCGAGACGTTGTTGCAAACCTTTAAAGAAAAAATGCAAGATAATGTGGAAATCTGCACGAAGCCAAATCTAGAGGCTTTTCCGGCTTTATCAATCAATACAAAAAATGATGAGCTTAAAGCCGCAGAATTTACTGGCAATATTGAGCAAGATTGGCGAATAACCAGTTTTACTTCAATTGAACAAGGTCATCGCCGCCAAAATTATTTCACTGAAAGTGTGGGTAAAAAACACGCTGTTTTTGATGATGCAAAAGATTACGATAGCCAAAATTCTATTGAAATTTCGACCGCACTTTTAAATGAAAATGAATCAAACATTTTAGATTTGCCACGAGGTAAACAAGTCGGGACTGCATTGCATCGCCATTTTGAAAATTGCTATTTTTCTGATTTAGCAAATACCGAAGAAATTGACAAATTAAGACAATCTTTACATTTAGATGAAACTTTTACAGAGCCGCTACAAAATTGGCTACAACAGATTTCACATACGCCACTTTCTAATGAAATAGGAATAGCATTAGCTGATTTGGCAAATAAAGATTGTATTAAAGAAATGCCATTTTATCTGGCTATTCGTGAACATTTTGATGTTGAAGCATTTAATCACGCGTTGAAAGCCCGTCATCATTTGCCAAGCGAGCCACTTCAATTTGAACAAATTCAAGGCATGGTGAGAGGTTCAATTGACTTAGTTTTCCGCCATAATGGGAAATATTATCTTGTTGATTATAAATCTAATTTCTTAGGTTCAACCCTTGATGATTACAATCAAGAGGTATTAAAAAGAGAAATGTTACACAGTCACTATGATTGGCAATATTTAATTTATACGCTGGCATTACATCGTTATTTGCAAAGCGTTGTGCCTCATTACGATTATGCGCGAGATTTCGGCGGGGTATTTTATCTTTTCTTACGTGGAATGAACGGAGAGCCACAATCTGGCGTATTTTATGATCGTCCACGCGTTGAATTAATCACAGAATTAGACGGGGTGTTTTAATGTTATCCGTATTACAAAAACTTAAAGAGCAGGGCATTCTTTCTCAAGGTGATTATTATTTTGCTAAGTTGATAGCTGATAAACAATGTCATACGGATTATCCAGAACCTGTCAAAAATTTAGCCATATTATTAGCCGCACTTTGTAGCTGGCGTTATACGCAGGGAAATACTTGCAGCCAATTAGATCGCTATTTAGAACATAATTTATTTGGCTTGGCTTATCGTACAACGGAAGAAGATTACTTAGCAGAAATTCGTGAAAAGATTGGTTATTTACCCGTTGAAGATTGGCAAAATGCGTTGCGCGGGCATATGGCATTTACGCAAGATCCCGTCAATCACATTGCGCCAATGGCATTTCAATTTGGCGCGTTGTATTTCTATCGCGCTTGGCAAGATGAATATCGTATCGCACAATATATAAAAAACACTTTAAAAAAACACCGAACTTTAGCCTTTTCTTATGATGAAATTCGTCAAAAATTGGATAAATATTTCCCTGAAAAACAGGAAAAAATAGATTGGCAAAAAGTGTCTGTAGCAACAGCGATTAAAAGCCCATTTTCGATTATTACAGGCGGCCCAGGAACAGGAAAAACCACCACAGTTACGCGTTTATTGCTCGTTCTACAAGAATTATTTGATTGTAAATTACATATCAAATTGGTTGCGCCGACTGGCAAAGCCGCCTCTCGTTTGGAAGAATCGATTAAAAATGCTTTAGGTTTTATGCAAGAAAAAATGAATTTATCCTATTCACTTTTCAATGCGATACCACAAAAAGCCAGCACTTTGCATAGTTTACTGGGTGTGAATGCCTTTAATGATTACACGCGCTATAACAGTCATAATCCTTTGCAGTTAGATGTGTTAGTTGTCGATGAAACATCAATGATTGATTTGCCGATGATGGCAAAACTTATCAATGCGTTAAAGCCTGAAACTCGATTAATTTTATTAGGTGATCAGGCGCAATTAGCCTCTGTTGAGGCGGGGGCAGTATTGGGGGAATTGGCTCAATTTGTTATTCAATCTTATAGTCATGAACAAGCTGCGTATTTACAAGCGACAACAGGCTATAAAGTCGAAGGTTCTGATCGTTCAAATTCAATACGTGATTGCTTATGCCATCTAATAGAAAGTCGCCGTTTTGATAAAGATTCAGGTATTGGCAAGTTGGCTGAAGTTATTCAAAAAGGCAAAGCAGACGATAGCCTTGGGTTATTTGAACATTATCCGCAAGAATTGCACTTTAATGCCTTAAATGATGAAAGCGATGCAGTTAATCAAGTGGTGAAAAGTGCGGTGGAAAATTACCGCACTTTCTTAAAAATGTTGGATGATTTACGTAAACAAAAAATTGATCCTAACGCTAAAAATGAACAAGGCATTTCCTATGCTGAAGCCATTCAAGCGCAATTTAATTCTGTGAGATTTTTAACCTCACTTCGTAATAACAATTTAGGAGTTGAAAATCTCAATAAAGAAATCTCGTTAGCGTTGCGAGAAGAAAAATTGCTTTGGTTCCGTAATGAACAAGATTGGTATATCGGCAAGCCAATTATGATTACTGAAAACGATCATAATGTTCGCCTTTATAACGGCGATATTGGGCTGTGCTTGGCGAATGGTAAAGTATGGTTTGGCAATCGAGAAGTGCTGACAAGCCGAATTCCAGCACACGAACCCGCTTTTATGATGACGATTCATAAATCTCAAGGTTCAGAATTTGAGCACACTGTAATGGTTCTTCCAACAGAAGTGAATCCAGTATTGTCGCGAGAATTAGTTTTCACCGGGGTCACTCGTGCGAAAAAAGAACTTACTGTATTTGCCGATGAAAAAATATGGAAAACAGCAATTCGCCAGACAGTGAGACGCCAGAGCGGATTGGGGAAATTATTGGAAGAGTTGAATTAGTCAAAAAGGCGGAATGAATCCGCCTTTAAATTCATAAATCCATCGGTTATTCATCAACAATATCAGTAAATTCTGCACCTAATACTTTTGCTAAATCTTGTGGTGCAATTTCTACACTTAGTCCACGTTTTCCGCCTGAAACATAAATCGTTTCAAACTCAAGTGCGGTTGAATTTATCACGGTTTTCACGCGTTTCTTTTGACCCAGCGGACTAATTCCCCCCACAAGATAGCCTGTACTTTTTTGTGCTGCATCTTTATCTGCCATTTCTACTTTTTTCACACCGATAGATTTTGCCGCTTTCTTTAAATTCAGCATATTGGCCGTTGCAAGCACAAAGCAAGCGAGTTTTTTCTGATCGCCATTTTCCGCCACAAGTAAGGTTTTAAAAGAGCGGTTAGGATCAATACCTAGTTTTTCTGCGGCTTCATCACCAAAATGTTGATTGTTTGGATCATGATCATAAGTATGCAAAATAAAAGGAATTTTTTGTTTTTTAAGTAAATCAATTGCGGGTGTCATTATTTCCTTCCTGGTTTTGGTGTAAAATAATGTCGATTATTTTACAGCGGAGAGAAAAATGGACGCAACCTTAAATATTGCGATAGCAGCAGAATTTGAATTAAGTGAAAAAATTGTAGAGCGTTTAGAACAAAGTACGCTTGAAATTAGTAACGTTTCTATTGTTGAAATGATACCTTTTGAAGAAGAACAAAATATTCGTTTTCGCAATAAAGGCGTTGAACAACTTTCGCCAAATGAAGTTAAGTGGGCTGATTTTAATTATGTCTTTTTTGCAGGAAAACTTGAGCAAGTTTCCCATATTGCGCAGGCAGCAGAGCAGGGCTGTATTGTCATTGATATGTTAGGCGTTTGCAGTGCGCTTTCGGATGTGCCCGTTGTTGTCCCAACGGTAAATGAATCACAACTATTTGAGCTGAGACAACGTAACATTGTCAGCTTACCTGATCCACAAGTAAGCCAACTTGCCTTAACCCTTGCCCTGATTTTACAAGAGACTAATCTTAATCAAGTGTTTGTTACCTCTTTATTACCAGCCTCTTATACAGATGCGGAAACCGTCACTAAACTTGCGGGACAAACAGCCCGTTTATTAAATGGTATTCCATTGGATGAAGAAGAAACTCGCTTAGCGTTTGATGTTTATCCACATCAAACACCTAGTTTATTGAATCAATTACAACGAATCTTTCCTCAATTAGATCGTGCTACATTCCACGCAATCCAAGTGCCTGTATTTTATGGATTGGCACAAAAAGTCACCGCTCTTTCAGATTATAATTTCGACTATCAGCCTCAAAATAGCGAGCTTATTGCTTTAGAAGAAACCTTAATTACGCCTGTGCTTAATGGAGAACAAGAAAATGGAGAAGAATCAGTAAAACTTCATTTAAGTCAAATAAGTGCGGTAGAAAATGGCGTAGAATTTTGGTCCGTGGCAGATGAACAACGCTTTAATCTCGCCTTACTTTCAGTGAAATTGTTGGAAGGAATTTATCAGCAAGGTTATTAATACCCAGGAAATTGAGGAGAATAGTATGCAAAATATTCTATTTATTATCCATTCATCCCCTTATGGTGACGAACATTTTTTTAGTGCATTACGTTTGGCGTTACAGTTGCAAGAGCAGCATAAAAGTGCGGTTAATTTAAAAGTATTTTTAATGTCTGATGCGGTAACTGGTGGTTTAGCAAAACAAAATCCATCAGAAGGGTATCATTTACAACAAATGTTGGAAATTTTAACGGCACAAGGGGCGACAATTAAACTTTGTAAAACCTGCACCAATGCTCGTGGTATCACCGAATTGCCGCTGGTGGACGGTGTGGAAATAGGGACGTTAGCAGAGTTGGCAGACTGGACGATGGAAGCTGACAAAGTATTAAATTTTTAATAATAGATACATAATACTCCCTCATAACTAATGAGGGAGAATATATTATTCTTATAAAGTATAGATAAAATAAAAATCCCTGCTCAAGGAGCAGGGATCTATATTTGGTGCCTAGGGTCGGACTCGAACCGACACGGTTATTCACCGGCGGATTTTGAATCCGCTGCGTCTACCAATTTCGCCACCCAGGCAATATCTATGATTTGAATTATACGGATATTTAGTCTATGAGCAAGAAAAAATTTAATAAAAAATCTTATTTGATTTATAAATAGCCAATATAATTTTTTTGAATAAAAAATACCTAGCTAAAAGCTAGGTATTTCAAAAAAGTAAATTTAAGCCGCTGCAAGATTACCTAAATCTTTATCAACTAAGAATAAACCTTTACCATCATCACCAAGAAGATTAAGTTTATCTAAAATACTACTAAATAATTTTTCTTCTTCGTGTTGTTCTGCAACGTACCATTGTAGGAAATTGAAAGCAGAGTAGTCTTTTTCTTCAAAAGTTTTACCTACTAATTCATTGATTTTGCTGGTAATCAGTTTTTCGTGTTCATAAGTGATTTCGATCACTTCTTTTAATGATTTATACTCGTGTGATGGTGCTTCGATGGCAGAAATAATTGCTTGAGCACCGGTTTCATTTAAATAAGTGAATAATTTACGCATATGTTGCATTTCTTCTGCCGCGTGTGCAGATAAGAATTTTGCAGCACCTTCAAAGCCTTGTTGCTCACACCATGCGCTCATTTGAAGATAAAGATTAGAAGAATAAAATTCCAAATTCATTTGATCGTTTAACAGTTTGATTACGTTTGCTGATAACATTTTATTTCTCCTATATTATTCTAAAGTCGCTAAATCACGATCGATGAAGAACAATGCTTTGCCGTCTTCACCTACAAGGTTAAATTTATCAATGATGCTGCTGAATAATTTTTCTTCTTCATGTTGTTCAGCAACGTACCATTGTAAGAAATTAAAAGTAGAGTAGTCCTTGTTTGCGAAAGTAACTTCAACTAATTCATTAATTTTTGATGTAACTAATTTTTCGTGTTCTAAAGTTATTTCAAACACCTCTTTTAATGAAGCATACTCATGTTTTGGTGCATCAATTTTACCTAAAAGTGGCATACCACTGGTTTCGCTTACATATTGGAACAATTTTTGCATATGTTCTAATTCTTCATCAGCGTGACGAAGCAAAAATGCGGCTGCACCTTCATAACCGTGTTTTGAACACCATGCGCTCATTTGTAGATAAACATTAGAAGAGTAGAACTCTAAATTGATTTGTTCATTGAGTTTGTTTGTGATGGCTTGATTAAGCATAACTAATTCCTTTCCATTTGATTGATAAAAATGCAATAAAGCTCAATTTGCGATTCTCATTTTAGGTGTCTAAATGAGAATTTGCAAGTTTTTTCTTTGATTTTTTTTATAACTTATTAATTTTAAAGAGTAAAATCAATAGCAACTATTCTCATTTATGTTGAATTAATGTTCTGATTAATAATACAACGTCACATCTTAATTATCCCTGCAATAAAGAGCTCAGATTTTACGTAGCGCGATCTTATTTTTTGACTTCCATATTCTATTGAAAATAGCATCGGGCGGCCTGAAAAAGCTTTGAAAGAAGAGTAGCGATTAATCCTATAAGCGTTACTTCGCAATTAATTAATTTAACATAATATACATTATGCGAAATTAGTTATCAGGTTAGCGAAAGCTACGGATTAAATAAATCACATAGTTATGCACAAGTCACAGGTACTAGTAAAACAAGACAAAATAAGGATGGATAACACGTTGTAACGCGTTATTTTATCGTTTTATTGAATGGTCAGGTTAAAATGTCAATGAAATGTAAAGATTATCTATGTTCAAGGCTGAGCTTATAACTTGATAGAAAACCTACATTTATATACAATCTCAACGTAGTTAGATAGAAAGGAGTCAGCATGACTGATAATAAGAATGAAATTATTAAATGCCCATTCTGTTTTACAGAGTCAGAAAGGGGCATTAAGGTTTGCAGAGGTTGCCAAGCTACCGTTAAGTATGGTGAAAGTTTAATGCCTTATTTCATCATCTCATTAATTATCAGCGTTATAGGTGCTTATTTCACCTTACGCTTCTTAGGTGAACATATTTTTACGTCTATACAAAATCTAAGTGGATCTGCTGGCTTTACCCTTTTTGGCATTCTTGCATTTATTCTGTTCGTTTTATCTATGTACATTTTGCTTATTTATGTCAGAAGCCCTGATGCAAGAAAAAAAGTGATGTTCTATAGAAAAATGCCTAAATAAAATATGTATTTTAGCCTTTCGCATTAAGTCCTGTAAGTAATTAACTATCGCTTTGTTATTTACAGGGGGGAATTTAATGTGGTGATTTTTTGAAGAATTAATCCTTAGAAAAAACAACAAAAAAGCACGTTTTTATTAAAACGTGCTCTTCTAATAGATGTGACAACGTATCAGCTAACCTAGTAGTTTTATACCATATTCATATACTTGTTGTAGCAAAGATAGTTTTTCAGGGTTATCTGAATGTTCCTCTGCTAAACGTTGTAAACTTGATTCAAAATCTACCGCACTTTTTTCAAGTTTATTCTGTCGGTATTTTTGCCATTTAATTTGTTCGGCGCGTGTGAGGGTTTTATAAAAATGGCGCGCTCGATAATGGAATAATAATTCTGGGATACGTTTATCTTCAAAAGCTAAACCATGTTCAGCTAATTTTTCTGCAGGTAAACTACGTAAAATAGACATATTATTTTTATCAGCATTGCTGAAAAAACCATTGTATAGTTCAGTTTCTACATTATCATTCGATTCAAATTGACGTTCTTCATTAAAAATATCTGCCACTTTTTCACGAATATCAAAAGACGCTCGTAATTTTGCAAGATTATCCAAGCATAATTGTCTATCAATACCCAAGCGATTTGCTGTTTCTGGTAATAAGGTTTTAGCTGGCGCTAAAATAGGACATTTATTGATATGCACAAGCTTTAATGGAACAGATGAAACTCCCCTTTCTTCTAATTCTGATTTTTTTGTATATAAATCTGTCCGCAATTCATCCGCACTTTTGGCTAATAAATTATCGATATCGCCAGTTAAATCACACACAATTAATGCGTTTTGATTTGTTGGATGCCAAGCTAAAGGAGCAACACAAGTGCAATTTCCACGATAATTCCCTAACATCCCAGAAACATGCACTAAAGGCGCCATTGCGCCTGTATCAACCAATTTTTCTATTTCTTTTTTACCTCGGTTTTCAAAGAAATATTGAAATAATTTAGGCTGTTTTTCTTTAATTAATTTTGCCATAGCAATAGTTGCATATACATCCGCCATTGCATCGTGAGCATTTTCATGCGCAATAGCATTTGCTTTAGTGAGTTTTTCTAATCGGAAACTTGGCATTCCATCATCGTCATAAGCCCAAATTATCCCTTCTGGACGCAAGGCATAACAGGCTCGCACTAAATCTAACAAATCCCAGCGTGAATTCCCGTTTTTCCAGCTATATTCATAAGGATCAATAAAATTACGATAAAACGTATAACGCGTCATTTCATCATCGTAGCGAATATTGTTATAGCCCATGACACAAGTATTTGGCTGGGAAAACTCTGCTAAAATGTTTGCGGCAAATTCAGGTTCAGAAAGCCCCTTTTCATTACATTCTTGTGGTGTAATTCCTGTTACCATTACGGCTTCAGGAGCCGGTAAATAATCGTTGGTTTGTTTACAATAAAACATTATTGGTTCACCAATGATATTAAAATCAGCATCCGTACGAATACCCGCAAATTGCGCAGGGCGATCTGTTGCTGGATTTACACCAAAACTTTCATAATCGTAAATAAAAAAGCTGAAATCTTTTGCCATGACTACTCTCTTTTACGCGATAATTTTATCTAAATAATATAGGCAGAAAATAGCCGATAAACTAAAAATAATACCTAGCCAATTTAACTTACTGATTTTTTCTTTAAAAGCTAATGCGCCAGTTATCGTACCTAAGCAAATCACTCCAATGCTCATCCCAGCGAAAACAAGCGTCGGATTTCCAGCAAAACTTTGATGTGCTTTTATATAGAATAAAATATTAAAGAAATTCAATACACCTAAAACGATGCCGCCAATTACACTTGATGATGTCCATTGGGCACGTTTTAAGAATAAATAGATAAACATAACGCAAGCTGCAAGTGAGAAGGAAATAAACAATGTTGCAGGGAATGCACCGCCGCTTTTCGCCACTTGTTTGAATAAAATATCAATAATGCCGTAACCAAACCACACGCCGATTAATCCTAAAACACCTTTAAAATTGACCGCACTTTGCCCTTGATTTGGCTTAGTTAATAAACAAAATAAACCAATAAAGGCTAATACAACGCCAATGATTTTAGATTGGCTTAGTGTTTCATGAAAAATTAAAAACGCTGCTAAAATGGGAAGAAATAACGAAAGACGTTGTGCTGCATCTGAACGTACAATTCCAGCAAACTCCACCGCTTTTGACATAATAATAAACACACTAGGTAACAATAAACCTAGCGCTAAAAAAATGGGTGAGTTTTCGCTTTGTACGATGTAATCAGTAAATTCTAAGCCTTTAAAATCAGGTTTGAGTAAGAAATAACTGAAAGTGATGGCAGTGATGTAGTTGAACGCGATAGCTTGTTCGATAATAATATTTTTTTTACGGGCTATTTTAAGCAAAACTGAAACCGCTACGCTGCAAAGAATGGCAAGAATAAGATTGTGCATTTAAATTCCTTATATAATTAAAGTGCGGTCAAAAATCTTAAAATTTTAACCGCACTTCCCTTCTATTTTTTATTCTGTCGCACCGAATCCGCGTAAACCAACAACATGTACATGTTCTTGGTTGCCTGCGATTTTACGTACGAGTTTATAGGTTGTACCTTTTTCCGGGCTAATATTTTCTGGCGCTGCAATAAGCAATTGCATATCTAAACGTTCGCAAAGCTCGAATAAAGTAGAAATAGATTTACCGTCTAAACGCGCTGCTTCATCTAAGAACAACAAGCGACAAGGCACAATATCTTTACCACGAATTCGACGGCTTTCTTCTTCCCAGCTTTGAACAACCATTAAGAGAATTGACATACCTGTACCGATAGCTTCACCAGTAGAAAGTGCACCACTTTCTGCACGTAACCAACCATCAGCACCACGGAATACTTCCACTTCAAGCTCAAGATAATTACGGTAATCTAACAATTCTTCTCCGATTGTTTGCGCTGTGCGTTGCCCCATATCAATATGTGGATTGATGCGTTGATAGAGCTTCGCCATGGCTTCAGAGAAGGTGATGCGGTTGTCGTTGAATAAATCTTGATATTCATCTTGCTGACCTGAAAGCGCATCCAACAACATGGCATGGGTATCACGAATATTTACTACTAAACGAACAGATTTCACCTGACCAAACGCAATGTTTTGTAAACCTTGGTTGAGCATACGAATACGGTTTTGTTCACGCTGAATCGTTTTACGCATAATATTTGCAACACTTTCAGAACTGATAGCCAATTTTTTCTCACGGCCAGTTAATTCAGCCGTTAAACGAGAAAGCTCAATTTCCATTTGTTCAATGGCATCGATTGGATCATCCGTCTTAATGATGTCTTGGCGAATACGTTCACGTAGATGCTGATACACCGTAATAAAGAACCGCACTTTATTTTCAGGTTTGCGACTATCTTCCGACACTCTTAGGCTATCACGCAGATATTCATTATCTGCCACTGCTGTACGCAACGCACCTAATGCTTTATCCGACATTGAACGTAACTCATCTGCAGATAAATAAGCGAGCTCTCGGCGATTGAGGCGTTTTTCCATATCAGAGTTGCGGGATAAGCGTAAAACCACACACCAACTCACTTTCGCTGCTACAACTAATTCACGTTGAGTTTTATAATCACGTTCGGTTTTACGAATAAGACGATTTAAGTTGTCCGCTTCGCTTTCAATTAATGTCAGTTGTTTTTCTACATAAGAACGACGCTGACGACTCGTTGAAAGTTGTTGATGTAATTCATCACGACGTATACGTGCACGTTCTTCTGCACCATCATCAGCTCTCACGCCAAGATCGCTAATTTCACCAATCAACTCATTTAAGAGTTGATATTTACTGTCGTAAGAACTTTGTAACTGAATCAATACGCGATTATATTCTGCAAATTGACTTTGTTTTTGACGAACTTGCTCACGTTGCGTATCTCGCTGTGCCTGCATTTGTTCTAAACGTTGGCGAAGTTTTTCGTTTAGTTCAGAAGTTTCAGCCTGCCCAGCATCTTCATAACCAAAATGCGGTTTACGTTGTACAACATCAGCTAACGCAAATACGCGTTGTTGAACTTGTTTTTGACGCTCAATCGCTTGAGTTAATTCATTTTTTAAGCCTTCGTAATTTTCTGGATCACTTTGTAAACTATTTGCAATCGGCTCTAATTGTGACAACGTTACACCGTGTTGACGAATAAAATATTCATCTTGCTCTGCAAGATCTAATTGCTCACGACATTCTTCAATACGATCAATTAAATCCTCATCGGCCAATACATTGAGTTGTGGAATCAACTTATTGAGTAATTGCAGTTTTTCTTTTGCATTATCTAATTGAATGCGTAATTGTTGTTCGCCACTATTAAATTGGTTTAATTCACGATCAATTTCATTACGTTCGCGATTAATTTCAGACATTAACTCTTCTGGATTTGGCTGGAACGCAAGCGCCAGATGCAACCCAACAAATTGGCTGAAATGTTCGTGTAAACGTTGGCATTTTTGTACATCAAACGCAATTTGTGCATGTTGTTCTGCCACTTCATCACGTTCAATTTGTAATTCTTCTAAACGTTTTTCACGTGCTGCGCGTCCAAATAACGGGATTTCAGGGAATCTTGAATAGCGTAATTCACGATCTGAAACTTGCACGACAACACCTAGCTCAAGTTCTTGTGCGGATAATACGCTGTCGTCAAATGCGGTAGGATCGCCTTCAATTAAATACAAATCGTCTGGGCAATCTTCTAACTGCGCAAGTTGTTCACGCACAGCATTGAGATCACGCACAACAATAGCATGACGTGCAGGCCCATAAAGTGCGGAGAAATAAGGCGCATCTTCAATGGTTACGTCATCGTAAAGCTCTGAAAGCAATACCCCACCAAAACGTTCTGCCAGCATATTTAAACGAGGATCTTCTGAACCATCTGGCTGACTTAAACTAGAAATTTGTTCATCTAAATGTAAACGTTTTTGTTCAAGTTGATCACGTTGCATCGTGAGTTCACGCTCTTTCACAAGTTGTGATTGCATAAAGTTCATCACATCTTGGCTATGTTCAAACGTCTCGCCACTTTGTTGCTCTAAACGTTCTAATGAGGCTTGAGCTGTCAGCCATGCTGGGGCTTTACGCGCATTTTCATCATAAAGTGCGGTTAAATTTTCACGTTTTTGACGAAGTGTAGAACGGTTTTCCACTTGTTCTGAAAGTTCAGTAGAAATATCTTCAATTAACGCTTCTTGCTCTGCGTGATAGTCCTCTAATTCTTCAGCCGTTTGTAAACTTAAATTGGCACGTTGATTAAAATCATTAAGTAATTTGACTGCACTTTGTTGTTGTGCGTAACGTTGCTCAAGTTCATGTAATTTTGTGCGAAGTTGTGGCGTTTGTTGTGCCTGCAATTTTTGGCTTGGATATTCACGTAATAATTCTTTGGCACTTTCCCACGCCGCAGAACGAGGCATTTCCCCCGCAATTTTGCATACCAATTGGTACGCTTTATCAAACTGAGATTTTGCTGCTTCAGAAATGGACATTTTGTGCTCGAGTTCAAGCACGGTTTCTGTTAAACTTTCAGCATGTGCTTCAAACTCTGCGTGATAATCTTCTACATTTTTAACACTTAAATCCACTAAACCGCATAATGTTTTCGCTTTTTCAAGTGCTGCAATGGCTTGTTGATATTGAAGTGCGCGAGTTTGTTGGGCATCTAATGCTTGTTGATAGTCTGCTAATTGGGCTCGTACAGCGTCAATTTCAATTTCAGTTTGCTCAAATTGGGCTTGGCTTTCTTCTAACGCATCATTCGCATCTTCAACCACCATTTTTTGTTCTTCTAAACGCTCGGTGAGTTCAGCAATATCTTCTTGATAACGCGTAATTTTTTCTTGGTGACGCAAAGCATTTAACACTAAGTTAAGATGATCAACCGCACTTTGGTGATCAACTTCTAAAGTACGTTCACTTTCTGCCAATTCTTCTGCTTCTCGACTTAAATCAACCAAACGATGTTGAGATAAATTCTGCTCTGCTTTTGCTTTATACCACTCGCGACGAAATTCTAATGCAGCTTCAATATTGCCACGGCGTTCATTCGCATTACGCATATAATCCGAAGCAACATAGTTGGTGGTTTCAGTAATTAAATGTTTGAATAAATCTCGATCTGATTGCGTGACCTTAATCGCCTCTAAAGTCATACGGTTCTCACGCAATGCACTTTCCATATCTTGGAAGGCTTTGCGCACACCTAAATTTTCTGGCAATAAATAATCACGTAAAGAACGTGTGATCGCACTGGAAATACCACCGTATAAAGACGCTTCGATAAGTTTATAGAATTTGCTTCGGTCTGATGCTGAACGTAAACGTTTCGGAATAATACCTAAATCGAACATCATGCCGTGATAATCGGTGATGGAATGATATTGTTTAAATTGCGCACCAATATTTTCAATTTTATCTTTGAGTTCGTTTAAATTAAGTACTCGAGCTTGACGTTCGCCCACTGTTTCAGTGAAAAGTGCGGTCGGATTTTGAGATAATTCTACACCTTGAATTGAGAAAGTTTTTAAATCAACCTTTTTATCACGACCCGCAATTTGCTGCAGACGCACACCAACAAGAATACGTTGATGACGTGAGTTAATGGTGTCTAATACCGCGTAACAAACACCTGGACGCAATTTACCATGTAAACCTTTATCGCGAGAACCGCCTGTGGAGCCAGCTTCTGTTGTATTACGGAAATGTAAAAGGGTCAAATCAGGAATTAATGCTGTCACAAATCCAGCCATTGTGGTTGATTTACCTGCACCGTTACCACCAGAAAGTGTGGTAACTAATTCGTCTAAATCGAAAGTACGCGCAAAAAAACCATTCCAGTTAATTAAGGTTAAAGAACGGAATTTACCGCGCTCTACACCATTATTTGTCGTCATGCTAAAAGGCATTGGCGTTTCAACGATTTCTTCGACGTTTTCATTTTCCATAATGACTTCATCGCTCTCTAATTCGATTTCATTTTCTAATTCAAAAACATCAGACATTATTCTTGTTCTCCGTCAAATTCTTCGTCAATTTCATCCGCACTTTCCGTATCGTTTTCCGCTAATTGTGCTTGTTTTTCCAACGCTAAGGATTCTGGTGTTGCCGCTTCCCCATCACGAATGAGTCGAGCTTGTGCCTCTAATGGATCATCTCCGCTACGTACTTCCGCACCAAAACGAAATACAGATTCAGAAATCGTAAATTTCCCACTATTTTGTTCACCAACAGTTTGAATCATACCTAAACGACGTAAACGACCAATTGCCGCCCGCACTTTTTCTGCCAATTTTTGTTTATCTAGGTCAGAACCACTTGAACGCTGATTAACTGCTTTTAATAATTTTCCTTCATCGGCAAGATTTAATAATTCATCATACACTTCTTGCGTACTAAAAATGCCCTGTTGAGCTAAACGTTCTGGGCTTAAATAAAGATAACAAAGCACTTTACCAACAAGCATTTCCAACTCAGAAAGTACTGAACGCGCAATTAATGTCGTTGCTTTCGGGCGAAGATAGAAGAATCCTTCTGGTGCACGAATGAGTTCCACGTTATAGCGGCGATAAAATCCGTCTAATTCATTTTGGAAATCCATTAAAAATGCGTGATTATCTAAGTGCTCTGTGCTGATATGGCGACCTGAGCGCAATAGACTATCTACCACTGGAAATATTGGATTTGCAATCGCCACAGCGAGTTTTGGGGAAATTACATCTTGAAGGTTGTCTGTCATAGGTTATTTCTCTATTAAAACTTTATTCAGTTACTTTCTTCGTTAATCATTATTGCCAAATCTCCCCTAGCCCCTCTTTGCTAAAGAGGGGGATATTCTTTAGCAAATCAATTCTTGCTGATTCCTTCAGCATTTTCTAACACAATGAAATAATCTCAATGTCGATTATTTCATTATTATTCCCCTATTTAGCAAAGAGGGATTAGGGAGATCTAACAGAAGTAATTCCGTCGAAATTAGCTTTTAAATTATCTTAAAATCAATACTTATCAATCACATGCGCTTGCACTTCTGCGCCAAGTTTATTAATTGCTTGCCAATCTGGATAAATACCTGATAAATCATCATTCGCCATACCAAGGCGCACGGCTTGATCAACAATGATTCGAGCCACATCAAAATGACGAGAAAGTGGATAATTTTCCAGTTGTTCTTTTAACACTAAACTCAAATCAATCGGACGGTTATTTTCACGATAAGCAATCAGTAAGCCTTGCATATGCTCTACAATTTGATCATGTAAATCAGAAAGGGATTCGTATTGCAATTCTTCTGGTAATTCACCTAAAGCATCATCTTCACGCAACACCATTTCTTCATCGCGTAGATCAACTAAACGCTCAGATTGCGCTGTCCATAAGAACCAAGGATGATCAAAATAATGATGAATAGAATTACGTAAACGTTGTGAGAACACGCGATTTTTATCCATATCAATGGCTGTACGAATAAATTTATGCACATGGCGGTCATAACCAATCCATAAGTCTATGGCTTGTTGTCCCCAGCTAATAATTCGGTCAAGTTTTGATTGTAAATCGGTAATTAATTGATCAATAAAATACAAATCATCTCGCCCGATCACACAATCTTGAATACGCAATAATTGTGCCTGAAGCTTATCCCCAGCTGCATTTAACGTATCTTGCAATTCGCGCAAATTCCCTGATGTTTCATCTAATAAACGTTCACAGCTTGAAATTGCCGCTTGCCAATCTTTAGTAAGAAGCTCTGCAATTTCATCTTTAATACTTTGCTGGTTTTCATCCATAATACGTTGTGAAAGATCGATGCTATCAAAAATCTCCGCAACGGAATATTTTAATGGCGCAAACACATTACGACGCCAATAATGTTCACTTTCATTATTCTCCACGCCTTCTTCTGCAGAATCAGAAGCGCGTTGAATTTCATCTGCCACTATGGAAAGTTGTACAGAAAGGCGCAATGCGGAAAATTCACGCTGACGAATGTAATAATCAGACACGCCAACACCTAATGGCGTTAAACGATAAATCGCCAAGCCCTCCGTAAATTCGCTACTAAAACGATTTAATAAACGTTGTTTCACTAATTCATTAATTGCATTATTCGCTCGTGTTGCAATGGCATCGGTGGATTGCTCAAAAGCATTCATCGTATGGCGGAAGATATCCACAAGATCGGCTTCTAACATTTCGCCGTCTAAACGTTCGTTGTTATAAATTGCAATCGCTAGCAGGAAAACCAAGCGCTCGGTAGGTAAATTCAAAGAAAACTCGCGATCTTTTGCCCAAGAGACGAGTTCAGGAATAGTTTGGGATGTTTCAATCATTGAATTGCAAAGCGTTAAAATTGAACAAAAAATTGGAAAGATTATACAGGATTTTTTGCGGATCTTAAAAATCTTCTTTTGAATTGACCGCACTTTTCCTATTTCTAACGCAGGAGAAACACAAATATTACCTATTTTATTAAAAAATAAAGATATTTATAGGTTTCTAAAAATATAATACTTTAGATAATTAATTTCAGGAGATTTCTGCTGTGAAAAGTGGTAGTTGGTAAAATAAAAGAAATAATTTAATTTTTCAGAAATTTTCAAAAAATACTAGAAATAAAAAACATTTGAGCGTTTTTGCACAGTTTTAGTTAATAAGATTTCATATACTGATACCTCATGTACATCATCAGAAAAGGAAAAATCATGAAAAAAATGATCTCAACAGTATTTTGTTCGCTTATTGCTGGTACATCTTGTGCAAACTCATCAGTTTTTAGCATTAATGTGCCAGATTTACCTAAACACGGATTTCACGCTAAAAACTTGTTAAGTGCCGATTATGGTTTTGGTTGCAATGGAGGAAATCTGTCACCAGCGATTTCTTGGGCAAATGCCCCGAAAGGGACGAAAAGTTTTGTGGTGACGATCTATGATAAAGATGCACCAACAGGCATTGGCTGGATGCATTGGATAGTTGTAAATATTCCTGCAAAAACGACCGCTCTTCCTGAAGGCATTAAAGCTGATGGTACTAATTTACCACAAGGTGCGCTACAAACCCGCACTGATTTTGGTGTGCCAGGCTTTGGCGGAGCTTGTCCACCCGAAGGACAAACACATCGCTACGAAATTAAAGTCACAGCGGTAAGTGTAGAAACCCTGCCAAATGTGACTGCAGATACAATGCCTGCTGTAGTCGGCTATTTTACTAAAGCTAATGCCCTTGCCGAAGCTTCTATTATTGTAGAACATAGTCGTTAAACAGCACTAGATTGCCGAACCTCTAACGGAGAACAGCCAAAATATTGTTTAAATTTCACAGAAAAACGTGAATGACTTTCATAGCCAACTTCATAGGCGATTTGTGAAATTGGGCGTTGAGTGAGTTGTAACAAATTCAACGCTCGCATCATTCGAACTGTGGTTAATACTTCCCGAAACGATGTTTTTTCTGCGACGAGATGACGGCGCAATGTAGCTTCACTGGTATTTAACAATTTTGCAATGTCTCCAATTTTCCAGTGATACTCAAAATTTTCTGAAATTTTCTTACTAATTTGACATTTTAAAGAAGGTGTAGAAAAGGGATTAAAGATACCCCCCTGTTCAGACAACCAAGCCAGCAATTCCCACAAGCGAATTTCTACAATACGATCAGGAATTTCATCACTGGAAAGCGCTTTTGAAACAATCGAAAAAGCTTGCTGTATAAAAGGATGTGCAGGCAAGTGAAACAGGCTTTCAAAGGTTTTTGGATCCGAAAGCAGCCCAAAAAATCTCTCAACCACTGCATTATCAATAGATAACCAATCCGCTTGATATACACCTATTTCATCAGGTTCATTAATCACATCAAAGCGTTGATTTCCTGCCAACATTATCATTTCACCAGCTTGGATAATTTTCTCTCCATTTATCCAACGCAAAATTTTCCTACCACGCCTAACCCAAATAACGGTAGGTTGCGTAAAATAGGATTTATCTAGTTTCAATTTATGTCGTTGTATAATGGTATTTTTTTCAGCAAGATTAGGACGAATGGGCATAAAAATTCCTTATAAAAGTGCGGTCATTTTAAGTAATTTTTTATGAATGTTCTATATTAGGCTAAACACTCTCCTAATTTTTAAATGAAGGATCATTTAGAATTAATCTGCTACCTATAGCTATTTTCAACGTACAAATGCTCACTAGACAGATAAAATCATCATTCAATTATGTAATCAAATAGAAGTAGAAAATTACAGAGAATCTAACTAGTTTATAGTTTAGGATTGTACTAGATAACTAGTACTTAACCATTAACTTATTGTTTTAAAATGGAGATTCTAGATTTTATGTCACTATGATTAAAATGCCATTATTGTCAGCTCAGATCTAATCTTCTACAGTTTAAGAAGATATTACTCCTAAATTTTAGGAAAATGCGATCTTGCTCTAATTTTTCACGTATAATGTGCGCCTTTCATGAATAACTAAAGATAACAGAATGAGCGAATTAACCCAGTTAGCCCAACAAGAAAAAAAACAAACCTATAATTTTAATAAATTACAAAAACGTCTTCGCCGTAATGTAGGCAACGCCATTGCAGATTTTGGAATGATCGAAGATGGCGATAAAGTCATGGTATGTTTATCTGGAGGTAAAGACAGTTATACGCTTCTCGATATTTTGTTGAATTTACAGCAAAGTGCGCCGATAAAATTTGATATTGTTGCAGTAAACCTTGATCAAAAACAACCGGGTTTTCCTGAGCATGTATTGCCTGAATATTTAAAAAGCATTGGCGTAGATTACAAAATTGTACAAGAAAATACTTACGGAATTGTGAAAGAAAAAATTCCAGAAGGAAAAACAACTTGTTCTCTCTGCTCTCGCCTACGCCGTGGAATTTTATATCGCACAGCCACAGAACTTGGTGCAACCAAAATCGCGTTAGGACACCACCGAGACGATATGTTAGCGACGCTATTTTTAAATATGTTTTATGGCGGCAAAATGAAATCAATGCCACCTAAATTAATTTCTGATGATGGCAAACAAATTGTGATTCGTCCGCTTGCTTACTGCAAAGAAAAAGACATTGAAAAATATGCCATCGCGAAAGAATTTCCGATCATTCCTTGTAACCTATGTGGCTCACAACCAAATCTTCAACGACAAGTTGTAAAAGAAATGCTTAATACTTGGGATCGCCAATATCCAGGACGCTTAGAAACCATGTTCAGCGCAATGCAAAACATTACATTGTCACATATGTGTGATCCGAAATTATTTGATTTCAAAGGCATTAAACATGGGCAACTAATTGATGGCATTGAAGGCGATACAGCATTTGATGAAGAGCGAATCACGCCAATGCAATTTGAAGATGAAGATCAAACCGATTTTTCAAACAACGAAATGATTAACTTTAAAGAAGTAAATTAATATGTTGAATATCAATGGAATGGAAATTGAAACTGACAAAGATGGTTATTTGCTTAATAGTCAACAATGGAACAAAGATGTCGCTCGCTCTATTGCGCAGTTAGAAAGTATTGAATTAACTGATGCACATTGGGAAGTGATTTACTTTGTGCGAGACTTTTACCAGGAATATAACACCTCCCCAGCCATCCGTATGTTGGTAAAAGCCATGGCTGAAAAGCTTGGCGAGGATAAAGGTAATAGCCGTTATTTGCAGCGTTTATTTCCTGAAGGCCCAGCAAAACAAGCTACAAAATTAGCAGGCTTGCCGAAACCTGCCAAATGCCTATAAAAGTGCGGTCAATTTTTTGAGAATTTTAAACTCTAGGTTTATTTACGACTGGCTTTTTGTAAGCTAATATATAGCTTCTTTTAAACCCTAACTAACAAGGAAATGTTATGAAAATTAGTGCAAGAAACCAATTAAAAGGTAAAGTTGTTTCAATCGAAAACGGTTCAGTAAATGCAATCGTTCACATTGATATCGGTGGCGGTAACGTGCTTTCTTCTACTGTATCTTTAGCAGCAGTTAAAGAATTAAACTTAGAAGTTGGTAAAGAAGCATACGCAATCATCAAAGCAACGTCTGTAATGGTTGGGGTAGAATAATTTCTTCCATAAAGGTAGAAATTAATAAGCCGTACTTTTAAAGTTCGGCTTTTTCATATATTTATAATAATGACAAGATAGTTCTTTAAATTTCTATAATGCGATATATTCTAATTTAATTGCAGACAGCCCCAATAATAAAGATTCTGCCATTGCTCGATGACTTAGTGTAAGTGTTTTTTCAACCATCACAACCCTTTCAATTTCACTTAATTTTTTATCATTTAAATAAGCAAAATTAAGCGCAGTTTGCAAAGCGGGTAAACTTGGGTTAAATGCAGCATTTTCCGCATAGCGTCCAGTTACGACATCTCCATCTTTAAATAAAATCGCAATACCGTGTGGACTATTCGAATAAGGGCAATGGGATTGGTTAGCGGCTAAAATTGCATGATTTATAAGTGGATCTTGGGAGTCTACTGCTAAATGATGCTCTTCTTTCGCTAAAAGATGTGTTTCGATATCTAAATCTTTAGGACCAAATGCATCAGGTAAATAAGTATGCAATAAATTATTTTGGCTATGTGGTAAGTGAATTGATAGTTTATCAGCGCCATCTAATTCATTCATAAATTGGCGGCAATGACCACAAGGCGTATAATTCACCACAATATCCGTAATTCGGCTTTCATTACGTAACCAGGCATGACTAATCGCACTTTGCTCCGCATGAATAGTTTGTTGAATCGCTTTTCCTGCAAATTCTTGATTTGCACCAAAATAAAAGTCTCCTCGTTCTCCAATCGCTATTGCACCAACATTAAAATGAGAAACTGCTGTATGGCTATAACAGGCCGCAATTGGTAATAAATGTATCGCAAGTTTTAATGGTGTTAATTCAAAATCACGACAAAGTTGTAACACTTGTGAGTGGCTTAAAAAGCCAGACCAATGTTGTAAACGAAGCGCTTCTACAATCGCTTGATTCATTATATTTTCTTGTGGTAATGCATTTTTAATAAGTTCTTGCATAAATTATCCTTTTTAAAACATCTAAAATACATGTGACTTATTAGAACAAAATTTATTACTTGCTGCGAGTGTCTCACTAAATATTCCTTAAAACTGTGATCTGGATCACTTAATTTGATAGATTTAAATTATTACATTTTATTAACATATAGCTAATAACTATCAATTTTATTGAATAGAACAATTTCACAGTATATTTTAGGGACGTATAATGACTCTCAACAAAGGGAGAGCATTAGCTCAAATTATTAACATTGATAGAAGGAAAATACTATGTCAAAAACATCAATAGGCTTAGATAAAGTTCAATCAGCTGAATTAGCAAATAAACTAAATGAATTACTTGCCACCTATCAAGTTTTCTACACAAATGTACGTGGCTACCACTGGAATATTAAAGGTGTAAATTTCTTCGAATTACATGCAAAATTTGAAGAAATTTATACCGATTTAATCACCAAAGTTGATGAAGTTGCAGAACGTATTCTTACATTAGGCTATGTGCCAAATAATGCTTATAGCCAGTATTTAGAAGTTTCACGCATTAAAGAAGATATCGCTATAAGCGGTGCACAAGAATGTTTATCAGGTACATTACAAGGCCTAAAAACACTACTAGAACAACAACGTGAAATTCTTACCCTAGCAGGTGAAGCAGATGATGAAGGTACCGCTTCACAAATGAGTGATTACATTAAAGAACAAGAAAAATTAGTGTGGATGTTCCAAGCAGCTTGTCAAACCTGTCATGCTTAATTTATAAAGTTCTATCGAATAAGCCCGCCATTGCGGGCTTTTATTTTTTCTTCTTTATATACTAAAAAGTGCGGTGATTTTACCGCACTTTTCTTCTTATTTTTTCCGTTCAACCCATTTTCCATTGGTGAAATCAACAATCCATTTAGTCGCTTTTCCATCTTTTTCAGAAGTCACATATTGTTTCTTCTCTTTACGACTAAAACGAACAATCGCTTCATTCCCTTCTGGGTCTTTTTGTGGTGCATCCGCTAAATAAGCTAATTTTTCAGGCAAACGCTCGCGATATTGCACAAGTTCAGCGATTTTAACTGGGCGTGTTTCTCGGGATTTCGGGAAGTTATGTGCTGACATAAATACCCCACTCGCACCATCACGCAATACAAAATATGCATCAGATTTTTCGCATTTTAACTCAGGGAAATGTACTGGCTCTTCTTTCGGTGGGGCGACTTCGCCATTTTTCAAAATTTTGCGCGTATTATCACAATTTGTACATCCCATATACT
This sequence comes from Haemophilus sp. SZY H36, assembly GCF_018829625.1. Lineage (NCBI taxonomy): Bacteria > Pseudomonadati > Pseudomonadota > Gammaproteobacteria > Pasteurellales > Pasteurellaceae > Haemophilus > Haemophilus sp. SZY H36. The sequence continues at coordinate 237,913 of NZ_JAHKKA010000001.1, read as the reverse complement.
TGCCAAAACGACCAAGTTTTAAATGCATATCTGCACCGCATTTATCACACTCAACAACAGGACCATCATAACCTTTAATTTTGAATGAGCCTTCTTCAATTAAATATCCATCACAATTTGGATTATTACCGCAAATATGGATCTTACGATGGGCATCGATTACATAGCTGTCCATTGCCGTTCCACATTTTGTACAACGTTTACGATCCATTAATGCTTTGGTTTCTGAAGATTCATCTAAAACATTCAATAATTCCGCTTCAGGAATTAAATTAATCGTCGTTTTACACCGCTCTTTTGGCGACAATGCATAACCCGTGCACCCTAAAAATACCCCCGTACTCGCCGTACGAATAGCCATCTTTCTACCACAGGTTGGGCATTTAATATCGGTTTCCACAAGGCTATTTGGACGCATACCACCTTCAAGTTCATCCAATTCAGCTTTAGAAAGCTGGCTAGAAAAATCCTTGAAGAATTGATTCAATTCAGTTTTCCAATTCACTGAACCAGAGGCAATTTTATCTAAAGTATCTTCCATATTCGCGGTGAAATCGTAATTCATTAATTCACCAAAAGACTCATTGAGGCGATCCGTCACAATTTCGCCCATCTTTTCTGCGTAGAAACGACGATTTTCAGTACGAACATAACCACGTTCTTGAATGGTGGAAATAATTGCCGCATAAGTGGAAGGACGGCCAATACCACGTTTTTCCAATTCTTTTACTAAAGCCGCTTCAGTAAAACGAGCAGGTGGCTTGGTAAAATGTTGGGTTGGTTGCACTTCTTTTAAAGCAAGTTTTTCTGAAACAGCAACTAAAGGCAATTCTTGATCTTCAGGATTCTTGCCTATCTGTGGCAATACTTTTGTCCAACCATCAAAACGTAAAATTCTGCCTTTTGCTTTCAAGGTATAATCGCCAGCTGACACAGTCAATGTACTGCTATCATATTGCGCTGGTGGCATTTGACATGCTAAGAATTGACGCCAAATTAAATCATAAAGGCGTACCGCATCTTTTTCCATTCCCTCTAAGGATTCGGGCAATGCTCGAATGTCAGATGGACGAATAGCCTCATGCGCCTCTTGCGCATTTTCCTTACTAGAATAGAAATTTGGTTTTTCTGGTAAATATTGTGCACCAAAATGATTTTCAATATAGCTACGTGCCATATTAAGCGCATCTTGACTCAAATTGGTTGAATCCGTACGCATATAAGTAATGTAACCCGCTTCATATAAACGTTGGGCTAACATCATTGTCTTCTTAACACCAAATCCCAAGCGAGTACTTGCAGTTTGTTGAAGTGTTGACGTAATAAATGGTGCACGAGGACGAGAACTTGTCGGCTTAGTTTCCAAATCTGTGACAACGTAATCTGAAACACTCAGAAAATCTACCGCACTTTGTGCTTCTTTTTGATTTTTTGGATCAAATTTTTTGCCTTTATAATCCGTGACATCCAAACGTATAGCTTGTTTATTTTGATTATTCGTAAGAACGGCAACTTCCCAATATTCTTCTGGCTGGAAGGCTTTAATTTCACGCTCGCGTTCTACTAATAATTTAACCGCAACAGATTGAACTCGACCCGCAGAAAGCCCTCGTGCGACTTTTTTCCAAAGTAATGGCGACACCATAAAGCCCACTACTCTATCTAAAAAACGACGAGTTTGTTGTGCATTAACGCGATCCATATTTAATTGTTCAGGCTTTTCAAAAGCCTGTTTAATGGCATTTTTAGTGATTTCGTTAAACACTACACGGCTAAAGCGCTCATCATCGCCACCAATCACCTCGCGTAAATGCCATGCAATAGCTTCTCCTTCTCTATCCAAGTCGGTTGCGAGATAAATATGATCTGCTTTTTTAGCAAGCGATTTTAATTCGGAAACCACTTTTTCTTTACCAGGCAAAATCTGATAATTTGCTTTCCAATCGTGATAAGGATCAATCCCCATACGTTTAACTAAGGCGTTACGTTCCTTTTCAGCCTTAATTTTTGCTTTTTCTTCGGCATCCATACCTTTGGTTGAAATTGGTTTAGCTTTTTCACCTGTACTAGAACCAACCGTCGGCAAATCACGAATATGTCCAACACTCGATTTCACCACATATTGGCTACCTAAATATTTATTGATGGTCTTTGCTTTTGCCGGCGACTCCACAATCACCAAGGATTTACTCATTTGATTACCTAATATCACTAGAATTTTGTAAAATTGGGGGTATAGTGCAAAGTTATGTAGGCAAAATCAAGCATTTTTTCAAAAAAGGTCTATAAATGGATAAACTCAACGCGATTTCTATTTTCTGCAAAGTCATTGAAACCCAAAGTTTTACATTGGCTGCAAAGCAACAAAATATTTCTGTGGCGATGGCAAGCAAATTAGTTTCACAGTTAGAAGAACATTTAAAAACACGATTGTTACAACGTACTACCAGAAAAATTATGCCTACTGAAGCGGGAATGATGTATTACCAACGCTGCCAAGGAATTTTACTTGATTTAGATGAGGCTGATTCTAGCATCACCCACCTTACCAGTTCATTACAAGGAAATTTACTTATTTCTGTTCCTCGTGATTTTGGTTTACTTTTCATCGTACCGAATTTACCGCTATTTATTGCGGAACATCCTAATCTAAATGTTGAAATTGAGTTTAATGACAAAAAAATTGACCTTGTAGCAGAAGGCTATGATCTTGCATTACGTATCGGCTATATGGCGGACAGTTCTCTTGTATCACGCAAAATTAGCACCACTACACTCCATTTTGCAGCCTCACAAAGCTATCTTGAGGCGAATAGTATTCCACAAACGCCTGATGATTTAGAGCATCACAATGGCTTACTTTATAAAAATGTAATGAATCAAGTGAATTGGGTTGGCTCACGCATAAATCAAACACAACGTTTCAAAATCCAATCCAAAGTGGTAAGCAATAGCGGTTTAGCCTTATTAGAAATGGCAAAAGCAGGACTAGGCATTGTGAATTTACCTAGATTTATTGTTGGTGAATCTCTCGAAAAAGGGGAACTCATCGAAGTATTGCCAGAATATAAACAACAAAAATTAGAAATTCATGTGGTATATCCAAACAGAAGACATTTACCAATAAAAGTGCGGGCATTTATTGAATTTTTATCTGGATTAGGTTTGTGTAATGAGATCTAATTAAATATATAGGCAAATATTACTTGTCCTACGTACTAAAATAACGTCCAAACTGGGGTGACTTCATCCATTAAGGTTAAATTTTTTCCTAATTCAATCCATCCGCAAGGAAAATGAAAATCAGACCCTACTGAACCAACGAATTTAAATTTACCAGCTAATCGTGTAAGTATTTGACGTTGATCCTTTGTTGTACCGCAATCTGCCATCTCCATACCATCACCACCCCAGGTTTTAAAATCGGCCATTAACTTACGTACCCATTTCCCTGTCATATTATAGCGTAATGGATGGGCAATAACGGCGATTCCGCCTGCCGCATGAATAGCTTCAATTGCAGTGGGAATATCAGTCCATTGTGATTTAACAAAAGCAGATTGTCCCTGTCCTAAATAACGCTTAAAGGCTTGTCCATCATTTGATACTTTACCAATATGCACTAAATAGCGTGCATAATGTGCGCGTGTAACCTCTCCATTGGCGAATAATTTTGCACCATTATAAGCATTCGGTATACCTACCTTTTCTAATTTTTTACCAATTTCAATTGCCCTTTTAGCACGTAGTATTTTTTGACTTTCCAAAAGTGCGGTAATTTTTGGATGCATTTTATTAAAATTTAACCCAACGATATGAATTCCGCGCCCCTCCCAGTTGGTTGAAATCTCAACACCTGTAATTAGCTTGATCCCTATTTCTTTTGCCGCTAATTGTGCCTCATCAATGCCATCAACTGTATCATGATCGCATAATGCTAGTACATTTACGCCCTGTTCATGAGCACGTAGAACTACTTCACGAGGTGAAAGTACACCATCAGATGCCGTACTATGGCAATGTAAATCAAATATTTTTGTCATTATTTTATGTTTCTTATTAATTCCGCAACCAATTTAGGGCCATGATAAATTAGCCCCGAATAAATCTGCAGTAATGTTGCCCCAACGTTCATTTTAGCTTGTGCATCTGATACGCTATCAATACCACCACAACCAATAATTGGGATACGCCCTTGTAATTCTTCATGTAATCGTTTGATAATAGCTGTACTTTTATATTGTAAGGGTTTTCCGCTTAATCCACCTTCTTGTTCTGAATATTTTAATCCGGTGACATTGTCACGAGAAATGGTCGTATTTGTGGCAATCACCCCATCGATTTTATGACGGATTAACCCATCTGCAATTTGGACAAGTTCGGCATCATTCAAATCAGGTGCAATTTTCACTACAACAGGTACGTACTTATTATATTGTTTAGCTAAGACTGATTGGCGGGATTTAATCTCTTTTAATAAATCATCAAAATAATCACCATATTGTAATTGACGCAAATCTGGCGTATTAGGTGATGAAATATTCACTGTAATATAACCTGCATAATTATAAGCCTTATTTAAACAGAGAATATAATCATCCTTTCCTCTTTCCAATGGGGTCCATTTATTTTTGCCAATATTAATGCCTATCACTCCCTTATAATGGGTGTTTTTTACATTTTCAATCAGATAATCAATACCTTTATTATTAAACCCATTATGGTTAATGATACCCTCAGCTTCTATTAAACGAAATTGACGAGGCTTTGCGTTACCATCCTGAGCAAATGGTGTTACCGTACCAACTTCAATAAACCCCAGCCCCAGCATGCCGAAACCATCAATTGCCTCACCATTTTTATCCGCTCCTGCCGCCAAACCAATAAGATTAGAAAAATTTATTCCCATTACTGTTTTAGATAAACCTTTCGGCGTATCAATAAGTGATTTAAAAAGTGGATAAAATAATGGATGAGCAGTTATTTTTAAGCACTGAAGAGTAAAATCATGAGCTTTTTCAGCATCCATTTGGAAAATGGCATATCGAAATAATTTATACATACGCGTTTATCTCTCAGGATAGTTTACTGTAATAAAGAAAGGAGAATTTTTAATAAAGCTTAATCAAGTATATTTTAAGGTTAAGGATAATAAACTGCAAATAAAAAGGGCATATCACTATGCCCTACATAAATTATCTAGTATTAGATTGAACGTTTAACTTCAACTACTTCAAACACCTCGATTTGGTCGCCGACTTTTACATCGTTGTAGTTTTTCACGCCGATACCACATTCCATACCGTTACGAACTTCAGATACGTCGTCTTTGAAACGGCGAAGAGACTCTAATTCCCCTTCAAAGATAACGACGTTGTCACGTAATACACGGATTGGGTTGTTACGTTTCACTATACCTTCGGTCACCATACAACCTGCGATTGCACCAAATTTCGGATGACGGAATACATCACGAACTTCAGCTAAACCAATAATTTCTTGTTTAAATTCAGGCTCTAACATACCACTCATTGCTGCTTTAATTTCATTCAACAATTCATAGATGATTGAGTAGTAGCGTAAATCAATGTTTTCAGCTTCAATGACACGACGCGCAGATGCATCAGCACGAACGTTAAAGCCAACAATAATGGCATTAGATGCTGCCGCTAAAGTTGCATCAGTTTCAGTAATACCACCTACACCAGAGCCAACCACTTTAACTTTTACTTCATTGGTAGAAAGTTCATTTAACGCTTGAACAATCGCCTCTACAGAGCCTTGTACGTCCGCTTTCACAATGACGTTCAATTCAGCCACATCGCCTTCAGACATATTGCTAAACATATTTTCAAGTTTCGCTTTTTGCTGACGAGCTAATTTCACTTCACGGAATTTACCTTGACGATATAACGCCACTTCACGTGCTTTTTTCTCATCACGTACAACGGTTGCTTCATCACCCGCTGCTGGCACACCTGAAAGACCTAATAATTCAACTGGAATTGAAGGACCTGCTTCATCAACTTCTTTTCCGTTTTCATCACGCATTGCGCGCACACGGCCGTATTCAAAACCACAAAGTACGATGTCACCTTTATGTAATGTACCTGATTGAACCAAGATAGTTGCCACAGGGCCACGACCTTTATCCAAGTAAGATTCAATGACTACACCACTTGCCATGCCGTCTTTTACAGCGGTCAATTCAAGTACTTCAGATTGAAGTAGGATTGCATCTAATAACTCATCAACTCCTGTACCTTTCTTCGCAGATACTGGAACGAATTGCACATCACCACCGAATTTTTCAGAAATTACATCATGTTGTAATAATTCTTGCTCAACACGGTCTGGATTGGCTTCTGGTTTATCAATTTTATTTACTGCAACCACTAAAGGTGCACCCGCTGCTTTTGCGTGTTGAATCGCTTCGATAGTTTGAGGCATCACACCATCATCGGCTGCAACAACAAGAACAACGATATCTGTTGCTTTCGCACCACGTGCACGCATAGAAGTAAACGCTGCGTGTCCTGGAGTATCCAAGAAGGTGATCATTTTGCCATCATCCATTTCTACGTGATACGCACCGATATGTTGGGTAATTCCACCCGCTTCACCTGCTGCAACTTTCGCTTTACGAATATAGTCAAGTAAAGAGGTTTTACCGTGGTCAACGTGACCCATGATAGTTACAACCGGTGCACGCGTTACTTTTTCTGCGTTTATATCGCGATCGCCTAATACCGCTTCTTCAAGCTCATTTTCATTGCGAAGAATTACTTTATGACCAAGCTCTTCCGCAACCAATTGAGCGGTTTCTTGGTCGATAACTTGGTTAATAGTAACCATTTCGCCCATCTTCATCATCGTTTTGATGATTTCAGTCGCTTTTACAGCCATCTTATTCGCTAATTCAGCAACAGTAATGGTTTCACCAATGACAACATCCGCTTTTACAGCTTGAACTGGTTTAGTAAAGGCTTGTTGAAGTGCGGCACCTTTTTTGCCGTTTTTACCTTTACCAAACTTAGCGTCTTTTTGATTTTTACGATTAGATTCGCGCTCGTTTTTCGAGTTTTTGCTATTTTCATCGTCGCGACCGCCTTTTTTCGCTTTCGCTACTTTATTTTTGCCACGACCACGATTTTCGTTACGACGATCTTCTTCATCTTCTGCTTCAAGTGCATATCTTGAACTTAAGTTGTAATCAGAATAGTCTTCTGAAGAAGATTCATTATCTGAATCATCTGCTTCAGCATAACGTTTCGCTTCTTCTGCTGCACGACGAGCTTGTTCTTCAGCTTTTTGACGAGCTAATTCTTCAGCTTTACGACGAAGTTCAGCTTCTTCTGCTTTACGTTTCTCTTTTTCAGGATCAACAGATTTTGTTTTAGAATCTACCGCACTTTTTGCTGACTTAGCAGCTTCTGCTTTCGCTTTTTCGGCTTTTGCTTTTTCATCAGCTTCTTTCTTAGCTGCCGCTTTTTCAGCTTCTAAACGAGCTTTTTCTTCTGCTGCTTTTTGTTCAGCAATTTTTTTCGCTTCCGCTTCTTGCTGTGCTTTTAATTTTGCTTCTTCTTGTTGAGCAATATCAGTTTTTACTGTGCGTTTTTTACGTACTTCTACCTGTACTTCTTTGCTTTTACCGCCAGTTGTTGTGCTGCTCACTGTTGTTTTTGTTCTGCGTTGAATACTTAATTTTTTTGGCGCATCAGCCTTAACATCTTCAGTCATTACTACTCTCCTTATTCTTCGCCAAACCAACAGATATTACGTGCAGCCATAATTAAATCTGCTGCCTGTTCTGCTGTTAATTCTTCAATATCTGCTAAATCATCTACACCCTGTTCAGCGAGTTCTTCGAGAGTAGTAATTTGTTTTTCAGCTAATTTGAATGCCACATGGCGATTAATCCCATCTAAATTCAATAAGCGATCTTCAATATTCGCTTTTTTCAATGCTTCTTCTTCAGCAACCGCTGCGGCTGTAATCGCATTTTTAGCACGAGTTTGAAGTTCTTCTACAAGATCCTCATCTTCTAAACCATCAATTGCTGTCAATTCATTCATTGGCACATAAGCAATTTCTTCTAAACTTGTGAAGCCTTCTTCTACAAGGATTTGAGCAAATTCTTCATCAAGTTCCAATGCGTTCATAAATAAGTTTAAAACTTTGTTATCTTCTGCTTGATGTTTTGCATTTAACTCATCAGTTGTCATTACGTTTAGTGTCCAACCGGTTAACTGTGTTGCTAAACGCACGTTTTGACCATTACGACCAATTGCTTGTGCCAGGTTAGCTGCTTCAACTGCAATATCCATAGAATGATTATCTTCATCAACAATGATAGAAGACACATCAGCTGGTGCCATTGCATTGATCACAAATTGTGCTGGATTATCATCCCAAAGCACGATATCTACGCGCTCACCACCAAGTTCATTGGTAATGGCTTGAACTCGCGCACCGCGCATACCCACACAAGCACCAACTGGGTCAATACGTTTATCGTTTGATTTCACTGCAATTTTAGCTCGAGAACCAGGATCACGAGCTGCACCACGAATTTCAATCATTTCCTCGCCAATTTCAGGCACTTCAATACGGAATAATTCGATCAACATTTCTGGTTTAGAACGCGTCACAAATAATTGTGCATTTTTGCCTTCAGGGTTCACTTTATAAAGCACACCACGTACGCGGTCACCCGGACGGAAATTTTCACGAGGAAGCATATCTTCACGGGCAATAATGGCTTCTGCTTTATTTCCTAAATCTAGGATAATATTATCACGAGTAACTTTTTTCACCGTACCCGTTACAATTTTACCTTCTTCTGAACGGAATTGTTCAACCACTTTCTCACGCTCTGCTTCACGAATTTTAGTGCTAATGACCTGACGTGCTGTTTGCATTGCAATACGATCAAATTCGATAGATTCGATTTGATCTTCTACATAATCGCCAATTTGAAGATTTGGATCTTCAAATTGTGCCGCTTCCAAAGTGATTTCTTTAGTTGGTACTTTGACTTCATCAACAATTAACCAACGGCGGAAAGTATCAAAATCACCTGTTTTTGGGTTTATTGATACTCGAATATCAATTTCGTATTCATATTTTTTCTTGGTTGAGAGCGCAATAGCACTTTCTAACGCTTCAAAAATTTTCTCACGTGGTAATAACTTTTCATTGGATACGGCTTCTGCCGCTAGTAAAATCTCTTTACTCATTTTTTCTTTTACTCCTTTTAAAATTTTGCAACAACATTCGCTTTTTGAATGTTACCAAAGACTAAAACTTGTTCCTGTCCATCAACGATTAAAGTAACCATATCGTTTTCAATACGCTCTAACTTACCTTGCCATTTACGACGTTCCATCACTGGAATTCGCAAATGCACCGCGATATCTTGCCCAATATAGCGTTCAAATTGTGGCAAGGTAAATAACGGACGATCTAAACCTGGTGACGACACCTCTAGATTGTATTTATCTGCAATTGGATCTTCCACGTCTAAAATTGCGCTCACTTGACGACTTACATCAGCACAATCATCGACAGTTACGCCACCTTCTTTATCAATAAATAAACGCACAGTCATAAAACGGCCTGTACGTTGACATTCAATGCCCCAAAGTTCACAGCCTAAATCCTCTACTGCGCCTTGTAGCATTTCTTGTAAATTTTGTTCTAATGTAGCCAATTTCTACTCCTATACTGTAGTGTCAGCTTTTAGTCAAAATAACTGCTTTTGATTAATCTAAAAACTTCTACAAAAAATTTTAGGCATAAAAAAAGGGTTAGGTTCACAGGAACCTAAGCCCAGTTTTTATTAAATTTCTTATAGAAAAAAACCCCAAAACTGGGGTTCTTTTACTGAACTTATTATTGGTTGCGGGGGCCGGATTTGAACCGACGGCCTTCGGGTTATGAGCCCGACGAGCTACCAAGCTGCTCCACCCCGCGTCCGAAATATGGGATGCATTATAGTGATAAAAATTTAAAATGCAAGAAGTTTTACTAAGTTCCTTAAAAACTTTGTCAAAACTTACCGCACTTTCCATCATCACTAAAATCGAATACCAGAGCCAATCCCTAGTCCTAATCCAACACCGTTGCTTCCGCCGCCAGCACTGACGCCACCACCTACAGAACAAGCCGCTAATATGCTTGATAATACAATAATAAAAAGTGTTTTCTTCATCATTTTTCCTTTATTAATAAAATTTCAAATAAGCGATAAACTGCAATTAGATCTTTCTTTGCAAGAGGTTTAAAAGGCAATAAAAGATAATAAACCCAGCGAAAACGCTGCAAAAATACGATCATATTCTGCCAATTTTCTACTCTACAATGATCTTGATAATACAATGCCACTTTTTGAATAAAATCGTCTGAAATATCTTCTTCTCGACATAAACTATCAAAGAAAAATAGCATATCTCGAACGATTAACCAATTTTGATTTTGACTACTTGAACGAGATTCAAAATCAAGAAAAGTAACTTTTCCCTTATCCCAAGTAATATCTCGAATAGCAGGACGGCCATGTACCAGATTTTTAGCATGTAAATTAATCAAAGCAAGGCACGTATCATAAATTATAGAAAATTTTTGCTGATTATTTGTCCTCTTATTACATAACCATTGTGATAAAGTGATTCCCGCATCTTCCAATACAAAAAAATCCTCACCATGATAAGAGACTTTTGGAACTGGTGCTTTTTTTTCATTAAGATTCAACAAAGTTTGTAATTCATTTTTAAAGGATTGCTTAGGATATGGTTTCAATAATAGCCAAATCCCCTTCAACTTTTCAGGTTGCTTTAACCAGAATTTTTTGCCTTCATATTGAAAAGGATAAATTCGTTCATCACAATGCTCTATAACCAATTGATTAACATATTCCCTAAACTCAGGGCTCATTACTACACCACTCCATTGCTATTTATGGTATATTTGTCCACCATTTTTATTTTGCTTTTAACTTAACTACAATTAGATATGAAAAAAATTAAATTATTATTTCTTACGCTAACGTTTATTTTAGCGGTATCCCCTAATATATCGGCCTCACCTTTTTCAATAACTGAATCTCAAATCAATCAATATCTACAAGAAAAAGGAGCTATTGCGGATAAATTTGGCTTACCAGGATTATTTTTTCTTGATTATCAAGTAAAAAATTTGAGTACTAAAATTGGGCAAGCTAATGATAAACGCGTAGAAATGAGCGGTACTTTAGAAGGTTTATTTCAATTTGGCAATAAAAATTTGCCAGGAAAATTAAATCTGACCTTCGATACAGTTCCTTATTATAACCCCGAAGAAGGTGCGGTTTATTTAAAGAAAATGCGTATTTTACGTTGGTCAGGAGAACCACAGCAATATATGCAACAAATGCAAACAATCATGCCTTTTTTAAATGCAAATGTCGCTAAATTACTAGAACATATTCCTGTTTATACATTAGATAAAAACAATATGCGTGATGTGCTTATAAAAAAATTTGCAAAAAAGATTTTAATTGAACAAGGTAAACTTACATTGGATACAGGAATTTTTTAAATAACAAGTAGTACTCTTTATTAAGAATTTTATTTAACTAATTCTGTTTTCATATACATTAAACGTTCAATATTTGTTAAATAATGCCCTAATTCCTGTTCTTCTGGTTTATGTAAATAGGGTATTTGTCCTAATAGAGGTGCCTCAATATGCTTCTCTAAAAGACTAATTATTTCAGCATAATGACCTAATAAAGGATTAACACGATTGGCAACCCATCCTAATAAAGGTACACCTAGTTGCTGAATTGCTTGAACTGTTAATAAAGCATGATTAACACAACCGTCTTTAATTCCCACTACAAGAACTAAAGGCATTTTATGGGAAACAATCCAATCTGCAAAACTTTTTCCCTCTGACATCGGAGTCATTAATCCAAAGGATCCCTCTACTGCAACAGACTGATACTGGGAAGTTAAACGCATAAGATCCTGATTGATCTTCTCTAACTTAATTCTCGTTCTATCTTCTGTAAGCATCGGAAAACGGTGAGTAAATGTATAGCTATTAATATCTTGATACTTTACATTCTGATTTGTTGAAGCCATCAAGGTTAAAACATCAGAATTGCTGAAACTGTCATAATCTGAATCATTTTTCTCAACTTGAACTGTAGGATAAACCCCATCCTCACCACAGCAGGCAATAGGTTTATATCCTACTATTTGTACACCCTTATTTTGTAAGGCTTGTATAATTGCTCGACAAGCAGTGGTTTTTCCCACATTTGTATCAGTCCCCGCAACAAAAAAGCTACTCATTTCGTTCTCCTTAAAAAAGTGCGGGCGATTTTAAAAGAATTTTTGAAGAAAGAAATTGAGGTAACGCAAACTTTTGCTTTTTAGCTTTAAAAATAAACAGATTATTTGATCTCACTCAAACTATTAAATAAACCATCATCCTGTTTAGGTATTTGTAAATAAAATCCCTGTTGTTTAATTTTTCCAAAATCTCTTGATTATCTACAGAATGCAATCTTTTTGAGCCTAATAAATTAAACATCATCACGATTTCAGGTTTACCAAATTGCTCTAACAGTGCTTCAGGCAAAGAAGAAAAATCATCGCGCTTTGCTAAATATAAATAACTTCCTGGTTTCTTTTTACTCTTATAAATTGCACACAACATAAATTAATCTATTCCTTTCATTTTAATATATGTTTTTAATGCAATTTTATCTTCTATACTAAGAAATGATGCATTAATAGCATTATTCAGCAATTTTTTTGCTTCAAATTCAGTTAATTGATAATCAGACTCTAATAATTCAAATTCCTGTTTAATTTCAGTTTGTGATACGGTCATATTATCTGTATTTAGCGTCGCCATAATCCCCTTTTGTAAAAAAGTTCTAAGTGGATAATTTTTTAAATTATCAATTGCTTTTGTCTGTAAATTACTACAAGGACACATCTCTACAGCAATATTTTTTATAGCTAAATCAGACATAACTTGCTCAGATTCTAGCGCTCGAATACCATGCCCAATACGACTAGCACCAAGATTGATAGCCTGTTGCACATTTTCGGCTCCGGCTGCTTCACCTGCATGAATCGTAAAAGGAATACCAAGTTGATTAGCAAGCTGAAATTCTTGGGAAAAATTTTGGGTTGGATAACCGGCCTCTGGTCCAGCTAAATCCACCGCAACGACCCCGGCATCTTTTATAGTCAGATATTTTTTGGCTATATTAATAGTTTCTAAGTTATTTTCTAAAGAGCCAATTCCTCTTAAACAACATAAAATTAAATTTACTTTAAAAAGTGCGGTATCTTTTAGTCCTTGTTTTAAGCCAACTAATGCTGCTTCCACCACTTCTGATTGATTTAATCCCTTTTTTATATGAAGCTGTGGTGCAAAACGAATTTCAGCATAAACTACACCTTGTTTATCTAAACGTTTTACCAAGTCAAAAACCGCAGAAGAAATGGAATCTTGTGTTTGTAATAAAGAAACGGGAATTGCAAAACAATTTAAATATTGATTTAAATCACTACAATCTTTGGGCGCTGAAATTAATCTAAGAAGTGATTCAATGTCATTTACAGGTAAGTTGGTGTTTTGTTTTTCCGCCCACTCAAAAATCCATTCAGGAGAAAGCGAACCATCCAAATGAAGATGGAGGTCTATCAAAGCATATTTTGATATATTTTTCATCATAATGATCCACCAAATAAGAAATTGCGCTAGATTTTATTGAGAAACAGTAAGAAGATCAACCCAGGAAAAAAATGGGCTGCAATTGCAGCCCTAGTCAAATTTTTTATTTTACTTCTCTAAATAAAATCTCACTTGGGATGACGGAACCTTGCCAGTAAAGTTCTGTGGAGACTTTTTCTGCGAGTTGTAGAAACGCTTGTGAAATTTCATTTTCAGGCACTCGCACAACAGTTGGGTTGCCCGCATCTAAATCTTCACGGATACGAATGTGTAAAGGAAGTTGAGCTAATACTTTTACATTGTATTTTTCAGCCATTTTCTCTGCACCGCCTGTGCCAAAAATCGCTTCGTGATGACCGCACTCGCTACAAATGTGCATTGACATATTTTCTACAATGCCTAACACTGGCACAGATACTCGCTCAAACATTGAAATACCTTTCACCGCATCAAGCAAAGCAATATCTTGTGGAGTTGTCACAACTACGGCACCAGTCACAGGGATTTGTTGTGATAAGGTAAGTTGAATATCACCAGTGCCCGGAGGCATATCGATAACAAGATAATCTAAACTATCCCATAGGGTTTCATTTAATAATTGGCTTAATGCACTACTCGCCATTGGACCACGCCAAATTGTTGCGCTATCTTCATTCATTAAAAAGCCAATGGAATTTGCAGATAAACCATGTGCTTTAATTGGAGTGATGTGTTGATTATCTGGTGAAGTCGGACGTTGATCCGCTGCGCCTAACATATGTGGAATAGAAGGGCCATAAATATCCGCATCTAAAATCCCAACACGTGCGCCTTGTGCTTGTAATGCTAAAGCTAGATTAACAGAAACCGATGATTTCCCTACGCCGCCTTTGCCAGAACTCACCGCAATAATATTTTTCACACCTTTTACGGCTGGTTGATTATTTGCACGTTTAAGTGTGGCGATTTGATAAGTCACCGCCCATTTAATTGCTTTGCAATCTGTTGCTTTCAACAACGCATCTGAAACCGCTTGTTTTAACTGTTCTGCACCAGAATTCCATGCAAAAGGTAATTTCAATTCAATGCGTAAAGTATCGCCGCCCTTTTCCACTTTTTTCAAAGTATTAAGCGTAATCAGATCCTTTTGCAGGGTTGGATGCTGAAATTGTTGGATAATCTGCTGAACTTGATTTTGCTGCTCGGCAGTCAAATTATCAGAAAAGTAGGTTGCCATAATAACTTCCTGTTTAGTAGAGTAAATTTGTCGGACATATTTAATCACGGAAAGTGCGGTATGTTAAGTTAAAGTTTTTCAAACTAGAAAAAAAGCCCTGTATCAGGTAAGATGTCCACAATTTTTATATGTTAAAAAAGAGAATAATAAATGACAACTCAACCCCGTAAAATTTTAGTCACTTGCGCCTTGCCTTATGCCAATGGGGCAATTCATTTAGGCCATATGTTAGAACATATCCAAGCGGATATTTGGGTGCGTTTTCAACGTATGCGTGGCAATAAAATCCATTTTGTCTGTGCGGATGATGCGCACGGCACACCGATTATGTTGAATGCTGATAAACTTGGCATTACACCTGAAGAATTAATTGCCAAAGCAAAAGCCGATCACGTGCGTGATTTTGTAGGTTTCAATATTAGTTTTGATAACTACCATTCCACTCACAGCGAAGAAAACAAACAACTCACTGCAGAAATTTACAATAAACTCAAAGCCAATGGCTTTATTAAGAGTAAAGTTATTTCTCAGTTATTCGACCCTGAAAAAAATATGTTCTTGCCTGATCGTTTTGTGAAAGGCACTTGCCCGAAATGTAAAGCCGAAGATCAATATGGCGATAACTGTGAAGTGTGTGCTTCTACTTACAGCCCAATGGATTTAATTAATCCTCGTTCAGCTGTTTCTGGCGCAACACCTATCGTAAAAGAATCTGAACACTTTTTCTTTGACCTACCTGCATTTGAAGGCATGTTAAAAGAATGGACACGTTCTGGCTCACTTCAATCTGAAATTGCGAACAAAATGCAAGAATGGTTTGAGAGCGGTTTACAACAATGGGATATTTCACGCGATGCGCCTTATTTCGGTTTTGAAATTCCGGGTGCAAAAGATAAATTCTTCTATGTTTGGTTAGATGCGCCAATCGGCTATATGGCTTCATTCAAAAATCTATGTAATCGTGAAGGCATTGATTTCAATGAATTTTGGGCTGAAGGCAGTGATGCGGAACTTTATCATTTCATCGGTAAAGACATCGTTTATTTCCACAGTCTATTCTGGCCTGCAATGCTTGAAGGCAGTGGCTATCGTAAACCAACTAATGTGTTCACTCATGGCTATGTCACGGTGGATGGGGCGAAGATGTCAAAATCTCGCGGGACTTTTATTCAAGCAAGCACTTATTTGAATCATATCGATCCTGAATGTTTGCGTTATTACTATGCGGCAAAATTAAATGATCGCATTGAAGATTTAGACTTTAACCTTGAAGATTTCGTACAACGTGTAAATACGGATATTGTAAACAAATTAGTGAATTTAGCTTCACGCAATGCTGGCTTTATTGCGAAACGCTTTGAAGGCAAACTTGCAAATAAACTGGAAGATGAAACATTATTTGCAGAATTTACCGCCCAAGCCGAGCAAATCGCCAATTATTACGAAAGCCGTGAATACAATAAAGCCATTCGTGAAATTATGGCATTAACGGATAAAGCCAATAAATACATTGATGAAAAAGCCCCTTGGGTGATTGCAAAAGAAGAAGGCAAAGAGGCAGAATTACAAGCCGTATGTTCAATGGGAATTGAGCTTTTCCGCGTGTTGATATCTTACTTAAAACCTGTTCTTCCAAAACTGGCAGAACGTGCAGAAGCCTTCTTACAAGCTGAATTACGTTGGGATAATATTCATCAACCATTACTTGGCCATACTCTTGCACCGTTTAAAGCCTTATTCTCTCGTTTAGAGAAAAAACAAATTGATGCCGTTGTGGAAGAAACCAAAGCCTTATTTGCAGCAGCCAATAAAGCCGCAGAAAAAACAGAAGCAAAACCAACCGCACTTTCTGCCGTTGAACCTATTGCGGAAACCATCACCATTGATGATTTCGCTAAACTTGATATGCGTGTAGCAAAAGTATTGAAATGCGAATCTGTGCCAGAATCTAATAAACTTTTACGTTTTGAATTGGATCTTGGCGATCATACTCGTCAAGTCTTCTCTGGCATTAAAGAGGCTTATAATAAGCCTGAAGAATTAGAAGGTCGTTTTGTGATTATGGTAGCAAACCTTGCACCACGTAAAATGAAATTCGGCGTGTCTGAGGGAATGATTCTATCCGCAGGAACAGGCGGTAGTGATTTATTCTTGTTATCTGCTGATAACGGTGTCACTGCGGGTATGCAAGTAAAATAATCAATTCAATCTAAATGAGGGCAACATTACGTTGCCCTTTTATTTTCTTGTTGAAAATAGGTGACTTATAACCTACTATAACACTCAACTATTTACCTGTTTGGAGAATATTATGAAAAACGAATTAATTTGCTATAAACAAATGCCAGTGTGGACAAAAGACAAATTGCCACAAATGTTCCAAGAAAAGCACAACACAAAAGTCGGCACTTGGGGGAAATTAACCGTATTAAAAGGCAAACTCAAATTTTATGAGCTAACCGAAAATGGCGATGTGATTGCCGAGCATATTTTTACCCCAGAAAGCAACATTCCTTTTGTTGAACCTCAAGCGTGGCATCGTGTTGAAGCACTTTCTGATGATTTAGAATGTACCCTAGGTTTCTATTGCAAAAAAGAAGATTACTTCAGTAAAAAATACAACATGACAGCCACTCACGGCGATGTGGTGGATGCCGCAAAAATTATCTCGCCTTGTAAAGTATTAGATTTAGGTTGCGGCCAAGGGCGTAATTCACTTTATTTAAGTTTATTAGGCTATGATGTGACCTCTTGGGATCACAATGAAAATAGCATTGCCTTTTTAAATGAAACCAAAGAGAAAGAAAACCTTAATATTTCTACCGCACTTTATGATATTAACGCTGCCAATATTCAAGAAAACTACGATTTCATTGTTTCAACAGTGGTGTTTATGTTCTTAAATCGTGAACGTGTGCCGTCAATCATTAAAAATATGCAAGAACATACCAATGTTGGCGGATATAACTTAATCGTTGCCGCTATGTCCACTGATGATGTGCCTTGCCCGCTTCCATTCTCCTTCACCTTCGCTGAAAACGAATTGAAAGAATATTACAAAGATTGGGAATTCTTAGAATATAACGAAAATATGGGCGAATTACACAAAACCGATGAAAACGGCAATCGCATTAAAATGAAATTTGCTACGATGTTAGCGAGAAAGAAATAATCACTCATTTATAAAAAAATGACCGCCTTTATGAAAAAAGAGCGGTCATTATTTTATTTACGTTCTATTATTCTTCAATAGAACGTAATAATTCATTGATGCCAACTTTACCTAAAGTTTTTGCATCTACTTTTTTCACGATCACTGCGCAGTATAAGCTATATTTTCCACATTTTGATGGAAGGCTACCAGATACCACCACAGAACCCGCTGGTACACGGCCGTAGTGAATTTCACCGGTTTCACGATCATAAATTTTGGTTGATTGACCGATAAATACGCCCATTGAAATAACACAGCCATCTTCTACGATAACCCCTTCCACCACTTCTGAACGTGCGCCGATAAAGCAGTTATCACCGATAATGGTTGGGTTAGCTTGTAATGGCTCTAATACGCCGCCGATGCCTACTCCACCAGATAAGTGAACGTTTTTACCGATTTGTGCACATGAACCAACCGTTGCCCAAGTATCTACCATGGTGCCTTCGCCAACGTAAGCACCAATATTTACATAGGATGGCATTAATACGCAGTTTTTAGAAATGTATGCACCTTTACGCACCGTTGCAGAAGGCACAACACGGAAACCTTCTTCAGCAAAACGTTCTTCGGTGTAATCCGCAAATTTTAATGCTACTTTGTCGTAATATTTTGTTTCTGCTCCGTCAATGATTTGGTTGTCATTAATACGGAATGAAAGTAAAACCGCTTTTTTTAACCATTGATGTGTTACCCATTCGCCATCAATTTTTTCTGCAACACGGTATTTACCCGAATCTAATCCTTCGATCACTTCCTCAATTGCCGCGCGCGTTTCTGCATCAACGGTTTTTGGTGTAATTTCTGCACGTTTCTCAAATGCAGCTTCAATAATTTGAAGTAAGTTTGACATGATAATTCCTATTAGTTAATGAATAAAACGTTGTTATTTTTACCATACTTTTGCGTCTCAAGCAAAAACCTAAAAAAATACCGCCCTTTGTTTTCTAACAAAGCGCGGTAATTCATAAAATAAACACAATTAAAAAATTGATAGTGCTAGCCCTACAACAACTGTCATACTAAAAACAACCATTATCATGGCGTAACCAAAATCACTCATCTTTTTCTCCTAAATAAAAAATTTGCGTACATTCTAACAATATTTATTAGAAAAAATCATCTCTTTTACAAAAAAATTATAATAAAAGTAACGAAATATTCTATAAACCTTTATAATAGGAAAAATTTTCTAGGGGTCAATGTATGGCAACAATTAAAGATGTCGCAAAAATGGCTGGCGTATCTACCACGACAGTATCACACGTAATAAATAAAACGCGTTTTGTTGCAAAAGAAACAGAAGAATCTGTATTACTTGCAATTAAACAACTGAATTATTCACCAAGCGCTGTTGCAAGAAGTTTAAAAGTGAATACAACTAAATCGATCGGCATGATTGTCACCACTAGTGAAGCCCCCTACTTTGCTGAGATCATTCATTCTGTCGAAGAACATTGTTATCGTCAAGGTTATTCCCTTTTCTTATGTAATACACAAAATGATTCTGAAAAAGTAAAAAACCATCTAGAAATGCTAACAAAAAAACGGGTAGATGGTTTGCTGGTGATGTGTTCTGAATATACGCAAGACTCATTGGATTTACTTTCGTCATTTTCCAGTATTCCAATGGTTGTGATGGATTGGGGCCCAAATGCCAATACAGATATTATTTATGATCATAGTTTTGATGGCGGTTATTTAGCAACCAAACACCTCATTGAGTGCGGTCATAAAAAAATCGGTATTATCTGCGGTGAACTCAATAAAACTACTGCAAGAACTCGTTATGAAGGCTTTGTAAAAGCAATGGAAGAAGCTAAATTAACAATCAATCCATCTTGGGTACTGGAAGGTGCATTTGAGCCTGAAGACGGTTATGAATGTATGAATCGTTTACTGGCTCAAGAGGAATTACCAACTGCCCTATTCTGTTGTAACGATGTCATGGCGCTTGGTGCAATTTCTGCACTAACAGAAAAAGGGTTACGCGTGCCCGATGATATGTCCATTATCGGCTATGATGATATCCATGCTTCACGTTTCTATGCGCCACCATTAACCACCATTCACCAATCGAAGCTGCGATTAGGCAGACAGGCGGTGAATATTTTATTAGAACGAATCAGTCAAAAAGATCAAGGCGTTCAGCAATATAGCCGTATTGACATTGGCCCCGAACTTATTATTCGAAAATCCGTTAAATCAATTTAATAAAACTTATTAAAAATAAACCGCACTTTTTAAACAATCCATAAAAAGTGCGGTTCTTTTTTATCTATTTTTTAGCTTTTCTTGATTATCTTCAAGGTTTCCTTGAATAGCATTTGCCCTATCTGCCGTTTTTAGCTATATCTATCACCAACTTACGAATTTTATTTTTTACTTTTAGGAGTTCCTATGACACAAGAGTACCGTACTCTGCGTAATAACATTAGTATGTTAGGGCGTTTTCTCGGAGAAACCATCAACGATGCCCAAGGTGCCGATATTCTCGAATTAATCGAAAATATTCGTAAACTTTCTCGTAATTCTCGTGCTGGTGATGATAAAGCAAGACAAGAATTGCTCGACACGCTCGGTAGTATTTCTAATGACAATATTATTCCCGTCGCGCGTGCTTTCAGCCAATTTTTAAACCTCACTAACATAGCTGAACAATATCAAACAATTTCGCGTGAACATTCTCTTGCACAAAGTTCTTCTCAATCCTTAAGCGAACTTTTCAAACGTTTAAAAGAACAAAATGCTTCAGTGGAAGAGGTGCATAAAACCGTCGAAAAATTATTAATTGAGCTTGTTCTGACCGCACATCCAACAGAAACAACACGTCGTTCACTCATTCATAAACACATTGAAATCAATAAATGTTTAAGCAAGCTAGAACATCATGATTTAACTGAAAAAGAACGCAATATTATTGAGCGCCTATTACTTCGCTTAATCGCTGAAGCATGGCATACCAACGAAATTCGTACTGTTCGCCCAACGCCATTTGATGAGGCTAAATGGGGCTTTGCGATGTTGGAAAATAGTTTGTGGCAAGCTGTGCCAGAATTTTTACGCCAACTCAACGAAACTGCCCGTGAATTTTTAGGTTACGATTTGCCAGTAGGATTAAAACCCGTACGCATTTCCTCTTGGATGGGTGGCGACCGTGATGGAAATCCATTTGTCACCGCACAAATCACCAAAAAAGTACTTTATTTTGCCCGTTGGAAAGCCGCTGATTTATTCTTACAAGACATCAGCAAATTAGCCGATGAACTTTCAATGGTGAAATGTAGCGATGAATTTCGTGCTAAATACGGCAAGCATTTAGAACCCTATCGCTTTGTGGTGAAAAATTTACGCAATCAGCTTACAGCAACATTAGCTTATTTTGATGATCACCTATCAGATCGCACACCGCGCGTATCCGAAAGCGAGATTATTTTAGAAGATAATCAACTTTGGGAACCGCTTTACGATTGTTATCAATCTTTAATTCAATGCGGTATGCGCATTATTGCAAATGGTTCATTGTTGAATATTTTGCACCGTATTAGTTGTTTTGGCGTGACACTTTCTCAAATGGATATTCGCCAAGAAAGCACACGTCACACCGATGCGATTGCTGAAATTACGCGCTATATTGGTTTAGGCGATTACTCTCAATGGACGGAAGACGATAAACAGGCTTTCTTAATTCGTGAATTAAGCTCTCGCCGTCCATTAATTCCGCAAAACTGGACGCCATCGCCTGAAACCAAAGAAATTTTAGACACTTGCAAAGTCATTGCTCAACAAAAACAAGGTGTCATTGCGTGTTATGTTATTTCGATGGCACGCAGTGCATCTGATGTTTTAGCCGTTCATTTACTCTTAAAAGAAGCAGGCGTACCATATCACATTCCTGTTGTGCCATTATTCGAAACCTTAGACGATTTAGATGCAGCCGAAAAAGTGATGACTCAACTTTTCAATGTAGGTTGGTATCGTGGCGTGATCAATAATCGTCAAATGGTGATGATTGGCTATTCAGATTCGGCAAAAGATGCGGGAATGATGGCAGCCTCTTGGGCGCAATACCGTGCACAAGAAGCCTTAGTGAATTTAACGGAAAAACTTGGCATTGAACTCACTTTATTCCACGGACGTGGTGGTACGATTGGTCGTGGCGGTGCGCCAGCACATGCGGCATTACTTTCTCAACCACCTCGTTCACTAAAAAATGGTTTACGTGTAACAGAACAAGGTGAAATGATCCGCTTCAAACTGGGTTTACCAGCTGTAGCGGTAGAAACCTTTGATCTCTACGCCAGCGCCATTTTAGAAGCCAATCTTTTACCACCACCAGAACCGAAACCAGAATGGCGCACTATAATGGACGAGCTTTCCACTATTTCTTGCGATATTTATCGCGGTGTAGTTCGTGGCGATAAAGATTTCGTTCCTTATTTCCGCAGTGCAACGCCAGAACAGGAACTATCCAAACTCCCGCTTGGCTCTCGCCCTGCCAAACGCAATCCAAATGGCGGCGTGGAAAGTTTACGCGCCATCCCTTGGATTTTTGCGTGGATGCAAAATCGCTTAATGCTGCCAGCTTGGCTAGGCGCGGGTGCCTCTATCCGCCAGATTATTGAACAAGGCAAAGGCGATATCATTCATGAAATGTGCGAAAACTGGCCGTTCTTTTCAACGCGGATCGGTATGTTGGAAATGGTCTTTAGTAAATCAGATACCTGGCTTTCCCAACAATATGATCAACGATTAGTGAAAAAAGAACTTTGGTATTTAGGCGAAAATTTACGTAAGCAACTTGAAGATGATATTCAAACTGTGCTTTCACTTTCTCACCAAAGTGAATTGATGTCTGATTTACCTTGGATTGCAGATTCAATCGCATTGCGTAATATCTACACGGATCCGCTCAATCTTCTGCAAGTAGAATTGCTTCACCGTTTCCGTGAAAATCCAGAACAAGTCAATCCCGATGTGGAACAAGCATTGATGATTACCATCACAGGTATCGCGGCTGGGATGCGCAATACGGGCTAGAAAGATGAAAAAAGTGCGGAAAATTTTCCGCACTTTTTTATTCAAATCGATCACTTAATAAAAATTGTAAAACCGCATCCATTCTCAAATGAGGAATGCTCTCCCCTTGTTCTAAAGGCTGAGGTTCAAAACTATCAAAATCAAAGTGCGGTTGTTTTTGCCAGAATTCTGATCTTGGTAATTTGCTCGGTACAGTGCCTGGATAAAGCGTAATAGGTTGTTTATCAATAGAACGAATCCCTTGAATCGCTTTTATTTCTTTTCCTTGCTGATTCACAATCACTTGCTTTGTGGTACGAACAGCAGCAATGGCAGTGTATTCCGTATCGATTCCTTCAAATTCCACATGACGACCACCCTCTTGCACAATTTGGCGCATTAAACTCACTAAATTAGGAATTTGATCCCGAGTAATATGATCCGCCTTCGTCGCAACAAACATTAATCGATCAATTCTCGGGGAAAACAAACGATGAATAAAATTTCTACTGCCATAATGGAAATTATTAAATAACTGGTTTAAACCCATTTGCATATCTAAAAAGGCTTGCTGACTGTGATTTAAAGGCGTTAAACAATCTGCCAAAATAACTTGGCGATCAAAGGTAGAAAAATAATTTTCGTAAAAACCTTTCACAATTTTATTGCGATAATAATTATAACGTGTTGTCAGCACGGCAAAATAGCTATTCGATTTAGCTGTTTTTTTCAAGGTTTGCCAATGTTCTTCTGAAAGATGAGTTAAGGGAAAAAATTGTAATGCGGGCGCCCCCTCTAAATCACTGGGCAAAACAAATCGCCCAGGCTGAATAAATTGCATGCCTTGTGACTTACATTGGTGTAAATAATCCGTATAACTTTTCGCTATCTTGGCTAAAATATCTTCATTTGCGACTGCACTTAAATCCAAATCCTGTAACATGGAAAGCCAATTCTGCGCCAATTCTTCACGAACGCCAGTGGTGACCTTGATTTGCTCTTGTGACCATTGTTGAAAATCTAGATTTAACAACGGCAAATCGAGCAGCCACTCCCCCGGATAATCAAAAATATCCAGATAAAGCGTACCGCGTTCTTTCAAATGACGTAGCAAGCCAGATTGACGTTGAAAACGAATTGCTAAACGTGTTTCACTCACGCCACGAGTAGATTGAAACCACTGAGGTGGATTTTGTGACAAATCATTTAAATTACTTTCATAATCAAAACGTGGCACGCTGAGATCTTGTTGGGACACTCGTTTCACCGCCAAGATTGCACCATTTCTAGACGCTTCAAACAAGGGCAAATGCTGTGATGAATTTTGATTAATGGAGAGAAGTTGATTAATTAAACTTGTAATAAACGCCGTTTTTCCACTCCGACTTAACCCTGTTACCGCCAAGCGCAAATTGCGGTCAAAACCACGATTAATAATTTGATTGATTTCGTTTTGAACCCTATTAAACATTCAATATCCTAGCCATTTTTACTAATATGCCTTACAATTTGGCACATAATTTATCACAATGCATTTGTTATGTTACGCAAAAATCTTACGTTTTTCTGCTTTCTATTTGGTATTGGCTTGAACTCCGAACTTCAAGCGGCTCCGCGCGTACCAGAACACCTAACAGAAAACGGACTAACTTATTGTACTAATGCCTCGGGATTTTCTTTTAATCCTCAAACTGCGGATGCAGGCACGAGTATGAATGTGGTAACAGAGCAAATTTATAACAAACTTTTTGAAATAAAAAACCATAGCGCAAATGTTACACCAGTGCTTGCTCAGTCTTATACTATTTCACCTGATGGAAAAGAAATATTAATCAATTTGCGTCGTGGTGTTAAATTTCACCAAACGCCATGGTTTACCCCAACACGCGATTTTAATGCAGAAGATGTAGTATTTTCTATTAATCGGGTACTTGGACATACAACTTATTTGCCACAATTAAGCGAAAACCTTATTACGTATAAAAATCCACAGTATCGTGTATTTCATGAACAAGCTAAGAAGGTACATTTCCCATACTTTGAAAGTATAAAGCTAAACGAAAAAATTAAATCCGTTACCGCTCTTTCACCTTACCAAGTCAAAATTGAGTTATTTACACAAGACTCATCTATTTTGTCACATCTTGCTAGTCAATATGCAATTATTTTCTCACAAGAATATGCGTATCAACTCAGTGCCGATGATAATCTTGCCCAATTAGATACCCACCCTGTTGGTACGGGGCCCTATCAAGTGAAAGACTATGTATATAACCAACATGTCCGCTTAGTGCGTAATGAAAATTACTGGAAAAAAGAAGCGAAAATCAAAAATATTGTTGTTGATCTTTCTACTGACCGAAATGGTCGTTTAGTTAAATTTTTTAACAACGAATGCCAAATTGCTTCTTATCCTGATGTTAGCCAAATTGGTTTATTAAAAAGCGATGACAAACACTATTATATGCAATCTACTGATGGAATGAACTTGGCATATTTAGCATTTAATTTTGATAAGCCGATCATGCAGGATCGCACTATTCGGGAAGCTATCTCGCAAAGTTTAAATCGGGCGCGTATTATTCACAATATTTATCATAATACAGCAACTGTTGCGAATAATATTATTCCTGAGGTTTCTTGGGCATCAAATGTGAATA
The DNA here is from genome assembly GCF_018829625.1 of Haemophilus sp. SZY H36. NCBI lineage: Bacteria > Pseudomonadati > Pseudomonadota > Gammaproteobacteria > Pasteurellales > Pasteurellaceae > Haemophilus > Haemophilus sp. SZY H36. Next base: position 212,067 of record NZ_JAHKKA010000001.1, on the reverse strand, counting down.
GCCCAGAATTTGAGTTTGATTATAATCCCAAAATTGCTCAAAAAGTCTTAAAAAATAAACATCTTTCACTTAATTTATGGGTCATTAATGAAGAACAAGTATATAACCCCGCACCGTTTAAAATGGCTGAAATGATAAAATGGGATTTAGCACAAACCGGAGTTGAAATTAACGTTCGAGCTGTGACACGTACTTTTTTAAGTGAACAACTTCGTAATAAAACAGAAAATTATGATTTAATTCTTACAGGATGGTTAGCTGGGAATCTTGATCCTGATGGTTTTATGCGACCAATTTTAAGTTGTAATACACAAAATGAAGTAACTAACTTATCTAATTGGTGTAATCAGGATTTTAATCATTTAATGGATAGTGCTATTGCAACAACACACTTAGCAGAACGTGTTCGTTTTTATAACGATGCTCAAAATCTCGTATTACATGAATTACCTATTATTCCCATTGCGAATGTAAAACGCATCTTAGTTGCCAATACTCGTGTAAAAGGTGTTGAAATGACTCCTTTTGGTAGCCTAAATTTTTCAACTTTACATTTAAGTAAGGAGAAACCTTAATGTTGTGGTCTGCTATTCGTCATATTATCTGGGTAATCATATTATTATTAGTACTATCCTTAATCAGTTTTATGATCTTATTGCGTGATCCACTCAATGCTGATCTTGTCACACAAAATATCTATAACGCTTATTACGTCTATTTAAAAACATTGTTACAGGGTGATTTTGGCATCACTTATAACGGAGGAAAATCCTTAATTGATTTAATTTTGACTGTATTACCTCCTACTCTAGAGCTTTGCTTTACTGCACTTTTATTAGCTTTTATCTTTGGCTTACCTCTCGGTATCATCAGAGCGGTCAGTTCTCAACAAATTTTTGCTAAAAGTTTACAAAGTTTATCCTATTTAGGTTTATCCATTCCTATATTTTGGCTTGCACCTCTTTTACTTTACACCGCATCCATCAATCATTGGGAGATTGCCGCTATAGGACAATATAATTTACTCTATGAAATCATACCGATTACAGGCTTTCCAGTTATTGATGTTTGGTTCGTTAATGAGCCATATCGCACTAAGATTATACAAAACGTTTTACAACATCTAGCATTACCTACGCTTGTTTTATGTATTTTACCTACAATGGAAATTATTCGTCTTATTCAACAACGGGCTGAATACATTCTTTGTCAAAACTTTGCTAAGGTAGCAACAACACGAGGTTGGTCAAAATGGAAAATTTTACATCAATATGTTTTTCGTAATACCCTTCCATTATTGATACCCCAAGTGCCACGTGTATTTACACTTGTGCTAACGCAATGTATGTTAGTCGAAACAGCACTTGGTTGGCCAGGTATTGGTCGTTGGCTTATTAATGCTGTAGCTGAACAAGACTATAACAGTATTGCAGCAGGCGTTATAGTTATTGGTATATGTATTATTTTAATTGATACCTTAATTAAAAGTATCACTTTTATACTCGATCCATTTAAAAAGAAAGGTTGGTATGCAAGATAAAGAACCTGAAGAATTTCGAGAAAATACCTCAATATTCCAAATATGGCTACTATTTCGCAAAAATACCATTGCGTTGTTCAGCTTTTATTTATTAGCGTTGTTAACTCTGACCGCACTTTTCAGCAGTTGGATAGCGCCTTATTCTGATAACACACAGTTTGTTGGGCAAGAATTAATGCCACCATCTTGGGTTGATAAAGGACAAATAGCTTTTTTCTTTGGCACAGATGATATAGGACGAGATATTTTAAGTCGCTTAATTATGGGGACTCGCTATACCCTGGGTTCTTCCTTATTAGTACTTATTGCCACCGCACTCATTGGGGGAGCCCTTGGCATTATTGCTGGTATGCTAAAAGGGATAAAGGCACGTTTTGTAGGGCATATTTTCGATGCTTTTTTATCTTTACCTATTTTACTTATTGCAATCATCATTTCCACATTAATGGAACCTAGTTTATGGAATGCTATGTTTGCAACGCTATTCGCAATTTTACCTTATTTTATTCATGCTATTTATCGCGCAATTCAAGAAGAATTAAAAAAAGATTATGTCATCATGCTCAAACTTGAGGGGATTTCTAACTGGACATTATTAAAAACCACCATTTTGCCTAATATCACAGTTGTGTATATTCAAGAAATCTCACGGGCTTTTATTGTTGCAGTACTAGATATCAGCGCACTAAGTTTTATATCTCTTGGCGCTCAACGTCCTACACCAGAATGGGGAGCGATGATCAAAGATTCACTTGAGCTACTCTATCTTGCGCCATGGACAGTACTTTTACCTGGTTTTGCTATTATTTTCACCATTTTACTTAGTATTATTTTTAGTAACGGCTTAATTAAAGCCATTAATCAATATTATGAATAACTTATGGCACTATTAGATATTCGCAACTTAAATATTGAAATAAAAACACCAAACGGTCGCATTAAAATTGTGGACGGTATTAATTTATCACTCAATGAAGGAGAAATCGGTGGACTTGTGGGTGAATCAGGTTCTGGTAAAAGTTTAATCGCCAAAGTTATTTGTAATGCGGTCAAAGAAAACTGGATTATCACCGCAGATCGTTTCCGATTTGACGATGTAGAATTACTAAAGCTTAATCCAAATCAACGTCGTAAACTTGTCGGTAAAGAAATATCTATGATTTTCCAAGATCCTCTTTCTTGCCTTGAACCAAGTCGAAAAGTCGGTAAGCAGATTATCCAAAATATTCCTAATTGGACATTTAAGGGAAAATGGTGGCAATGGTTCGGATGGAAAAAACGCCGTGCTATTGAATTATTACACCGTGTTGGTATTAAAGATCACCATGATATTATGTCCAGCTATCCAAGCGAACTTACTGAAGGTGAAGGTCAGAAAGTAATGATTGCTATTGCCGTAGCAAACCAACCTCGTCTACTCATTGCAGATGAACCTACGAATACGCTAGAATCTACGACTGCACTACAAGTTTTTCGATTACTTTCTAGTATGAACAAAAACCAAGGTACGACTATTTTACTTGCAAGTAACGATATTAAAAGCATCAGTGAATGGTGTGATCACATTTCTGTTCTTTATTGTGGACAAAATGCTGAATCTGCCCCAACAGAAATATTATTAGCGTCGCCACACCACCCCTACACTCAATCATTAATCAATGCGATCCCGGATTTTACTCAGCCTTTAGGATTTAAAACTAAATTAGGTACATTAGAAGGAACAGTACCAATTCTAGAACAAATGCCTATAGGTTGTCGCCTTGGACCACGTTGTCCTTTCGCACAAAAGAAATGTATTGAAAAGCCGAACAAGACCAAAATTAAGCAACATGAATTTTCTTGCCATTACCCCGTTAATCTTCGCGAGAAAAATTTTAAAGAAAAAACCACTACTACACCATTAACGCTCCATCGTAAAGGAAATGAATAATGCCGTTATTAAAAGTAGAAGATTTAACTAAAACCTTCAAAGGTCGAAAACGCTTATTTGGTACCAGCTATTTTAATGCAGTAGAAAATATAAGTTTTTCTCTTGAACGCCAGCAAACAATCGCTATTATTGGGAAAAATGGCTCGGGAAAATCCACATTGGTCAAAATGATCGCGGGTATAATTCCACCCTCTTCAGGTCGTATTATATTTAATCATCATGAATTACAACATGATGATATCCAATATCGAGCCCAGCATATTCGCATGCTCTTCCAAGATGCTAATTCAGCTTTCAATCCACGATTAAATATTGGTGAGATACTTGATACCCCTTTACGTCTGGCTACTAATTGGGATGAGTCGCACCGTAATCAAAAAATCTTTGATACACTTTTACTTGTTGGACTTTATCCTGATTACACCAATTTAAAAATCAAAAACCTTTCTGTAAGCCAGAAACAACGAATTGCATTAGCTCGAGCTCTTATTCTATCACCTGAAATTATCATTATTGATGATGCACTGGGTAATCTTGATGCTTCCGTACGCATACAACTACTCAACTTAACATTAGATTTACAACAACGGCTTGGTATTTCCTATATTTATGTTGGACAAGATCTTGGCATGATTAAACATATTGCCGATCAAGTTATTGTGATGGATGAAGGAAAAATGATTGAATATGGGCCACCAAGAACATTATTTAGCGCACCACAAACTGAAATTACTCGTCGTTTAGTTGAAAGTCATTTTGGAAAAATTCTTGATGAGAATGCTTGGATAAATAATTAGAAAAAATTGAGTTGGTCGATAAGCCGAGTTCTGTCGTGGACAATCATTCCTCTAGGCGACAAATTACTCTGCCGCTCAAGCAACCTACCCGAATCCTGAGCGGGCCACTCATTGGATTCCTATTTGGTCTTGCTACGAGTGGAGTTTACCCTGCTGCCAACCGTTACCGGAGGCACGGTGCGCTCTTACCGCACCCTTTCACCCTTACCGTTTACACGGCGGTCTGCTCTCTGTTGCACTGGTCGTCGGCTCACGCCGCCCGGACGTTATCCGGCACTCTGCCCTGTGTAGCTCGGACTTTCCTCTCGTTTACTTGTCCCACTAGGTCGTATAAATACGGTTAAGGGCTTCAATAAACCAGCGATTGTCTAACCAACTCGGCGCGTAGTATAGGGGCAATCATTAGTGAGGTCAATAAAATCCCCAATTTTTAGATATTACGCGTCAATCTTATAAACAATAATGCCTAGCTTGCATCGAATTTTTCATTCGTATTTTTTTATGATTCCGCTAAAATAACGCCAATTTCAACCGCTCTTTTAGGAAGAAGAATGAACTATCTAAAAATCGCACAGGATTCCCTTTCAGTGGAAAGCAACGCACTTTTGCAACTCAGCCAACGTTTAGGAGAGGATTTTAATCAAGTCATAGATTTAATCCTTAGTTGCGAAGGACGATTAGTCATCGGCGGGATAGGCAAATCCGGTTTAATCGGAAAAAAAATGGTAGCGACATTTGCCTCTACGGGCACGCCAAGTTTCTTTTTACATCCAACGGAAGCCTTCCACGGCGATTTAGGTATGCTGAAACCAATTGATATCGTGATGTTAATTTCCTATAGCGGTGAAACCGATGATGTCAATAAACTGATTCCAAGTTTAAAAAATTTCGGTAATAAAATTATTGCCGTGACGAGTAATAAAAATTCCACACTCGCACGCCATGCAGATTACGTTTTAGATATTACTGTTGAGCGAGAAGTGTGTCCAAATAATCTCGCGCCAACAACGTCGGCACTTGTAACGCTTGCGCTTGGCGATGCACTCGCTGTGTCGCTCATTACGGCACGCAATTTCCAACCCGCTGACTTTGCCAAATTCCATCCAGGTGGTAGTCTTGGTCGCCGTTTACTCTGTAAAGTAAAAGATCAAATGCAAACTCGTTTACCAATTATCAAACCGGAAACCAATTTCACTGATTGCTTAACTATAATGAATGAAGGCCGAATGGGCGTTGCATTAGTCATGGAGAATAATCAATTAAAAGGCATTATTACGGATGGCGATATTCGTCGAGCATTAACGACAAATGGCGCTGATACCTTAAATAAAACTGCACAAGATTTTATGACAAACTCACCTAAGACAATTCACCAAGATGAATTCCTAGCAAAAGCAGAAGACTTTATGAAAGCGAAAAAAATTCACTCGCTAGTTGTTGTTAATGATGAAAATCACGTGGTGGGTTTAGTGGAATTTTCAAGCTAAGGAATCCCAATGCAACAAAAATTAGAAAATATTAAATTTGTTATTACTGATGTGGACGGCGTGCTCACCGATGGACAACTCCATTATGATGCCAATGGTGAAGCCATCAAAAGCTTTCATGTACGAGATGGTTTAGGTATAAAAATGCTGATGGATGCAGGTATTCAAGTCGCAGTGCTTTCTGGTCGAGACTCCCCTATTTTACGTCGTCGTATTGCCGATCTAGGCATTAAATTATACTTTCTCGGCAAACTTGAAAAAGAAACAGCCTGTTTTGATCTTATGAAACAAGCTGGCGTCACTGCCGAGCAAACCGCTTATATTGGCGATGATAGTGTAGATCTCCCAGCTTTTACAGTATGTGGAATTTCTTTTGCTGTGGCAGACTCCCCTATTTATGTGAAAAATGCCGTTGATCATGTACTTTCCGCCAATGGTGGCAAAGGTGCTTTCCGAGAAATGTCCGATATGATTTTACAAGCTCAGGGAAAATCTTCTGTGTTTGATAGCGCCCAAGGTTTCCTAAAATCAGTGAAAAACATGGGACAATAAAATACCTAAAAATAAACCGCACTTAGATAATCCCAAGTGCGGTTATTTTTATGCGTGTTTTTATAATGCTTTTAAGATATCTTCAACACGATCTTTTGCATCACCAAAGAGCATTTGCGTATTCTCTTTGAAGAATAATGGGTTTTGTACGCCAGCGTAACCCACTGCCATTGAACGTTTGAACACAACCACATTTTGTGCTTTCCATACTTCCAATACAGGCATTCCCGCGATTGGGCTATTTGGATCTTCCATCGCAGCTGGGTTTACTGTATCGTTCGCACCGATAACCAATACCACATCAGTATCAGCGAAATCGTCGTTAATTTCATCCATTTCAAGCACCACATCGTAAGGCACTTTTGCTTCGGCTAAAAGCACGTTCATGTGGCCTGGTAAACGTCCTGCAACAGGGTGAATACCAAAACGAACGTTCACACCACGTTCACGCAATTTTGCCGTAATATCAGCAACTGGATATTGTGCTTGTGCAACAGCCATACCATATCCCGGCGTGATAATCACAGAACTTGCATTTTTCAACAATTCAGCCACTTCTTCTGCTGTAGTTTCACGGTGTTCGCCTTGTTCTTCGCTTGAAGAAACTTGAACATCGTTACCAAAACCACCTGCAATTACGCTCACAAATGAACGGTTCATTGCTTTACACATAATGTAAGAAAGAATTGCACCAGAAGAACCAACAAGCGCCCCTGTTACGATAAGTAAATCATTATTCAACATAAAACCTGCTGCAGCCGCTGCCCAACCAGAATATGAGTTAAGCATTGATACCACAACTGGCATATCTGCCCCACCGATTGATGCCACTAAGTGCCAGCCGAATGCAAGCGCAATCGCTGTCATTAATAACACAGGGAAAATGCTTTCTGGATTATTCAAGAATGCAACCATCAATAATGCAGATACCACAAGTGCGGCTAAATTTAATTTATGACGATGCGGCAACATTAATGCTTTTGAATTAATTTTTCCGCTTAATTTACCAAATGCGACAACAGAACCAGTGAAAGTTACTGCACCGATAAAGATACCTAAAAATACTTCAACATTATGAATATTCGTTAATACTGCTTGCTCTGCTACAAATGCGGCTTGTGCTGCTGCATCTAATCCTTCTGGCATTAACGCCTCATGGTGTAAACCATAGCTATTAAAGCCTACGAGTACAGCCGCTAAACCGACGAAACTGTGAAGAATCGCCACAAGTTCTGGCATTTCAGTCATTTCTACTTTTAATGCACGTTGAACACCAATTGCACCACCGATGATCATCGCAATAATGATCCAAAATGTTCCTTCAGAATGAGGCCCAAAAATTGTTGCGATAAGGGCAATTGTCATACCAACAATACCGAACCAACAACCCGCTTTAGCAGTTTCATGTTTAGAAAGTCCTGCCAAGCTCATAATGAAAAGTAATGCTGCTAAAATATACGCAGCCTGTACTAAACCTTCAGACATTGTGCGCTCCTTAACCTTTTCTAAACATTGCTAACATACGTTGTGTGACACGGAAACCACCAAAAATATTGATGCTTGCCACCAAAATCGCCACAAAAGCTAAGGCATCGATAAATAGATTGCCTGTTGGCTGACGAATTTGTAATAACGCGCCTACAATAATAATGCCTGAAATTGCATTTGTTACTGCCATTAATGGTGTGTGAAGTGCATGGCTAACATTCCAAACCACGTAATAACCCACCACACAAGCTAAAACAAATACGGTGAAATGTGATAAAAATGCAGCTGGCGCCACAGAAGCTAACCAAAGGAATAACACACCTACACCTGCCATCACACCGTATTTCACTCGAGGATCTGTTGGTTTAGATTCTTTTTTCTCTGCCACTGGTGCAGCTTTGGTTTCTTGTTTTGGTTGTGCAGACACTTGAATTTGTGCCGGTGGAATTTCTTCCCCATCACGAACAACGGTTACACCACGAAGAACCACATCTTCAAAATCAATATTGATATTGCCATCTTTCTCTTTGCACAAAAGTTTTAATAAATTGACTAAGTTTGTGCCATAAAGTTGGGAAGATTGCGTTGGTAAACGGCTTGGGAAATCTGTATAACCAATCACTTTCACTTGGTTTTCAGTTGTAACAACTTTCCCTGCTTGCGTATATTCACAGTTACCGCCAGTTGCAGCCGCTAAATCCACAATCACCGAACCAGGTTTCATTGAATCTACCATTTCTTTGGTGATTAAACGAGGCGCTGGTTTACCCGGAATGGCTGCCGTAGTAATAATAATATCGACTTCTTTAGCTTGTTCTGCGTAAAGCTCCATCGCACGACGGTTAAATTCTTCCGACATCACTTTCGCATAACCATCACCACTGCCGCCTTCTTCTTTAAAATCAATTTCTAAGAAGCTTGCACCCATACTTTGAACTTGCTCTTTCACTTCAGGACGAGAGTCAAAAGCACGAACAATCGCCCCAAGGCTATTTGCTGCACCAATTGCCGCCAAACCAGCCACACCAGCACCAATCACCAACACTTTTGCTGGTGGAACTTTACCTGCAGCAGTAATTTGCCCTGTAAAGAAACTACCAAATTCATGCGCAGCTTCAATGACAGCACGATAACCAGAAATATTCGCCATAGAAGAAAGTGCATCCAATGCTTGCGCACGAGAAATACGAGGCACCGCATCCATTGCTAACACATTAATTTTCTTCGCAGTGAGTTTTTTCATTAACTCAGGATTTTGCATACGCCAAATAAAGCTCACAAGCGTTGCGCCTTCCTTCATTTGAGCGATTTCTTCATCTGTCGGTGCATTTACTTTGAAGATAATATCCGATTGCCAAATTTCAGCCGACGTACCGATCTTCGCGCCTGCCTCTAAAAATGCTTGATCTTCAAAACTAGCTTTAAAACCTGCATCGTGTTCCACGATCACGTCAAAGCCCAATTTCAATATTTGCTGAACCGTTTTCGGCGTTGCCGCCACACGGCTCTCATTCTCAAGCAGCTCTCTAGGTACACCAATTAACATACTGTTTCCCTCTGATTGATGATTGGGTTGATGAGATTAATGAACAAACCTTCGCCTATTCATCGTTAAAATGACAAAAAGTCAAACGGATACAACTGTATCACTGATTGAATAAAAATAGGTAACGTTTTTAAGTGGTTTTACAAGATATTGTGATAGGGATCACGAAAAATATCATATAAAAAACACCTCAAAATTTACCGCACTCTGGTGGAATAATTATCCATTACCTCTTTATTAAAACGATTCTCTAATTTACCACTTTGACTTGTATTGAGATTTTGAGCATTGACTTCTACACGTTTGCCTTTGTTTTGGTTGATAAGTTATATTCATCATTCATTACATAATCCTTTATCTGAAGTTGAATTCTTTCTGCCACAATCTTCTACCCATATATAACCTTTTATTTCCATGCATTTAAAAAAAGCATCCCAATTTTTTTGTTGTAAACGGGGATCAGCCTTTGGTAAATGATCCATTGCCCAAGCACTCCTCATACTTAAATCCCCTTTCCTTAATCCGCAGCTTACCAAATCATCCATTCTTTTCACGGAATCCGTATGCCCAAAGCTATAAGGTTTTTGAAATTTAGCAATTGGGCTATACGGTTTACCAAAACAAATTGTTGTCATTCCATAATAACAATCGTCTTTTGCTGAATAACATCCTGTTGTGATGGATATAAAAATTAGGATAAATATCACTTTTTTCATTATCTTACTCTAAATAAAAAATTCATAACTTATATAGATAAGTGTACAGTAAAAAAAGATCTCATTAATTATACATATTTTTTACTTTGCTATTGTTCTTTGTTTTCATTTTCACAATAATATATGACATGTACATTTCCTTTATATTTCATACATATTTTCTTTCCATTAGCCTCTTTGTACATTTGATTAAGATTATGCCAAGCCTCATCTGAAGAATATGAAAGGCAAGATTGAATAAAAATAGTCATAAAGAATATAACTAAAATTTTCATTACTTCCATCCCCATAGCTAACGCAAGGTGCGTTGAACTAACGATTAACGTACGCTACCTTGATGACGAATTAATTTTCTTTCTCTAAAAAAAGCGCGGTCATTTTTCATGATTGTTTTTAAAATTTAAAAACTCCCAAATTTTTGACCGCACTCTATTTAAATAATAAATTCAATGCTTTATAAATTACATTTTCCCTTATCCCACTTAGGCTCTTGATAGCCACATTCAGCGGGAGAAAGATATATATACCCCTTAGTATTCATACATTCATCAAGATTTTTATATCTTTTGTCATTTATTTGATAGTTTTGCGGATAGTAGTGTAGATTTATATCACCATACTTTCCTCCACAAGAAACAAAATCTTTCCATCGTTGTTTTGAGTTTGTATGTCCTAGTAGTTCTTTTTTTTGATACCCTGCAATTAATGGATATTCTTTCCCCTTATCAACACAATTAACCATTTGTGGAGTATAAAAACATCCGTTTGAATACCAACATCCGTTTAATATAAAACAAAGAAGAAATAAAGTGTATCTCATTTTATTTACCCCCTATTTTCATTAAAAGTTCAAACATATCTGATGACATGACATCGGATAAAGCAAATGGTGCGGATACCGGTATTGCAATAACAGTTGTTACACCTGATGCTACACCAGTAAGTTTATTTTTTTCTGTAGTATTTCCTTGTTTATCATACCAGCCCCATGCTTGGCCTCCTAACAGGTCGTGAGTACCAGCAAAGGATTCTACCGCCATATCCGAGATAGAACCGATGCTATACGGAATTCTCGTAAAATGTAGATTCCACTCACCTTGAACAGGTTGAAAACCACCGGTTTCTCCATACAATCCACCCGCTTTTTTATTTTGTTGCGGATCAATAGCATCATCTAATGTATAGTCTTTATTACCTTTAAATGTGATTGAATTATCATCATAATAAGTACAAGTCCCCATGTTACTATTGCAAATAGCATCAACACCAATCCTTACACCACCTAATTTTACTCCATCAAAATAACCGCTATCATAACTATCATTACGAAGAATTTTCCCCGTCTTAGCATCTTTAATACCTTTAAATAATCTTGAATTGGCCAAAGTCTCCTCTCTCATCTTCGTCGCGGCTAATTGCAAAGTTCCTTGAGTGATTGCAACATCTGGTGAGCCAGCGGCAATACCAACCACTGTTTCAAGCAAACGTTTTTGATATTGCAATTTATAAATTTCTCCATAAAGTGCGGTCTTTTCCTCTTCAGTTTTCGCTTCCTTGATTTGTTTTCTCAATTCAGCCTGTTTTGGAAGCACATAGGCATCAATCATTGAGAAGGCATTTTTACGAAAATCTTGAGTAACTTTCACTTGAATGTTGAGTTCTTTCATCACTTTGTCTTTATCAAAGTGATTTTCCAACTTGCCGGAATGCTGCTCTGCATTATCCGTAGTCACATCGGTTCTAATGCTATCTAGAGTTTGCTCAACCGTTTCACCGGTTTTTACCAGTTGCCCCGCTTGGTCTCTAATTTCAATATTCGAAGTATTAATACCACTTTTTGTCACGCTACTTTGACTTTCTTTATCTCGCCCAACACCTAATCCTGTTGAAGTTTCTAAAGAATCCCAACCTGTAGCAAGTTTTTTTGCGTTGTCTTTACCCTGTGCATTTTTGGCTTCTGTGGTCAATTCTCCTCGGTCGTTTCTATAAATCAGATTACCATCTTTATCCGTGGCTTGTTTTGTACTTTGAGCTGCACCATTCTCTCCGAATGGTGTTTCAAAGTTAGCCGATACACTACCACTCACACCAAAACTACTACCACTATAATTTGAGTAATTTTCAATATCTGAATGAGTAATGCTGTCAGTACTAAAATGATTTTTGCCATCTGCTTCTGCCTTTTGGGTAGAGGTAATCAATGCACCTTTAAGATCGGTATGTTTATTAACATTAATATCATAACCTTCATCACCAGCATAAACTCCAGCTTGTTCATTGATGCTGGCGTGATCGGCATTGATTTTTGATTTATTGAAACTGCCTCCAATGGATGCGCCATACCCCACTGTCACACTACCATTTACATTCATTTGTTTACCATAGTAGCGAGATTTATCTTGCAAACTTTCGATATTCAAGTTTTCAGCATTAAGTTCTACTCGTTTGCCTTTTACTTGGCTACCGATGAGGTTCGCATCACCACCTGCATGAATCACGGTTTTACTTTGACTATCACCTACATGGCTTGCAACATAAGTGGTTTCATCACCATTGCCGTAACCTTTTCCGGAATTACCGCCTAAAGTAGCCCCGGCAACCGCACCATTACTCACTTTAATAGCTACCCCAGCATTAAAACCACTCGATTTATTAGTACTGCGTTCTTGATAGTTTTGTTCTACTGCTTTGATGTTTACTTGATTATCTGCCATCAAAGTCGTGCCTTCTTTACCAGAAATATCCGAGCCTTCAATATTAATATTAGAATCCTTTCCAGCACCCGTTGCTACAACATTCACCTTGCCACCCGCATTAACTTGAGATTTGGCTGCGGTTTTTCCTTCAGTATGAGTACGTGATTCGCTCTTTTTAAGCTATTAATAAAACTTACAATGTTGCATCAAATTTTGCTTAAAAACACTACAAAGCCTATATTTAAAACACAAAAAGTGCGGTCAATTTTTGAGAGGTTTTAAAACTCTTTGAAAATTGGCCGCACTTTATATCTTATGTTCAATTACAATTAACTACTAAGTTGTATAAGTGTACCTTTTGAGACATATCTTAGATTAAAGATCAGCTAAAATAGTAAGATTGACTTGAGTATGAGAATTTCCCAAGTAATATTCCCATAAGCAAGCTCGCCCTATCGCAATATGATTTAAATAGATCAATATCTATATCTTCGACCTCAAATACATCATTCTCATTAATATGGAAATAATAACTTGAATTTATTGATGATACAAAGTCATAAAACATCTCTACTATTTTTTTTTCCAAATTGGAATCTTTTTCATAATAAGAAGAAATACTTAACAAATTACGTTCTATTTCTAAATATTCTTTACAGTCAAACTTTCCATCTTCTAGAGATAATATAAAATGATTTACTTTTTTTTGTAAAAATGAATAGTCCATATACTAATCTCCAATTCTATTTAAATCTGCATCATATGTTCCCATTCTAGTTTCTTTTTTACCTAGATTCTTAACGGAGTCAGCCATTTTCCAGACACCTCCATTATGAGAACCGCCTTTGCTTCGACCATTACCAACATCGACTGTAATATATCTCCCTTTACTATCTTTATAAATCGCTTCTCCTTTTAAATTAAAGTTTGTTTTTTCAAATCCTAATTTTTTAGCTGCTTCAGTAGCCTCTGGAGTTGTGTAATAAACATGGCCTTTAGCTGACAAAAGTCCATTTCTATTTGGATGAGGATTAAAAGATTTAACTCCCTCTGGAACACTTTTCGTTGGAGAATAAACCTTAGGATCGTAATAACGTCCATCTTTACCTTTGTAAGCCGTTACCTGCTTACCTGTATTATCTTTAAAGGTATATAAAGCTCTTCCATCGGGCGTAGTTTTACCAGTATTAACTGCATCTGCCGGTAGGCTATTCCAACAATCATTATGCACCCAAACGCCATCAAGGTCAGAATTTGCTCCTTTAATGAAGTAAGTATGGTCAGTCTCAACTGTAAGGTTATATGCACTTAACTTCTCAGCCTTGATGCTAACACCCTTCACCGTTTGCCAGTGATTATTTTCTGACAACAACTTATAACCCGCTTTCAGGTTTTGTGCATCTACCCACTGAGCGTTTTGGATTTCTCCGTTGTAGTGATGCCCCTCAGAACTCGGTACTAGCTCACCTTGACTTACTTGTGTAAAGAATGGGTGAATTTTGTTTGAAACAATGGTTTGCTGTTTACCCTGTTCATCAATCACTTCTACATATACTGTAAAGTCATACGGGTTATTGTAGTGCGCTTGTACGCGCTGATAGGTCATTTGTCCTGTCAATTAGGAACAACTCCATTAAGATCTAAATAATTTCTCTTACCTCTTATACTTGGATCATATATACGGAAATATTTCCCATTAATATCTTCAACAACTTGAACTTTAGTTGTAGGATTTTCATATATTCTTTTCCTTTGTCTGTCATTGTAATGATAGGATTCTTTCCTGCAAACTTCTCTATGGACTTATGCAAATTAGCTTCGGTCCAATTTTTAGGTTCCAATCTTATTCATATTTTTCATGGCGCTTATATACACATATATAATTATCAAAAGATAAATATTTAGGGTAATCAATCCTAACTAAATTCTCATCAATAGTATAATCCTCACTAAAATTAGAAATAATATCTGTACCAACTTCATAAATCTCTTCATTCCAATAGGTAGAGATATCTCCATCAATAACGATATAAATACTTATACAATTTTCATTGATTCTTACATAAACACCTCTAACCTCTTTGGTAATTTTACCTATCAAGGCATTTTGGGTAACAATTCTTAATCTTATAATGTCATTATTCATAGACTATTATTCCTTTGGTTTAGCCGGAACTACATGATATCCATTTTTACTATAATGAATAATCCCCATAGTTGTTGGGGTTTGATTTCCTGTAACAGGATCGATATAAATACCGATATTTTTATTGAAGTTCACCCTTTCTTTAGAACCAGGAAGCCCAATTTCAGTTTTTCCCACCTGCTGTCCAGTTCCTACATAACCTTTTAAAGAATCTAAACTTACAGTGATAATGCTTTTCTGTTGTCCATTAGAAAGAGAAACTTTATACTCATTTGTGTTTTCTAAATGCTTATTTTGCTTAGATATCTCAATTTCTAAGTTATTTAAATTAACTTTTGTAGTGCGATATCCCTTAGTCTCCCCAACAATCGGCAATTTTTCGTTTGCATTGGCTCCTTTTGGCAACTTAGTTAAGGCTATCCCCCCTAACCCCACAGCTTCCGCAGCACCTAAAGCAAGAGTTGCATAGTGTACGCTCTTTGGTAACTGGTTTCTTGTTTTACCGTTTTCCAATTCCACAAAATCACTCAATTTAACCTGGGTCTCTCTACTTAAATTATTAAAATAGGATCCAAACCTTAAATAACTAAAGTTTTCATATGCCGCTTCATCGCCTGATTGCATCATCTGAATATGTGGTATATAACAAGCTGGATTATTACCACAAAGCTTCAATATTTCTTGTCGATTCTTCTCACTTAATTTTGCGTATTTTTCAAAAATAGGTCTTGTATCTTTCCCTTCCTTTTCAGCTTTTGCCAATTCCTTAACGAGGCTATTTACCTCTCCGTTGTATAAATAATTATTCTCCACCGCATCTTTTGCCGTTTTAGCTGCAATAATCGCTCCATCAGAGCTATCTGATAAACTACCACCAACAATACCTGCCGCCACTTGGCTTAAAGAAGATACCGTACGTTTTTCTTCTTCGCTGAGCTTTTCAGGTGATTTATCATAAAGAGTCGAGGCAAGGAAATGAGCCGCCGCCTCTCCACCTGCTGCACCTGCCGCACCCGCAGCAACATTACGGTTACCCGCATAAGCCTCTACCGCTCCCCAAAGTGCATGAGCTGTCAAATTGAGCGCGGTATTCACATTGCCTTTTGCATCTGTTGTCGCTTTCTTAATTTGATTATTCACCGCAGGTGATAATCCTGAAGCCACCACTTCCGCTGCCGGTCTGCCGGCTAAAGCGGTGCTGATAACATTTAATGCTGAATCAATGATAAGGCGTTGACTTCCACCTGTTTCCCATTCTTTAGCTTTGCGACTCGCTGTCTCAAAATTATCTCGTGCTTGTTTGACTAAAGCGCGGTTAGTTTCGTTGTTGTTTTCTGCCTTGGCTTTTTCTGCTTCTTCTAACGCAATTGCGGCTTCATGACGCTTCGCTTTTGCTTCTTCGCCAAATTTATTAGCAAGCAAACTCCCTGCTTCCACGACATTCTGTCCAAATTTCTCTGTCACCTCACGTTGGAAATCGAGTTCTTTTTGAACATCATCTTTATTAAAACGATTCTCTAATTTGCCACTTTGGCTTTGTGCACTCTCTGTAGTGATATCAGTTTTTATCGCAGCAATTTCTTCTTGCACCGTTTTACCTGTACGTTTTAATTGCTCTGCTTCATCTTTAATCATGATATTTTGTGTATTAATACCACTTTTTGTTGTGCTAGATTGACTATCGGAATCTTTACTATACACCAATGCAGTGTTTAGGTTTAATAGTAATATTCACATTTTCGGCAAAAGAGAAATAAATAGTCATTGCCGTTTAGATGCGTTACTCGCTCGTGATATTTCTGTGGAAAAAACATTGGAAAAAGTGGAGCGAGCTTACGCGAAGTTGGACGTGAAATTATAAGCTCTACTTAACATAAGCATCGTTGAAAATAAAAAGTGCAATCAATTTCTGAAAGTTTTAAAAACTCTTTGAAAATTGACCGCACTTTATATCCCAATTCAAACTGTATACATCTTAAGTATCAAACAGCGCTGGTGTCTTTAGTCTAACTTAACATTCTTTGGACATAGTTTTCGAAGCTACCAAGTGATCAATATTCTCAGAAAAAACCACCTCAAACTTATCATCTTTTGAGCAAAAATTTAAGAATTCTATTGCATTATTACAGTCATCACTTAAAGAAATACAACCATACCCTTTTTCACTATGAGGATACAATAACAAAGAGAGATTTGGGTTTATAAGAAAGCAAATCTCTCCAAAAACCTTATTATACCCCATCACTAGCTCACAATATGAAAGGAACTTATCCTTATCAAAGGTAAAATTTAGCAAGTTCGCAGGATATAAGATTTCATCAAAATTATCAGCCTCATAGTATTCCTCCATTAATCCATTGTAAGGAATGAGAAAGCCATCCCTCTTTGCTTCTTTATATAACTTTTCAAGCTTATTAATAAATTCATTAGAGTAGTCATCAATGCCTCTACCATCATCAAATGTTAAAGAACTTAGTAAAAAAAAACCACTCAAATCCTCACCAAAAAATTTCTTAATAAGCTCATTTGCTTTCAAAATCATTGTCTCATCAGATATATTTTTAGCTTCAAAATATCCAATCCAATTATTACTAGATGAAAATCCATTAAAGTTAATTCCACCTAATGATATAGTTTTATTTGCCATTAAATTTAATAACTTTTCCATCACTTCTTCCTATAGTAATCTTTTTCGTATCAATGGGATCTCGCCCATTAAGTCCAACTTTCCATTCACCATTTTTATCTGAGTGACTGGTTCTGCTTTTCTCCCAAATTTCATTTGTATTTTTATTCTTATATTTTTGACCTCCTCTCAATTTCACAAAATCATCAGGATGACTGTCTGGTGTTCTAACAATATCTCCAGGTTGAGTTGTGTTTACTTTTTGTTTTGGCTTATCTAGAAAACAATCATTATGCACCCAAACCCCACCAAGGTCAGAATTCGCCCCTTTGATAAAGTAAGTATGGTCAGTCTCAACTGTCAAGTTATATGCACTTAACTTCTCAGCCTTGATGCTAACACCTTTCACCGTTTGCCAGTGATTATTTTCTGACAACAACTTATAACCCGCTTTCAGGTTTTGTGCATCTACCCACTGAGCGTTTTGGATTTCACCTTTATAGAAATGCCCCTCCGAACTTGGCACTAATTCACCTTGACTTACTTGTGTAAAGAATGGGTGAATTTTGTTTGAAACAATGGTTTGCTGTTTACCCTGTTCATCAATCACTTCTACATATACTGTAAAGTCATACGGGTTATTGTAGTGCGCTTGTACGCGCTGATAGGTCATTTGTCCTGTCAGTTCGTTTTTCGCATAAACCTTATCACCAATTTTAATAGACGCTATCGATTTATAACCTTGCTCTGTTTTCACTTCCATGTCACCACGGAAAGAACAAGTTTTAGGTTTTATCTTCGCGATATTAACACTAGAATGAGCTACATCAATCGTGCCATTTTTTAATTTGGCAATAGACTTAGCTATCCCCAATCCCGCACCACTTAGAACCACGCCTCCAGTTGAAACACCTTTCATTTTACCTTGGCGGTAACCTTGCATTTCTCCCGCGAGCTTTGGATTTTCTTGAAGGGCAAGCGCATAAGCCTCATCCCAATCTTTCAACGAAACCACAACATTATTATAGGTTTTCTCTGGATTTGAGATTGCTTCCCATAAAGACACAACAGTATCATCTAAATTAACAACTGCATCTGCTGTTTCTTTAACACTATCAATTTGACCCTGAGCTTCTGCAAGCTCTAGACCTTCTTGATATTCTTTAGCTTTATCCTCATCTCCATTGAATAAAACCTTGGCATACATTTCAATGTTTTGCTTACGCTCATCACTAGGATGAACGTTATCAGCCATGCTGTTATTCTCCACTGAATCTTTCGCTGTTTTAGCCGCAATAATCGCTCCATCAGAGCTATCTGATAAACTACCACCCGCAATACCTGCTGCTACTTGGCTTAAAGAAGATACTGTACGTTTTTCTTCTTCGCTGAGCTTTTCAGGTGATTTATTGTAAAGTGTCGAGGCTAGGAAATGAGCCGCAACCTCTCCGCCCGCTGCACCTGCCGCACCCGCAGCAACATTACGATTGCCCGCATAAGCCTCTACCGCGCCCCAAAGTGCATGAGCAGTCAAATTGAGCGCGGTATTCACATTGCCTTTTGCATCTGTTGTCGCTTTCTTAATTTGATTATTCACCGCAGGTGATAATCCTGAAGCCACCACCTCCGCTGCCGGTCTACCGGCTAAAGCGGTGCTGATAACATTTAATGCCGAATCAATGACAAGACGTTGACTTCCACCCGTTTCCCATTCTTTAGCTTTGCGACTCGCTGTCTCAAAATTATCTCGTGCTTGTTTGACTAAAGCGCGGTTAGTTTCGTTGTTGTTTTCTGCCTTGGCTTTTTCTGCTTCTTCTAACGCAATTGCGGCTTCATGACGCTTCGCTTTCGCTTCTTCGCCAAATTTATTAGCAAGCAAACTTCCTGCTTCCACGACATTCTGTCCAAATTTCTCTGTCACCTCACGTTGGAAATCAAGTTCTTTTTGAACATCATCTTTATTAAAACGGTTCTCTAATTTACCACTTTGACTTGGTGCACTCTCTGTAGTGATATCGGTTTTTATCGCAGCAATCTCTTCTTGTACCGTTTTACCTGTACGTTTTAATTGCTCTGCTTCATCTTTAATAATGATATTTTGTGTATTAATACCACTTTTTGTTGTGCTAGATTGGTTATCGGAATCTTTACCATAGCCCATGCCATAGGAGAATTGGAGAGATTCCTTGCCTTCAGCCAATTTCTTGGTGTTCTCTTGTCCATCTACTCCTTTAGAATTAACAGTTGTGTTGCCATTTTTATCGGTATAAAGCAGATTACCATCTTTATCCGTGGCTTGTTTTGTACTTTGAGCTGCACCATTTTTACCAAATGGTGTTTCAAAGTTAGCTGACACACTGCCACTCACACTAAAACTGCTGCCACTATAATTTGAGTGATTTTCAATATCTGAATGGGTAATGCTGCCAGTACTAAAATGGTTTTTGCCATCTGCTTCTGCCTTTTGGGTAGAGGTAATCAATGCACCTTTAAGATCGGTATGTTTATTAACATTAATATCATAACCTTCATCTCCGGCATAAATTCCTGCCTGTTCATTCACGCTTGCATGATCAGCATTGATTTTCGATTTATTGAAACTGCCTCCAACGGATGCGCCATACCCCACTGTCACACTACCATTTACATTCATTTGTTTACCATGGTAGCGAGATTTATCTTGCAAGCTCTCGATATTCAGGTTTTCAGCATTAAGTTCTACTCGTTTGCCTTTTACTTGGCTGCCAATAATATTGGCATCACCACCTGCATTAATCACAGTTTTACTTTGACTATCGCCTACATGGCTTGCAACATAAATGGTTTCATCACCATTGCCGTAACCTTTTCCGTAATTACCGCCTAAAGTAGCCCCAGCAACCGCACCATTACTCACTTTAATGGCTACCCCTGCATTAAAACCACTCGATTTATTAGTGCTACGTTCTTGGTGGTTTTGTTCCGTGGCTTTAATATTGACTTGGTTATCTGCAATCAATGTTGTGCCTTGTTTGCCTGAGATATCCGAACCTTTAATATTAATGTCAGAATTCTTTCCAGCACCCGTTGCTACAACATTCACCTTGCCGCCTGCATTAACTTGAGATTTGGCTGCGGTTTTTCCTTCAGTATGAGTACGTGATTCGCTCTTTTGTTGGCCGTAAGTGATTTGTGCCCCTACTACGGAATCCACATCACTATTACTCATTGCTTTTTGAATAGAGTCGCTAGCTTTCATTACGCTATCAGATGCACGATAAGCATCAAAACCAGCATTAGCTGCCGCCATCGCATTCACACGACCATGCTTACTCTCACCTACTTGTCGAGTTGATTGCACTACGCCTTGTACTGCTTGCATAGCAGAAATAACAGGAGAGGTAATAGCAATCGTTAAACCTTTTTGCTCAAAGGTTTGTTTGGTATTGGTTTCATATTTATCATCTGCCGCTTTAATATCGACTTTTTTCGCTAGAATATTCACATCGCCGTCTTTGATTGCACTCACCTTACTCGCAGTTTGAGTATAAGTGTTTTCCGCAATCATCGTCGTATTGCCGCTTAAGCTACCTACTTGGCTACCTTGTGCATAAAGCTTAGTCTGATCACTTTCTGTGGTTTGTTTTTGAGAACCCAAAGTTACTCCAATACCACCTCCCAACATGCCTGATTTTTTCTTACTGTAATAATCATCAGAGTAGACTCGGTTCTCAGCCTCACGAATATCAATATTTTTGGCCTTCACCGTCAAACCATTACCTGCAGCCACATTTGAGCCTTGAATAGTGACATTACCTTTGCTTGAATGAATATTTATCTTATCCACATCCAAATTTGAGGCTTCCGCAACATCATAATCGTGTTTATGTCGATAAACTTCTGTCGTTGAGCTTGTTAAACCTCTAGATTTACTTTTTGAACCACTAGAAAGCTGCTCTTTATAACGAGCTTCTTGGATATTAATATTCCCCTCAGACATCACATTCATGGTGCCATTACTGGTTACAGAAACGCCTCGCATTTCAACCGCACTTTTACCTACAGCATCAAGATTTCCAGTGACATTTAACTGACTGCCCACTTCTTGTTTTTGATCTAGCTTGTAATAATTATCAGCGTTAGAGACATAATGTTCTTTGTTTTGGGTTTCAATCGTGTCGAGATTTAATTTATCACCCGCTTGCAATGCCGCATCACCTTTAATATTAAAGTTAGCGCCTTTTACTGTGATATTTTCCGTTGCCATTAAAAGAGCAGTGCCTTTTTGCCCCTTGTCAGCTGCATCTTTTCTACCCACATTAATTGAGGCTTGCTGAACAAGGGATTTGCGGTAAAAATTGCCAGTATCCTCAGTTTCACTCGTGCGGCTTTCTATGTTGATGTTTTTAGCTTGAGCCACTAAACGATTTTCTGCATTGAGTTCTCCACCGAGATTATGAAGCGTTTCTTTCGCTTTTAAGTAAAGCTCACGCCCTTGCAATTTTCCGCCTAGGTTTTCTATATTATTTGCCGCCAAATGGGTCAAATTACGCCCTGCAATCACGCCACTGTTTTTAATGTCGCCTTGAATATTCACAATCACATCATTGGCTGAAATCACTGCGCCTCGGCTATCAATATCAGCATTACGACCCACTATATAAACCTGTGGTGCAAGTACTTCTGTTTTCGAACCATCTTTTAACGTCACTTCACGTTTTACCATCCACACCATATCAGATGTTAGTTCTTTCATCTGCTCTGATGTTAATGCTACGCCTGGAATCAAATTTAAACGCTTAGCATATTGTGCACCATTATCCATCAGGGCTTTATATTGATCATAATCTGATAAATACCCATCAAGGAAACGTCTGCCTGTCAGCTTATTCACTTGCTCGTTCACCAAGCGTTGCTCATAGAAACCATCGCCCAAACGTTTAAGCATATTTTGTGGATCGTTTCGCAGCTGCTTGAACATATAATCAGAACTGAGCCACTTAGATTTCTGTGTAAAACGCGGATCTGTTTCAACCAAAAACTGTCCTGATACTTCGGGGTTGATTTTATAAAGGCTCGCCTGTGGCAATGAAATATCTGGTAAATGCGTTTTGATATCGAGGTTATCTTTATTTTTCATCACTCCAGACGTGATTGCTTCTAGATTAACGCGGTGAACATTTAAATCCGTATTTAAAGGTGTTTTCTCCGCTAATGAAATGCCTTGGAAACCTGATTTATCCCCAACAATTGTGCCAGTAGACTCAACCTGCTCACCTATTTTTAAAAGTTCCAGCCCAAATTTGAACGGTTCGACAGGTAAGAGGCGGTCAATTTTTTGTTCATTTCGGCCATACACAGCCCAAACTTTTTTACCTCTCGCACCATGACGATGTCTTTCTTTTTTAATGTCTTTTTTCAAACCGATATCTCGACGATGAATTTCACCATCAACATCAATATTATCAAGTTTTAGTAATCCTTGACTTACTGTACTAACGGGTTCCTTAATCGCTTTATCTGCTAAATATAAAGTGTCACCAATCATAATTCGGGAGTATTTATTCGTGTACTCTCCCCCTTCCAAATGTAAAGACTGCCCGATAAGCAATTTACCTGGATCTTGGTGTTCAATGGTATGAGTATCGGTGGTTCGAATGTAATCTTGTTTCAGCCAATTTTGAGCTGCCACCGCTTGACGTCCATCATTGAAACGAAAATATTGATTGCTATTATGACGACTATTATTAACATGATCTAAATAGCCCTCACCTTTTTCTCCTTCATTACCATAATAAGTCGCACTGCTATCAAACGGGGAATACGTAACAAAATGATTTTTAGTATATTTATGTCCTAACGTTAAATGTAAATCAGTGTTTAGAAAATTAGATGTATTAATCCATGCATTACCTAGCACTTCAATAGTTGCACTGGCATTTTCAATTTTTTGTGATTGACCGATTGCTTGATTATTTTCATCAAGTTTTCCACCGATATAGAGATTACCAAGGCTTAAAATTAAGGAATGATTGCGATTGATAAGATTCCCCACACCTAAATCAAGTCTCTCACGAGCAGCAATAGTGGCTGCAGTTCCATCAGCATTCTCAAGGTTATTTAATTTATTTGCTTGAATGGCAAGGTGCCCGCCATAAATACGAGCCGTACCAATGTTATTTACATCATTGGCTTTAATCACTGTGGTATCTCCATCAATTAAGCCAAAGTTATTTAACTTATTAGTTTGAATACGTGTATTTATTGAAGAAATTTCTGCATTAGCATTATTTTGAATAGTAGATCCTTCAACTGATGCTGAATTACCTACCACAAGGTTGGAATTATTAACAAAATCACCTTTTGTTTTAAAAGTAAGATTATTGCTTACACCAAAGGCTTTATTTAGGGTAAAGCTATCATTTAACTCAATACCCAAATCTCCTTTTGTACTAATAGAACCCTCATCAACTAATGTTTTAGCTTGCAATGTTGTGCCAACCACTGATTCAACTTTTCCTAGAGCGTTATTTACAACTAAGGTCAAATCTGGATTTATAATATCAACTCGACCAGCTGATAAAATCTCACCTTGTTGATTATCAAGAGATTGATTAACTGTAATATTTGCTGATTTTCCAGCATAAATACCACCCGATTGGTTTTCAATATGATCTGCATTCATTACTAAATTAGCTGTTTGAATACCTTGAGTAGGGGCATCTTGCTTAGCTTTTGTATTTTTATTATTTACATTTGTAACATTCAACACTAAACGATTTGTTGCACTAACCAAAGAGCCTTTATCACCTTCAGCCTGGTTATCCATCGTGGTCAAATTTAATGTTGAATTCACACTTTGAACAATGCCACCTTTGTTATTTAAATTTGTACCAGATAATGTTAAATCCTGAGATGAAATTACACCTTGTGCATTATTTATTGCAGCAGAAGAAATCGCTGCTGTTTTCGCTGAAATATCACCTTGTGTATTATTCAAATTTTGGGTTTGAATCGTTAAATCAGACTCGCCCTGAATCACGCCTTTAAGGTTGTTTAAATCATTTGCAAGCAATGTCGCACGAGAAACAGATGAAATAAGGCCATCTTGGTTGTGTAAATTTTCTGTTTTTAATGATAGTTCATCTTGGCTATAAACAATACCACGCTGATTATTAAATTGATTAACTGATAAATCTGAGCGATTTCTGGCAATTAACTTTCCTTCCTCATTATTAACTTGCTGTGAAGCCAATAAAACCTGTCCACCTAACATTTCACCTTTTTGGTTATTCAAGGTTGAAGTACTAATATCAAGACTATTTTTTCCAAATAAATAACCTAATTGAGAAGAAATATGCCCTTTAGCTGTATTAAGTTGTAAACCTTGATTTGACCAAATCACACCTTGATTGTTTTGAATTAACGGACTTTGAATAGAGATCAAACCTTCAGCAGCAATCTTCCCTTCAGTATTATCTAACCCTTTTTTCAAATTCAATGAAAAGGCCTCTTTACCACGCTGAACCCAGCTACTCTTCTTATTATTAAGTTGTGCGGTATCTATCGCAAAATACCCTGCATTTAGGTTAGCATTCTCCGCTAAAATAATATCAGGACTGCTTAATGCAGTACGCCCCTCACTGTATAATGTTGCTTGATTCAAATTTAAAGGTGATTGAGTAGATTGGAAAGCAATACTATCAGCTGTTGATTGACTTTCAGATAAATCAAGGGTATCTGCTTTAGCATTAATTTGACCACTCGCTAGATGCTGAGCTTTAGATGAAACAGAATTTTCAGCTGAGAGCGTAATGCTAGCACCTTGGGCACTTTGACTATCTAATGAACGAGTCTCACCCTGTGTCGTTTCTTGAGCAGTTACACCTGCAGCAATTAACGCACCTTTACTAGCCTCAATATTCTTCGCTTGGTAAGTAACATTACCCTTCACTACAGTTTCACCTGTTTGAGTGAGATTATCCTTAGCTTGAACTGAGATCCCACCCTGACGCGAAACAATCGAACCATGTTGTGCTACATTAGCTTGAGAGCGTAATGATACATTACCTTGCTTAGTTTCAATTTTACCTGTATTTTCAATAGATTTTTGGGCGTTAATCTCGGCTTCTTGCGTTGAGCTGATAGTGCCACTATTGATAACTTTTCCTTGGCTATCAATCTTCACCTCACCCGCTGATGCACCAATGTGCCCCGCATTGCGTACACCAAGACCTTGACCGTTATCCACTAAATGGATTTTCTCTGCATACATCCCACCCAATTGGCTTACATCAACGCTGTAAGTAGATTGATTTTCACTTTGGGTATCGGAAGTGCTGTCCGTTTCATTCGTATTTTTATCACCTATGTACACAACCGAATCATTGGTGCGGTCAACATTATTTTTACCCGTGGTGACTTTAATGCCTTTCTTCGACCAAATCCCACCTTTGATTTCCGCTTTCTCCGCGATAATATCAGTGTAATCAGATTGGCTGTTATCCATCCCTTTTTGACCAACCGTCACTTTACCGCCTTTTACGCGATAGCCTTTCAACTCACCATTTTCTACTTCTGCTTTACCAGTTGTCAGGGTTGTTCGCCCCGCATTAATCACACCACAGCCATCACATTGGATACCACTTGGGTTGGCAATCACCACATCTGCTTTTTTACCTGCCACTTCCACATAACCTTTTAAACGGCTTGGATTAGCGGAATTGACCTCGTTAAGAATGACTTTCGCTTCACCGCGAGCAAGATTCGGGTTACCTTGCACCCAGCCCGCAAGTTGCGTTTGAGCTGCTTTACGGGCATTGTTTAGCACAGCGCCTTTTTCTGCCACATCAAATTGCGAATACTGGTTACGTGATACCCCACCTGCACTTGGTGTTTGAATATTTACTTGCGGTAAACCATTCGCTGTTTGGAGCACCGTGGGTTGTTGATTACCTGGTGCCGATTTATCTGCTCGAATGGCCATATCTTCTGCATAAACAGAAGGCGATAAGAAGACAAAGCCTAATGCCAACATTAAGCTAAAATGAATGGAGTTGAGGGAGAAGGAAAGAGCGGTTGAAAATAAGTCTGTTTTTTCTTGTTCTGAACTCACATTTTCACTTTGCGCTTTACCTTGAGAT
This sequence comes from Haemophilus sp. SZY H36, assembly GCF_018829625.1. Classification (NCBI taxonomy): domain Bacteria; kingdom Pseudomonadati; phylum Pseudomonadota; class Gammaproteobacteria; order Pasteurellales; family Pasteurellaceae; genus Haemophilus; species Haemophilus sp. SZY H36. Next base: position 185,421 of record NZ_JAHKKA010000001.1, on the reverse strand, counting down.
TTTGCCAGCTCTGAGACCACCACAAGCTGGTTTAATACACGGCTAAAAATCACTTTATAATGATGTTTATTCATTTTTTTAATTTCCTTTAAGTTTTAAATTCTGTTTAGTTTTAATTCATTCACTAATCTGAAAGCATAAGCATTAAAAACGGTAGCTCACATTAAATCCGGTTGTCACATGACTGGTTCTAAATCCTTCTGGTTTTTTAATTGGAACCCCCACAAAATAATCATAGTTAATGCCCCATAGTTTGCCGCGAAGTCCAATTGCACCACCCATTAAGCTATCACCAATTTGAAGCTCTTCTTGGCTGGAGTGCACTTTACCTCGGTCAATCCCTAAATAAAGCTCATGTCCCTTATTGGCGATATTCCAACCTAGCTCATTTCGCCATAACCAACCTTTTTCACCGGAAAGTGATAGCTCGCCATCAAATCCGCGTACGGTATAACGACCACCAATACTAAATTTATCTTGTTGTGTTAAAGGTGTGCCGTTCCATTGTCCATTCCAGCTAGTGTTAAAGCGAAAAGGCTGATTGCCGATAGTGAAAGGGTAGGTAAAATCAATGCCTGCCGTAAAAATCTGCATACGGGAAGTCCCTTCGCCAAACTCTTCTTCCGGAGCGGGTAAGGATTTATTCCCACCCGTACCACGTTTGTAATTCGTACTAAGTTGTAACGTTGCATTACCAATATACTGAGTATGATTAAGTCCCACTTCCCAACCAGCAGTTCGACGACGCTGTACTTCAATTTCGGTGTCATTGATGTAGTTATGCGATTTTTTCGTCCATAACGCGGCATTCACATAGGTTTTATAAAGACTTCCACGCGATAATAAACGGCTTAAATTCGCTTTCATTTGCTGGCTTTCGCCCGAATAGGTATAAGACTCAAATGCCCCCGCCACCGTTTGGTGATAAGAATATTTTGAACCCGAAAGGGTTAAGAGGTAATTCTTCCAAGGAATAGAATAATAGAGGCTAACATTTTTACTGCCATAATCCCCTTCCGCATCATCGCTATCACGTTTAAAGCTGCGCGTACCGCTGATATAGAACATATCATTAAGTGTTAGCACGTTATCCCAAGAAAACGTGGCTGAACCCTGTAAACGCCCCGTAGCTTTACTGCCTGAATCATCTAAGCCCAAAGTCAAATGAAAAGGTAAGCTTTGCTTATAAGCAATCACCACATCGGTTTCACCTACCGCATCCGTTGGTACTAGCTCCATATTCGCATCAGCACTCGGTACACGTTTTAAGTTTTCTAAACCTTGTTCAATATTGCGAATATTTAATATATCCCCTTGCGCCATTGGCATGGCAAACCACAAGGTACCACGGGTCGCAAACGGAATCGCACTTTGGTCTTGTAATTGAATACGGCCTACTTTACCTGGAATCACGGTTAACACGAGCATACCTGAACGTAAATCCTGCGGCTCTATCACCACGCGGGTAGTGACATAACCCAAATCAATTAAGCGATTTTGAATACGGCGAAGTAATACGTTAATCCCCTCAGAGCTAATACAAGCAGGCAGCGCAAAATCACTCTCAGCATAAACAGACTTTAATGCCCAAGAGAATCGGCTTGGTTGGATTAATTTAAGGGAAGAGGCTGGTGAATTTTCTTCTTCAGCTTGATAATCGGTCAGCACCAATTGATTGATAGTAAAACATTGTGCTTCATTCTGTGGAAAGCCTAGAGAGGCTTCTTTTTCCCCCTCTAAACGCACATTTGCGGATTGTGTTTGCTGGGCTAAAATCGCTGCATCTTGTTCCGCTTGTTGCCTCTGTTGTTTAGCATCGATTTGTTTTTCTAAATTGGTATTTGGTGAGCTTGGCGCTGAAAAACCAAAAGGTGAAATAAATAATAAACTAGAAAGAAAAAAGTGTGAGGATTTTTTCATTGTTACCCTAAAGATAAAGTTATTAATAAATTATGGTTGATAAGATATCAAAATCTATTTAAAAAGACCATAAAGTTTACATCGGTAATTTCTGTTATTTTTCATTAGTTTAAATATAAAAAATCTGCATCAAACTCGGGCTTGATGCAGATAACTTATTTATTGGCTATTAATATAAAATTAATCACCTAATTGAACTGACTCAACTTTCCAAATTCTCTCTGCATACTCTTTAATCGTGCGGTCAGATGAGAAGAAGCCCATATTCACAATATTTTGAATGGTGCTTTCAATCCATTGGTCGCGTTGTTTGTATTTTTCATCTACGGCTTTTTGAGTTTCTACATAACTACGGAAATCAGCGAAAGCTTGATAATAATCGTGGTATTGCAAACCTTGTAATAGTTGATGATAACGTTGAGGATCTTCTGGTGAGAATTTACCTTCAATGATTTGATCCACGACTGTGCGTAATTGAGCATCATTTTGATAATATTCAAACGAGCGATACCCTTCTCGACGAAGTTGCTCAACTTGTTCCACTGTGTTACCGAAAATAAAGATATTATCTTCACCCACGTTTTCCAAGATCTCCACGTTCGCACCGTCAAGTGTACCGAGTGTCAATGCGCCATTTAAGGCAAACTTCATATTACTGGTGCCAGAAGCCTCTGTACCTGCAAGTGAAATTTGCTCTGAAATATCCGCTGCTGGAATAATCAACTGGGCAAGGCTTACGCTGTAATTTGGAATAAATACAACTTTTAAACGGCCTTTCAAACGCTCATCGTTGTTGATTACATTCGCCACATCATTAATTAAATGGATTGTTTGTTTCGCTGCATAATAAGCCGAAGCTGCTTTACCAGCTAAAATAAATACACGCGGTTGCCAATCTTTTTCAGGATGAGCAAGCATTTCATTGTAGCGAGCAATAATATGCAATACGTTCAACATTTGACGTTTATATTCGTGAATACGTTTGACTTGAACATCAAATAACGCATGTGGATCAAGTTCAACACCTAATTCAGATTTCACGTATTCCGCCAATTTCACTTTATTCGCAAATTTAATATCCGCAATCGCTTCTTTAAATGCTTTTTCTTGCGTAAATGGTTTAAGTTTTTCAATTTGACTTAAATCACAACGCCATTCTGAACCAATGTATTTATCGAATAAGTCTGCCAATTGAGGATTCGCAACGGCTAACCAACGACGAGGGGTAATACCGTTCGTTACATTGGTAAAGCGTTCTGGGAAAATACGAGCAAAATCTGCAAAGGTTGAAGTCACCATTAAATCAGAATGAATTTCTGCCACACCGTTAATTTTGTGTGAACCCACAACAGATAGCCATCCCATACGCACTTTACGTTGATAACCTTCTTCAATCAATGAAACTCGACGAATAAAATCGTTATCCGTGGTGACGTAAGAACGAACATACTCTAAGAAATGATCATTGATTTCAAAAATCATCTGTAAGTGACGTGGCAAAATTTTTGCCATCATTTCCACTGGCCAAGTTTCTAATGCTTCTGACATTAAAGTATGGCAGGTGTAAGAGAAAATGTTACGCGTCATCTCCCAAGCTTTTTTCCATTCAAAACCTTCGTCGTCCACTAAAATTCGCATTAATTCAGGAATTGCTAAAGCTGGGTGGGTATCATTTAAGTGGATCGCCACTTTATCTGCCAAGTTTTCAAGGCTATCGTGGGTACGTTTGTGACGACGTAAAATATCTTGAAGTGATGCTGATACTAAGAAATACTCTTGACGTAAACGCAATTCACGACCATTCCAAGTAGAATCATCAGGATAAAGTACGCGTGATAAGTTTTTATTTGCGGAGTGTTCTTCTAATGCCGCTAAGTGTTCACCGCGGTTAAAGTCTGCAAGATTAAAGACTTCACCTGCATGAGCAGACCATAAGCGTAATGTTGCTGCAGAATTGTTTTGATAACCTGGAATCATTTGGTCGTAAGCAAGTGCGGTCACTTTTTCGGTATCTTGCCAAATACATTTTTTGCCTTCGAAATGAATGTTTCCACCAAATTCTACGGTAAAGCGTTTAGATGGACGAATGAACTCCCAAGGTGCACCTTTTTCAAGCCATGCATCTGGGCGCTCGACTTGCTGACCATTTTCGATTTTTTGGCGGAACATACCATATTCATAACGAATACCGTAACCCATACCTGGTAAACCAAGAGTCGCAATCGAATCCATAAAACAAGCTGCTAAACGACCTAAACCGCCATTACCCAAGCCAGGATCAACTTCTTTTTCTAAAACTTCTTCTAAATCGACATTTAATTCAGACAAGGCTTCTTGTGCTAATCCATAAATACCTTCTGCGATCATAGCATTAGAAAGGGTACGTCCAATTAAGAATTCCATTGAAAGGTAGTAAACACGGCGAGAATCTTCCGCTCGTGTTTGACGCGCAGTAGTGATCCAACCCTCTGTTACTAAGTCACGCACAGCGTGGAGTGTTGCGTTAAGCCAATCGCGTTGGCTCGCTTCACGCGGTGATCGACCAATTAAAAAAATAAGCTTATAAACAATTGATTTTTTGATTGCCTCAACAGTCATTTGTGGGCGATTGTATAGGAATGGAGAATCAAAATTATCCATTATCATAAGTAAAACCTCGGTTTGAATGTTAAAAAATTATCTATAATAAAAGAGATGTTGATTTAAAAATTCACGCACATTTCAAAAAATCAATCGAAATAGACCGCTCTTTGTATCCGAGAACCTTTATACCTCTAATAAATTCGTTCAAATTTTATGCTTATCTTGTCGAAAAACAAGCATAATCACAGAGCTTGCAACAATAATCTACAAACAGACTATTACTCTTAACGTTTATAAATAAAACTACAAACGTTCATAAAGCGCACGATATTGTTCTGCTGCTTTACGCCAGCTGAAATCTTGTGTCATCGCATTCGCTCGCAATGCTGACCACACTCTCGGTTTTTTCCAAATATCAAACGCTTGTTGAATGCTTCTGCGTAAATCTTCAGCTGTCGCTTGCTCAAACACAAAACCCGTTGCCGTGCGATCTTTAATATTTTCTGGTGTGCTATCCACCACCGTATCGGCTAAACCACCCGTTTTACGAACAAGAGGAAGTGTGCCATATTGCAAACCATAAAGTTGTGTTAAGCCACAAGGCTCAAAACGGCTTGGCACTAAAATCACATCACCACCAGCCACTAATAAATGTGACAGTGTTTCATCGTAACCAATTTTGACTGCAACATTTTGTGGATAACGTTCAGCAAGCTCACGAATACCTTGTTCAAAGTGCGGTGCGCCGGAACCTAAAATCATCAACTGGCCACCTTGTTTTACAATTTCATCCGCACTTTCAATCAATAAATCCACGCCTTTTTGCTCGGTTAAGCGGGTTACCATCACAAATGCCAATGCATTTTCATCTTGCGGTAAATTAAAATAAGCTTGCAGTTCAGCTTTATTCTGTTTTTTACCTGCCATATGTTTCAATTTATAACGATGCTGAATATATTGATCGGCATTTGGATGCCAAATATTTTCATCTACCCCATTAAGAATCCCCACTAAACGCCCTTGAGATTTTAAACCAGAAAGTAAACCTTCTAAGCCATAGGCAAATTCAGGTGTTGTAATCTCTTTAGCATACGTCGGGCTCACTGCAGTGCTGGCACCGGAGTAAAATAAGCCTGCTTTTAAATAGGAAATCTGCCCAAATAACTCTAAACCATCAACATTAAACATGCCTGCTGGTAATCCAATTTCAAATAAATGCTGATAATGGAATTGTCCTTGATACGCTAAATTATGGATTGTAAATACAGATTTTGCTGGGCGGCCTTTATTAAATAAGTACGCGGCACATAAACCTGCATGCCAATCATGAGCATGAACCACATCCGCACGCCACCAGCTATCTAAACCAGTGGATAATTCAGCGCCAACCCAACCAAGTAAGGCAAAACGTTTATAGTTATCACCATAATCATTGTAGTAACAATCGTGATATGGATTCCCCTCACGCGCATATAAATGTGGCGCATCGATTAAATAAACACCCACACCATTATATTCGCCATAGCGCAACACCACATGTCCCGCAAAATTATCAAATTCAGCCACAACTTGTGTATTAGAAATACCTGCAGAAATCGCTGGATACGCAGGCAATAAAATGCGTGCATCAAGCCCTATTTGATTTTGGGCTTGTGGCAAAGCTCCTAAAACATCGGCTAAACCGCCTGTTTTAAGGAGAGGATAAAATTCAGAGCAAACGTGTAAAACTTTCATTTAATTTTTATTTTCCCTATAAAACATAAATAATGCTCGATCAACTCCCCTCTTTAGAAAAGAGGGGGTTATAAAGTGCGGTCAAAATTCACCGCACTTTTCATCATTAGTCTAAATGCTCTTCAGATACGACTTCTTCCCCTTCTAATTTTTTCAGCATTTTCGGGGTAACTAGAATAACTTTACCTGTTGAACTGATACGGAATCGTTTTTTATCTTCTTCCATATTCACACCAATTTCCATACCATCGGGAATGATACATTCACGGTCGAGAATACAGTTTTTCAATATACAATTCTTACCGATTTTAACTTGTGGCAATACCACGCAATGATCCACTTTTGAGAAAGCATCAATTTTAACGCGATCGAATAGCACGGAATTACTGATAGAGGCATCAGTAATCACACAACCACCACCAATTAAAGAATTATCGACTGGATGAACATTTGAATTTTTGTAGAAGAATTTTGACGGGTAAGCTTGAATTGGATTACCGCGAATTGGCCAACTTTGATCATAAATATCAAGCTGTGGATTTTCAGATACTAAATCAATATTAGATTGCCAGAAGCTATCTAATGTACCCACATCACGCCAATAAATTTCACCTTCAGTATTACGTCCCATGCAAGAACGGCTGAAAGGATGCGCATAAAGGGTTTCTTCTGCTAAACATTTTGGTAATACATCTTTACCAAAATCGTGGCTAGTTTGTGGTGTATTGACCTCTCTCTCCAACATTTTGTAAAGATAATCCGCATCAAACACATAAATCCCCATTGATGCGAGTGAAATATCAGGTTTACCTACCATTGCCGGTGGATCTTTTGGTTTTTCAACAAAGGCTTTGACTTTTAAATTTTCGTTTACCGCCATGACACCAAATTCATGTGCTTCAGAGCGTGGTACTTCAATACAACCCACCGTACATTTTGCACCGCTGTTCACATGATCCATCAACATGACGCTATAGTCTTGTTTGTAAATATGGTCACCCGCCAAAATTAAAACATATTTAGGGCGATAGTGATCACGAATAATCGCCATATTTTGATAAACAGCATCCGCCGTACCACGATACCAAGTTGAATCATCAATTTGTTGGCGTGCGGGAAGCATATCAACAAACTCCCCTTTTTCTTGTGGTAAGAAAGACCAACCAGTTTGCAAATGACGAAGTAAAGAGTGTGCCGCGTATTGAGTCACTACCCCAATTCGGTTCAAACCAGAGTTAATACAATTAGAAAGTGCAAAGTCAATAATACGACGGTTACCACCAAAATAAAGGGCGGGTTTTGCACGTTTATCCGTAAGTTCATGCAAGCGTGAACCACGTCCACCTGCAAGAATAAGCACCAAAGTATTTTTAACTAAATCATATTTGTTAAGGTCGCCAGCTTTCATAAGGATCTCCATAGTCTTATAGTTATTCGTCACTCAGCATACAAAAGCCCATTGAGCTAAGCTCTGCTTGTTGTGCATCGAGGGTTAAATTATGTGTGCCAATTTGAGGTTTCCATTTTCCATCAGGTAAGTGAAATACCTGTCCTTCGGCTTTGGCATTAATCAATAAAAGACAATGCTTATCTAAAACTACTTGTAATGCTTTGGTTTGTTGATTTTGCCAATCGTCAACTGTCATCTGGTTACCGTGAATGTTAAGCCATTGCACATTGTCACCTGACCACCATTGATTCCGGTTTAAACTACCAATTTGCTTACGCGCTGCAATCGTTTGCTTGGTAAGTTCAAATAATTCCTTGTTAAAAATTGCCCATTTAAGCCAAGTAATTTCGTTATCTTGGCAATAGGCATTATTATTACCATATTGAGTGTTGCCGAACTCATCGCCCGCCAAAAGCATAGGTGTACCATTTGCAAGCAATAAACTCATTAATAATCCGCTTTGTGCAAAAGTGCGGTTATTTTCCACCGCACTTTTTTGCGGTTCAGAAAGGGATTCAGTAGAACCTTCTACCCCATGGTTATAACTGTAATTTTCATTGCGACCATCACGATTTTCTTCGCCATTCGCTTCGTTATGTTTTTGGTTATAACTCACCAAATCTTGCATGACGAAACCATCATGAGCAGTAATAAAATTAAGCGTTGTGTGTGGCAAGCGATCATTTTTCTTAAATAAATCGCTCGAACCTGCAAAGCGTTCTGCAAATGCGCCGATTTCACCACTTTTCCATAACCAAAAACGGCAAAGATCATCACGAAAACGATCATTCCATTCCGCAAAATAATTTGGGAAATTCCCGACTTGATAACCGTAATGCCCTATATCCCAAGGCTCTGCAATCAATTTAATATTTTGTAAACTTGGTTCATTTTTTATATCAGTAAAAAGCTGAGCTTGTGCATTAAAATCAGGTGTATCACGCCCGATTACGGAGGCTAAATCAAATCGAAAACCATCAACATGACAGTGTTCAACCCAATAACGTAAACAATCTACGACCCATTTTCGCCCTACATCAGAGGATAAATTGAGCATATTGCCGCAGCCTGTCCAATTGATATAACTCCCTTGATCGTTGCGCCAATAGTAAGTTTGATCATCAATACCACGCTGGCAGAATGTGGGATAAGTTTGCTCTGATTCTGCGGAATGGTTAAATACCACGTCTAAAATAACTTCAATACCCGCTTTGTGAAACGCCTTCACCATCGCTTTAAATTCAGATAATGGATTATTTGTTGCCGCATATTTAGGTTCCACCGCAAACATGGCTAAGGGATTGTATCCCCAATAATTTTGTAAGCCTCGTGCCTGTAAGTGCGGTTCATTTATATAGAAATTTACAGGCAGCAATTCCACAGTAGTCACACCTAATTCTTTTAAATAAGCTAAATTGATAGGATGACTTAAGCCCGTATAGGTACCCCGTAATTCAGCAGGAATCTTGTCGTTAAGTTGACTAAAACCTTTAACGTGCAATTCATACACAATGGTTTCCGCCCAAGGTGTATTGGATGCGGTATCATTTTCCCAATCAAAATCTTCTGAAATAATCACCGCTCTTGGCGCAATATGAGCATTATCGCGATGATCATTCATCAAGAACCAAGAACGACTTTCTTCAGTAGTTAAATCTGGTTTACCATTCACCGCTTTTGCATAAGGATCGAGCATTAATTTATTCGGATTGGCATGTTCACCATGAATGCGGAATCCATATTCTGCCCCAACCTCAACGCCTGCTACAGATAAATGCCATACATTATTTGTGCGAACCATAGGAAAGCGAGTTTCCTTATCCCCATCAAACAGGCAAAGTTCCACACCACTCGCCGCAGCAGAGAATAGTGCAAAATTAGTCACCTTCACGCCATTCTCGGTAAATATTGAATAGCCCATTGGCGCTGGTTTGCCGTTGTTATAAATCGTAAACATATCTTACAAATTGTATTTCAAATAAACTGTCGCCAATGGTGGAATAGAAATCGAAATAGAATTTTCTCGTCCATGGCTTTCAATTTCTTCACTTGTTACATAGCCAAAATTGCCCACGTTAGAGCCTTGATAATACATAGAATCAGTATTCAGAATTTCTTCATAAGTGCCTGTAACATTTACCCCAATACGGTAATTATGGCGAGGCACAGGGGTGAAGTTACTGATGACAATAATGCGCTCACCATTTGAGCTGCGACGCTCAAAAGCAAATACAGAATTTGCCGCATCATCAACGACAAGCCAATCAAAGCCTTCAGGTGAATAATCCAATTCAAAGAGCGGTAAGTTTTCTCGGTAAATATGATTCAAGTCTTTTACTAATTTCAAAACGCCTTTATGCCAGCCACCACCGATATTTTCATCAAGCAAGAACCAGTCCAAACTTTCTTCGTAATTCCACTCACGACCTTGAGCAAATTCATTCCCCATAAAAAGCAATTTTTTACCCGGATGCCCCCACATATAACCGTAGTAAGCACGTAAGTTCGCAAATTTTTGCCATGCGTCTCCTGGCATTTTATCGAGGAGCGAATATTTGCCATGCACCACCTCATCATGGGAAAGCGGTAGCACAAAATTTTCACTGTATTGATACATCATCCCAAAAGTCATTTTATTGTGATGATATTGGCGGTAAATTGGGTCAAGCTGCATATAGGCGAGCGTATCGTTCATCCAGCCCATATTCCATTTAAAATTAAATCCCAACCCACCGTTTTCACTCGGGTGAGTCACGCCAGCAAAAGAGGTAGATTCCTCCGCAATAGAAATTGCCCCCGCCATTTCGCTGTGAATTTTCCAGTTGGTATGTTTTAAAAATTCAATGGCTTCTAAGTTTTCGCGTCCACCATATTGATTTGGAATCCACTCCCCTTCCGCACGGCTGTAATCGCGGTAAATCATAGAAGCCACGGCATCCACGCGAATACCATCTACACCAAAGCGTTCAAGCCAATACAATGCATTACTGGATAAGAAATTTTTGACCTCATTACGCCCATAGTTATAAATCAAGGTATTCCAATCTTGATGATAGCCTTCGCGAGGGTCTTCATGCTCATATAAAGCGGTGCCATCAAATGCGACTAAACCATGGGTATCACTTGGGAAATGACCTGGCACCCAATCTAAAATCACATTAATTCCCGCATCATGTGCGCGTTTTACTAGACGGCGGAATGCCTGAGGTGAACCAAAGCGACTGGTTGGCGAATAAAGTCCGAGTGGTTGATAGCCCCAAGAACCATCAAATGGAAATTCAGAAAGCGGTAAAAATTCTATATGGGTGAAGCCCATATCTTTTACATAAGGAATTAATTCATCAGCAATTTGATCGTAATCTAGCCAAAAATTGTTTTCTAAATTACGACGCCAAGATCCTAAATGCACTTCATAAATGGAAATCGGTTGATTCGCTTGATTTGCTTGACGACGTTGTTCCGTCATTTCCACCACATTTGGCAATGCACTCACTTGCGATGCTGTATCAGGGCGAAGTTGCGAACTAAAGGCAAAGGGATCGGCTTTCAAACGAAGATTGCCATGACAATCAATTAATTCAAACTTATAGAGCTGTCCTAAACTGGCTTTTGGTAAAAATAGCTCCCAAACACCACTTTTTAGATGAAAACGCATAGGATGACGGCGACCATCCCAATAGTTGAAATCACCCACAATAGAAACTCGTCTTGCATTAGGTGCCCATAAGCGGAAATTCACCCCGCTCACACCATCACATTCCATAAAATGCGCACCAAGCACTTCATATGGGCGAAGCATAGAGCCTTCAGAAAGTAGCCATTGTTCTAAATCATCAATCATAGGATGAAAACGATAAGGATCTTCGACTATTTGCGATTCATTGCCCCAAAAAACCTGTAATTGATAAGCAAAAAAATGACGACAATTTGGAATAACACCGACAAAAAAGCCACGCTCATCGACACAATCCAGTTCCGTTATTTCTTTACCACTTTCACGTTCAACCACCACAACTCGATTGGCATCTGGCAACAACGTACGGATTTCAATTCCTTGCTCGGTTTCGTGCATACCAAGCGTAGCAAAAGGATCGCCATTGCTCGCATCAAAAAAACCATCAATAATTGCTTGTGTTACTGCGGTTGTCATATTTACTCCTTATACATTTCGCCCTTGGTTAATTTGCACAAAGAACGTTTTTAAAGCTTCATTGCTAAAAATAAACGCTAACGGTTGAGCAAGTTTCTTGCACCAGTTTGGGTATTCATTTGATGTGCCCGGCAAATTAAAACTAATTTCTTGGCTAAGTAAATTTTCTAATTGCACACCAATCAATCGGCTGTTACTTTCCGCTAAATAACGATGGATCATTCGGTTTAAATGATCGTGCATCGCCATAGAAAGTGCATCACCTTCATAATGCGGCGGTAAATAATTATCACGATGTAAACTATTTAATAAGGCTTGTTTATCCATGACGCGTTGATCGTATTTTTGCTTGAGCACTTCCCCATTCAAAATACCGAGTTGATTAAATAATTCTAAATCACGGCAATGCCAAAAACTTTGTAATGAGGGAACATCATGCGTGCCAATAGTGGCATAAGCATTTCGAGGATAATCAGATATACGAGGAAATTCGCCATTTCGTTGGGCGAAATACAATACAAAATAAGAGAAAATTTGAAACTCGTTTAATTTCCACCGCACTTCATCAGGCACGGTGCCGAGATCTTCACCGATAATCAAACATTCATTGCGTACACTTTCAATGGCAAGAATCGCCATTAATTCATCAAAAGGATAATGTACATAACCGCCATCAGCCGCGGTTTTTCCTTCTGGAATCCACCACAAACGAAATAAGCCCATAACATGATCGATGCGAAGCACACCAAAATATTGCATATTGGCACGTAGCATATCGATAAATGGTGCAAAGCCACGTGCTTTTAGCACCGTTGGATTATAAGGTGGCAAATTCCAATTTTGTCCGACAGGGCCTAACGGATCAGGTGGCGCACCAATAGAGGCATTTACACAATATAAATCAGGATCGCTCCATACATCAGCACTACCACGAGAACTATTCACCGCTAAATCGCCATAAATGCCCAACTTCATACCAGATTGTTTACAAAGATTTTGTAATGCGGAAAGTTGTTCTTCCGTGAGCCATTGCAACCAAGCAAAAAATTGGATTTGCTCATGGTGTGTTTTTAATAGGGCTTTTCTTTTTGCCGCACTTAAATGTTGCCATTCCTTACGCCAGCCAAGCCAACCAATAGTATTTTCTTCTGCTTGATGGTCAGCGTGTTCTTGTAAATCTAATACATTAAATAAGCCCTGTAACAACAAAGGTTCACCTTTGTTTTTTAAATAATCAGCAAAGATTTTTCGACGCGTCGTAATTTCAACAGATTGACTACGTTGAAAGAAATCAAACAGGGACTCAAGTGCGGTTAATTTTAAAACCAATATTGAAGAATAATCGACGCAATCACTTTCACGCAAAGCGCCTATTTTTGCTTGAATATCCTCACGCTTAAACCAATTTTGCACTGAACAGCAACGCTTAAATTCTGGTAACTTTGGAATCGCCAAATATAAAAAATTCAACCAACGACGAGAGGATGAACTATAAGGACTAGCCCATTTTGGCACGGCAGGATACGGCAAATGTAATGGATTAATTCCCACATAATCTGCGCCTTGTTTTGCACTTTGTTCAATCAAAGTGGCTAAATCACCAAAATCTCCAATGCCCCAGTTTTGTTCTGAGCGTAAACTGTAAAGTTGCACATTCACGCCCCACACTTTTTTATTTTTTAATACGGGTGGTTGAAAAGCTGTTTTAGGAGAAATAAGTAAACGAACGCGGTACTGTTCAGTATCAGAAAAAATAGATAATTGGTAATAGCCAAAAGGAAGTGGCGGTAAGGAAAGTGCGGATAAATTTGAAAGTGTTTTTTCTAACAGAATAGCATTAGATTCATCAATCAGCTGATAACGATATTCACTGGCAGGCGGCAAATCTAGACGATTGAGTCGATAATCAATCGGTTCATTTTCAAATGCAGCCAGTACATCGTCAAACTGTCCTTTCGCTTTTGGCCGAGGTTGCAAAAGCTCAACAAAAGTTGAAACCGTCTTTTCATCTGCGAAAATAAGATGTCCATCAATATCATAATGAGAAAGCGCGATACCGCATTTTTCTGCTTTTTGTTTGAGAGAATCCGAGATTTGCATAGATACCACATGACAACTGTATAACTCTTGTTAGGGATTATAACCAAGCTGAAAGTGATGACAACCGGCTTTATTTAAAAGTGTGATCTTCGTCAATAATAAATTCAAACCAATCAATCACATCGCGTTCATGCACCCCATTTTTAATTAAAATATCAGCATTTTTCAAGGAATCCGAATGGCCAGAAATGAGTGGATGCCATTCAGGTAGTGTCTTTCCTTCATAAAGCAAACGATAGGCACAAGTATCAGGCAACCAATGAAAATCAGGTAAATTCTTTTTGGTAAGTTTGGTGCAGTCGGTTTTAATTTTAAAACGCTCTGAATAATTACCGCACTTTCCTGTTTCCACATCTAAAAGGTTGCAAGCAATTCGGGTGTAATAAAGTTTTTGGCGTTTCCCTCGCCCTTGAATATATTTGCGATAACAGCATTTGCCGCAGCCATCACATAAGGCTTCCCATTCAGATTCGGTCATTTCAAGCAGGGATTTTGTTTGCCAAAAATTAGGTTCAAGTTGCATACTGGATTGCATAGTAGATACAAATAAAAAGTGCGGTCAAAATCACATTTATTTTGACCGCACTTGGTTGATTAAAATTAGAAGCCTTCTTTTAAACTTACTGTTAAGTTAAACACCAAATGTTCAGGTCGGCTATCTTTACTATCCGCACAGAAATAACCTTCACGTTCAAATTGATAACCTTTCTCTGCTTCCGCAGCCGCCAAGCTTTGTTCTACAAAACCATGTTTTACCACGAGAGAATGCGGATTTAACACGCTTTCAATATCATCTTCAGCACCTGGATTTGGTACGGTAAATAAGCGATCATACAAACGGAATTCAGCTGGGTGATTATGTGCTGCAGAAACCCAGTGAATGACACCTTTCACTTTACGACCATCAGCAGGATTTTTACCTAAAGTTTCAGGATCGTAAGTACAGAAGATCGTGGTGATTTCACCATTTGCATCTTTCTCTACACGTTCAGCTTTAATCACATAAGCATTACGTAAACGCACTTCTTTACCCAATACTAAGCGTTTATATTGTTTGTTTGCTTCTTCACGGAAGTCTGCGCGATCAATATAAAGCTCTTTCGTAAACGGTAATTGACGCTCACCTAATTCAGGACGATTCGGGTGATTTGGTGCAGTTAAGGTTTCTTCGCCTTCAAAGTTTTCAATTACTACTCGAACAGGATCAATCACCGCCATTGCACGCGGCGCGTTTTCGTTTAAATCCTCACGAATACAGGCTTCAAGTGCAGAATATTCCACCACGTTATCTTGTTTAGTCACACCAATACGACGGCAGAATTCACGTAATGAAGCTGGGGTATAACCGCGACGACGTAAACCTGAAATCGTTGGCATACGTGGATCGTTCCAACCATCCACAATGCCTTCATTCACTAATTTCAATAATTTACGTTTAGACGTTAACGTGCCTTCTAAATTTAAACGAGAGAATTCATATTGATGCGGTAATGGACGCTCAATACTGATATTTTCCAACACCCAATCATATAAACGACGGTTATCTTGGAATTCTAATGTACAGATTGAATGAGTGATACGCTCGATTGCATCAGAAATACAGTGGGTGAAATCATACATTGGATAAATGCACCATTTGTCACCTGTTTGGTGATGGCTAGCGAATTTAATACGATAAATTACTGGATCACGCATGACCATAAATGGCGATGCCATATCAATTTTTGCACGTAAACTTGCTTTACCCTCTGCAAACTCACCGTTCTTCATTTTTTCAAATAAAGCTAAGTTTTCCTCAATAGTGCGGTCACGATATGGGCTGTTTTTACCTGGCTCGGTTAACGTACCACGATATTCACGCATTTCTTCTGGAGAAAGCTCATCCACATAAGCCAAGCCTTTTTTAATTAATTCAATCGCATAACCATAAAGCGCATCGAAGTAATCAGATGCATAACGCGGTTCACCTTCCCATTTGAAACCTAACCATTCCACGTCAGCTTTGATGGAATCCACATATTCCACGTCTTCTTTCACTGGATTGGTATCGTCAAAACGTAGGTTACATAAACCTTGATATTCTTTGGCTAAGCCAAAGTTTAAACAAATAGATTTTGCGTGACCAATATGTAAATAACCGTTCGGCTCAGGCGGAAAACGGGTATGCACACTTTTATGTTTACCCGAAGCTAAATCTTCATCAATAATTTGGGTAATAAAATTGTGAGTGCGAGTATTTTCTGCACTTTCTAGAATTTCTGTATTGCTCATAACTTTCTCATAAATAGAAAAAATAATTTTGCCATTCTATACGAAAAGCAAGGCTTTGTGAATTTGATCACCAAACTAACCGCACTTTGATTAAATTAATACTGAATTTTTTAGGATTTTTAGGTCTAACTTGAAGATTTTTCGTGCAAACTGAAAAGTTTACCTTTAGAATACCTCTTTACTGAACAAACGTTCATTTTTATTTAGGATAACAAAGTCTTTATGAAAAAACGCTTTTTTATTTTACTCGGATTACTCGTCGCTGCTGGTGCAGCTTATTATTTTTTCTCAAGCAATAACAAACAAGAAACCACCTATCTGACGGAATCCGTTACCCGTGGCAATGTGGAAAAAACCGTTGTCGCTTCTGGTTCAGTTGAAAGCGTGAATGAAGTTGATGTCGGCGCCCAGGCTTCGGGTAAAATCACCAAACTCTATGTCAAACTAGGGCAAGAAATCAAAAAAGGCGAAATGATCGCAGATATTGATTCCACAACTCAAATTAATGCTTTAAATACCAAAAAGGCCGCATTAGTCAGCCATCAAGCTCAATTAAAAGCGAAGAAAACCGCTTATGATGTTGCCCTTTCAAGCTATAACCGCTTATCAAAACTTTATACACAAAAAGCGACGTCTTTGGATAGTTTGAATACTGCAAAAAGCACACTTGATAATGCAAAAGCTGAAATGGAAGCCATTGAAGCCAATATCAAACAAGCTGAAATTGAAGTGAATACCGCAGAAACCAATGTGGGCTACACCAAAATCACCGCACCAATGGATGGTACCGTTATTTCCGTGCCTGTTTCTGAAGGTCAAACCGTTAATGCCAACTAAACGACGCCAACAATTGTGACTATTGCCGATTTAAGCAAAATGAAAATTAAGCCTGAAATTTCAGAAGGCGATATTACGAAAGTTAAAGCAGGTCAAGAAGTTAGCTTTAAGATTTTATCGGATAGCCAAACCCTGTATCACTCTGTCATTGATTCTGTTGATCCAGCCAATACCACAACAAGTGATAACTCTTCAACATCATCTTCGACAAGTTCAAGCAGTAGCAACTCCACAACCAGTGCGATTTACTATTACGCCAATGTACTGATTGATAATCCTGATCGAACTTTACGCATCGGAATGACGACAGAAAACAACATCAAAATTGCCAACGCTAAGGATGTGTTATTGGTTTCCAATATGGCGATTCAAAAACGTGATGGCAAAAGCTTTGTCAATGTATTGAATGACAAAAATCAACCTGAACAGCGTGAAGTGGAAACTGGTGTTCAAAATGATTTCAAAACTGAAATCAAATCTGGTTTAAACGAAGGTGAAAAAGTTATCGTGTCACAAGTCGAGAATGGTGAAAAAGTAGGCTCTATGCCTCGTGGTCCAAGAATGTTCTAAAAGTACGGTAGAAAATTAATGAATATTATTGAAATTAAGGATCTCAACCGTTACTTCGGTGAAGGCGAGAATCGCGTTCATATTTTAAAGAATGTCTCTTTAAATATTGAAAAAGGCAATTTCGTCGCGATTATTGGGCAATCAGGTTCAGGCAAATCAACCTTGATGAATATCATCGGGTGCTTGGATACGGCAACCAGTGGTTCTTACAAAATCAATGGTAAAGAAACCATTGAATTAAGCAAAGATCAGCTTTCAGATTTACGTAGCCAAAAATTCGGCTTTATTTTCCAACGCTATAACTTATTGTCGAGTTTAACTGCCGCTGAGAACGTCGCCTTGCCTGCTATTTATGCAGGAATGTCACAAGAAAAACGTCTTTCTCGTGCGAAGCGACTTCTAGAAAAATTAGGTTTAGGCGATAAATGGCAAAATAAACCAAGCCAGCTTTCTGGTGGTCAGCAACAACGTGTGAGTATTGCGCGTGCGTTGATGAATGGCGGTGAAATTATTTTAGCCGATGAACCCACTGGTGCATTGGATTCACAAAGCGGTCAAAATGTGATGGAAATTCTGCGTCAATTACACGCAGAAGGCCACACTATTATTATGGTAACCCACGACCGAGAAATTGCCGCTAGTGCCAATCGCGTGATTGAAATTAAAGACGGCGAAATCATTGGCGATACGCAAAAAGAAGCGGTAAAAAGTGCGGTCGAAAATCCAACCAAATCTAAACCGCACTTTGGGTTCAGCAAAGATCAATTTGTTGAAGCCTTTCGTATGTCTGTGAGTGCAATTATTGCCCACAAAATGCGTTCTCTTTTAACCATGCTCGGGATTATTATCGGGATTACTTCTGTGGTTTCCGTCGTGGCATTGGGAAACGGTTCTCAACAAAAAATCTTGGCTAACATTAAAGGCATTGGTACAAGTACCATGACCATCTTTAATGGTACTGGTTTTGGTGATCGTCGTGCTGAACAGATGCAGAACCTTACAATTAATGATGCCACTGCTTTAAATCAACAAAGCTATGTACAAAGTGTCACACCAAATAGCTCATCAAGTGGCACATTAATTTATGGTAACCAGACTTTCTCTTCAACCAGTTTAAAAGGTGTAGGCGAACAATATTTTGATGTAGATGGATTAAAACTAAAATCCGGTAATTTATTTTCTGCTCAAGATGTGGCTGATAACAATCAAGTAGCCTTAATCGATGAAAGTGCGAAAAAGTCGATTTTCCCGGATGAAAATCCTATCGGCAAAATTGTGATGTTTAATAAACGTCCATTACGTATTATTGGTGTGGTATCTGATAAACAAATGGGCGGAGCAAGCAGTTCACTTAATCTGTATGCACCTTACACCACCGTGATGAATCGTATTTCGGGTAGCAAAAAAATTGGTTCGATTACCGTTAAAGTGGATGATTCAGTGAATACGACTGTCGCTGAAAAAGGAATTACTGAATTGCTCACTATGCGTCATGGTAAAAAAGATTTCTTCATCATGAATAGCGATACCATTAAACAAACTATTGAAAGCACAACAGGCACGATGAAATTACTCATTTCCTCTATCGCCTTTATTTCATTAATCGTTGGTGGGATTTGGGTGATGAATATTATGTTGGTCTCCGTAACAGAGCGAACCAAAGAAATTGGTTTGCGCATGGCTATTGGGGCAAGACAATTCAATATTCTGCAACAATTTTTAATTGAAGCCGTTCTGATTTGTTTAATTGGCGGTGTGACGGGTATTCTACTTTCAGGCTTAATCGGTCTGCTATTTAACGTATTTATGACTGACTTTACAATGGCATTCTCAACGGGCTCAATTGTTGCTGCAGTGGTCTTCTCGACCTTGATTGGTGTGATCTTCGGTTATATGCCGGCAAAACGCGCAGCACAATTAGATCCAATTACAGCTCTTGCAAGAGAATAAAGACATTTTGTAAAACACAAAAGTGCGGTTAAAATCATCCGCACTTTCCACTCATTTTCGTAAGAAGGAAAACTCAATGTTTAAAATGAAAAATATGACGCTTGCTTTGTTGATGTCTGGTGCATTAGTGGGATGTGCCAATATTGGCGATTCTTATCAAGCTAGCCTTGAAGATTACAAGCAATATGAAGAAATTACCAAGCAATATAATGTAAAAGAAAATTGGTGGTCATTGTATAACGATGCGCAATTAAATCGCGTCATAGAACAAGCGTTAATAAACAACAAAGATTTAGCTAAAGCAGCTGTGGCAGTAAACCGTGCGCTTTACAGTGCAAATTTAGTGGGTGCAAATTTAGTGCCTGCATTTAATGGTTCAACTTCATCTGCGGCACAACGCCGAGTTGACACAAGTGCAAACTCTGCCATTTCACACAAAGGTTCTTTAAATGTGAGCTATACATTGGATCTTTGGCAACGTTTAGCCAATGCCGCTGATGCTGCAGAATGGTCGCACAAAGCAACCGCTGAAGACATGGAATCTGCTCGTTTATCATTAATCAATTCTGTGGTCACGACTTATTATCAAATTGCTTATTTAAATGATGCAATTAGCACAACCAACGAAACAATCAAATATTACACTGACATTGGTAATATTATGCAAACGCGTTTAGCACAAGGTGTGGCTGATGGGGTCAGTGTTGATCAAGCGCAACAAGCAGTATTAACGGCGCGTAATAACAAATTAAATTTTGAAACCCAACGCAAAACGGCAGAACAAACCTTACGCAATCTGCTGAACTTAAAACCAAACGATGCTTTAAATATCACTTTCCCACATATTATGAATGTGAAAACAGCAGGGGTAAATTTGAATGTTCCTGTATCTGTGATTGCAAATCGTCCTGATGTAAAAGCAGCGCAATTCCGTTTAAGTAGCGCATTCAAAAATGCCAAAGCAACTCAAAAAAGTTGGTTCCCTGAAGTTAATTTAGGCGGAAGTCTATCTTCAACCGCAAGTACTGTTGGCACCGCGTTACACAATCCTGTGGCTGCAGGCACAGTCGGAATTAGCTTGCCATTCTTAAATTGGAACACCGTAAAATGGAACGTTAAAATTTCTGAAGCTGACTATGAAACCGCACGTTTAAATTACGAACAACGTATTACTACGGCTCTCAATAATGTGGATACCAACTACTTTGCCTTTACCCAAGCGCAAAGCACCTTAAGGAATTTACAGCAAACCCATAGTTACAATCAGCGTATCACGCAATATTATCGAAATCGCTATAATGCGGGCGTGTCCGAATTGCGCGAATGGTTAGTTGCAGCCAATACTGAAAAATCATCACAACTTGCAATTTTGAATGCAAAATATCAAGTGTTGCAAAGTGAAAATGCAGTGTATAGCTCAATGGCGGGATATTACTCTCGTTAATAAAACCAAACATAGGGCGTTTTTAAGCGCCCTTTTTAATATTTGATTCCTCACTTAAGGTATAAACCTTACCAATAAATATTCCTAAAAATGAAAAAACAACTGACTTTTTATTTTATTCGTCACGGCCGCACAGTTTGGAACGAACAAGGATTAATGCAAGGCAGTGGAGATTCTCCATTAACAGAAGAAGGCATTCAAAGTGTGGTAAAAACTGGGCAAGCTTTACAAAATGTCGATTTTATTGCGGCCTATTCGAGCTGTTTACAACGTACCATTGACACAGCCAATTATATTATTGGCGATCGAGATATTCCCTTATTCCAACATCGTGGATTAAATGAACATTATTTTGGTAATTGGGAAGGAACAAATGTCGAACTGATTCGACCTTTACCCGAATTCCAACAAATGATTAATGATCCTGCAAACTATAAAGCTGAATCGAATGGTGGAGAAACCTATGAACAACTAGCCAAACGAGCTATCGCAGCAGTACAAGACATCATTAAGATTCATCAAGAAGGGAATATTTTAGTAGTATCCCATGGCCATACCTTGCGTCTATTGATTGCTTTACTTAATGGCGCAACTTGGCAAAATCACCGAGACAAAGACAAATCAGTATCTTTATTAAATACTGCTATTAGCATTATTCATTATGACAATGAAAAAGGCTTTAGCCTTGAAAAACTAAATGACACGACGCATTTACAATAGATAAAAAAAGCCCCTAAATCATTAGGGGCATCAAAAAGGAATTTATGAATAAAATCTCTAAAGTTTAGCTTTATCAAAGGAATCTCGATAAAACAAGGCTAGTATATTGACTAATCTAGAGAATAGCAAGAAAAATCTTTACAGTTCTTTACAAATCTTTACAGTTCTTTACATTTCAACATTTCTATAATTACTTGAACCGTCTTTTCCATACCTTGTAAAGAAACCAACTCGTGTTTACTATGGAAATTATAGCCACCAGTAAAAATATTCGGACATGCTAAACCTTTAGATGCTAAAAATGCCCCATCTGTACCACCTCGAATCGGCTTATGACTTGGTTTAACCCCTACCGCTTTCATTGCTCGATCAGCAAGTTCAATTGATTGAGGAACATTTTTTACCACATCATACATATTTTGGTAGCTATCTTGAATTTCTAACTCAATAGGCTTTTTCAAACCTTTTTTAGCATTAAATTTTTCCACCTGACTTTTAATAAAAGTTTTTCTTTGTGCGAAATTCTGCTCATCAAAATCACGAATCAAATAAGTGAGCTCTACTTGCTCAATATCGCCAGAAAAATCTTCTAAATGATAAAAGCCCGCTTTCCCATCTGTTTTTTCTGGTACTTCATCAACTGGAAAAACTTGCTGGAACTCGCAAGCTAAAGTCAGTGCATTTACCATTTTTCCTTTTGCGTAACCAGGATGAATACTCCGCCCGAAAAACCGCACTTTTGCCGTGGCAGCATTAAAGTTTTCGTATTCTAATTCCCCTACTTCTCCCCCATCAATGGTATATGCCCAATCACAGGAAAACTTTTCCATTGGGAAATAATGGATACCCAAACCAATTTCTTCATCAGACGTAAAAGCAACGCGAATATTGCAATGAGGAATATTCTCTTTTTGAAGAATGGAAAGTGCGGTCATAATTTCTGCAATTCCCGCTTTATTATCCGCCCCAAGCAAAGTGGTTCCATCGGTAACAATCAGAGTCTGCCCGACCAATTTTTGCATAAAAGAATAATAAACAGGACTAATAAACTCCTCGCCAATACCTAATGCAATATCTCCACCACGATATTGCTCTATCACTTCGGGACGTACATTTTTGCCACTACATTGCGGAGATGTATCAAGATGCGCAATTAAACCAATGGTTTTCGTTAAGTTAGGATCATTAGCGGGTAAGAATGCTGTCACAACTGCATATTTACTTACTTCAACATTCTCTAAACCAAGTTGAATGAGCTCTTTTTGCAGCTGCATGGCTAACTTCATTTGCCCGACTGAGCTGGGGGAATGCTTAGCATTAGGTTTTGATTGGGTGTCAAAAGACACATAATATAAAAATCGTTCTAAAAGTTCTGTTTTATCTGTTTGAGAAATCATATTCTCGCTCCTTTTAAAAATATCTTTTTTAGTTTAACGAGAAAAATAGAAAACATCTTGATATATAACAATATTTATAAAATTAACGAAGTAAAATTCATCGAAAGTGCGGTTAAATTTCTCGTTATTTTTATGAACGGCAGTTTTTTTACTTTCTAAGGCATTAAGTCCTTTTAATTATTAACAATTCACTATATCATAGACGTCTATTTTTATATGTCGCCCCTGCAGTCTTGCAGGTTTTATTTCTACTCAGTACCAAATCATTGGTGAAATTAGGGAGAAAACCAAAGCTAGTGGAAAATCAGCTTCAAAACAAGCCTATTATTGAGCTTCGTTCAATCAAAAAATCCTATGGTTCTAACACCATTATTAACGATTTCAATCTTACAATTAATAACGGTGAATTTGTCACTATTCTCGGCCCTTCAGGCTGTGGTAAGACCACAGTTTTGCGCTTACTTGCAGGCTTAGAAGAATTGGATTCAGGTAGCATTATTTTAGATGGTGAAGATATCACCAATGTGCCTGCGGAAAAACGTCATATTAATACGGTATTCCAAAGCTATGCGCTATTTCCACATATGACAATTTTTGAGAACGTGGCTTTTGGTTTGCGTATGCAAAAAGTACCAAACGACGAAATTAAACCGCGTGTTTTAGAAGCCTTACGTATGGTACAGCTAGAAGAAATGGCAGATCGTAAGCCAACCCAACTTTCTGGCGGGCAACAACAACGTATTGCCATCGCTCGCGCCGTAGTAAATAAACCAAAAGTGTTGTTACTTGATGAGTCTTTATCAGCATTGGAT
Source organism: Haemophilus sp. SZY H36 (assembly GCF_018829625.1). Classification (NCBI taxonomy): domain Bacteria; kingdom Pseudomonadati; phylum Pseudomonadota; class Gammaproteobacteria; order Pasteurellales; family Pasteurellaceae; genus Haemophilus; species Haemophilus sp. SZY H36. The sequence goes on along the minus strand of NZ_JAHKKA010000001.1, from coordinate 161,483 downwards.
TACAAATTGCGTAAACAAATGCAAAATGAACTCAAAATGTTACAACGTCAGCTTGGCATCACCTTTATTTTCGTTACCCACGATCAAGAAGAAGCAATTACAATGTCTGATCGCATCGTGTTGTTGCGTAAAGGTAAAATCGCACAAGATGGTTCTCCACGTGAAATCTATGAAGATCCAGCTAACTTATTCGTTGCTCGTTTCATTGGCGAAATTAACGTATTTGAAGCGACAGTGATTGAGCGTAAGTCAGAACAAGTTGTACTGGCTAATGTGGAAGGTCGAGTTTGTGATATTTACACAGACATGCCTGTAGAGAAAGATCAAAAACTTCAAGTACTACTTCGTCCTGAAGATATTGTGATTGAAGAATTAGATGAAAATGAACATTCTAAAGCAATTATCGGCCACATTGTTGACCGCACTTACAAAGGAATGACATTAGAATCAACGGTAGAATTTGATCACAATGGCATGCGTGTACTTGTAAGTGAATTCTTTAACGAAGACGATCCGCATATGGATCATAGCGTAGGTCAACGCGTAGGTATCACATGGCATGAAGGCTGGGAGGTTGTTCTCAACGATGAAGATAATCAATAATAAATTCCAGAAAATTACTGTTGCGATTATCTTCAGTTGGCTCATCTTCTTTGTGTTGATTCCAAACTTATTGGTATTCGCCGTAAGTTTTCTGACTAGAGACGGTAGCGACTTTTACGCTTTCCCAATCACTATTGAAAACTACACAAACTTGTTTAATCCGCTTTATGCACAAGTTGTGTGGAATTCATTGTATATGTCGGGCATAGCTACCATTATTTGCTTATTAGTTGGCTATCCATTTGCTTTCATGATGAGCAAAATTAATCCTAAATATCGACCGCTCTTATTGTTCCTTGTGGTTTTACCATTCTGGACAAACTCATTAATCCGTATTTATGGAATGAAAGTGTTCCTTGGCGTGAAAGGTGTTCTTAACACTATGTTGATGGACATGGGAATTTTGAGTGAACCCATTCGCATTTTGAATACAGAAATTGCGGTAATCATTGGCTTAGTTTATTTGCTATTGCCATTTATGATTTTGCCCCTCTACTCTGCGATTGAGAAATTAGACGGTCGCTTATTAGAGGCTGCAAGAGATTTAGGTGCAAATGCCTTCCAACGTTTCTTCCGTGTCATTTTACCACTAACCATGCCCGGCATTATCGCGGGATGTTTATTAGTATTATTACCGGCAATGGGAATGTTCTACGTTGCAGACTTACTTGGCGGAGCAAAAGTATTGCTTGTTGGTAACGTAATTAAGAGCGAATTCTTAATTTCTCGTAACTGGCCATTTGGTTCTGCAATCAGTATTGGTTTAACTGTTCTAATGGCATTGTTGATTTTCGTGTACTACCGCGCAAACAAACTATTGAATAAGAAAGTGGAGTTAGAATAATGAGTCGTTTACTACGTAATGCATTTATGTTTGTGGTATACGCTTATTTGTATATCCCAATTATTATTTTAGTCACCAATTCCTTTAACGAAGATCGTTATGGTTTAAGTTGGAAAGGCTTTAGCTGGAACTGGTACGAGCGTTTATTTAATAACGATACCTTAATACAAGCTGCGATTCATTCAGTAACTATTGCATTTTTTGCGGCTACACTAGCTACTATTGTAGGTGGATTAACAGCAATCGCACTTTACCGCTATCGATTCCGCGGTAAACAAGCGGTAAGCGGTATGTTATTTATCGTTATGATGTCACCAGATATTGTAATGGCAGTATCTTTACTTGCATTATTTATGGTTGTTGGTATTTCATTAGGTTTCTGGTCTTTATTACTGGCCCATGTGACCTTCTGTTTACCGTATGTGACCGTAACTATCTTCTCTCGCTTAAATGGCTTTGATTCCAGAATGTTAGAAGCGGCGAAAGACTTAGGTGCAAGCGAAGTGACCATTTTACGTAAAATTATCCTTCCTTTAGCATTACCTGCTGTTGTATCTGGTTGGTTATTAAGTTTCACTATTTCATTAGATGATGTTGTAGTTTCATCATTCGTCAGTGGCGTAAGTTATGAAATCTTACCATTGAGAATATTCTCTTTAGTGAAAACTGGTGTAACACCTGAAGTTAATGCTTTAGCAACAATTATGATCGTGCTTTCATTAGCTCTTGTCGTTTTAAGCCAACTAATTACACGAAAAAATAACCATTAATAAACAAAAGGTTTCACAAACCTTTGAATTTAAAATAGAATACGCCTTGACGCACAATCAAGGCGTTTTTTTATGCCTGTCATTCGGCAGGTGGTTTTTTTACGACTCTTTACGGAGAACAAACAAAAATGAAAAAATTCGCAGGTTTAATTACTGCAGGCTTAGTAGCTGCAACTTTAACTGCTTGTAATGATAAAGATAGCAAAGCTGAAGCTGCAAAATCTCCGGCTACTGCCAATGACACCGTGTACCTCTACACATGGACTGAATACGTACCAGATGGTCTTTTAGATGAGTTTACTAAAGAAACTGGCATCAAAGTTATCGTTTCAAGCCTAGAATCAAACGAAACAATGTATGCAAAACTCAAAACTCAAGGTGCTGCTGGTGGCTATGATGTTATTGCACCATCTAACTATTTCGTCTCTAAAATGTCTAGAGAAGGCATGTTAATGGAGCTAGATCACAGCAAATTACCTGTTATTAAAGAATTAGACCCTGATTGGCTAAATAAACCTTATGATAAAGGTAACAAATACTCTCTTCCTCAATTATTAGGTGCACCAGGTATTGCATTCAATACCAACACTTATAAAGGCGCTCAATTCACTTCTTGGGCTGACTTGTGGAAACCAGAATTTGCAAACAAAGTTCAGTTATTAGACGATGCACGCGAAGTATTCAACATCGCTTTGTTGAAAATTGGTCAAGATCCAAATACTCAAGATCCAGCCATTATCAAACAAGCCTATGAAGAATTATTAAAACTACGTCCAAATGTACTTTCTTTCAATTCCGATAACCCAGCGAACTCTTTCATCTCAGGTGAAGTTGAAGTAGGTCAATTATGGAATGGTTCTGTACGTATTGCTAAAAAAGAAAAAGCACCTTTAGACATGGTATTCCCGAAAGAAGGCCCTGTACTTTGGGTTGATACTCTAGCAATTCCTAAAACCGCTAAAAACCCAGATGGCGCTCATAAACTTATTAACTACATGTTAGGCGCTAAAGCTGCGGAAAAATTAACCTTAGCAATTGGCTATCCAACAGCTAACTTAGAAGCGAAAAAAGCATTACCAAAAGAAATAACTGAAGATCCAGCGATTTATCCACCGGCTGATGTATTAAAAAATAGCCACTGGCAAGATGACGTTGGCGATGCAATTCAATTCTATGAGCAATATTATCAAGAATTAAAAGCAGCTAAATAATTCTAATAAATATAAGTGCGGTTAAAACCGCACTTATACTTAAATCATCTAAATCCGTCTAACCTGCCAAAATGCCTTAGACCAATAAGGGTTATGCATTGAAGAATAGACAACTCCCCCTCTGGTGGAAGCATGAAGGAATTTATCTTCTTTTACATAAATTCCCACGTGATAGCCATTAGGGCCTCGTCCAGTTTTAAAGAAAATTAAATCACCCGTTTGAATATCTTCTTTGCGTACATGTTTACCATAATTGGCTTGTTCAGTTGTACTTCTTGGCAAACGAAGATTAAAACGATCGAAGAAAGTTTTCTGCACAAAACCAGAACAATCTACGCCACGGCGTGAAACACCGCCGAGCACATAAGGTGTACCAGCCCATTCATGTTGTTGTTCACTCAACATGGCTATAGCCATAATAGGATCACCGATTTGGCCTTTATAGTTCATCGCATAATCATCATTTTGAAAACTAGAACAAGCGAATAAAAACAGCGAGGCAGTGGCGATTAAAAACGATTTATATACTTTCATACCTTTTCATATGAAAAGTGCGGTAGAAATTCACCGCACTTTTTGTTGCTTACTATTTAGTTTTTTCTACACGAGCACGTAACTTTTGCCCTGGTTTAAATGTCACCACTCGGCGAGCAGAAACTGGCACAACATCACCAGTTTTCGGGTTACGCCCCGGGCGAGATGACTTATCACGTAGTTCAAAATTACCAAATCCTGATAATTTCACATCATGACCAGATTCTAGCGATGAACGAATCTCTTCTAAAAAGTTCTCCACCACATTTTTCGTATCGTGTTTAGATAACTGATATTTATCACTTAAATATTCAATAATATCAATTTTGGTTATCGTAGCCATATTAATCCCTTAATTCAGCATTAAAGCGTTGTTTTACCTCCGCTAATACTGCTGAAATCACTGCATTAATTTCTTCATCTTCAAGTGTTTTTTCATTATCTTGGACAGTCAAGCTAATCGCTAAACTTTTATAGCCTTCAGCAACGCCCACACCTTGATATACATCGAACAAGTTCACTTGCACCAATTTTTCGCCGCCTGCTTGTTTACATGCTGCGATCAATTCCCCTGCGGGTACCATATCTGCGACAACTAAAGCTAAATCACGACGGTTTGCTGGGAATTTAGAAATTTCTTTTGCTTGCACCACATTACGTGCCGCAATTGCATTCCAAAGAATTTCAAATACAAAAGTTTTGCCATTTAAGCCAAGTTTTTGGCTAATAGATGGATGAATTGCACCAATAAAACCAATTTCTTGACCATCTAATTCAATAGCAGCAGATTGACCAGGATGTAATGCATCAAATTGTTTTGCAACAAAACGAACTCTATTACCACCTTCTGTTAAAGAAAGTACTGATTCTAAATCGCCTTTAAGATCAAAGAAATCTACAGACTCTGCTTTACCTGCCCAATGTTCAGATTTTGCCGTTCCAGTAATCACCGCACTTAAAACAAATTCTTGACGTACGCCAAATTCAGCATTGGCATCTGGCACAAAACGTAATCCTGTTTCAAATAAACGAACACGAGATTGTTGGCGATTTTGGTTATAAAGCACTGCACCTAATAAACCACTAATCAAAGACACGCGCATTGCTGACATTTCCACAGAAATAGGATTTGGCAATACAAGTGCTTCTTGATGTGGATGTAATAAACTTTGAATTTTTGGATCCACAAAGCTATAAGTAATGGCTTCTTGATAATCTGCATCCACAAGTGCGGTCTTAATTCGAGCTAAATCTAAATCAGATTCTTTGTGCTCACGCATACGGAGATGCGCTAATGGCGCATTGTTTGGAATGCTGTTATAACCATAAATACGCGCCACTTCCTCAATTAAATCTTCTTCGATTTCAATATCAAAACGCCAGCTTGCAGAAGTTACCGTCCAAATATCATTAGCATAAGTAACATCGAAACCAAGACGATGGAAAATTTCTGTTACGCTTTCTGTTTCAATATGATGACCTAAAAGTGCATCTAATTTACTACGGCGAAGTTGAACGGTATTGACTTTAGGAAGATGAGCTTCATTGCTTGCTTCACAAATCTCACCCGCTTCACCACCACAGGTTTCAAGCAATAATGCGGTTGCGCGTTCCATAGCTTTACGGGCTAATTCAAAATCCACACCACGCTCAAAACGGTGTGATGCATCAGTATGTAAACCATATTGTCTTGCACGGCCTGCAATCGCTAATGGAGCGAAAAATGCGGATTCTAAAATCACATCTTTCGTTTCGCTATTCACGCCACTGGCTGCACCACCAAAGATTCCTGCCATTGCTAAAGGACCATTTTGGTCGGCAATTAATAAAGTATTTGATTGAAGTTTTGCGGTTGAGCCATCTAATAATACTAATTCTTCACCTTCTTTTGCTAAACGAACTTGAACAGGTTGTGCAACTTTAGCCGCATCAAACGCATGCATTGGTTGACCAAGCTCAAGCAAAATGTAGTTAGTAATATCAACAATAGGATCAATAGAACGAATACCACAGCGACGCAATTTTTCTTGCATCCACATTGGCGATTCAGCCTTCACATTAACGTTTTTCACCACTCGTAATAAATAACGCGGACACGCTTCTGGTGCTTGTAAATCAATTTGAACTTTATCAGAAATTGTTGCGGAAACCGCTTCAAAGTGCGGTTGATTTACAGGCTGTTTATTTACCACACCAATTTCACGCGCAATACCCGCAATGCTCAAACAATCCGCACGGTTTGGTGTTAGGCTAATTTCGATAGCATTGTCATTTAAACCTAAATATTCGCGTAAATCTGTACCGATTGGTGCATCAAGTGGCAATTCAATAATACCGTCAGCTTCAACATCAATACCTAATTCAGAAAATGAACAAAGCATTCCTTCTGATGGTTGACCACGTAATTTCGTTTTCTTAATTTTGAAATCGCCAGGTAATACCGCACCTTCTGTTGCGCAAGCGACTTTTAAGCCTTGACGACAATTTGGTGCGCCACACACGATATCCAATAAACGATCACCACCTACGTTCACTTTAGTTACACGTAATTTATCCGCATCTGGATGTTGTGCACATTCCACCACTTCACCAACAACGACACCATTAAATTTACCCGCAACGCTTTCCACGCCATCTACTTCTAAGCCAAGCATGGTAATTTGCTCGCATAATTGCTCGGTGGACACCGCAGGGTTCACCCATTCTCTTACCCACTGTTCACTAAATTTCATTTGTTGTTATCCTTTTAATTCAAATCCGAGAAATTACTTAAATTGTTTTAAGAAACGTAAGTCGTTTTCAAAGAACGAACGTAAATCTGTTACGTTATAACGTAACATTGTTAAACGCTCAACGCCCATTCCCACAGCAAAACCAGAATATTCATTCGGATCAATACCAACGTTACGTAACACATTTGGGTGCACCATACCGCAGCCCAACACTTCTAACCATTTACCGTTTTTACCCATCACATCCACTTCGGCTGAAGGTTCAGTAAACGGGAAATAAGAGGGACGGAAACGCACTTGTAAATCTTCTTCAAAGAAAGCGCGTAAGAAATCGTGCAATAAGCCTTTCAATTCTGTGAAATTTGCTTTTTTATCCACATAAAGTAGTTCAATTTGGTGGAACATTGGCGTGTGAGTTTGATCGTAGTCATTACGATATACACGTCCTGGAGCCATAATGCGAATTGGTGGCTGCATTTTTTCCATAGTACGAATTTGCACGCCAGAAGTTTGAGTGCGAAGTAATAATTCTGGATTAAACCAGAAAGTATCGTGATCGGCACGTGCTGGGTGATGTTTAGGAATATTTAACGCATCGAAGTTGTAATAATCACTTTCAATTTCAGGGCCATTTTCAACTGAAAAGCCAAGTTCTGAGAAAAATTTTGTTACGCGATTAATCGTCATGGTAACTGGGTGTAAGCCACCTGTTTCAACTTTGCGACCTGGTAAGCTGACATCTACACGTTCTTTTTCTAATTTTGCGTTAAGTTCAGCCTGTTCCCACTCCGCTTTTTTAGCATTTAAAAATTCTAATGCAGCTTGTTTTGCTTCGTTAATTTTTGCGCCCATCGCAGGACGTTCTTCTGCTGACACATTACGCAATTCTTGCATTAATTGAGTAAAATACCCTTTCTTACCAAAATATTCGACACGGATTTCATCCAAAGCCGTTAAACTTTTATCCTGAATGGATTCAATCGCTAATTTCGCTTTCTCGACAAGCTCGTTCAGATGTTGCATAGTTTCCCCTGCTTCTCTTTTCTCTATAAAATAAAAAACCGAGTAATGATAATACCAAGTACTTAAAAAGTAAAAGAATAATACGAAAAATCATTGGTTTATCAAAAATAAAAATGGAATAACGTTATCGCTATTCCATTTTTTCTTGTTACCAACAAAATCGTTCATTCACAAAATTTTCTGACCGCTCTTTTTGCCATTTTTCTTTATTGTTTGGATTAGCAAAAAAACGTGCTTGTTCCTGTAAACGTTGGACTAATTTTTCTTCTGCTTCTTTTAACGCTTTTTGACGATCTGCAAATTTTGAGGGCAATGCTGGTAAGAAAATAACTTCATAAGGATTAGTAATTGTCCATTTCACCGCATTTTCGGCAGCAAGACTTTGTTTATCAAAATTGCAAAACGCATAAGCATTAACAAACTGCCCTACAACATGGCTGAACCCTGTATTATCCTGAACCGTTTGTTTTGGTAAATCCAACACATAAAGTGCGGTGATCAAACGATTTTGTCCACGATAAAACCAAGTAACAGCTTCATCTCTTAAGCCAAAATCGTAAGCCCGAGCGGCTAACGTGAACATCGTCATTGGTGAAATGCGAGCCGGATTTTCTTCTACAAATTTCACCGCACTTTCATAACCTTTTACCGTATTTTTACGTAGCATAGGATCAATTTCTTTATGTACAAATACATTTTCTGTTTTTCCGTTTTCAGCAGAATAATAAGGCTTGATATAAACATCCATTGTCTTCACTGGTTCTTTGCTAATAGAACTACAAGCCGTAATCAAAAGTGCGGTTATAAAACACAGTATTTTTAACATATGGATTTTCCTTATATAATGCCCAGCAAATTTCACTGCATTGTTATTATGAAAATTCATCTAATCTACAGTAAAACCACATTAGAATTCAATAATGAAACAAGTTTACTTGAGCATCTCGAGAAAAATAATATTCACCATGAATATCAATGCCGTAGTGGCTATTGTGGTTCTTGTCGTGTGAAGATCAAAAAAGGCAAGGTATCCTATAAAGATTCGCCCCTTGCCTTTATTCAACCTGATGAGATTTTATTATGCTGCTGTCACGTAGAAAGTGACATTGAAATTGATTTATAAATTATTTAAATCCAATACATCGGTCATATCAAATAAGCCATTCGCTTTATTTTCTAACCATTTACCAGCTCGAACTGCGCCATTAGCGAAAGTCATTCGACTTGATGCTTTATGTGAAATTTCTACACGCTCACCAATATCTGCAAACCAAACCGTGTGTTCCCCCACCACATCCGAAGCACGAATAGTAGAAAAACCAATTTCATCGCGTTTACGTTCGCCTGTGATTCCTTCACGACAAAATACGCCGTGCGTTTTTAAATCACGACCTAAGGTTTTCGCGATATGTTCGCCCATAGAAAGTGCGGTGCCAGATGGCGCATCAACTTTATGACGGTGATGAGCTTCAATCACTTCAATATCGCAATAATCCCCCATCACTTTTGCTGCTTTTTCTAAAAGTTTGAAGACTAAATTCACGCCAACACTGAAATTTGATGCAAACACAATAGCAATTTTATCTGAAGCTGCTTCAATCGCCGCTTTACCATTTTCATCAAAACCAGTTGTACCGATCACCATTTTTTTATTATTCGCCACGCAAAATGCAATATGTTCAAGGGTGCCTTCTGGTCGAGTGAAATCAATTAATAAATCGAATTTATCTTTTTGGCTTTCAAGATCGTCCGAAACTGTTACACCAAGTTGACCAATTCCCGCCAGTTCTCCCGCATCCGTCCCGACTAAAGATGATCCTTTGCGTTCAAAAGCCGCACCGAGTTCTACGCCTTCCGCAGAATAAACCGCTTGAATTAATTGACGTCCCATTCTTCCGCCAGCACCAGCGATTGCAATTTTTAATGTCATGTTACTTCCTTTTTTATTAATGAATTATTTCGTTGATGCCGTTATAAACAAGCACACAACCAAAAAATAAAAATACAATACCCGCCATATTATCAATATAACGGCTGTATTGACTGTATAAACGCTTGGCAATATTACGTGAAAAAATCAATGAAATCACATAAAAATAACAAAATGTTTCTACCACAATTACCATAAAAGCCAAGATAATTTGCCACATTTCAGTGATATTCACTAAGACAAGCGACATCACGCTACTAAAATACACCACGACTTTTGCATTAGATAAATTCACTAAAAGCCCTTTCACAATTTCTTTTTTGATCGTGGTTTGTTGATTAAATTCGGTATCAGAGTGCGGTTCAAATTGAGCGTATTTTTTACTGCGAGCCATTAAAAAACCGAGATATGCTAAGTAACTACCGCCTAGCAACATAATAACACCATGTAATGCAGGAATAGTAACGAATAACACCGCCAATCCCAACATGGAAAGCATTCCCCAAAAAGCGATACCAAGCGTTATGCCTAAAATGCCACAAACTGTATTACGACGAGAGTTACTTGCCGCCATTCGGCTTACATAGAAGAAATCTGGCCCTGGAGTCATTAATCCAAATAAATGCACAATGATTAAATTCAGCATCACAACATCCAATACTGAATAGCAAATACGACAATCACCGCATAAATTGCCGCTAAAACATCATCGACCATAATACCAAAACCACTTTCTAGTTTTTCATCAAAATAACGAATTGGGAACGGCTTTAAAATATCGAAAAAGCGAAATAACGCAAAACCAGCCAAAATCCATTGCCAAGATAATGACGGTATCGCCGCTAATACAATAAATACGCCTACAAATTCATCCCAGACGATAGAACCATGATCGTGCACCCCCATATCTGCAGTAGTTTTTTGACAAAGGTAGCAACCTAGCAGAAAACAAAGTGCGGTAAAAATTAAAAAGATTTTTACGCCTAACAAAGAAAGCAAAATTACACCTAAAATTGTTCCAGCTAAGCTCCCCCACGTGCCTGGAGCAGGATGAATTAAGCCCGAGCCAAAACCAACGGCAAGCAAATGAATAGGATTTAAAAGAGAGATTTTTTTTAGAGGATTATTTTCTGTCATTTTGATTCCTTAAAATGATCGAAACCGCTTGAAAACCTAATATTCACAGGTTTTCCATCACATAAAAAAAGTGGTGAAAAGTCACCGCACTTTTCAGTGATTTTACCAATGCAAGTACAAGGCACGTTCAATTTTTTCAAGCGTAATTCTAATTCATCTTTATATTCGGGCGGTATGGTAAAACAAAGTTCATAATCTTCTCCACCACTTAAGGCAAATTGTTCCGCTTGAGTGCGATCATATTTATGCAAAATCGCGGATGAAAAAGGTAATGCAGAAAGTTCAACTTCTGCGCCACATTGACTTTGTTCAAGAATATGCCCTAAATCAGAGATTAACCCATCGGAAAGATCAATGGCAGCGTGAGCAATATCAATTAACGCCCGTCCAAGTTCTATTCTAGGTGTGGGTCTAAGATGTCGTTGTTGCAAAAAAACATCATCAGAATCAATCGCACTTTTGCCCAATAAAATTTGTGTTAAACCTGCTGCGCTATCGCCTAAAGTACCTGAAACATAAATTAAATCGCCAACTTGCGCTTTATGCCGACAAATCCCTTTACTTTTTTCGACAAAACCTTGTGCTGTAATGGTAATAGATAAGTTGCCTTTTGTGGTATCGCCACCAATTAATGTGACGTTGTATTGTTTTAACGTGTGCAATAAACTTTGACTAAATGTTGAAATCCAATTTTCATCTACATTTGGCAAAGTTAATGCCAGTGAAATCCATTTGGGCTGAGCCCCCATTGCAGCAAGATCACTTAAATTTGTTGCAACGGCCTTATAAGCTAAATCTTCAGGCGAAATGCTTGGTAAAAAATGCATATTTTCCACCATTGTATCGGTCGTAATGGCAAGCTGATAATTCGCTGGCACGGAAACCAGCGCACAATCGTCGCCAATAGATAATTGAACAGAATCATCAACTAATATTTGTGGCTGAAAATATCGTTTAATTAAATCAAATTCACCCATTGCCATTTTCACCTATCTTATAAAAGAAAAGGCACGCGTTAAAAACGCGCGCCATTTTCAGTTTAAAAAGATTATTTACGCCCTAATGCTGGTGCAATTTTATCAAGTACGCCATTGATATATTTATGGCTTTCATCTGCACCGAATACTTTTGCCACTTCAATCGCTTCATTGATAACCACTTTATATGGCACATCTAATTCAAAGCGTAATTCATAAACGGCCAAACGCAAAATTGCAGTTTCAATAGGATCAAGCTCATCAAAAGCGCGGTCAATATAAGGCGAAATTGAAAGATCAACGGTTTCAATATTTTCTACTGTTTGTCGAAATAATTTACGGAAGTAAGGTTTATCGACCCCATCCATATCTTGATCTAACACAAAGGCTAATTCAACTTGCTCTGCAGGATTGCCAGATACAGCCCAAGAATACAAGGCTTGAACAGTACATTCACGCGCACGACGACGAGCAGAAGGCTTTTTCACTTGTTTTTGTTCTGTCATGATTTATGCCGCATCAATTTGTTGAATAAGATTAACCATTTCAAGTGCGGTTAAGGCTGCTTCTGCACCTTTATTTCCAGCTTTAGTACCAGCACGTTCAATCGCCTGCTCAATATTTTCTGTGGTCAATACCCCAAAAGCGACAGGAATTTCAGCATCCATTGCAACTTTTCCTAAACCGCTGCTTGCTTCCCCTGCTACATATTCAAAATGTGCTGTACCACCACGGATAACTGTGCCTAATGCCACAATCGCATCAAATTTTTTACTTTCAGCTAAACGACGAGCAACTAATGGCAACTCATACGCACCAGGAGCACGCACGATAGTGATATTTTCATCCTTCACTTGGCCGATACGTTTTAATGCATCAATTGCGCCTTCTAATAAACTTTCATTAATAAAACTGTTAAAACGAGCAATTGCTACTGCAACTTTTGCATTAGGTGCTGCGACTGAGCCTTCTAAAACTTTCATATTTTTTCCTATTAAAAAATCGCTATCGTTAATTTGGTAGAGAATTCTAGCATAAAAAAACTTTTTTAAAACCAACCGCACTTTTTTATTTTCATTTTAGTGAATTTAGCATAGCATAAGCATTGTTCTCATTTTCATCTATTAAAAGGAGCAATTATGAAATTACGCACTATTGCATTAGGCCTAGCGATATTATGTGCTAGCTCAACGAGCTTTGCTGGAATGGTTTCAACGTCATCTAATCTTGAGTTTTTAGCCATTGATGGACAAAAAGCATCAAAAGCATTATTAAAAGAAACAAAATCATTTAACATCAATGATACTGAAACACATCAAGTGGTTGTTCGTTTAGGTGATATTATTGGTTCAGGTTCTAATCAATCTTTATTTGAATCTAGTCCTATCATTGTTACATTCAAAGGTTCCCCAGAAGATATTACTATCTCTGCACCTTCAATCCGTAGCCGCTCCGAAGGTGAAAAATTTAATAGTACACCAACAATTAATATTACTAGCAAGTCAGGCAATACTATTGTAGCGAAAGTAGATGTTTTAAAACAAGAGGGTTTATTCCCTAGTGCAAACGTGGTAAACGATCTTTCTACATATAATGCCTCAGGTGCAACCGCATCTGTTGCAGCATTTTCGACTGCAGCAATACCAACCACAATGCCAGTTGCTTCTGCAAGCAATGCTAAAATAAACAAAGGGAAAGTTGTTGTTCAAGGTGAGAATGTTGCAGAACAGCAACTTCAATACTGGTTCCAACAAGCAGATAAGGAAACTCAAATACGTTTCTTAAACTGGGCAAAATCCCACAAGTAACGCATTATCTCGTTCAAAAAGCTTTGATGTTTGAGTACGCTTATATAGATAATAAAAGTGAGCCTTGCTGCTCACTTTTTCTATTGTAATAAGGATGAATAATGAACAACTGGTTAAATGCTAAAGTGATTGCTGCCATTCCTATTTTTATTGCTGTAAATATTGCCGCAATTAGCGTATGGGCATTTAATATATCTCAACAGTCTATGCCTTTAATTCTAGGTATTATTGCAGGAGGATTAGTTGATTTAGACAATCGTTTAACTGGGCGTTTAAAAAATGTCTTTTATACATTGATAGCTTTCTCTATTTCATCCTTTATTGTCCAATTAAATATCGGCAAGCCAATACAATATATTGCCTTGATGACTGCGCTTACATTTATTTTTACTATGATAGGTGCTGTTGGGCAACGCTATAGTACCATTGCATTTGGTACACTAGTTGTGGCACTTTATACTACACTAACCTATACACCTGAAATACATGAATGGTTTATCAACCCTGTCATGATTCTATGCGGTACGCTACTTTATAGTGTAATAACACTCATTGTCTATTTATTCTTTCCAAATCGTCCCGTACAAGAAAGTGTTGCTAAAGCTTTCTGTGCGCTAGGTGATTACTTAGATGCCAAATCTTATTTTTTTGATCCCGATGAAATAAATGAAATAGAAAAAAAACATCTTAATTTCGCTATGAAAAATGCAAATGTAGTTTCTGCATTTAATATTGTTCGTACAGCACTATTCTATCGTATTCGTGGTCAACATCGACATCCTCGCACACAACGAATGCTCCGCTATTATTTTGCTGCGCAAGATATCCATGAACGTGTAAATTCTACTCATTTTGATTATCAGCAAATTACTGAAAAACTAAAAAATACAGACTTAATTTTTCGTATTCAGCGCTTACTAGAATTACAAGCACAATCTTGCCGAGAAGTAACAACGAGTTTACGCCAAAATAAAAACTATCAATTCAATGAACGGGTTGAGCGCGCACTATCGGGGACATTGCACTCATTCCAGCTATATCGAGAACAACACATCCACGATAAAGATCAGCTTATTGAGATTCAGACCCTACTAGACAACTTGCAAAGTATTAACTGGCAACTTCGACAACTTACTCAAGAAACAGATGATGCTGATCATTTAGCAAGAATTCATACGGATCAAATTACTGGCTTAAAAAATATCTCTACTGCAATTTTTAGCCACTTTACCTTTGAATCTCAACTCTTTCGCCATGCAATACGTTTATCGATAGTGGTTTTTTTATGCTGTGTCATCGTAGAGTTTTTCCAATTTAATCTTGGTTATTGGATTTTACTCACCGCTGTCTTTGTCTGCCAACCAAACTATTCTGCCACCAAAACACGTTTACGCCAGCGGATTATCGGCACTTTTCTTGGCGTGGTGATAGGATCGCTTTTACCCTATTTTAATCCAACCCTAGAACTTAAGCTGGGTCTTGTAGTCCTTACTAGTACACTATTTTTCTTCTTTCGCAGTAATAATTACAGCTTCTCTACCTTTTTTATCACATTACAGGTCTTGTTAAGCTTTGATGTTATGGGTTTTAATACTTCAGCTGCACTCATGCCTCGTTTACTTGATACATTACTAGGTTCGGCTATCTCGTGGTTTGCTGTTTCTTATTTATGGCCTGATTGGAAATATTTACAATTAGATAAAGTTAGCCATAAAGCGGTTCAAAGTGATGCAACTTATCTTTTACATATTATTAGTCAACTACAATTTGGTAAAAGTGATGATCTAAAGTATCGCATTGCTCGTCGTAATGCACATCAATATGCAGCAGCACTTAGTACAACGCTTTCAAACATGAATAATGAACCTGAAAAATACAAAGCATTTTTACAACAAGGGTTTGATTTACTTAAACTGAATTATTCCTTATTAAGTTATATTTCTGCGCTAGGTTCCTATCGTGAAAAAATGAATACTCTACAACAAACTACACAATTTTTATCTGGTTTCTATCCTGTTGCCAAAAAAATCATTTATTCTCTTGAAAATATCGAAAAAATACCGCCAGATATATTTGCTAAACTCCAAAAAAACATTGAAACCCACCTAAAGGAGTTAGAGAAACAGGAAATGACAGAACAAGATCGCACAGCATTTAGCTTGCCTTATCAGCAACTAAATTTAATCACACAATTATTGCCCGCTTTTTATGGTTATTTTCACAAAGAATACTGATAAATAGTAGGGTTTATCGCATTTAAAAATACCTATTGTTCTTCAATTCATAAATAGCGATAATACTTCCCCACATAAAAGGCAAAGAAAAATGACAAATTATATTTTATTGATTATCGGTACTGCATTAATTAACAACTTTGTACTTGTAAAGTTTTTAGGACTATGCCCGTTTATGGGGGTATCAAAGAAAATTGAAACCGCAGTAGGTATGGGACTAGCAACAATGTTTGTATTAACCGTCGCCTCCCTTTGCGCATATTTAGTTGATCATTATATTCTTGTTCCCTTGAATGCTACTTTTTTGCGTACATTAGTATTTATTTTGGTTATTGCCGTAGTTGTACAATTTACCGAAATGGTGATAAATAAAACTAGCCCAACGTTGTATCGTTTACTTGGAATTTTCTTGCCTTTGATAACCACAAACTGTGCAGTTCTCGGTGTCGCATTATTAAATGTAAATCTTGCTCATAATTTAACGGAATCTGTCATTTATGGTTTTGGTGCATCTCTTGGGTTTGCACTTGTATTAGTGCTTTTTGCTGCACTCCGTGAACGTCTTGTCGCAGCCGATGTACCTTTAACTTTCAAAGGTTCATCTATTGCACTTATCACCGCTGGTTTAATGTCTCTCTCATTTATGGGATTTGCAGGACTAGTGAAGTAATAAAATGATTTATCTTTTAATGGCTATTACCATTTTGATTTTATTTATTGGGTTCTCTCAGTATTTTTCAGGAAAAAGAAAGAAATAATGACCCTTCTATTCATCGTAATCACTTTACTCGCTTTAATTTTCGGTGCGATTTTAGGATTTGCTTCACTTAAACTCAAAGTTGAAGCCGATCCTATTGTGGAAAAAATAGACTCTATTTTGCCACAAAGCCAATGTGGACAATGTGGTTATCCAGGCTGCAAACCATACGCTGAAGCTATTTGCAATGGAGATGACATCACAAAATGTATTCCTGGTGGTCAACCGACCATCGTAAAAATCGCAGAGATTTTAGGTGTTGATGTGCCAGCTATGGACGGAGTAGAAGAACCTATCGAGAAAGTCGCTTTTATTGATGAAAATATGTGTATTGGCTGCACAAAATGCATTCAAGCCTGCCCTGTTGATGCCATTATTGGTACAAATAAATTCATGCATACGATTATTCCAGATCTCTGTACAGGTTGTGAACTTTGCGTAGCGCCCTGCCCGACAGATTGTATATCAATGATTCCCGTGAAAAAAAATATCGATAATTGGGATTGGAAGTTTGATGCAAAATTAGTCATTCCAGTAATGAATGTAAATGGCACTGAGAAAAAATTGGTTGTGGGGGAATAAATGGCGGACGTATTATCTCGTTTCAATTCCAGTAAATTATGGGATTTCAAAGGTGGTATTCATCCGCCTGAAATGAAATCACAATCTAATTCACAACCATTACGTCATCACCCTTTAGTCACGGATTTTTACATTCCTCTTAAACAGCACGCAGGAATAACAGGTCACCTTTTAGTAAAGGAAGGCGATTACGTATTAAAAGGTCAACCTTTAACGCGAGGCGATGGCTTACGTATGCTACCCGTTCATGCGCCAACTTCAGGCACAATTAAATCTATTAAACCTTATGTCGCTGCACATCCGTCTGGTCTTGATGAACCAGCAATTCATTTGCAAGCAGATGGCTTAGATCAATGGCTAGCGCGTAATCCTATTGATGATTTTTTAACACTCTCGCCAGAACAACTCATTAACAAAATCTATCAAGCTGGTATAGCTGGCTTGGGCGGTGCAGTATTTCCGACTGCCGCTAAAATTCAATCAGCAGAGAAAAAAGTTAAACTCTTAATTATCAATGGTGCAGAATGTGAGCCTTATATCACTTGTGATGATCGTCTTATGCGTGAACGGGCCGATGAAATCATAGAAGGCATTCGTATTTTGCGTTACATCCTACGACCTGAAAACGTAGTCATTGCTATTGAAGATAACAAACCTGAAGCAATAGAGGCAATTAACAAAGCGCTACAGGGAGCAAATGACATTAGCGTTCGAGTAATTCCAACAAAATATCCTTCGGGTGCCGCAAAACAGCTTATTTATTTACTTACAGGAATGGAAGTGCCAAGTGGCGCGCGTTCTTCTAGTATTGGCGTACTGATGCATAATGTTGGTACAGCCTTTGCAATTAAAAGAGCGGTGATAAATGACGAACCTTTAATTGAACGAGTGGTCACCCTTACTGGTGATAAAATTTCTGAAAAAGGTAATTATTGGGTTCGACTTGGTACACCAATTTCTCAAGTATTGACGCACGCTGGCTATCAATTTGATGAACGTTATCCAGTGTTTGCGGGTGGCCCAATGATGGGATTGGAACTTTCCAACCTCAATGCACCAGTGACAAAAATTGTCAACTGCTTGCTTGCACCAGACTATTTTGAATATGCAGAACCAGAGCCTGAACAGGCTTGTATTCGCTGTTCTAGCTGTTCTGATGCCTGCCCAGTCAACTTGATGCCACAGCAACTCTACTGGTTTGCGCGTAGTGATGATCACAAAAAATCGGAAGAATACGCCCTCAAGGATTGTATCGAGTGCGGAGTTTGCGCCTACGTATGCCCAAGCCATATTCCGCTGATTCAGTATTTCCGCCAAGAAAAAGCAAAAATTTGGCAAATAAAAGAAAAACAGAAAAAATCAGATGAAGCCAAAATTCGCTTTGAAGCGAAACAAGAGCGAATGGAACGTGAAGAACAAGAGCGTAAAGCACGTTCACAACGTGCAGCAGAAGCACGTCGTGAAGAATTAGCGCAAACCAAAGGTGAAGATCCTGTTAAAGCGGCGCTAGAACGCTTGAAAGCGAAAAAAGCCAATGAAACAGAATCAAAACAAGTTAAAACGATTACCTCAGAAAAAGGGGAAGTTTTACCTGATAACGCTGATTTAATAGCACAACGTAAAGCTCGTCGTCTGGCTCGTCAGCAAGCGGAATCTCAAGTTGAAAACCAAGAACAACAAACTCAACCAACCGATGCGAAAAAAGCAGCAGTTGCAGCCGCACTTGCTCGAGCAAAAGCAAAAAAACTTGCACAAGTAAATGAAACCGCTGAATCAGTCTCAAATACTCAAACCGTAGAAAGTGCGGTAGAAAAAACAGACGAAAATTTAACCGCACTTGATCCAAAAAAAGCGGCGGTAGCTGCAGCGATTGCCCGTGCAAAAGCAAAAAAACTTGCACAAGCAAATGAAACCGATGAATCAGTCTCAAATACTCAAACCGTAGAAAGTGCTGTAGAAAAAATAGACGAAAATTCAACCGCACTCGATCCGAAAAAAGCGGCTGTAGCTGCGGCTATTGCTCGAGCAAAAGCAAAAAAACTTGCACAAGTAAATGAAACCGCTGTATCAGTCTCAAATACTCAAACCGTAGAAAGTGCGATAGAAAAAACAGAAGAAAATTCAAGCACACTCGATCCGAAAAAAGCAGCCGTAGCTGCGGCTATTGCTCGAGCAAAAGCAAAGAAATTGGCAAAAACACAAGCAACATTAGAAAATAATCAGGAATAAAATAATGTTTAAAATGGTTAGCTCTCCTCATACTCATTCGGGGAAACTCACAGCGCGTATTATGCTTTGGGTAATGTTGGCAATGATGCCAGCTTTTTTCACGCAAATTTATTATTTTGGATTTGGCGTGGTGTTTCAATCTGCATTAGCCATTGGTACAGCAATCATTGCGGAATTTATTGCAATAAAATTACGTGGTAAAAAACCGCTAAATTATCTTTCAGATTTCAGCATATCCCTGACTGCTTTAATTTTGGCAATGGCTATTCCACCTTATGCACCTTATTGGGTCATCATCATTGGAACACTTTGTGCAGTTTTATTAGGTAAACAGGTTTATGGTGGCTTAGGACAAAACCCATTCAATCCAGCGATGATTGGTTATGTCATTCTTCTAATTTCATTCCCGTTACAAATGACAACTTGGATGCCACCAATTAATTTATTACAGGAACCACCGACTTTTTCAGATGCGTTTTCATTAATATTTTCAGGTTTAACCACTGACGGATTTACACTTTCACAACTTACACATAACATTGATGGCATCACCCAAGCCACACCTTTGGATAGCGCAAAAATTTTCTATAAAAGTCACACTCAATTAAATGATTTTTATGAATTAATTAAACTGCCGATTTTTATGGGTAATGGAACCGACTTTGCTCAAGGCTGGTGGCAAGTGAACGTGGCTTTCTTAGCGGGCGGAATTTTCCTTATTTTAAAACGTGTAATTCACTGGCAAATTCCAGTGGCGATGCTTGTCACCTTTTTCTGTTTAGCCACCGCGACCGCTTTTACTGGCTTCACGCATTTAAGTGCGATTAGCCAACTGGTTAGTGGCGCAATGATGTTTGGCGCATTTTTTATTGCGACAGATCCTGTCACAGCCTCCATTACACCACGAGGAAAAATTATTTTTGGCGCATTAGTGGGGTTATTTGTCTATCTCATTCGCTATCACGGAAACTTTCCAGATGGTGTAGCATTCGCAATTTTATTAAGTAATATTTGCGTTCCACTTATCGATCATTACACACGTCCTCGAGTATCTGGTTATCCAACAAAAGGAAAAAAATAATGGGCACAGTAAAAATCACATCGCGTTACGGGATATTGTTAGGCTTTGTCGCCCTACTCTGCACAGCAATTTCTGCGGGTATTTTTTTCCTAACAAAAGATAAAATTGACGCGGTGATGGCGGCACAACAACGAGAATTACTTTTACAGGTCATTCCACAAGATTATTTCAATAATAATTTGCTAGAAAGTGCGGTTATCCCTCAAGATAAAAATTTGGTGGGTATTCAGAAAATTTATTTTGCGAAAAAAGATGGAAATGTTTCTGCCTATGCCTATGAAACCACTGCGCCTGATGGCTATTCTGGCGATATTCGCTTGCTTGTGGGATTAGATCCGAAAGGTCAAGTGTTAGGCGTGCGAGTCATTGAACACCATGAAACACCTGGCTTAGGCGATAAAATTGAACTCCGTATTTCCAACTGGATTTTAAATTTCACTCATCAATCGATTAATGAGCATAATTTGAGCGAATGGGCAGTAAAAAAAGATGGTGGAAAATTTGATCAATTTTCTGGTGCAACCATTACACCTCGCGCAGTGGTTAATCAAACTAAACGTTCAGCATTAATCATGCTAAATAATCAAGCCTTGTTACAACAGCTTTCAACACAAGTGAAATAATATGACAGATTTAACTGAAAAAAATACCGCACTTGAAGAAGAAAAAATAGAAAGTGCGGTTGAAAATCAACAAAAGTCCATGTGGAAAGAAATCTTTGCTCAAGGAATTTGGAAAAATAATCCAGCGGTTGTTCAACTTCTCGGTCTTTGTCCGCTTTTAGCGGTGTCTAGCACAGCCTCCAATGCACTTGGTTTAGGTTTAGCGACAATGCTTGTGCTCACTTGCACAAATACGGTCATTTCACTTTTCCGTAAATATATTCCGAATGAAATCCGCATTCCAATCTACGTGATGATTATTGCGACGACAGTAACTGTCGTTCAACTTTTAATGAATGCTTATACCTATACGCTTTATCAATCACTTGGAATTTTTATTCCACTCATCGTTACCAACTGTATTGTGATAGGTCGAGCAGAAGCGTTCGCCTCAAAAAACAGCTTACTCCATTCAGTTTGGGACGGTTTCTCAATGGGATTAGGGATGGCACTTAGCTTGACAGTACTTGGTGCATTGCGTGAAATCATTGGACAAGGTACGGTTTTTGATGGCATCGAAAATCTATTTGGCGAACAAGCTAAATTTTTAACGCTCCATATTTACCATACAGACAGTAGCTTTTTACTTTTCATTCTGCCACCAGGCGCATTTATAGGATTAGGCTTGCTCCTTGCAATAAAAAATCGAATTGATAAATAAGATGAATAAATTAAAAAGAATCGAAATATTAACCCGATTAAGAGATCAAAATCCCCACCCGACCACAGAATTACAGTATAATTCGCCCTTCGAATTATTAATTGCGGTGATTCTATCGGCACAAGCAACCGATAAAGGCGTGAATAAAGCAACAGAAAAACTATTCCCTGTTGCAAACACGCCACAAGCGATTTTAGATTTAGGATTAGATGGTTTAAAAGGCTATATTAAAACTATCGGGCTTTTTAATAGTAAAGCAGAAAATATTATCAAAACCTGCCGTGATTTAATTGAAAAGCACAACGGTGAAGTGCCTGAAAATCGCGAAGCCTTAGAGGCATTAGCAGGTGTGGGCAGAAAAACAGCCAATGTTGTACTAAATACGGCATTTGGTCATCCAACCATTGCGGTGGATACCCATATTTTCCGTGTATGCAATCGAACTAATTTTGCACCTGGTAAAGACGTGGTAAAAGTGGAAGAAAAACTGCTTAAAGTCGTACCTGATGAATTTAAAGTAGATGTTCACCATTGGTTAATTTTACACGGGCGCTACACTTGTATCGCACGGAAACCTCGTTGTGGCTCATGCATTATTGAAGATCTGTGTGAATATAAAGAAAAAATTGAGTTTTAATTTTTGCGATAAAACACTCTAATTATTTACCGCACTTTTTATTAAAAATAGGAAAACAAATGACAACAAATAATAAACAGCGACAAACTTGGTCGAGCCGACTCACCTATGTCATGACTGTCGCAGGCGCAACTGTCGGTTTCGGCGCTACTTGGCGCTTCCCTTACCTTGTGGGCGAAAATGGTGGCGGAGCCTACGTTCTACTTTTCTGTATCGCAATGATCGTAATCGGTATTCCGATGATTCTCGTTGAAAACGTGATCGGTCGTCGATTACGTGTAAATTCCATTGATGCCTTTGGCGATAAAATTCTGGATAAAGGAAAAGGCATTTCCAAATATTGGAAAATCCTTGGCTACATGGGATTACTCGGTTCATTCGGTATCATGGCGTATTATATGGTGCTTGGAGGCTGGGTTATTTCTTATATCATCAGCCTAATTAGCGGTACATTAGATATTTCAACACCAATTACAAAAGACATTGCCAAAGATTTCTACGAGCTGCATATCGGCAATAGCCCTTATGAAATTATACTGTACACCTTCTTATTTGTTGTGGTGAATTACATTATTTTAGCTAAAGGGATCATTGGTGGGATTGAGCGTTCTGTAAAATATTTAATGCCATTGCTATTCATCTTCCTCATTGGAATGGTTATTCGCAACGTAACATTACCAGGTGCAATGGAAGGAATTACATTTTATTTAAAACCAGATTTCAGCAAAATTACACCACAATTATTTATCTTCGTTTTAGGTCAAGTATTCTTCGCGTTGAGTCTTGGTTTTGGCGTATTAATTACGCTTTCAAGCTACTTAAATAAAGAAGAAGACTTAATACAAACTGCAGTTATTACTGGTTTTACCAATACAATTATTGCCGTACTTGCGGGCTTTATGATCTTTCCATCACTTTTCACCTTTGGGATTGAACCAAATGCAGGCCCAACTTTAGTATTCCAAAGTTTACCTATCGTATTCTCTCACTTATGGGCGGGTAAATTCTTTGCAATTATTTTCTTCGGCTTATTATTAATTGCTGCGCTAACTACTTCTATCACAATTTATGAAGTGATCATTACCGCATTACAAGAAAAGCTCAGAATGCGCCGTGGCAAAGCGATTGTCTTAACCCTTGGTGGGATTTTTATCTTGGGTAATATTCCAGCAATTTTAGGGGATAATGTATGGAAAGATGTCACCATTTTCGGCAAAAGCATTTTTGATTTTTATGATTATGTCAGTGGAAATATTCTCTTTATGCTGACCGCACTTGGTTGTGCTATTTTCGTTGGTTTCGTGTTAAAAGATGATGCTAAAAAAGAACTTTCTCCAACACCTGACTCAACATTCACTAAAATCTGGTTTAATTATGTGAAGTTCGTTGTGCCAGTGATTATTTTAGTCATCTTTATCAGCAACCTATTATAAAAAAGAAAACCGAGTCTTTACTCGGTTTTCTTTTTTAAAGGAAATGTTTATAAAAATATTTGAGCCTTTAAGCCAATTCGCTGCCCTTCTTTTATCACATTTTCTAACTGCACTTTGAATCCGTGTAATTCTGCAATTCGCATGACAATAGAAAGCCCTAGACCACTACCCTTTTCATTTTGCCCAGCTGGGCGATAAAAACGCTGACCAAGTTTTTTCAAATCTTCAGAGTCAACACCACCACCATTATCTTCAATAATAATCTGAGAAGATGCGATTTTCACTGAAACAGTTGTGTCTTCTGGGCAATATTTAATGGCATTATCTAGTAAATTTCTAAGCATCAATGAAACTAAAATTGGTTGCCCTTGTTTCTGCTTTGGTTCAGATTCTTTCTCAAAAGCCAAGGTAATTTTACGTTTTTCTGCCACAAAATAGCGCTCAGCAATCAGCGATTGAATGATGCCTTCCCAATCAATAGGCTGTAATTCTTCCAATTCTTGTAAATTATCCAGTTTTGAAAGGGTCAAAAGTTGCTCAATTAACTGCGATGCACGATCAATCCCTTGTGTTAAATGCAAAAGCGCTTGTTCTCGTAATTCCCTATCATCACCAGCCAGTTGAGCAACTTCAGTTTGAATACGCAATGCCGCCAATGGACTACGCAATTCATGGGCTGCATCAGAGGTAAAACGGCGTTCGCGTTGTAGCATAGCCGAAGTGCGGTCAAAAAATTGATTTAAATTTTTTACTAAGGGTAAAATTTCAGCAGGTAAGCCCTCTGTATTCAGCAATGACACATCACCAGATTTTCTCGTTTGAACTTCTTGGCTTAAACGTTTAATTGGTCGAAGTTCTTTATGAATCAACCATCCTAAAACGATGATCAAAATAGGCAAACTCGCAAACCAAATCCACATTTGCCCAAAGATCATTTCTTCAATTAAATCTTCGCGGTAGTCAAGCTCTTGCCCAACGGCAATAATCAAATTTCCATTCGCTACAGGCTGCCAGAAAATACGCCATTCATCGTCATCATTCAGCATATAACCTTTTGCAAAGCCAATTTCATTATCAAACACAAAATTATCGCCATTACGCCCATCTGTTAATAAACGTTTTCCCTCTTTAGAAAAAATAGCAAAAGCCAATGCGTCATCATCATAGTTTTTTTTGAACGAATGTGGCTGGAGTTTATTAATATCTTCCACATGCTCTAACAGAATATGACTAAGATCTGAATTGGCAAGACGTTCAGCAAAAAGAATTTGTTGGGCGTCGAAAACATCATTCACTTCACTACGCACCTGCCACCATGCGACAGCAGTAGATACGCCCCACACCAAAAGTGCGGTGAAAGAAAGAACAGAAATAAGACGAAAACTTAAACGTTTGTTTTTCATTTATTGCGTTACTCCCAACGCATATCCTACGCCGTGTACTGTTCGAATAAATTGCTTACCTAATTTCTGACGCAAATTATAAATATGCACGTCTAACGCTCCGCTGCTAATTTCTTCATCCCAGCTTGATAATTTTTCTTCAATAGATGCGCGAGACAGTACGCGATCTTTATTCAGCATAAATAATTCAAGTAATTTGTATTCACGGCTTGTTAAAGAAATAGGTTGATTATTTAGCCAAACAGAACGTTGATTTGGATCGAGTTTAACGCCAGCATGCTCAATCACCGAATGATGATGGCCA
The DNA here is from genome assembly GCF_018829625.1 of Haemophilus sp. SZY H36. Taxonomy (NCBI): domain Bacteria; kingdom Pseudomonadati; phylum Pseudomonadota; class Gammaproteobacteria; order Pasteurellales; family Pasteurellaceae; genus Haemophilus; species Haemophilus sp. SZY H36. The sequence continues at coordinate 135,931 of NZ_JAHKKA010000001.1, read as the reverse complement.
TAACGACGACGAATCAGTGCTTGCAAGCGTGCCGCAACTTCAGCCAAAGCAAAAGGCTTACAAAGATAATCATCCGCTCCACTTTGCAATCCTTTGACACGTTCATCTAAAGTATCACGGGCAGTCAGAATCAATACAGGTACATCTTGATTCTTAGAACGCCATTGTTGTAATACATCTAATCCATCAAGTTTCGGCAAAGTTAAATCTAATACAACCGCATCATAAGGCGCAGAGGTTAAGGCATCCATTCCTGTTTTTCCATCCGTAAACCAATCTACGGCAAAACCTAGTTTAGTTAGACCAATCTGCAACCCATTACCAATCAAGCTATCGTCTTCAATAAGTAAAATTTTCATCAAGCCTCCCAAAAAATTACCTATATAAAAATGGCGAGCAATGCTCGCCATTTTCAAAGAATGATTATTTTACTTTTTCGATACGTAATACTTCAAGATCCGCTTTCTCGAATGCTTCGTTATCTAGTTTACCGTAAACTTTCACTTTATCACTTGGATCTACATTTAAACCATTCCAAACGTGGCGTTCAATTTCTACTTTGATTTGACCTGTACCATCGCTAAACCAGAATTCATCGTCATCAATTTGTTGTGTGATATTCCCCACTAAAGTGATCATTGAATTATCTGCAGCAGATAAAGCTTGTTTTACACTAATTGCTGAAGGGGTTGCTTGTTGAAAACCCCCTTGAGTATTTCCGCCGTTAAAACCTGCAAATGCAGAAGTGGTTGCTAATGCGAAGATTGTTGCTAATGCAAATTTTTTCATAATGTTTCCTTTTTAAGTCAGTTAATTTCAAGCACCATTGCTTGGATGTGTGTATTAAAACAAATAAATCTTAAGAAAAAGTTAAGAAACATAAAAAAACCTAAATTTTTTTAATTTAGGTTTTTCATAAATTAAAGTTTATTCAACTGCTCAATAGATGGTGCATAATAATAAGCGCCCGTTACAGCCTTGGTGAAACCTAAAATGCGGTCAGTTTTTCCGTCTTTTTCACCAAACATATTAAGCAACTGTTGTTCAATGTTATAAAGCGTTGCACAGTAAGCAATAAAGAATAATCCGTGTGTACCGCTGGCTGTACCATAAGGTAAGCTTTGACGTAAGATTTTTAATCCCTTGCCATTTTCTTTTAAATCTGTACGACCAACATGAGAAGTATCTGCCTTATCTTCCATTTCTACGCTATCCGTTTTGGTGCGTCCGAACACATTTTCTTGTTTTGCTGTATTTAATTTTTCCCATTTAGCGAGATTATGTTCATAACGTTGGGTAAATACATAACTCCCATCTTTATCATTGCCATTTGAAATTAAGGCAACTTCTGCTCGCTTTGCATCTTTTGGGTTTTCAGTTCCGTCAATAAAACCGGTGAGATCTCGTTCCTCCACCCAACGGAAACCATGAATTTCTTGCTGAACGTCAATAGCTTGAGCAAAAGCATTCACTGCAGCTTGTGCCACAGAAAAATTAACATCAGGGCGCAACGATTGAATATGCACTAAAAGATCAGTTTGTGTACTAGGCGCAGATAGATCACCTTTGCCTAAGGTTACGAAAGGTTTAAGCTCTACCGCACTTTGACCACCTAACTTTTTCCATGCGCTATCACCAAAAGCGAGCACAGCACCTAGACGAGCATCAGGATACGCTTGTTGTAACTGTTCAAGACTGTCAAGGAATTGATGAATAGCTTTAGAGACAACAGAATAATCCGTAATATTTGCTTCTAAAAATACACCTGCTTTACAAGATTCAAGTAAAATACCCGTTTGTGCAGTCATAAAAATCTCCGTACATCAATAAAAAAACGGTCAAATTATACAAAAACACTGTATAAAAATCCTAAATATTTCAGCATAAATTGATTTCCATCACAAAAATACGATTTCATTATTGCGGTTTTTTATTATTTAATATAACCTCTAAACAAGAATAAATTTCATTTAAAGGATTAACTGTTATGTTTCGCGTTTTTCGTTACGTAATGATTCCCTTCCTCTTTCTTTTGTCTCAATCTGTTCTTGCAGACAACTATCAAAAATGGGTAGATGACATCACTCAACGCTTGAATCACACCGAACAACTTCTTAAAGAAAACAAAATTGATGATGCTAAAACCGAAGTACAAATGGCCTATTTTGAAATATTTGAAAATTTAGAAGGGCCGATTCGCATTAATTTTTCAGCGCAAAAAAGCTACCAAATGGAAGCCACTTTTGGTGAAATTCGCAAAATGATTGGCGAAGGTAAACCAATGAATGAGGTTCAAGCCAAAATCAACGGTTTAAAAAAGGAATTACAAGAAGTTTTACCTTCTCTTGTTGAAGGGCATCAACTCAATGCTGATAGTCAGCACGGCGTTTATGATAATCAAGCCATCAAACCTTATTGGCAACAAAGTTTCAAAACTATTGATGATTTTATTGCTCAAGCCATTACCGCTTATGAAAGCGGCGATTTTGCCAATGCTAAAAAAGCATTCCAACAAGCTCAATACGACGGCTACAAAAACTCTGAAATGGAAATGTCGGTTAGAACTAACCGCTCTTCTGAAATTTCAGCCGCGATCAATCAACAATTCTATAATTTGATTCGTTTGAGCGAACAACCTGATCAAATGACAGAGATTGCTTACCAAAGCACACAACTCTTACAAGATATTGAAGAACAACTTCCTAATTTGCCAACCACTCGCGATGAACAAAACGCTCAAGCGACACAATCACAAGCACAAACTTCAGATAACGTTGCAGATCAAGATTGGGCAAAAATTACGAGTGAAATCAACCAACGTATTCAACAAGCTATTACCCTTTATGAACAAGGCGATGCGAAAAAAGCTATGCTTGCGGTGCAAGACACTTATTTTGATATATTTGAAAGCTCGGGCATGGAAAACAAAGTAGGCTCGCGCGATAGCAATTTTAAAGCAGAATTAGAAGGTTATTTCACTCGTTTAGTCAGTCTGATGAAAGCGGGAAATGGCGACAAATTGCAAGAACAAGCCGCAGGTTTAAGCCAAAACTTAGCGAAAGCCGTTCAAATATTGCAAGGTGGCGAACAAAGTGATTGGTCCATGTTCTTATATAGCTTGCTTATTATTTTACGTGAAGGCTTAGAGGCATTATTAATTGTTGCCGCTATTGTCGCTTATATGGTGAAAAATAATCATCACGATAAATTACCAGTTATTCGCCAATCCGTTTATGTGGCGTTAGGGGCAAGCGTCGTTACCGCATTCATCTTCCAACTTATTTTTGAAAACTCAGGGCAAAACCGCGAATTGCTTGAAGGTTTCACAATGATTATTGCGGTCTTCATGCTGTTTAGTATGAGTTACTGGTTGCTTTCTAAAGTCGAAGCACAAAACTGGAAACGCTATCTCGAAGGCAAACTTTCAACGGCATTAACAGCAGGCTCTCTATTCGGCTTATGGCTGACCAGTTTCCTCGCAGTATATCGTGAAGGCGCAGAAACCGTATTGTTCTATTATGCCCTAGTTGGCGATGCGAAAAGTGCGGTCAGTTTAGCCTATCTTTTTGCTGGCTTTATTTGCGGGGTGATTTTACTGGCGATTTGCTACTTTATAATGCGTTACACCGTGGTTAAATTGCCATTAAAACCATTCTTTATGTTTACTGGTTCATTTATGTATTTAATGGCATTTGTATTCGCTGGCAAATCTGTACTTGAACTTATTGAAGGTAAACTGTTTGAACCGACATTAATTAATGGTGTACCAGAAATCTCGTGGTTAGGTGTTTATCCTTATGTGGAAACCCTTGTGCCACAAGCAATCTTAATTCTTGCTGCTATTTTTGCTTTGTTTGTTATGAAATATCAAAGCAAAAAAGCGGTTTCAAATTAACTCAAAACTCATCTCAGGAGAGAAACTATGAAAAAAGCACTTCTTAGCGCAAGTTTATTAGCAGGAATGTTTGCAGCAACTTCTGCTTACGCATTCCAAGAATATCCAATCGGTGAAGCAGTTACTATGAATGACATGGAAATTGCAGCGGTTTACTTAAAACCAGTAGATATGGAACCTCGCGGCATGGGCTTACCTGCAGCAAAATCTGATATTCACTTAGAAGCAGATATTCACGCGGTGAAAGGTAACAAAAACGGTTTTGGTGAAGGTGAATGGATGCCTTATTTAACCATCAACTATACCTTAGTCAATACCGATACTGGTGCTAAACAAGAAGGTACCTTCATGCCAATGGTTGCTGGCGATGGCCCACACTATGGCGCAAACATCAAAATGATGGGCGTGGGTAACTACAAATTAACTTACCATATCGATCCGCCACCAAAAGCTGGTATGCACCGCCACACTGATGAAGAAACTGGTGTGGGTCGTTGGTGGAAACCATTTGATGTAAATTATGAATTCAAATTTACTGGTTTAAAATAATAGTGCTGTAGGGTGGGCTTCAGCCCACCAATTAACAATCAGACATAAAAAAACGGTGGGCTAAAGCCCACCCTACCATTTAAAATCCGCTTTCTATGACTTATTTTTTCATTTTTGTTTTGCAAGCTCTTTTGCCAATTTCGCTTTTACTCGGTGCATCTTGGGCAATTAAAAAAGGCAATATTTCGCCTAAAATGCTTATTTGGTTAAGCCTTATTGGCTTGGCTTTGGGTGTTGTCCTACGACTAAATATTCCTAATGGACAAACCAGCAATCTTATTCTAACCATCGGCTTTTTAATTATCTTTTTACTTTTTGCAATCAGCCAATGGAGCAAATCATCAAACCTTGCCGCATTCTGGCAATTTGTATTAATGCTTATCGCGGGAGCAACCTGGGCGAAAGATCCAAACATCACCGCACTCACCAACACAGATGTGATTAACACTGACTTTATTTTAAATATAAGTGCGGTTATTTTTGGCGTAATTTTTAGTTTAGCCTCAAGTGCATGGATCTATTTATTACTTAAACAGCAACAAAAAACACAAGGAAAATCTACCGCACTTTTTGCACTCAGCTTTTTACTTTTTATCGCGTTAATTCTTCCTCTTGTAGCAGAACTACTGCTTACCTTAATGAAATTACAACTCATTGAACTCACCAAAGTGCGGTTAAGTTTTGTGGCAAAATCAGGGGAAATCACCGCTTGGCTCAATATCATTTGTGTTGTGTTAATGTTAGTTGTTTTATGTATTTTTACCATTCAAACACATTCAAAACGTTTAAGAGAAGCTAAAGCCGAAAAAGATCTGATTGAAAAACGCAAAAAATTAGCTTTCGTACAAACATCAAAACGCACCATTTATTGGGGAATATTGGGGATTTTATTTGTTGCCGCAAGCCAACTTTATTGGGAAAAAGTTGCTTCTCAACCGCCACAACTTTCCGAAGCGGTTCCTGTACAACTAAATGACAAAAATGAAGTGCATTTAGCACTAGAGCCACTTAAAGACGGTAAACTTCACCGTTTTGTTTGGATTGCAGATGATGGCAAAGCCGTACGCTTTTTCATTATCAATCGCCAACCAAATAAAGTCAGTATGGCGGCAGTATTCGATGCTTGCCTACTCTGCGGCGATCAAGGCTATGTCATGCAAGGCAATCAAGTGGTCTGTGTTGGTTGTGGCGTGCATCTCTTTATTCCATCTATCGGTAAACCGGGCGGTTGCAACCCTGTACCGATTGAAAATTGGCAACAAACTGAAAATGAAATCGTGATTTCTCGTAAAAGCCTTGAAGATGGCTTAAATCTATTCAGTACGATTGCGGAAATTGAAGTGCAAGATCCGATTAGTGGCGCCAAACTCAAAAACACCAAAACTGAATATAAATATAGCCACGAAGGGCATACTTATTTCTTTGAGAACGAAAAAAATCTCGATTTATTCCGCGATAATCCCGATAACTATCTCGGTATTAACAAAAACGAAAATCCAAAAGGGGAATAACAATGCTTGCTAGAATGTTATTTCAATCTTGGCGATTTGGGATCAAACGTAAATTGCTCGCCATTATCACTATTTTCTTAGCCGCTGGCCTAGTCTCTGCGCTGCTTGCTGTTTCCATTGATATTGGTGACAAAATGGCAAAAGAGCTGAAATCTTACGGTGCCAATATTTTGGTGGAGCCAGCCAGCAATGCGGCATTGCCTGATGAACTCAGTCATAGTGCTTCATTATCTAGCCAAGATTTTTTAGATGAGAAAGAGCTTCCCAATATCAAAGATATTTTCTGGCGAAATAATATCGTGGGTTTTGCACCATTGCTTTCAGCAAATGTACAGGTGACAAAATCTTCACAAAATTCCACCGCACTTTCAGCGCCGAAAACGATTAATGTGCTTGGTACCTTCTTCGATCATAATATTGCCGTACCCGATGAAGAGGATTACCACACAGGACAACGAATCATTAGCCCTTACTGGAAAGTAGAAGGGGAATGGGTTGATGATTTAAACAATGACTTTGGCGAAATCGTCCCTGTACTTGCTGGCGAACAACTAGCCAAAAGTAATGATTGGAAAATTGGCGATAAACTTAGCTTAAGCTACACAAACGATAACGGCGAAAGCCAACAAAGTGCGGTAGAAATTAAAGGGATTTTAAGTACGGGTGGAACAGAAGATAATCAGCTTGTGATGCCCCTAAGTGCGGTACAAAATTTGCTGGGTTTAGAAGGCAAAGTGCAATCCGTTCGTGTATCTGCCCTCACCGTGCCTGAAAACGATCTTTCCCGTAAAGCGCGCGCCAATACGGATGCCTTAGATGCGGAAGCCTATGACCGTTGGTATTGCACCGCTTATGTTTCTTCAATTTCCCATCAATTAGAAGAAGCCATTTCTGGCGCAATGGTTCGCCCAATTTGGCAAGTCGCTGCGTCTGAAGGTGTCGTCATTGGTAAAATCCAACTCTTACTAGCTGTAGTTACCTTCGCGGCATTAATCGCTGCAGCAATGGGTATTGCTTCCTTAATGAGTGCAGGCATTATCGAACGCTCAAAAGAAATTGGCTTAATGAAAGCCCTAGGGGCTTATCAATGGCAAATTACCTTACTGTTCTACTGCGAAGCGGTATTAAGTGCATTAGTAGGCGGAATATTTGGCTGTTTAGCTGGATGGGGATTAGCCAAGTTTATCGGTGCCGCACTATTTGGCGCGCCTCTTGATTTTGCTTGGATCGTCGTGCCTTGTGTTCTCGTACTCTCCATTCTTATTGCTGTGATTGGCACTTGGTTCCCAGCACATAAAATCGCTAAACTTTACCCTGTCGAGGTACTTTATGGCAGAGCATAAAAGCGCAAATACTCAAAGCATGTTCTGGCGATTAATTTTCCGCGCGTTGCGATTACGCCTCCAACGAGTATTCATTATTTTCACCGCACTTACAGTCGGCGCAAGTATCGTCACTGCAATGGCAGCGGTTTACTTCGACATCAATACCAAAATGAGCCAAGAACTGCGCACTTTCGGAGCAAATTTCTACATTGGTTCAGCCGATGGTGGAATGATGAATCAAGCAGAATTAAATGCAATTTTGCAAAAATCACCTGATGGTTTTATCGCTGCTGCCAGTCCTTATCTTTATGGCGTCGCACGCAGTGATTTGGAAAAAATTGTTCTGATGGGCGTAAATTTTGATGCTATGCGCATCCTCGCCCCTTACTGGCAAATTACGGGATCTGAAATCAACGTAAACTTTGACGACCGCAATGCGATGATCGGGAAAACCCTTGCGGAACGATTACATGTGAAAGTGGGAGATAGCTTACAACTTTCTAAAAATGCCGTAGAAAAACACAGTTTCAACATTAAAGGAATTGTAGAAGCTGGTGATGCAACTGATAATATGCTTATTGTAAATGTTGAATTTGCACAAAATTGGTTGGATAAAGAAGGCGTAGTAAACAACGCATTACTCAATGTGCAAAATGAGCAAGGCACTAATACAGTGGATCAATTTGCCGAAAAAATCATGCAACAATATCCCGATTTAACCGCTCGCCCGATCCGTAAAGTTTCCGCCTCAGAAGGACAAATTTTAGAAAAAATTAAAGGCTTAATGGGCTTAATTTCCCTTGTAATTTTGGTGCTTGCAACCTTATGTGTGAACACTACATTAATTGCAATTGTCGGTGAACGAGCCAAAGAATTTGCCTTACAAAAATCACTGGGCGCGAAAAAATTTGACATCATTCGCCAAATCAGCACCGAAATTTTAATTATCGCGTTTTGTGCGATTATTATCGGGCTTGGCTTGGGTTATTTATTAGCTCAAGTATTGGGAATAACTGTATTCAAATCTTATATTGATATGCGACTTCCTGTATTGCCAATTACGGTTGTACTTTCGTTATTAGTGGCATTTGTGGCTGTTATTATTCCAACACGTCGAGCATTGAGTATTAATGTGGCGAATGTGTTGAAGGGTGAGTAAAACTGAAACGCTTATAAATCCTGTTCTTCGTTTTTACTTCTGCCAAATCTCCCCTACCCCTCTTTGCTAAAGAGGGGGGGATATGGGGAATAACCGTATTCAAATCTTATATTGATATGAGATTACCAGTGTTACCAATTACGGTTGTGCTTTCGTTATTAGTAGCATTTGTGGCTGTTATTATTCCAACACGTCGAGCATTGAGTATTAATGTTGCGAATGTGTTGAAGGGTGAGTAAAACTGAAACGCTTATAAATTAGATAATAAAAGAGAAAAACCATGACCAATTTTGTAATAGAAACCCAACATTTATACAAACGCTTCGGGCAAGTTACCGCCCTGGAAGACATTAATATTCAAATCAAACAAGGAGAATTTGTTGCGATTATGGGGGCTTCAGGCTCTGGTAAAACCACGTTGATGAATATTTTAACAGGCTTAGATACCGCTAGCGAAGGCAAAGTCATTTTAGATGGCGTGGATGCTGCTCAATTAGATGAAGTCGGTCGTCAACGTTTCCGCGCAGAAAAAATCGGCTTAGTGTTTCAACAATTCCATTTAATCCCTTATTTGACCGCACTTGAAAACGTGATGCTGGCACAACATTATCACAGCGTGATTGATGAAGCATCCGCCAAAGCGGTATTGGAACAAGTAGGCTTAGGCCATCGTATTGATCATCGTCCTAGCCAACTTTCAGGGGGTGAGCAACAACGTGTTTGCATTGCACGTGCGTTAGTAAATCAACCGCCCGTGATCTTTGCTGATGAACCAACGGGAAATTTAGATGAGCAAAACGAATCGTTGGTGCTAGATTTGCTCACAAAACTTAATCAACAAGGGCGTACCATTGTAATGGTGACGCATAATCCAGAGTTAGGTGAACTCACCGATCGTGTTATTTATTTACATCACGGAAAATTTGTAAAGGAAGAAAATCATGCGAACAAATAAACTATTGAAATTAGTTGCCATAAGTGCGGTTATTTTGGGTGCTGTTTCTTGTAAAGATGAAGTTGCCTCAGTAGGGCAAAAAGCACCTGATATTGCCGCCTATGATCTTCAAGGCAATCCGGCAAACCTTGAGAATTGGAAAGGCACACGATTATTAGTTTTTTGGTCAGAAACCTGTGGACATTGCATCGCAGAGTTAAAAGAATTTGAAAAACTCGCAGAAGACAATCCTGGCAAAGTTTCGCTCATTGCAATTAATGTGGATGGCGATAAAATGGACACCAAAGCCGTAGTGGCTAAACGTGAACTCCACTTGCCTGTAATTAAAGATCAAATGAAAATTACCGCAGAACGTTATCAGCTTATGGGAACCCCTACATCTTTTGTAATTAATCCCGAAGGGAAAATTCAAGCTAAATATGAAGGCGCAATTCCATCTAATGATTTAGATAAATTGTTTAAAGGATAAACAATGAAAAAAACTAACCCAATAATTCTGATTATGATTTTCGGCCTTAGCTTAACTAAAGTGGCCTTTGCTGATACTAATCTTGCCCAAGGCGAAAAACTCTACAAACGAAGCTGCACTACCTGCCATGGAAAATCTGGTGAGAAATCTGCTATGGGAGAATCAAGAATTATCAATAACCTGACTCCTCAAGAAATTTATACCGCACTTTCTGAGCGAAAAAGTGGAAAAATTGAAGGAGCGGGCAATAGGATAAAAAGCCAATTAAGTGAAGAGGATATAAAAAACTTATCTGAACTTGTTCCTACATTAAAAAAATAAAGAAAATGCGATTAATTTTTGAAATTAATCGCATTTAAATTTTATTCTGTGTATGACTTAATATTAGTACGAATTAAAAAATAAATTATCAAACTGATGAAAGCACAAACTAAAATCACCAGGGCTGTTGCATAGAAAATATTACCAATACCGACTAATGGTGAAACAATGCCCCCTAGAAAAAAGGGAGTAAAACCAAGTAACGCAGAAGCACTTCCTGCATATTGACGTTCACTTTCCATTGCCAATGAAGAAATTGCAGGAAAGGTAAGCCCCATCATCAATAACATAAGGAAGAAGCCAATTTCAACTAAAAACCAGTTAGGTTGAATAATAAGTGTCGAAATGGTGTAAAGAACAACAATCCCAAAGCCCAATACTCCAAAAGAAAGGGCTGTACGATTTGACAACTTACCACCTATATTTGCTCCAATAACTAATGCTGCACCATTTGCTCCAAAACATAAGCTAAAGGTAAACGCACTTAATCCGTAAAAACTTTGCAAAATAAAAGGTGAAGCGGAAATATACGCAAACATGGTGGCAAGCAAAAAGCTTTCAATACCAACATAACTCATAAACATTCTATTTTTTATAATCTTGCCAAATGTAAAGAATGTGGAAAGTACAGAACCTTTCAAACGTTTTTCAATAATTAGGCTTTCTTTTAAACGAAGACAAAATAGTAATACAACAATACCGATAATTGCTAAAAAGAAAAATACGCCTTTCCAACCAATATATTCTAATAATAAGCTGCCTAGAATCGGTGAAATGATCGGTGCGATACCATTAATCGTCATTAATAACCCAAAAAAACGTGTCATTTCACGGCCACGATATAAATCCGTCGCTACCGCACGAGAAATTACTACACTTCCAGCAGAGGAAAGCCCTTGTACCGCTCTTAATACAATCATCGTTTCAATATTCGGTGAGAAAATCAGTAAAATCGTGCTGATGATATAAATTAAAAGTGAAATAATCAGCGGCTTTTTGCGTCCAAATTTATCACTCATCGGGCCAAGTAATAGCTGCCCAACGGCTAAACCGATCATTGCCGTTGTGAGCGTTAATTGCGTCATGGAAGCCGTTGTATCAAAAAATTGTGCAAACTGTGGCAATGATGGCAAATAAAGATCGACAACAAATGGTCCAAAGGCAGAAAGTACACCAAGTAAAATCACTAAAAAGGCTTTTGAATTTGTTTTTTGCATTTATATCTCCTAAATAAAGATTATTTATACCGTTTTTTCACCGCACTTTTATCTTGCTCACGTAATCGTTCTAATTTTTCCTTAATCTGAATTTCCATACCTCTATTCGTCGGAAAATAATATTGAGTGTCCTTTAATTCAGGCGGGAAATAATTTTCACCTGCTGCATAAGCGTTAGGTTCATCGTGGGCATAACGATATTCAGCACCATAGCCAAGCTCTTTCATTAAATTAGTCGGCGCATTGCATAAATGTGGTGGAACATCGTAATCTGGAAAATCTTTCGCTTGCTGTTTCGCAGTGTTAAATGCAGTATAGACCGCATTACTTTTTGGCGCTACCGCAAGATAGATAATGGCTTGGGCAATGGCTCGTTCCCCTTCATAAGCCCCCACGCGAGTAAAGCAATCCCAAGCAGCCAATGCGACTTGCATAGCGCGAGGATCTGCATTTCCCACATCTTCTGAAGCAATGGCAAGTAATCGGCGCGCAACATATAAAGGGTCTCCACCCGCTGTTAAAATTCGTGCATACCAATACAATGCAGCATCTGGTGCAGAACCTCGAACAGATTTATGTAGCGCAGAAATTAAATCATAGAAACGATCGCCTTGTTTATCAAATCTCGCTTGACGTTCGCCTAAAACTTCTTTTAATAAAGTGCGGTCAATTTTCTTTCCATTTTCTGTTTCATCCGCCATATCCACCATTAATTCGAGGCAATTCAAGGCTAATCGCGCATCCCCATTAACATATTCGGCAAGCACTTGTAGTAAATTCTCTTCTAAAATTAACCGCTCTTTACCCAATCCTCGTTCAGGATCTTCTACAGCCTGCTGCAAAACTTGTTCAATTTCAGCCGTGGTGAGTGATTTCAGCACATACACTCGGGCACGAGAAAGCAACGCATTATTTAGCTCAAAAGAGGGATTTTCTGTTGTCGCCCCAATAAAAATAACAGTTCCGTCTTCAATATGTGGCAGAAAAGCATCTTGCTGGCTTTTATTAAAACGATGGACTTCATCCACAAATAAAATAGTTTTACGATCCGCAAGACGATTTTGTTTTGCACGGTCAATGGCTTCACGAATTTCTTTGATACCACTCGTCACCGCAGAAATTCGCTCAACTTCTGCATTAATACGTTGCGCTATAATTTCTGCGAGTGTTGTTTTTCCTGTACCTGGTGGCCCCCAGAAAATCATAGAATGAATATGTCCAGCTTGAATCGCTTTACGCAGCGGCTTACCTTCACCAATAAGATGAGTTTGCCCAAAATATTGCTCTAGATTCGTTGGACGCATCTTGGCTGCCAGTGGACGGAAATCATTTTCGGCAAAATCAAAATTGAGGTTAGACATTTTTATTTCTCACAAAATTGAAGGGCGTATTTCTACGCCCTTATTTAAAATAATCATTTGTTATTTTTTACGTTGGTCATCCACTTCCACACCTTTTTCTGGCTTGAATTGGAACAAGCTATCAGACAAGGTTTGATTCGTAATATTACGTAAAACATAAAGATTGGTTTGCCCATCTTTCTCTGTCGTACTGAAATTTCTTAATACGCCATTGGCATCGACGCGAATATCAAATTGCTTGATATTACTTTTTGAAGATTTAGGTTTCAATACAAAAGTATCCACTTGTTGCATAACCGAATATTGATCCCAATGGCTTTTATCATTACTTGTAAGCAACACGAAAGGAGTGTTATTTACCGCATCTTTCACCCATTGTGCTGTTACTTGTTGCACAAATGGATCGTAGAACCATAAGGTTTTACCATCAGAAATAATCTGGGTTTCTTGAGGGGTTTTAGTATCCATACGGAATAAATTTGGGCGTTTAATTTGAAGTTTGCCACTTCCCTGTTGAACATTTTTGCCACTTCCAGAAGTCACTGTTTGCACAAATTCTGCACTTAATACATCGACTTTAGCTAAACGCATTTGCAATTCACTTGCCGAATCAGCCAATGCCAAATTACTCAAACCAAGTAAAGCAAGTGAGGCAAATTTTAACGTTGTTTTTTTCATTTTACTTTCCTTTTAAATTAGTAGTCCGGACGACGCGATAAAATCTCACGCTTACCATTTTGCATTGGGCTAACAATTCCTTGTTCTTCCATTTGATCCATAATACGAGCAGCTCGGTTAAAGCCTACGCTGAATTTACGTTGAATAGAAGATACTGAAGTTGTACCGGTATTAATAACAAAATCCATTACTTCATCAAAGAGTGGATCTAGTTCTCCACCGCTTGATATTCCTTTTTCTGTGCTTTCCTCATCGTCGGCACTTTCTAAAATGCCATCGATATAATCAGGTTTACCACGTGCTCGCCAATCATCCGCAATACGAATAACTTCATCATCACTCATAAAGGCACCATGAACACGCACCAAATCCGATGAACCTTGCCCCGAATAAAGCATATCACCACGACCTAAAAGAGCCTCTGCCCCACCTTGATCAAGAATAGTACGTGAGTCAATTTTACTTGCAACGGTAAAGGCAATACGACTTGGGATATTCGCTTTAATTAAACCTGTAATCACATCGACAGAAGGACGTTGTGTCGCCAAAATTAAATGGATACCAATAGCTCGTGCTTTTTGTGCCAAGCGAGCAATGAGTTCCTCGATTTGCTTACCCGCCACCATCATTAAATCAGCAAACTCATCGACAATAACCACAATATAACTCAATTTTTTTAATGCAGGTGGCATTGCATCCATTGTATCACCAGGTCGCCAAATTGGATTTGGAATAGGCATTCCCATTGCTTCGTATTCATCGATTTTTTCGTTAAAGCCTTCAATATTGCGTACACGTAGCGCAGAAAGCAACTGATAACGGCGTTCCATTTCATCTACACACCAACGCAACGCATTAGCGGCTTTTTTCATATCTGTTACAACAGGCGTTAGCAAGTGCGGAATATCATTATAAACGGAAAGTTCGACGACTTTAGGATCGATCATAATGAATTTCACATCTTCTGGTTGAACACGATAAAGTAAACTTAAGATCATCGTATTCACTCCAACAGACTTACCTGATCCTGTTGAACCTGCTACCAACAAATGTGGCATTTTCGCTAAATCAACAATCACAGCCTTTCCGCTAATATCTTTACCTAAAGCCATTGGCAAAGTAGCATGAGTATCACGGAATTCGCTACTATCTAACACATCACGTAATGGCACCATTTGACGATGAAGATTAGGTGTTTCAATACCAATATAAGGCTTGCCAGGAATAGCCTCTGCCACACGAATCGAACGGAACATTAATGCACGCGCCAAATCGGTATCAATACTCGTTACTTTTGACGCTTTCACCCCAGGTTGTAATTCTAATTCATAACGCGTAACAACAGGGCCAACAAGCACATCTTTTACAGTCGCTTTCACATTAAAATTACGTAATTGTTGCTCTATACGTTGGGACGTTTCAAAAACTTCTTCTTGCGTAATATTTTGTTCCACTGCTGGATGTTTTGATAATAAATCTAAACTTGGTAACGGTGTACTAGGCTTTTCACGTTTAGTTGTTTGCTGTTGGAATGCAGGATGAATTAGTGAACCACTATAACCTTGATAATGAGGTGTATTTTCTGTGGCTTTAACTTGTTCTTCAGTCACTTCATTCTGTAAAGAAACCATCATTTCTGAATTATTATCTGCTAAACGAACTTGTTCATCAGCTTGAGCAAAACGTACTGCTTCACGAGCTGCAAATTCTTCAGCAAGGTGTGAAAAATTATTTTCTTCATCATTCTGCTGCGCTAAACCTTCACGCAAGGAAACCGTTGGGATTTCATCATCTTGTAGTAAAGAAATTTCTGAAAAATTATCCGCACTTATTTCATTTTCTGATTTATTCAACTGTCCCTTTTCTTTTTTATTATTAATCCACACTGGGACAAAATCATTTTCATTCGGCATTTGATGATTTAATTCATTTGAAATATGAACACTAGGCAATTTTTCCATACCTAAATCAGAAATAAATTGTTCATCAATATTTTGTGAATTAAGTTCGTTATAATCTGTTTGAATAGAGATATTTTGTGTTAATCCACTAATATTTATCATTTGCTCATTAGATAACTTTTCGTTTTCTCCAAGCTCACTATCATTCTTATCTTCCACAAGTTTTGGATTATGTTCATTTTGTTCCGCAACTTCTGGCAATATCATATTTTGAATAAAATCTGGTTTCTGAATCAAAATTTGCTCTAATTCCTCTCCAGATTCATCTTGTTTAACATCTTCAGTTTGTTCATTTTTCATAGTAAGCCAATGATAAAACGTCACAAGCAATCGAATAAATGAGGCACCAGAACAAAAAATGAATCCAATGACAGCAAAGACCAGCCCAATTAATATTGCACCTAATTTACCGAGTACAGGATAAATCCAATTTACTACAAGTGAACCACCGAGCACACCGCCACTCAAATAAAAAGAATTACTTGATAAAAGCAACATGCTCATCACACAAAGACCGATGATTAAAGTAAAAAAACCAAAACTACGTAAAATAATTCGCGTACATGAAAGCTGTTTAACCGCTTTAATTTTTAATAGATAAACTGGTACTAAAAACGTAGCAAAAGGAAAAATATGTGCAACATATCCGAAAAAGACAAAAAGGAGATCAATTACCCAAGCACCGAATGCTCCAGCCTTGTTAATTGTTCCATCATGAGATGCAGCAGTTGCCCAAGAATTATCTAAAGGTGTATAACTAGACCAAGCAATAATTAAATAAAGTCCAAAAAGTGCGGTTAATGCCAATAATAATTCAGCTAAATACTGTCTTGGTGTAAAGCGTTCTGTAATTCGTTTAATCATATAGTTTATTATTTCAATACAAGATAATTAGTTTGTTTTACTTCTTCCATCACCACATAAGTGCGCGTATCATTTACACCTGGTAAGCGCAATAAAGTTGAGCCAAGCAATTTACGATACTCTGCCATATCAGCAACTCGAGTTTTTAGAAGATAATCAAAATCACCCGACACTAAGTGGCATTCTTGAATTTCATCTAACTCTTGAATTGCCGCATTAAATTCTTCAAATACATCTGGCTTACCACGTACTAAAGTGATTTCAACAATTACGAGTAATGGCGCATCTAATAATTCTGGATTGAGTAGGGCTCGGTATCCCATAATGACACCTTGTTTTTCTAAACGTTTCACACGTTCTAAACAAGGCGTAGGTGAAAGCCCTACTTTTTTCGACAAATCAATATTAGAAATTTTACCGTTGCGTTGTAATTCATTAAGAATTTTTATATCAATCGCATCCAGCGCTTTATTCAGTTTTTTTTCCATTTTCTTATTTTTCTTTGAATAAAAAGTATGTTTATTTTAACAAATTTTGCTAATGTTTTCAGTACAACGGAATTAGATAATTCATTTCCATTGAGGCGATTAATTATCTCTAATGGAATTATTTATAAATTATCCAACACGGCTAGTGCATCAGCAAGTTTCTTCACCGTAAAAACTTGCATATTTTCGACCGCACTTTTCGGCTTGTTACCAAAAGGAACAATCGCGCGTTTAAAGCCATGCTTTGCCGCTTCACTAATACGTTCTTGTCCACTTGGTACTGGGCGAATTTCTCCCGCTAATCCCACCTCACCAAAAATCACTAAATCTTGTGGCAAGGGGAGATTACGGAAACTTGAAATTAACGCCAACAACAAAGCCAAATCCGCACTTGTTTCACCCACTTTTACACCACCAACAACATTGACAAAGACATCTTGATCAGCCATTTGTAAGCCCCCATGTCGGTGTAACACCGCCAATAATAGTGCTAAGCGATTTTGCTCTAATCCCACCGCAACACGACGAGGATTCGCTAACATTGAATGATCCACCAAGGCTTGAATTTCAACTAAAAGAGGACGAGTTCCTTCCCAAAGTACCATAACGGAACTGCCTGATGTAATCTCATCCCCTCGACTTAAAAAGATCGCCGATGGATTTTTTACTTCTCGCAAACCTTGCTCGGTCATACCAAATACGCCTAATTCATTCACCGCACCAAAACGGTTTTTATGGCCACGCAAAGTACGATAGCGAGAATCGGCTTCGCCTTCTAATAGTAATGAACAGTCAATCGCATGCTCTAACACTTTCGGCCCAGCAAGGGTTCCGTCTTTCGTTACATGCCCCACCATAATAATGGCGACTTGGCGGGTTTTCGCATAACGAGTGAGGAAAGAAGCACATTCACGCACTTGCGCTACACTTCCTGGTGATGATTGAATATCTGCCAAATGCATTACTTGGATCGAATCCACCACTATAATTTGCGGTTTTAACTGATCCGCCAAATTACAAATCTGTTCCACAGAGGTTTCTGACAACATTTTTAATTGATCGTTTGGCAATCCCAATCGACTAGCACGCATCGCAACCTGTTGTAACGATTCCTCTCCCGTTACATAAAGTGCGGTCATATTTTTCGCTAAACCACACATGACTTGTAATAACAAGGTACTTTTCCCTGCACCAGGATGTCCACCAATTAAAATCGCACTACCCGGTACGATCCCGCCGCCCAGAACCCGATCTAATTCATTAAAGCCACTGGAAAAACGAGGTGTTTCTTGCAAACTAATTTCAGAGAGCGTTTGAATTTTTGCTTGAGTTTCACCCGCATAGCCACTAAAACGATCATTTTTTGATTTTGCCGTGGAAATTAACCGCACTTCCGTAATTGTATTCCACGCTTTACAAGCCGAGCATTGCCCTTGCCAACGAGAAAACTCCGCACCACAATCGTTACATACATAAGCTGTTTTCGGGGCTTTAGCCATTTTTTATCCTTCTCATCCTTTAACCGAGTATTCATATACCTACGGCTAAATATCATTATATTGTTCAGGACAAGCGTACATAATGCCTAGAAGTATAGCTTACCCATTTGCACGGTTGATTCGCATTATGCCGAGAATCTCATTAATTTGATCATTCGCTCAAAATAAACTCGACTTTTCAAAAGTGCAGTCAATTTTTCAATAGTTTTTTCATTGTCTTTCGTTTCACTATGAAAACGAATTAAATCACGGATTTCAGCAAAGATTGTTTGATTGCTTTCTAATAAAGTTGGTAAGAACATTTCTTTTTGTTTCTCTGTTGCCACCGCTTCTAGGATTTTTCCATTTTCATCATAATAATGATAAAGATTAAAAAATGCCCCAACTCGCTCCACTGTTTTCATAAAATCTTGGCTAAAAAGTGCGGGAGAAAAGGATAAGGTTTCTTCCAAAAGTTTCTGTTCCATTTTCAACACGGAATTAAATTTTGCACAAAAATCTACCGCACTTTCTTCTCGTTCTTCTTTTAAGAAATCACGCCATTTATTTAACCAATCTGTTAAAAATTGTTTCGAGCCCAGCAAATAACCACGCTTCGCTTTACTTGCACTACTAAAATAAATATCTCTTTCGAAAGGCAAGGTTTCTACAAAATCAAAAAGATCCTCCACATTGCCAGATTTCAATTCAAACTCAATTTCACAAATAGGTTGCTCAGATTCGCCTGCAAGAATTTTACCTTGATCGAACGCCACTTCAATTTTGGATTGTTGAAATTCAACTAACCAAAAAGTGCGGTTAAAATCTGTGGAGAAAATAGGTTGTAGTGTAGAACTAGGTAATTGTTCAAAAGGATAAAGTTCTCTTAATTGGGCATTGGTTGGCGTTTCTTTTTCGGTTAATGGTAAATTATATTCTGGGCGACTATGCAATCCACCAACAACTTCGCCGTTAGTTTTAAGAGTTAATGTAAGTTCTTGATCTTCTTGACGAATACGTAATCCCATCTTTTGTTTAGCAAGGAAATGATCAGGATAATCATAATAAGTATTGCTCAGAAACTGTTTTTTATGCACTAAACAAGTAAAGTTTTTTAAATGTTCTTCTAATTCATTAAACGCTTGGTCAGATACCGCTAATTTAATTTCAATTTCATTACTCATAAAATTATACTCCCTTCAACTTAAAACTGTTCAAATATACAGATAAAAATAGATAAATCAAGGTTTTTGTGGTGTTTTACTTTACATATTAAACAGCTATAAATTAATTTATATTTATTGTGCAGTATTTTCCTATAATTAAAATATAGGAAATTATAAATGAAAGGTTCATTCAAAAATTATGTGAAAAATTTTCATTATATGAAATTGAATAAATTGGAAATCAAATGTTTAGATTTATAACTGAAAGATTTCATTTAAGCGGAGAATATGATTCGGACTGTTCTCGAATCTATATTAAAAAGATTTAGATAATATATGGAAAATACTAACCAAGAAAAAATTAGGTGAAAAAGTCATCTTTTTCACCTATCTAACATTTTCTGAGTTTTTCTATACAAAATTTATCCCTCTTTCGGATAAAGCACTTCAGCATTAATCCAATTCACCCAAGTGTTTTCCAATAATGGAATTAAGGGGGTGCTATCTTCAACTACAGTATTTAAGGCAGATAATACCTCTTCTAAAGATGAAGGTTGTTCTTGTATATAACTTAATAGCCAAAAGTCAAGTTCAGATAAGCGTTGTTGCAGAATATTAAAATCGCTATCCCGCCATATAACAGCTTGCATAGGGTTTTCATCAAATTGTTTAAAATCGCTTGATAAAAAATCGACTTCATAGCTTTTTAAATAAGCTGCATCAGATAACTGCATTACGCTATGCTTATTCCACTCAAATTTTTCAGGTACTTTTGCTAAAGAAACTTCTGCAAGTAATTGTGTATTTTCAAAATCCATCAATGCCAGTATATTGGCGTCAAAACTCTCTTTTTCTTGACAAAATAAAAGAAATTCTCCTGCAATATCTTGAAAATAAGGCGAATGTGATTTTCCTGTTAATACAAACGTTTCTTTTGTCTGAGACCAACTCTCAGCAGAAACGTGTTTAGGTGCTTCAACAAAACAGCGGTCAATAAAACCAAAGATGTTATTTCGAACTAAGCGAGCATAAACAGCGATGCGATTCGGAGCATAACCATTTAAAGGTTGAGCATGAGCCAATCGAACTGCTGTAGCAAGTGCTTTTTGTGTTTCAATAAGCGAAAGTTTAGGCTGCATAGGATATTACCTCTTTTTGAGCATATTTTTGCTGTAGTTGTGCTATATGTTCAACTTCAGCATAAAGTTCTGCAAATGGAGGGAAATTGAAATCACGCTCTAATAATGTTGGCGGAATGACAGGTAGTCGTTGATAGGCATATTCTAATAAATCCCAGACAGTACCTTTTACTGCCTCACCGTGCGTATCAATTAATAACTCTGGTAAATAGCGATATGCCCCTTTTATTTTATTAAATGATTCTCGTTCTAACCCCTCCACAACTTGTGCGGCAGAATGTTCTTCATCATGTCCTGCAATATGAATGTAATTGACACGTTTCACATCCACTTGATCTAAAAAAACATAAGGATCAAGTAAACCGTGATTGACGCCATTTACATAAATATTATTCACATCTAAATGAATACCACAATCCGCTTCTTGTGCAATAGCATTTAAAAATTCTACTTCATTCATTGTGCTGGTGGGAGAGTGTAAATAATAAGAGGTGTTTTCTAATGAAATTTGTAATCCTAAAAAATCTTGCACATAGCGGATTCTCTGTGCTACGTGTTTTACAGCTTCTTCAGTAAATGGCATAGGTAATAAATCATATAAATGCCCTTCACATTCACAATAACTCAAATGTTCAGAAAAAAATGTCGAATTATATTGAGTCATTAATGCTTTAGTATTTTTTAATAACTCGCGATCAAGTGGTGCTTGCCCGCCTAATGAAAGTGATAGTCCGTGTACCGCAAGTGGATATCTTTCAGCGGCTTGATCAAATTTATAACGAGCAGCTCCTCCCATTTTTACCCAATTTTCTGGAGCAACTTCCATAAACTGAATCGCATTATTTGATGATAAATTCAAAAAATCATCCGCTAAATCTCGACGATACCCTAATCCTGCACCTTGTAACATAATTATTTACTCCTTTTAATACAACACTGGTGTAAATTTACACCAGTGTTATGTATGGCATCTAGATTAAAATACGATTATTTAGAGCCGCATTTACCTTCACCACATTTACCTTCTGCGGCTTTCGTTTCGTTTGCACCACATTTGCCTTCTCCGCATTTACCTTCTGCAGCTTTTGTTTTCACACATTTATCACCTACACAAGGTGTTGCAGCTTTATCCGTACTGCTTGATTTTGATTCAGCGTGCGTAGCAGTAGCTACTGTCATCGTTAATGCTCCAGCTAATGCGGCTAAAGTGGATAATTTTTTCATTTAAGTCTCCTAGAGTTTGCTCTTGAATATATAGTTAGAGGAATTTCAACCAGCTTTTAGTTGGATAAACCTTCTTAATAAGCGTGTCTAAAGAGAGTTTCCCTGCTCCCTGCGTAATTAAGATTAATAAAGTTACCACATAAATTAATGGTAATTTATAACCATTATCACAAACGTTATAACCTGAATCAGCATGAATACTATACCACGCAACAGAGATTAAAATCGTTAAACCTAATGCACTAAAACGAGTTAGTACTCCGAATATTAGCAAAAAAGGGAGAATTAATTCCGACCCCATTGCAACGTGCCAATTAATATCAGCAGGAATAAGATTAAACGGAAAAGGAAAACGATCTTGTATTTCAGTAAACCAATTTTGACCATTCCATTTTTCTAACCCTGCCTCTAAAAATTCCCACGCAAGAAAAAAGCGTAAAATCAATAAACTCACGCTGCTGCTGATACCTTGCATCTTACAATCCTTCACTTTTTACCTTTCAAATTTTCTCGCTTTTAAAGCGAAAAGTGTATTGAGTCACTTATCTTACCACACTAGGAAATATTACCCAGTTATTTAGTTAGTCGAAGATAAACCTTTTTTCTTACAAATTTTTTTGAAAAATTTTAAATATCAACAAAAATCGGGTAATATGCGCACGAATTTTTAACCCCTTATGGAGTAAATCACTTATGGCAATGAATAATATTCTCGGATTATTTGCCCATTCGCCTTTAAAACCATTGCAAAAGCATTCGGAAAAAGTCACTGAATGTAGCGATCTTTTAATTCCTTTTTTTGAAACCACCTTCTCAAAGGATTGGGAAAAAGCGGAAGAAAAACGCTTAGAAATCTCTCAGCGTGAACGTGAAGCGGATAGCTTGAAACGTGAGATTCGTTTGAAATTGCCACGTGGTTTATTCTTACCTATCGATCGTACTGATCTCTTAGAATTAGTCACGCAACAAGATAAATTAGCAAATTTTGCTAAAGATATTGCAGGGCGTATGATTGGGCGTCAATTTGGTATTCCTGAAGAAATGCAGGAAGAATTCTTACATTACGTCAAACGTAGTTTAGATGCCATTCATCAAGCTCATCGAGTAATCGAAGAAATGGATCAACTTTTAGAAACCGGTTTTAAAGGCCGCGAACTAAAATTAGTTAACGATATGATTCAAGAACTCGATGCAATTGAAGATGATACCGACCAAATGCAGATCAAATTGCGTAAAATGCTTTATACCATAGAAAGCCGTTATAATCCAATTGATGTGATGTTCTTATATAAAATTATTGAATGGGTTGGCGTACTAGCTGACCAAGCACAACGTGTTGGCTCACGCATTGAATTAATGCTGGCGCGTTCATAATCAACAAAACATAGGAAATTAACTATGGAAGTTATTAGTCAATATGGTTCATGGTTGGTGTGGATTACAGCAGCCTTCGGCTTTTTTATGGCTTTCGGTATTGGAGCCAATGATGTTTCAAACTCAATGGGGACATCCGTAGGATCCGGTACTGTAACAGCCAAACAAGCAATTATTATCGCGTTAATTTTTGAATCCGCTGGCGCATATCTAGCTGGTGGTGAAGTAACAGAAACCATTAAAAGTGGCGTAATCGATCCAATGCAATTTGTTGATACGCCAGATATTTTAGCACTGGGTATGCTTTCTGCTTTATTTGCATCTGGCGCTTGGTTATTTATCGCAACGAAAATGGGCTGGCCGGTTTCTGGTACTCATACTATTATCGGTGCAATTATTGGATTTGCATGCATTACGATTGGCCCTGGCGCAGTAGATTGGTCAAATATTGGTAGCATCGTTGGTAGCTGGTTCATCACGCCTGTCATTGCAGGTATTCTCGCCTATGCAATCTTTGCAAGTACGCAAAAGCTTATTTTTGATACCGAACATCCACTGAAAAATGCACAAAAATATGGTCCTTATTACATGGGGATAACCGTATTTGTACTGTGTATCGTAACCATGACAAAAGGTTTAAAACATGTTGGTTTAAATCTTTCCAATAAAGAAACTTTAGTCATTTCACTTGTCATTAGCCTTGTAGGCATGCTGTTTTTCCATTTCTACTTTAAAAGCAAAACATTCACTCAATCTGCAAGCAAAGGGACTTTTGGTGCGGTAGAAAAAGTCTTCAGTATTTTAATGTTATTAACAGCCTGTGCGATGGCTTTCGCTCACGGTTCGAATGATGTAGCCAATGCAATTGGCCCACTTTCAGCGGTGGTATCAATCGTAGAACAAGGCGGTAAAATTGTTTCAGGCGGAGCCTTAACTTGGTGGATTTTACCACTAGGTGCATTAGGCATTGCTGTGGGCTTAATTACTATGGGACAAAAAGTAATGGCGACTGTTGGATCTGGGATCACCGATTTAACCCCAAGCCGTGGCTTTGCTGCTCAATTTGCCACCGCGATGACCGTTGTAGTTGCATCCGGTACAGGTTTGCCAATCTCAACAACACAAACACTTGTTGGGGCAATTTTAGGTATCGGTTTTGCTCGCGGTATCGCAGCACTCAATTTAACGGTTATCCGAAACATCATTAGTTCTTGGATAATCACGTTACCAGCCGGCGCATTCTTCGCAATTATTATCTTCTATTTACTGCGTGCGGTGTTTAATTAATTTATTGCAACAAAAAGTGCGGTTTATTCAGCCGCACTTTTGTTGTTTTTATTTTTAAGGAGAAAGCATGAAAAAAATCTACAATACACTTTTATCTTGCGCCTTACTTGGTACAGGTATTGCAACTGCTCATGCAGAAACGCAATATGTTACTGAAAATCTCAGTACCTTCTTACGCCGCGGTGCTGGTGAACAATTTAAAATTGCAGGTTCAATTCAAGCTGGCGAAGCAGTGAATGTATTAGATCGCCAAGGCAAATACACACTCATTCGCGACAATAAAAATCGTGAAGCTTGGATTTTAAATTCAGACTTAAGCAACACGCCAAGTAGTAAAGAAGAAAATCCAAAATTAAAAGCTCAAGTCCAAGAATTAACCTTAAAACTTAGTCGTTTAGATGGCGATTGGCAACAACGTACTGTCGAAATGCAACGTCGAACCAAACAAGCTGAGCAACAAAGTGCGGATCTTTTAGAGCAAAATTCACAATTGAAACGTGAACTTGAAATGACCAAAAATAAAAATCGTGATTTAGAAGCGATGCTTGATGCAGGTAAACGAGAAATTGCGATCCAATGGTTTATTTATGGCGGTTCAGTGTTGGGCGTAGGCTTACTCTTCGGCTTGCTTATTCCTTATGTTTTACCCAAGCGTCGCCGTCGTGATGGTTGGGCATAATCACGAATGAAAGTTTATTTGGTTGGTGGGGCTGTTCGCGATCAATTATTGGGTTTACCGGTAAAAGATCGTGATTGGATTGTGGTAGGCGCAACCCCCGCAACACTACTCTCTCTCGGTTATCAACAAGTAGGCAAAGATTTTCCGGTTTTTCTCAATCCTAAAACAAAAGAAGAATATGCACTTGCCCGAACAGAACGTAAATCTAGCGCAGGTTATACTGGCTTTATTTGTGATTTCTCCCCAACAATTACATTAGAACAAGATTTAATTCGACGAGATCTCACTATTAACGCTATGGCTCAAAGCGAAGACGGTGAAATGATCGATCCTTATAGCGGAAAACAAGATTTAGAAAATCGAATTTTACGCCATATTTCTCCCGCTTTTTCAGAAGATCCTTTACGTGTACTGCGTGTGGCACGCTTTACAGCCCGTTATCATTCTCTCGGTTTTAAAATCGCATCGGAAACGCTATCTCTAATGGCAGAACTTGCCCAATCGGGAGAATTACAACATCTCACGGCGGAACGAGTTTGGTTAGAAACAGAAAAAGCCTTAAACGAAAAAAATCCTGAAATTTATTTTGAAACCTTACATAAAACAGGCGCATTAAGAGTTTTATTTCCTGAAATCGATGCCCTTTATGGCGTGCCAAATCCAGTAAAACATCATCCAGAAGTAGATAGTTTTATTCATACCATGTTGGTATTAGAACAAGCGGTTAATTTGACTGAAAATAACCCTATCCTAAATAAAAGTGCGGTTCGTTTTGCCGCAATTTGTCATGATCTTGGCAAGGCTCTTACACCTAAAAATATTCTTCCCCATCATTATGGGCATGAACAAGCTGGCATAAAACCGACTAGATCATTGTGCAAACGCTTGAAAGTCCCAAGTTATTTTCAAGAGCTTGCAGAACTAACTTGTGAATTTCATACGCATATTCACAAGGCCTTTGAGCTTCGAGCTGAAACCGTCATAACGCTGTTTAATCGTTTTGATGTGTGGAGAAAACCTCAACGCTTTCAAGAATTTCTACAAGTATGTCTAGCTGATACTCGAGGTAGAACAGGTTTTGAAAATAAAGACTATCCACAAATAGACTATATCAATCAATTATTACAAGCGGCAAATGAAGTAGATGTCCAGCAAGTTATTGCAGATGGATTTGAGAAACAAGAAATCAGAAATGAATTGACGAAACGAAGAATCTTAGCGGTTAAACAAACAAAAGCAAATTACCCAAAAAATTAACAAATAAAAGTAACTTTACTCAATTCAACTAAATCCTTAAAATACGCGAGCTTATTAACTTGATGAATAATATGAAAACGTTTAAATTTCTCACCGCACTTTTTGTAACCAACATACTTACAGCCTGTACAATGGATGCTGAACGTCCAGTTAACGTACAATACATCGATAAAACGGATGCCACATGGCAACAGCATCTACAAAAGATTCAAAAAATTCAATCCTATCAAGCTAAAGGACAAATTGGTTATATCAGTCCAACAGAACGTTTTTCTAGTCGCTTTGAATGGCAATACCAAAATCCGAAATCTTATACGCTTAAACTCTATTCTTTAATCAGTAAATCTACCCTTTGGATTCAAATGCATCAAAGTGGGATGACAATTTCCGATAACAACGGCAATCAACAATCTGCTGCCGATGCGAAACTATTATTACAAGAAATCATTGGAATGGATGTGCCGTTAGAGCATTTAGCTTATTGGTTAAAAGGTCAACCGGCAATGAATGCGGATTATCAAGTCGGTACCAACCATTTACTTGGCGCATTTACTTATCATGTGGATGGTTCTCAATGGACAGCAGATTATCTAACCTATCACTCAAATAATTCGATGCCTGAAAATATTCTGCTAAAAAATGACAGCACGAAACAAACTCTAAAAATTCGCGTAGATGAGTGGATTTACTAATGAATACATTAATGAAATCACATCAATTTTCTACCGCACTTTGTCAAAATACAACACAATCAAATGGGAAGCCATTGCGCTTCCCTAGCCCAGCCAAGCTGAATTTATTTCTTTATATCAACGGAAAATTGCCGAACGGCTATCATGAATTACAAACCCTTTTCCAATTTTTAGATTTTGGCGATTGGTTAGAAATGAGTATCCGTGAAGAAGACAATCAAATTGTTTTAACGCCTGAAATTCCAAATCTAAAAACGGAAGATAATCTAATTTATCGGGCTGCAAAACTTTTACAAGAAAAAGCCAATATTCAATTGGGTGCAAATATTCATTTAGATAAAATTCTTCCAATGGGAGGCGGTGTCGGTGGTGGTTCATCTAATGCAGCAACCGCATTGGTCGCTTTAAATTATTTATGGCAAGCTAATTTATCTATTGATGAACTGGCAAAATTAGGATTAACACTAGGCGCTGATGTGCCAATATTTGTACATGGACACGCTGCTTTTGCTGAAGGTGTCGGGGAAAAAATCACTTATTGTGAACCTGCTGAAAAATGGTTTGTTGTATTAAAACCCGATGATTCAATATCGACTGCTGTCATATTTCAAGATCCAAATTTACCACGTAATACACCGAAAAAATCTCTAGAACAACTTTTGAGCGGGACTTATGTAAACGATTGCGAAAAAGTTGTGATAAATCATTATTCAAACGTTGAAAAAGCGCTAAACTGGTTGCTACAATATGCGCCGGCAAGATTAACAGGAACGGGAGCATGTGTTTTTGCTGAATTTGATCATGAAGCAGAGGCACAAGCGGTATTTAGAGAAAAACCAGAAGAATTTTTTGGCTTTATCGCTAAAGGGCTCAATGTTTCTCCCTTGCACGCAATGTTGAAGCAGCTATCACCAATTCATACTCATCGACAATCTAAACCTGAGGTTTTATAAAATGCCTGACATTAAACTCTTCGCGGGTAATGCAACACCAGAACTTGCAAAACATATTTCTGAACGTTTATATATTTCACTAGGCGATGCCACTGTTGGCCGTTTCAGTGATGGTGAAATCCAAGTTCAAATTAATGAAAATGTGCGTGGTGCGGATGTATTTATCATCCAATCAACTTGTGCGCCAACTAATGATAACTTGATGGAATTGATTGTGATGGTAGATGCATTACGTCGTGCATCTGCAGGTCGTATCACGGCTGTTGTTCCCTACTTTGGTTATGCTCGACAAGATCGTCGCGTACGATCAGCACGTGTACCTATTACCGCTAAAGTTGTGGCAGATTTACTTTCAACTGTTGGTATTGACCGCGTATTAACCTGCGACCTACACGCAGAACAAATCCAAGGCTTCTTTGATGTCCCTGTGGACAACGTATTTGGTTCTCCAGTTTTAATTCACGATATTTTGAAAAAATCTGATCTTGAAAATCCAATTGTTGTTTCTCCAGATATTGGTGGTGTTGTTCGCGCTCGTGCGGTAGCTAAATTATTAAACGATACTGATATGGCTATTATTGACAAGCGCCGTCCACGTGCAAACGTAGCACAAGTAATGCATATTATTGGTGATGTAGCAGGTCGTGATTGTATTCTTGTCGATGATATGATCGATACAGGCGGTACGCTTTGCAAAGCAGCTGAAGCATTAAAAGAACGTGGTGCAAAACGCGTATTTGCTTATGCGACTCATGCTGTATTCTCTGGTGCTGCAGCGAAAAATTTGGCTAGTGGCGCTATTGATGAAATCGTTGTAACAGATACAATCCCACTTTCTGAGGAAATCAAAGCATTAGGTCGCGTACGCGTACTTACTCTGTCTGCAATGCTTGCTGAAGCTATCCGTCGTATTAGTAATGAAGAGTCAATTTCAGCTATGTTTAATTAAATTAAAATGCTAGACAATGATCTTTAAGAATTGTGGGAATTTCAACAATATTTGTGAAATTCCCACTTTCGTTGAGATGTACTTTATAATCTTGCAATTTCGTTTAACGAACCATCCTCTTTTAGAAATCCATAGAAAAACTCCACCGCACTTTTTACAGCTTCACTCATCGGAAAACCAAAAGAAACAAGATCGGGTTGAATACCAATAAAAATAACCTCAGGAATATCTTCCTCTAATTGCTCAATTAAAAAATTAAGTGGCAAATTATGCGTGCTGACGAAGAACATTTCGGCGATAAGTTCTTTGTCGATAATACGAATTTTGCCAACGGGCAATTCCATTTCTGTTGCATCAAAGATAATTAAACGCTTTGGTTTCATGGCACGGATCTGATGCACAAGATTTTCCGGCGCGGAACCGCCATCAAGTGTGGTCCAATTTGGCAATGGATTTTCAGCACAAAGCTGGGCAAGATAAGGGCCTGCGCCGTCATCGCCCATCATTGTGTTACCAACAGTTAGGATTACATTTTCATTCATCACGACGTTTCACCATAATATACATCACAGGTTCACGCTGGATGGAAGCAAGCGTGTCCATTAAAATATCGACCCATTTTTGATGTTCAGTCGAAAAATTAGCTCGATTTTCATCAAGTGCCTTAGCCAATAAATTCACATGACTCGAATCAATCACAATTTCGCCAAATTTCATTAAGCCCGCAAATTTACGTTTTGCATCGCCTTCAGGGAAGGTATCTACAAAACGTTGATAATCTGCATAATCACAAATTAGCAATTTTTTAAAGCAGTCAATTACTCCAACGTGGTGACCAATCGCAAGGGAATAATACATTACTTGCTTGGCTTGCTCTGGAACTTGCTCATCGTTTTCAACAAAACGCTCATTGAGTAAATAGAAAAAAACTTGGGTTGTCATGGTACATCCTATAAAACTTGTAAAGTAATTTCTTCGCTAATCAATACTGCCAAATCTCCCCTTCCCCCTCTTTGCTAAAGAGGGGGATTTCTCTTTAGCAATAAAGTAATTCTCTCTCATTTTAGTTTTCTGTTGTTAATACAAAAAACTAGATTGAAATCAACCGCTCTTATTCCTCTCTTTGCTAAAGAGAGGATTCTTCTTAGCAAGAAAGTATCTTGCTCTCATTTTAGTTTTCTCTTATTAATACAAAAAACTAGATTGAAATCAACCGCTCTTATTCCTCTCTTAGTTAAAGAGGGAATTCTTCTTTAGCAAGAAAGTATCTTCTCTCTCATTTTAATTTTCTGTTGTTAATACAAAAAACTAGATTGAAATTGACCGCTCTTATTCCTCTCTTTGCTAAAGAGAAGATTCTTCTTTAGCAAGAAAGTATCTTCTCTCTCATTTTAATTTTCTGTTGTTAATGCAGAAAACTAGATTGAAATCAACCGCTCTTATTCCTCTCTTTAGCAAAGAGGGGTAAGGGGAGATTTGGCAGAAATCAAAACGGAGCTATTAGTTTATTTAGCAATCGTTAGACTATCCCGAAAACGGCATACTAATTGCATGTAATCGATTTACGATTTCACTCAAACGAGGATCCGCTTCACGTTCCAAAAATTCGCCAAGACGAACACCAAATGGAACCTGATCTTTTTCAGACATCATACTCATAAATTGATTAGCAATGTCTCCACCTTGTCGATAGCCCGCTAAACGACGTGCTTCACGTTCTAATTCCACGCGTAAATCTAATGGAATATTAGGGAAACGTAATTTAGCCTCAGCATTAGGATCGGCAATTTCTTGTTTACCTTTGAGTTTTTGATCAAGTAAACCAAGTGCCATTGCAAAACCATAAAT
This sequence comes from Haemophilus sp. SZY H36, assembly GCF_018829625.1. Lineage (NCBI taxonomy): Bacteria > Pseudomonadati > Pseudomonadota > Gammaproteobacteria > Pasteurellales > Pasteurellaceae > Haemophilus > Haemophilus sp. SZY H36. The sequence continues at coordinate 105,132 of NZ_JAHKKA010000001.1, read as the reverse complement.
AGTCGCAGCTGGAGTTGGAGGACAACCAGGAATATACACATCAATTGGCACAATTTGATCGCTACCGCCCCACACGCAGTACAAGTCATGGAAAATACCGCCACCACAACCGCAGGCACCATAGGAAATACAGATTTTTGGATCGGGTGCAGCTTGATAAGCACGCATTGCAGGTGTACGCATTGCACGAGTTACCGCGCCAGTAAATAATAAAATATCCGCATGGCGAGGTGATGCAACAACCTTAATCCCGAAACGTTCAGCGTCAAAGGTTGGTGTAATGGTACTAAAAATTTCAATTTCACAACCATTACAACCACCACAGTCAACACGGTAAACATAAGCGGAACGTTGAATCTTTTTCAACAAAGTTTGTTTCATTTTCGCAATGTTTTCATCCACACTAAATGGCGTTGAAATACCATTCACGGGCATTGGGATTTGTGTGTTCATCTTGCAATCTCCCTAACGTGATCAAATAACGCCAATTTCACGCGCATATTGGATTCCATATCGGCGGTTTTTTCCAAACTGTTTTGGCGTTTACAGGTTGGGCAAGTGTTGAGCACCGCTAATTTATGTTTTACCAGTTCATCGTTATCCAATGTTTGTTTGAATAAATCCACGGCATAATTGAGTTCTTTATGAGAAACAAAAGGTTGACCACATTGATGACAAATCGTGGTAGTAAAAGTTGTTTCTTGATAAAGATCCTGTTTATTGCTGACTGATAATTCAAAATCTTGGCTTAAACGAATCGCTTTTGTTGGGCAAACTTCTTCACAACGGCCACAGAAAATGCAGCGACCTAAAAATAATGACCAAGTACGTTCGCCTGTTTCTGGATCAGTACGCATGGTAAGCGCATTAGCTGGACATGCCATTGTACAGGCTGCACAAACAATACATTGATCAGAATTCAGTTCTGGTTTACCACGGAAATCAGGATCAACTTCATAGGGTTTAAACGGATATTTAGTGGTAACATCCCCCGCATTTAATACGGTTTTAAGTAATTTAAACATTGTGCGCCCCCTATTTTAATGGTGAATTTTTACGTTCAATGCCGTAGCGTTCGATTTCTTTGTAAGAAACCGTTTGTGCTTTGCGTTTACGTACATCCACCACAGTCACACGGTCAGTACAAGAATAGCAAGGGTCAAGGCTACCAATGATAAGCGGAGCATCTGATACTGTATTGCCACGCAACATATAACGTAAAGTTGGCCAGTTTGCATAAGTTGCTGCACGACAACGCCAGCGATATAATTTTTGGTTATCACCAAGCATTGACCAGTGAATGTCTTCACCACGCGGTGCTTCCGTGATACCTAAGGCAAAACGTCCTGGGGTGTAATTGAAACCTTCAGTGATAATCGCACCAGTAGGCAAGTTATCTACCATATAATCAATGATATTCATGGATTCAAATACTTCATTTACCCGCACTTTTACACGAGAAATCACATCGCCACCTTGTTCGGTGAACATATTGAATGGTACATCGCCATAGCCAGAGAAGGGGTTAATTTTACGCACATCACGTGCGAAGCCGGAACCTCGAATCATCGGTCCGACTGGGCTGAAATCACGCGCGACTTGACGATCAAGCACTCCTACGCCCACAGTACGTTGTTCCATATTTGGCGTATTGAGTAAAATATCTACCAAAGTTTTAAGCTCTTCACGCATTTCTGCAATAAGCTTAATGCATTGTTCACGTTGGTGTTTCAACATATCACGGCGTACACCACCGATTAAGTTGATACCATAGGTTTTACGTGCACCAGTAAGCACTTCCGCAAGTGTCATCGATTTTTCCCGAACACGGAAGAATTGCATAAAGCCTGTATCAAAACCAGTAAAGTGGCTAGATAAACCTAAGTTCAATAAATGACTGTGTAAGCGTTCAACTTCCAACAAAATTGCACGAATCCATTGTGCACGTTCAGGAATTTGAATACCTAACGCATTTTCGACTGAGTTAGCATAAGCAACACTATGGGTAAAACCGCAGATACCGCACACACGGTCAGCCAAGAAATTGACTTGATCGTAATCCATTCGGGTTTCTGCCAATTTTTCCATACCACGGTGTACATAGAATAAACGATAGTCCGCATCAATAATATCTTCCCCATCGACAAATAAACGGAAGTGTCCTGGTTCATCAGATGTAATATGGAGAGGGCCGATAGGCACAATACGCGCTTCGCCTTTTTCGTTAATAAATTCATAGGTTTCCGTTGCCGTAGTTGGATCGGGACGCAAACGGTAGTCCATAGAATCTTTACGTAATGGGTAAAGATCATCTGGCCAGTCATCTGGTAACACTAAACGACGTTGATCGGGAAGACCGACGGCTTTTAAACCGTACATATCAAATAATTCACGTTCGCCCCACACCGCCGCTTTGACTTTCGGTGTCACGGAAGGAAATTCCAGTGTAACAGGATCCACGAGTGCTTTAATGGTCACAAAAGTTTTGACGACACCCTCCATAGAAAGCACGTAATAAACAGCATAATGACCATGAATTGAACGTTCATCGTTACCAAAAACTAATGGCAACCAGCCTTCATGTTGATAGTAAAGATATTCCACCACATCAGGTAACATATTCGTTTTCACTGTTAAAGTTACTTGATTCGGTGTAGACCACTCCTCATCTAAAATGGTATTCGGAAATTTTGCATTAACGGCTTCAATATAATTTTTGCCGAGCATTTTTACCGGATCGACCGATGTATTTTTAGTTAATTCCATTTTTTCCCCCAGTTGTCGATCATTTCGCTAAACTTTGCCAAGGTAAAACTAGCATATCGCCAAAGGACACATGTTCAGATCCAAGCACAATTCCTACCGCACTTTTTAGTAACTGCAAGATTGGCTCTGCAATATGGATACCCATTACAAACATTAACAACAATAGTATGGCCATTGCCGCCAAAGAGACTTTACTGACTTCGCCTGCTTCCACATTATCAGGTTGTTTGCCAAGCACCGTTTTTAATAACATCAAAGCAAGTCCTGCAAGCACGATAGTAAGCAAAATTAAGCATAAAATAACTAACCAAGTTTTACCCGCTGTAATCCCTGCGACCACAACACTAAATTCACTCACAAATACGTTAAATGGAGGGATACCACCTAATGCCAACGCACCACCAGCGAAAAGCACCGCACTCACTGGTGCAACACGCCATAATCCACGCACTTGATTCATATCACGGGTTTTATATTTCAATAGAATATTACCCGATGCACAGAATAATAAGGTTTTCGCAAGGCTGTGGTTGATAGTGTGAAGTAAACCTGCAAATACTCCAATTGGGCCACCAAGACCGAAAGCAAAGCTGATTAAGCCCATATTTTCGATACTTGAGTAAGCAAGCAAACGTTTAATATCAAATTGCACGATGATAAATAACGCCGCCACAAGCACTGAAAGTAAACCAAAGATCAACATTAAAGTTTGTGGAAATTCTGCGCCAACCGCTTTTGAAACCAATGTGTAGTAACGCAACACCACAAGCATTGCACAGTTTAATAACACCGCTGATAAAATTGCACTCACTGGGCTTGGTGCCTCACTATGTGCGTCTGATAACCAAGTATGCATTGGAAATAGACCGCACTTCGTGCCGAAACCAATCAATACGAAAGCGAATGCGATATACATCAACATTGGGTTTAAACCAGTGGCTTGTTGATTCACTGCTGACCAAAAAATTGCTTGGCTTGGATCGGCAAGCACGCCATTTGCATTAGCAAAGGTTAAAAGTGTGCCGTATAAACCGAAAGCAACGCCCACAGAACAGATGATGATATATTTCCACGCGGCTTCAAGGGATGTTTTTTGTTTGTAAGTACCGACCAAAAACGCGGAGCTTAATGTTGTCGCTTCAATGGCAACCCACATTAAAATCAAGTTATTGGTGATAACTGACACAATCATCGTAAAGAAGAATAAGTGTAAGAAACCGTGGTAATGAGCATAGGTTTTAAAATCAATATGTCCTTCTTCCAATTCTGTGTTCACATAACCGATGGAATACACCCCAGCAAGTGAACCCACGACAGCAATTAAGCCTAAGAAAATGGCAGAAAGACTATCAACATACACCCAGTTGTTAAATGCACTGATACTGCCTTTTTCCAACACGCCAGAAATGACTTGTACGGAAAAGAACAACATCAAAATTAACCCAGTAATATGGAATGCGGTACAAACTGTCCGATTTTTTGTTCCGCGTAGTGCAAAGCTTTCAAAAGCGATGACTAAAGGTGCGACTAATAACGCAATTATCCATTGTTCATACATAGCGTTACCCCTTCAAACTCATAAGTTGTTTAGCATCAACAGTGTTGAAAGTGCGGTAAATTTTATTCACCAACACCACCATAATGATGACCGCAAAAATCGCATCGGTGGCAATGCCGATTTCAACTAATTCTGGCGCATTATTGGCAAGTAAAGCCAAAGTTAAATGCGCACCGTTTTCCATTAAACAATAACCGAAAACTTGTTTCACAATATTGCGTTGACTCACAATACACACTAAACCTAAAAGGAAGTGGCTAAGAGATACTGACAACGCTGGTTTTAAATGTTCAACTAACGGTAAGTTCACTGGAATGACAACAAAGTAACATAAGCAAACGATGATAGATGTGATCGGGATCAACCAAGCGACATTCATTCCTGCAGGAGTTTGACTTTCGTCAATTTTTCGTAAAGAAAAGATTAAAATTCCTGGCACTAATAATACTTTCGTGATGAATGCACTAATGGACCACATATAAAGTTCGTGAGCTTGCATTTCAAATGCCAAATAAACGAATAACACCACCAATACAAGAGACTGTAAACCATAGCACAACGCGGATTTTTTTGCGGTTTTTGCCATAATGACACAAAGCGATGTAATGATGAGCAAACTCGCTAATACATTGATCATTAACATAATTCTCTCCTTAACCCGCAAGGCCTAACCAATAGGCAGCGATAAAGCTAGAACACACAGACATCACCATTAAAATCACTAAAACAAATGTCATAGAGAATGGCAATGGTTGCGCATTTTGCACATCTTCAGATGGTTTACCGATAACGCATTGACCAAATTTATAAAGCAACCAAACAAATGTTGCCGTAGATTCAATCAACGCAATCACCATTAACCAAGTTACCCATGAATATTCTTGTCCAAGGTCAAAACCTGCGGCAAATAATGGGAATTTACTGAAGAAACCGTTAAACGGCGGCACACCAGCAATAGCCAATGCGGCAATACCAAATCCTGTACCAACAACAGGCATGGTGCGCATAATCCCTTGTAAACGAGGCATTGAACGTGTACCAGTGGCATAACTCAATGAACCTGCAACCAAGAAAAATAAGCTTTTCGCAAAGGCGTGGTTAAAGATATAAGCAATCGCTGCAACAAAAGCTAATTTAGAACCTAATGCTGCAAGAGAAAGCCCGATGAAAATGTAAGAAAGTTGAGTAATAGTTGAATACGCAAGTAAGCGTTTTAAATCTGCTTGTGGCAAGTACATTAAGAAACCATAAATCAATGTAATCATTGCCATCACAATTCCCACTTCACCCACAATGTGCGGAATTTCACCAGCAGACATCACGGAACGAGCGAAAATATAGACGCCCACTTTTACCATTGATGCCGCGTGCAAATATGCACTGACTGGTGTTGGTGCTTCCATCGCATTTGGTAACCAAATTTGCATTGGAAGTTGTGCTGATTTACCCCATGCGGCAAACATCACCCCAAACAACACGATAGTTTTCGCTTCTGGCGCAAGATGTTCTAACGCGGTGATAGAGAATGTGCCAGATTGGCTAAATAAATAAGCCGCAGCAAGATATAAACCTAATGAACCTACGTGAGTGATAATCAACGCTTTCATCGCAGCCGCCATTGCTTTTTGGCTTTGATAATAGCTGATTAATGCCCAAGAACATCCCCCTGTAATTTCAAAGAAAAGCAACTGACCCGCTAAAGTTGATGAATACACCAAGCCCGCCATTGCACCGATGAAAATCAATAAGAAAGCATAAAAACGAGGTAATCCATTATGCGGATGTTCACGGTTTTTATCGGTTAAATAACCACAAGAATATAAGCAAATTAAGAAACCTAAACCCACAACGGCAAAGGCAATTAATGTACTCACTGCATCTAAGGTCACTCCGAAGATTGCGGTATCACCAAATTTGACTAAATCATAGGTGACAGATTGTGCGCCATTTGCATACCACTGCCCCGCCACAGCAAGTGTGCCAAGGGTAGCAAGTGCGGCAAAAATTGTGGCAATTTTTGGGAAAGATTGTTTGTTCAACCCCACAATAAACGCACCGACAAACGGCAAAATGATTGTAATTAGTGCTAAACGTTCCATATTTCCTCCTTACAATCCTGTGAAGTAAAACACAAACGCCAACACTGAAATGCCGAAACCGACCACAGTTAAACGTCCTGTTAGCATAAAGCGGGTACGTGCCAATGTGTTTTCAAACACACATGCGGCGATAAATACCACGAGCAATTTCACAAAGAAAGAAACGATACCTAAAATAACCGCACTTACTGTGAACTCTTGTGCTGCACCGAATGGGAAAAGCACACTCACAAAGATAGAGGCAACCACCATTGATTTTAAACTCAAACCGACTTTCAATAAGGCGAAAGAAGGGCCTGAATATTCAGTAAGTGGGCCTTCTTGAAGTTCTTGTTCTGCTTCAGCCAAGTCAAATGGGATTTTGCCCATTTCAATAAAGATCGCAAAAGCAGCGGCAACTAAGGCAATCACTGTTGCAACAGGATATTGCCAAGGTTGGCTAGAAAGTGCGGTGCTAATTACTGCAAAATTTGTAGAACCTGCAATTAAAGCAATCACAATGAATGCCAACATTAAGATTGGTTCAACAAGTACGCCTAATGTCACTTCACGGCTTGCACCTAAACTTGAGAAAGTACTGTTAGAATCCAAACCCGCAATTGAGAAGAAAAAGCGGAACAACGCGAATAAATAAATAACGGTGATTAAATCACTGCCTGCCCCAAAAGGTGAGTGATGAGTAAACATGGGTAAACTCATCGCAACCACCATGACTGTGCTAATTAACACATAAGGCATAACACGAGATACCCAACCCGCATTATCTGGCCAAATATTTTGACGCGTCATTAATTTAGCAATGTCGCGATAATCTTGTAACAAGCCCGGGCCACGACGAGATTGAATACGAGCCCGAATCATCCGTGAAATGCCTGAAAAGAGCGGTGCCAAAGCGAGAAGAATTAACGCTTGCACAATGGCTAAAAGGAACATTCCAGCGGAAGTGGAAATTTCTGAAGGTAATGAAATCATAATTTCCTCCTACATCAACGCAATGGAAAGTAATAACACAACCAAAGCAATCACGAAGTACACGCAATAAACGCGGAAATCGCCTTGTTGTAGCCATTGAATTTTACGACCTAACCATGGGATAAAATGCGCAATCGGCATTGTTACTTTTTCTTCCCAGAATGGTTCTGTTTTGGTCGCACCTGAAATTAATGCATTGATACCTTTTGCACCAGCAGGCGCTGGATCAAGCACTTGACGCAAGGTATAAAGTGGTTTGAAAATAATACGAAGCGGACGAGTAAAACTACCCGCAGAGGCTGCCATATCCATTTCGTAAGCATAACCACAAGCCCAAGGATTGCCTTTTGCACGATCTGCCATACGATTGCCTTTGGTATAAGCGTAATACATAAACGGCAACACAAAGAATGCAATCAACATAATGCTCACCATTGGTGTAGAAAGCGCCGTATTCGGTGTATTGCTTGCTACCACTACGCCATTTTCAGCTAAATTAAGCATGTCATTATGAGAAAGTGCGGTTGCAATATTGGCAATAATTGGTGTTACGACAGATGCGCCAACACCCAAAAGTACACAGAATAATGCCAAAATTGCCATTGCAATCACCATTGGTTTTGGCACTTCGCGTGCATGTGCTGCTTTTTCACTGCGTGGTGCACCACCAAAGCTAATACCATACACTTTCACGAAACAAAGTGCGGCAAGCGCACCTGTTAAGGCAAGCATAATGATTGCAACAGGGCCAGCAATACGTAATACCACATCATTGTGTTGGCTTAGGCTGAATAAAGATTGATAAGTAAACCATTCACTCACAAAACCGTTAAACGGTGGTAATGCAGAAATTGCCATGGTACCAATCAAGAAACAGAAAGCAGTAAATGGCATTAATTTACCAAGTCCGCCCATTAAATCCATATCTTTTGAATGTAAACGGTACATCACAGAACCAGCACCCAAGAACAATAAGCCTTTGAATACCGCATGGTTAAGTAAGTGATATAAACCACCAAGTAAACCGACAATAGCAAGTATAGGATTATGGATTGCCATACCAATCATACCGACACCTACACCCATCATAATAATGCCGATGTTTTCTACGGTGTGATACGCCAAAAGTTTTTTGATGTCATGTTCTGCTAAGGCATAAAGTACGCCAAGCACAGAAGAAACTGCGCCAAAAGCAAGTACAATCACACCAAACCACATATTGTGTGCGCCAAGTAGATCAATACCAACTTTGATAATCCCAAAGATACCGATTTTAACCATCACACCAGACATCATTGCAGAAGCATGAGAAGGGGCAGCTGGGTGAGCTTTTGGTAACCAGCTATGTAATGGAATCATCCCTGCTTTTGCACCAAAACCAAGAAATGCCAAGATAAATACCGTAAAGGCTAAAGGCATTGAAAGCTCGGTGTGGCGGAAGTCTTCAAATTCAAAGCTACCTGCGTAGCAATAGAAAATAAAGAAAGCGATCATAATCAACACAGAACCAGCGTGAGCAATGAAGAAATACAATAAACCTGCATTGGTTGCGTTGTCATCTTGTTCGGTTAGTACTAAGAAGTAAGATGCCAAAGACATCATTTCAAAGAATACTAAAAAGTAGAAAGCGTTATCGCTGGTGACTAAGGCAACCATTGAGGCGATGAACAAATTCATAAAGAAGCCCATCGTGCCAGCGCCTTTGCCAATGTATTCTTTCACATAGGAAAAGGAATAAAGTGCGGTGATAATAACCATTAAAGAAATTACACACACCATAAACGCAGCTAATCCGTCAATGCGGATTGAAAATTGGGCGAAGTCGAAAGGGGTTGAAAACACATCAACGACCGTATCGTTGCTGATAAGCACGGGAATGCAGGCAACAATGCCTAACAAGCCACCAAGTACACCGGTCACGCCGGATATATTGATTGAAAGTTGTTCATTTTTTCGCACAGCGAGAGAAATAAACGCACCAATGACATAAATCAACAAGGACGTGATGAGTAAACTGATTGAAGAACTCATAATTTCACTCCATTGATTAACGAGTAAACAAACAATAAATTTTTATCTTGGCACGACAGGAGAACCCATCATTGCCATTTCGCGTTTTTTGCGATTTGCTTGTTCGATACTCTCATCACTAATTAAGAATAAAGTTTTTGTTGGGCAAGTTTGCATACAAGCAGGACCTTCTTCACGGAAATAGCAAAGGTCGCATTTCACCGCAATGGCTTTTACACCTGGTTCCCATGCAAGCATATTGTGAACATCGGTATTATTCGGTGCAGTGCGAATATCACGTTTTACCGCATCAGTGAAAGAAAAACTGTCATAATGGTTTGGTGCATCTAATGGTGCGCTACCATGCTGTGTAATCGCCCCAAATGGACAAGCGATAGCACAAAGTTTACAGCCAATGCATAAACTTTCATTGAGTTGAATGGTGTCATTATCATGCTTTATCGCGTGCACAGGACATACTGTAGCACAAGGTGAATCATCACAATGACGACATAAGATCGGCACAGTAATATCGTCGTTGCGCATTACTTGTAACCGCGGAAAGGATTGTAATCCAAAAGCTTTGTGTACTTCGCTGCAAGCAGCCATACAGGTATTGCATCCAATGCAATCTTTCGGATCACCTATAACAAAACGGTTCATATTTTCCCCCAAATTATAATAGATAGAAACAGAAAGTAAGTGGAGGGCATTACACCCAAACGTCCAATAACCACTCTGGAAATAAGGATACTCCTTCGGAGTTACCCAGACTAGAGTAAAACAATTGTTTTATTGACTGAGATCATAAATTTTTTCGATTTTTTAATGCGTAAAATAATTATTGAGATTGACTCTTATTTCCATAGGTTATGATTGTAAGCAATTGAATTAATTAGCGTTATAATTATTAATGGAATGTTAAAATGCTGTTGATAATGTTTCATTTAGGTCGATACTTAAATATGAAAGTGCGGCAATTTTAAGTTTAATTTGCGACACAATCTTAAATTAAACTAATTTTATCTTTACTTCTTATCTATTTTTTAGTTTAATTTACTATGTAATCTTAAATTAAACTTAATTTTTATCATGTCAGATTTTTATTCACGTCAAATACAACCTTTATTGCAAACTTTGATAAAACAATTTCCAGCAATTCTCATTACTGGCCCACGCCAAGTAGGAAAATCCACGTTGTTACAGCATATCAGCAAAGAACATCAATATATTACCTTTGATGATCCTATCTTGCTCGCTCAAGCACGTAACGACCCCACCTTATTTATGCTCAACCATCAAGGCAAATTAATCCTTGATGAAGTACAATATGCGCCTGAATTATTTTCCAGTTTAAAACTTGCCATTGATAAACAAAAAATCAATGGGCTCTTTTTGCTCTCCGGATCACAAGCTTTTCAACTGATGCAAAATGTTACCGAAACCTTAGCGGGTCGTATTGCAGTATTAAAATTACAAGGATTTTCTCTGCGTGAAATTCAAGAAGTGGTGTTTTATTCGCCTTTTCTGCCTAATATGGATTATCTCAACACGCGCGAAAGACTTATTAAACCTGTAGAAAATATTTGGCAAATTATTCATCGAGGCTATATGCCACGCCTATATCAACAAGAAACCAGCTGGGATATTTATTATGCATCCTATGTTTCTACCTATATTGAACGAGACGTACGCACACTCACCAATATCACCAACATCACTGATTTCACGCGATTTATGATCACTATCGCCGCACGAAGTGGTGAATTACTAAATTACAGCAATGTTGCGCAAGAAGTTGGTGTTTCCGTTGATACCATTAAACGCTGGACGACAATTCTCGAAACATCAGGCATCATTTATCTGCTTCAGCCGTATCACAATAATCATCTAAAACGTGCAATCAAAACACCGAAAGTTTATATGATGGATACTGGTTTAATGGCTTGGTTAACTAAATGGTTGACACCGGAAACTATTCAACAAGGGGCAAAGAGCGGTCAATTTTTTGAGACTTTTGTAGTAAGTGAAGTCATTAAATCTTTCTACAATAACGGCATTGAGCCACCTATTTATTTTTATCGCGATACCAATCAAAAAGAAATCGATCTTTTGATTGAACATAATCGCACACTCTACCCCATCGAAATTAAGACTACCGCCAGCCCCAACAAGAAAATGACAAAAGCCTTTGGTATTTTGAAAGATAATCTCCCGCCCGATGAAATCCAAATAGGGAACGGCGTGATTATTAATCAATATCCGCAAAAATTATGGCTTGCAGAAGATTTGGTGGCATTGCCAGTGTGGTGGATTTAAAAATAACAAATTTTGACAAAGATCAGATTTCACTTTTCTATTTCAAGTTACTATAAATACACTCAATATCACATCAGGAAAAATGATGAAAGGAATCGAATTACGTATAAAAGGAAAAGTACAAGGCGTGGGATTTCGCCCGTTTGTATGGCTTATAGCCAATGAATATGGATTAAAAGGCGATGTCAATAATGATGGCCAAGGCGTACTCATCCGTTTTATCGAACCAGAGGAAAAGAGTCTTACTGCGTTTCTACAGGACTTACAGACAAAACTTCCTCCTTTAGCATTAATTACGGATATCCAACAGCAAGAAAAATATTGGGAGGATTTACCGCACTTTTCAGAATTTGTTATCCGTGAAAGTGAAAATAATGACATGGATACACAAATTGTACCTGATGCGGCAACCTGTTCTGCTTGTATCGCTGATTTGTTTGACACTCAAAATCGCCGCTATCACTACCCTTTTACAAATTGTACTCACTGTGGCCCACGTTTTACGATCATAAAAAAAATCCCTTACGATCGTAAAAATACTTCTATGTCTGATTTTCCATTTTGCCCTGATTGTGAACATGAATACAAAAATCCCGCAGATCGTCGTTTTCATGCCCAACCTAACGCTTGTAACGTTTGTGGGCCACACATTTGGTTACAAGATCAATATCAACAACTTTCAATACATGAAAATGCGCTAAAACAAACTTCTGATTTACTCAAAAAAGGTAAAATTATTGCGATAAAAGGCATTGGTGGTTTCCATTTAGCCTGTGATGCACAAGCTTTTCATACCGTTCAATTATTACGTGAACGTAAACATCGACCTAGCAAGCCACTTGCCGTAATGGTGCCTAGTTTAGATTTTCTACAAAACCTAACGCCAGCTGAAATTAAATTACTCACTAGCACAGCTGCACCAATAGTCTTATTAAATAAATATAAAGTGCCGAATTTAGCAGAAAATATTGCCCCTAATCTAAATGAAATCGGCATTATGTTACCAAGTAATCCATTACAGCATTTACTTTTACGAGAGATAAATCAACCACTTGTGATGACATCTGCCAATCCGAGTGGAGAACCGCCCGTACTAGATAACCAAAGTGCGGTAAAAAAATTAAGTCATTTGGCTGATTTCTATCTTTGCCATAATCGTGATATTTTGCAACGCGCAGATGATAGTTTAGTTCGTGTAGCCTTTGACGGTGTGGAAAGCTTACGTAGAGCAAGAGGATATGTACCCGATGAAATTGTCCTAAATACCCAAACTGAAAAAAATATTTTGGCATTGGGTTCCGATCTTAAAAATACCTTTTGCCTACTCAAACAAAATAAAGCCATTGTCAGCCAACATATTGGTGACACAGCGAATGAACTGATACAACAACAATTAGAAAATAACATTGATTTATTTTGTCAAATTTATCAATTTAAACCAGATTTAATTGCGATTGATGCTCATACTGGCTACTTTTCATCAAAAGTAGGAAAAAATCTGGCAAAAAAATTTTCTATTCCTTATGTCACCGTCTTACATCATCATGCACATATTACAGCCGTATTAGCGGAACATCATTGCAAGGAAAAAGCTATTGGCATCGCATTAGACGGTATTGGTATGGGTGCGAATGGACAACTTTGGGGCGGAGAATGTTTGCTTGTAGAGGGCGAAACTTGCCAACATCTTGGTGGATTACCTGCCGTGGCGTTACCTGGCGGTGATCTTGCAGCAACTCAACCTTGGCGTAATTGGATCGCCCATTTACAACAAAATGTTCCTCATTGGCAAACATTTGCAACAAAAACTTGCTCTTATTTACCTTGGGAGCCCCTCACCAATGCCATTCAACGAAAACTTAACTCACCACTCATCTCATCAGCAGGAAGATTATTTGATGCAGTCGCCTATGGTTTAGGGATTACAGAGACTAAACTCTCTTGGGAAGGAGAGGCGGCTTGCCATTTAGAAGCGCTTGCTACACAATCTGATTTTATTAAAGAAAACAAAAGCACGATGAATATTCCCGTAAAAATGGCAATTAAAGATAATCAATTAGATTTATCAACTTTCTGGCAAAGCTGGCTTGCATACGACACGTCTAAAGCTAATAAAGCCTTTGCTTTCCATTATGCCTTAGCACAAGGATTCTCAGAATTAGCACGGAAACAAGCACTATATCATCATTGTAAAACTATCGTACTTTCTGGTGGCGTGATGCATAATCAACTTTTACGCAAACTATTAAAAGAAAATTTGGCAGAATTTAATGTGTTAAGTGCCCATCAATACCCTATGGGCGATGGCGGGTTGAGTTTAGGGCAAGCAATGATAGCCGCAAATTTATCTGACTAATAAAAAACGCGTGGAATACTAAACACGCGCTTTTATTATCAAATATACCAGTAATACTATTTCACATGACAGCTTATAGCGGTTTCGACATAAGTAATTATCTGAGTGGCAATATCAACCCCGCTTGTTTTTTCAATCATTTCTAAGCCTGGGCTTGCATTTACTTCTAAAACCAATAATCCATTTTTTGAACGAATTAAATCCACACCAGCTATATCTAAACCAATAGCTTTTGTAGCTCGAATGGCTATCTGTTTCTCGTCATCGCTTAGGGTAATTTTTTCGGTTTTTCCGCCACGATGGCAATTCGCTCGAAACTCACCATCTTGTCCAATTCTCTGCATTGTTGCCACAACTTGATCACCAATCACAAAACAACGAATATCCGCGTTGCCCGCTTCTTCGATAAAATCTTGCTGCAACATAGATATATTGGTTTGCTTAAAAGCTTCCATAATGCTCACCGCACTTTGTGGCTTTTCAGCTAAAATAACCCCAATTCCTTGTGAACCATTTAGCGTTTTTAAAATTGTCGGCGAACTGATATAAGGTACTGTCGCCTGAGCTTGCACTTCACCGCCACTTAAAAGTGAATTGGGAACTGGAACACCTGTATTCAGCAAAAGTTGCAAACTTTTCCATTTATCACGAGCATTTAAAAATGCCTGAGATGAATTTAAACAAAAAGTCTCTTTGCCTTCAAAATGCTGTAAGACTGAACATCCCATTTGCGTACTCGTTGTACCAAATCGAGGCAAAACAGCATCATAATCAGGCAATAAATAAGGTTTCGACTCGGAATTTTCTTGATAAAAAATCTGGAAGTGCGGTGGATTTTGTGAGAGTTTTAAGAGACATCGATTCGGATCTAAAATATCCATCTCATGCCCTTGGTATTTCGCAGCTTCTTTTAAGCGTTGGCAACTATAAAGACGAGGTTCGCGGCAAAGCATTAGTAATTTCATAATATTTAACTCATTGTCTACGATGTTCCGTATATTACACGAATAAAAACACTTTATGTAGACGATAAAAATCAGGTAGAATTGCCTAGAATTTTAACTCAAAAAAGGAAATCTTATGTTCGTTGTTATTTTTGGTCGTCCGGGCTGCCCTTACTGTGTGCGTGCAAAAAACCTTGCCGAAAAATTAAAAGGCGAAGTTGCTGATTTTGACTATCGTTATGTGGATATTCACGCAGAAGGCATTACTAAAGAAGATTTATCAAAATCTGTTGGTAAACCAGTAGAAACCGTACCTCAAATCTTTATTGATGAAAAACCAATCGGCGGTTGCACTGATTTTGAAGCATTAATGAAAGAACAATTTGGTATTGTTGCTTAATTTTTCTTTTTAATTTATACAAAAAAGCCACTTTCGATTGAAAGTGGCTTTTTTCATAGAATCGTTTAACCGTTATAACGTTTAAAAATTAATGTCGCATTTGTACCACCAAAACCAAAGCTATTTGACATTACCGTTTGTAATCCTGCATTTTCTTTCGTCTCAGTAACGATATTGCAACCTTCTGCGGCTTCATCTAAGGTTTCGATATTAATACTTGGCGCAATAAAATCATTATCCAACATTAATAACGTGTAAATTGCTTCGTGTGCACCCGCCGCACCTAAAGAGTGACCGGTCATTGATTTGGTTGAAGAAATCGCTGGGATTTTATCACCAAATACATTTTTAATTGCACCTAATTCTTTCACATCCCCTACTGGTGTAGATGTACCGTGTACGTTGATGTAATCAATTGGGGTATCGACAGTTGCCATTGCCTGTTTCATACAACGCTCTGCACCTTCACCGCTTGGTGCCACCATATCGTAACCATCAGAAGTTGCGCCATAACCTACAATTTCAGCGTAGATTTTTGCACCACGAGCAAGTGCGTGCTCTAATTCTTCCACAACTACAACTGCACCACCACCAGCAATTACGAAACCATCACGGTTTGCGTCATAAGCACGAGATGCTTTTTCTGGCGTTTCATTGTATTTAGTTGAAACTGCACCCATTGCATCAAACTCAGTAGCACATTCCCAAGATAACTCTTCTGCACCACCCGCAAAAACTACATCTTGTTTGCCTAATTGAATTAACTCAACCGCATGACCAATACAATGTGCAGAGGTTGCACAAGCAGAACTGATTGAATAGTTCACACCACGGATTTTATAAGGTGTTGCTAAACAAGCTGAAACACTTGATGCCATTGTTTTCGTTACCGCATAAGGACCAATCGCTTTTACACCGCGAGGGCCACGTACCGCATCACAAGCCACTAACTGATTATGTGCAGAACCCGTACCCGCACCAATCACTAAACCTGTACGATCATTAGAAACTTGATCTTCTGTTAAGCCAGAATCTTCAATCGCTTCACGCATAGAAAGATAAGCATAAGCTGCTGCATCACCCATAAAACGGAACACTTTACGATCAATGTGCTCGCTTGGGTTTAATTTGATTGTTCCGGCAACATGGCTACGCATATTCATTTCCACAAACTCAGGCACAACTTCAATACCTGATTTCCCTGCTTTTAATGAAGCCAATACTTCTTCTTTGTTGTTACCGATACTTGAAATAATCCCAAAGCCTGTAATTACAGCTCTTCTCATTGCTTCTTCCTTATTGTTTTATATATAAAAATAACGGCTCAAAATTACTACGAAATAAAAATATTTCAAGCAATAATTCATTTGTTCGACCAGTTCAGAAAATCGCGTTATTATATGCAAATTTCATTAGGCAAGGAAGGAATAAAAAATGACTTTTAGCGTCCAACATGCTGAGATTCACTTCAATCAAAACCATATTCCCATCTCTGATCAATTCGATGATGTCTATTTTTCTAACGAAAATGGATTAGCAGAAACAGATTATGTTTTTCTACAAGGTAATCAACTTTGGGAACGTTGGATAACACACAAAGAAGCTAATTTTGTCATCGCTGAAACGGGATTTGGTACAGGATTAAATTTCTTTGCGGTAACCCAATTATTCCGTGAATTTCGCCAGCAACACGAGAATCATCCTTTAAAACGCCTTAATTTTATTTCCTTTGAAAAATATCCGCTAAAAATAACCGCACTTTCGCAAGCGCACCTTGCCTATCCACAGTTTGAAGATTTAAGCGCTCATTTGCAACGTTATTGGCCTTCATTGATTCTAGGTTGCCATCGTATTCATTTTGGAGAGACAACGTTAGATTTATGGTTTGGTGATGTATCAGAAAACTTGCCACAACTTGGCGATTATATGAATGAACGTATTGATGCGTGGTTTTTAGATGGCTTTGCGCCAAGCAAAAATCCCGAAATGTGGAATGATGATCTCTATAATCTGATGTTTCGTTTCACGAAACCCAATGGTTCTTTTGCCACCTTCACCGCAGCAAGTGCGGTCAGAAAAGGACTTGAATCCGCTGGCTTTAATGTGACAAAACGTAAAGGCTTCGGCAAGAAACGAGAATGCTTAAGTGGGCTAAAAATAGAATCAAAATCGACCGCACTTTCGACACCTTGGTATCTCGCTCAGCCTGCGAAAATGGAAAAACAAGATGTCGCTATTATCGGCGGTGGTATTGCTTCTCTTTGTGCTGCCATTTCCTTAGTAAAACGTGGGGCAAAAGTCACCATTTATTGTGAGGATGAAGCGCTAGCACTCAATGCCTCAGGCAATAAACAAGGCGCATTTTATCCTCAACTTAGCGATGATAATGGGCTCACCGTTGATTTTTACCTGCACGCTTTCAGTTACGGTCGCCAATTACTTGATTGGGCAATCTCACAAAACATAGCGTTTGAACACGAATTTTGTGGCGTGGCACTATGTGCTTACAACGAAAAAAGTGCGGTCAAATTAACAAAGATTTCTCAGCTTGGTTTGCCGAACGAAATCTTCCAAATGCTGAATGCTGAACAACTCAGTGAAAAAGTAGGATTACCGCTTAATTGCGAAGGCGGTTGGATTGAACAAGGGGCTTGGCTTGCACCAAGACAATTTGTTCAAAATGCCTTTTCATTTCTTGAAAAACAGGGTGTCGTCATTAAAACCTCACAAAAAATTACCGCACTTTCTCAACAACAAAAAGGTTGGGAACTAAAAAATACGCAAGGCCAAACATACTACCATGAAGTCGTGATTCTTGCGAACGGATATAAAATTACTGATTTTGTTCAAACAGAAAAGCTACCGCTCTACCCTATCCGCGGGCAAGTCAGCCAAATCCCAACATCGGAAAACTTACTCAAACTAAAATCTGTACTTTGTTATGATGGTTATCTCACCCCAGCCGATCAATTAAAAACCTCACATTGCATCGGCGCAAGCCATGTTCGTGATAATGTTGATTGCCATTTTAGCGAACAAGAACAACAAGAAAATCAACAAAAACTCCAACAAAATATCGCTCAAGCTTGGACTCAAGATGTGGATACATCAGGCAATCTCGCTCGTGTAGGCATCCGCTGCTCCGTAAGAGATCTTGCCCCAATAGTGGGAAACGTGCCTCATTTTAAACAGCAACAAGCGGATTATTACAATTTATTCAACCTCCGCCGCCGTAAACAACCTATTCAAAGTGCGGCCAATTTTCAGAATCTTTTCTTAACAGCCGCCTTAGGTTCTCGAGGTCTCACCTCCGCTCCACTCTTAGGTGAAACCTTAGCCTCAATCATTTATGGCGAGCCATTACCAATAAGCGAAGCCATATTACATAATCTTTCAGCTAACCGAGCTTGGGTGAGAAAGTGGTTGAAAGGAAGCATCGTGGAATAATTTTACTTCAAAAAAATAACAGCACAGGTATTAAACTTGTGCTGTTAACATAATAAACGTAAATTTTACTTCACGCTTCCACAACTCAAACAATACAAATATTGTCCTTTAGGATCATTAAATTTAGTTAATACATTCAATTCCTTTTGTAATTTTTGAATTGGAGCTGGCATCCCTATCCAGCTAGCAAAAGCACGTTGCGTTGTTTTTTTCGTATCGTGTAATAATGTCTTTACAAAACTATTGCTATCATCATCTATCAACCATTCTACGCTAAAAGATTCCATTGCTTTTTCTTGACGTTGATTCACTAATTGTTCAGCTTTATTGATTGCTTCATTAAAAGAACCAATCTCATCTACCAAACCATTTTGGAATGCATCACTGCCTAACCAAACCTGACCTTGAGCAAGTTTATCTACTTGTGTTTTTGAAATTTGACGGCCTTTGCTGACAATTTCTAAAAATCGGTCATAACCATGCTCAATTTCTGTTTGATAAATATCTTGCACTGGTTTTGCTAACGGAGAAAAAGCGGATGTATTGGCTAATTCAGTAGTTGAAACGCCATCAGCATTCACACCTATTTTCTTAATGCTATTTTCGAAAGTCGGGAACATCGCGAAAATACCAATAGAACCCGTAATGGTGTTTGCATCGGCAATGATATAATCTGAAGTAGATGAAATCCAATAACCACCCGACGCGGCCATTGCTCCCATAGATACGATAACAGGTTTACCAATTTTCTGTAAATTTTCAGCCTCTTGTCGAATAATTTCCGAAGCGAATGCACTTCCACCTGGAGAATTAACGCGTAAAATCACCGCTTTTACAGCTTTATCGTCATAAGCTTTTCGTAAAAGACGCGCAATGGTATCTCCTCCGACATTTTCTTCATCACTTTCCCCATCAATAATCGTGCCCTCCACATTCACTACGGCAATTTTATTTGGTGAATTATCCTGTGGTGTTAAACGATCAGGGAATTGTGTTAAATAATCATCAAATGCGACTAAATTAGCTTCCCCATCTGCATTTTTGCCAAAAAGTATGGTTAATTTTTTCTCTAAATCAAAACGTGTTGTCAAATGGGTCACCAAACCACGTTTTTGCGCATAGCGTGTCGAATCCCCTTTCAATGTTTTCAATTCATCTAAATATTGTTTCGCCGCAGGCAACAGATCACTTGATTTAATATGACGATTTTCGCTTACCATTGAGGTATAGTGATTCCACATTAAATTTAACCAGCGCTGCATATTCGTTTTTGCCTCAACTGACATATCGTTGCGCATAAAAGGTTCTACCGCTGATTTATAAGTTCCTACGCGGAAAATATGTGGTGTCACTGCCAATTTATCGAGTATATCTTTAAAATATAAATTCTCTTGAGCCAGCCCATGTATATCCACCTGACCAATTGTATTAAGATAAATCTCGTTTGCAAAGCTAGCTAGATAATATTGCCCCTGTGTATAATTATCTGCATAAGCAATAACAGGTTTTCCACTTTCTTTAAAGCGATTAATCGTTGCACCAATAAAATCTAAAGCAGGTAAATCAGCTCCTTCAAAATGATTAAGATCGAGTACTAATCCTTTAATTTGAGGATCCTGTTGCGCATACTCAATCGCTGACACAACATCAAATGTTGAAATTTTTCTTGGTACATACTCACCGTTCAATTCACTTAGCGCATCTTGCCAACGAAGTGTTTCATCACGATTATCCGCTAAATAACCATCTAAATTTAGCAATAAGCCACCTTCCTCTGTTAATGTTGTAGATTTTTTTCCACCACTTGAAAAGCTAATAATCGCCATTAGCAATAGGACAAAACCTAGAAACACCACATTCATCACGAGATCACGAATGAAACACAGCGCTTTCCAACATAATTTTAATACTCGAAACATACGAATTACCTTTAAAAAATTTGCGCTAGCGTATCACAAAGCCTTGTCAAAAACTATGCTATAATCTACCGCACTTTTATTGACAGAGAATAATACAATGGATGCACTTACCCTCTTAACCACAAGAAAATCAAATAAAAAATTAACCGCACCAGCGCCCAATGCTGAACAATTAGAACAAATTTTTCAAGCAGCAATGCGTGCACCTGATCATGGCAAATTAAAACCCTATCACTTTGTTATCATGGAAAATGAAGGACTTAATAAATTGGAAAAGCTGCTTAAAGCTGCGGTTATCGAATTTGATCTTGGTGAAGAGCGATTAAAAAAAGCTGAAAATTTAGCCCATCGAGCCCCAATGGTAATCGGTGTTGTAGCAAAAGTTGATCCTACAATCGCAAAAGTACCAGGATGGGAACAAATGCTCAGTGCAGGTTGTGCAACTTATGGATTACAACTGGCTGCACAAGCGCAAGGATTTGATAATGTGTGGATTTCAGGGAAATGGATTAATGGCACTGCATTACGAGAAGCTTTCGGATGTCGTGAACAGGATCGTGTAATTGCATTAGTCATGATTGGCACAGGCATGGAAAAAGCCGAACGTGAATGCCGAATTATCGATACAAAAGATTTTGTAACCTATCTATAAAATATTTCTTGCTTTCCTCAAGACTTAGAGGAAAGCAAGATATTGCCCAACTCTTCTTCCAATTCATCCGCCATCGCCGCCAATATTTCTCGAGTAAGAAGGGCCAATGCACGATAAAAAGGCAAAGTTGCTTGAGTTTCTACTTGAGTTAAAAACTTCGCTGCACAAGGCAATAAAAAGGTTTCAAACAATTCTTGTTGAGCCACTAAAGAATCCGAATTATCTTCAAGCCAAGAGGCGGTAAGCAATAATAAAGCAAAATGATCCGCACTTTCCACTTCTGGCATATTGCGTACAAGGCGAAAATTCATAAATTCTTCAACATCAATGCCATAAGCTGAAATAGAGGTCATAACTTTACCATGGGTACCAAATAATTTTTGATACTCTTCGTTCAATAAATCGAGATCAATTTTAGCTTGTAGGCTATTCAGCGCTAATTCACTTTCTTTATCACTATCTAATGCCCAAACTTGATTCAGACCTTTTTGTTGTAACCAAGTAAACGCGCCTGCAAGTACTTCATCGGTAGGAAAACGATAAAAAAGATTACCGAATAATCGACTAATTAATGAAAAATTATTAATTTGTTTTTCAGACATTACGCTTTTTCCTTTAAAAGTGCGGTCAATTTTTCTTTTGTTTTTTGAGCGGCAAGTTCAATCATTGCTTTACGCGCCTCATCATCAATTAAATGAATATCACCGAATAATTCAAACTCAACATTTTCAATGCCACAGTAATTAAATAATCCATTAATTAAACAATGATTAAGCGATTTATCCACACCAAATTCTTTATATTTATCAACATTACTGCCAATCGTAATAAATTGCTGCATTTGCTTATTTTTGAGCAATCCAACCGATTCGCCGTTTTCCGTTTTATAGGCAAAGCCGTGACTTAATACACGATCTAAATAGCCTTTCAAAATTGATGGAAATCCCATCCACCAAAGGGGATAAACCAACGTAATTAAATTCGCTTGAAGAATAAAATCATGCTCTTGCTGAATATCTTCTGGAATAATACCTTTGTTAGCATTCTGCAATTCTTCATGAGATAAAATTGGATTGAAATTCATTTCATAAAGATCACGAAAAAATACATTTACACCATTTTCTTGACTAATTTGCTCAATACGATTGGCAATCGCTCGTCCAAAACTACGCGCTGAATTAGGATGAGCAAAAATAATTAAGTGGTTCATTTTTCTTATCTATTTGTAGGGAAATAAAACTTGGCAGAAGTCTATCAAAATAGACCGCACTTTGCATATAAAATCACATAAAAAAAGCGGGCATAGCCCGCTCTCTTATTTGCATTATCATTATGCTGCGTTTTTACGTTCTTCTTCCATACATACTGCCGCAGTAAATAATACGTCAGTTGATGAGTTTAATGCGGTTTCAGTTGAGTCTTGTAAAATACCGATAATGAAACCAACACCGATCATTTGTGCTGCTACATCATCAGAAATACCAAATAAGCTACATGCTAATGGGATTAATAATAATGAACCACCCGCCACGCCAGATGCACCGCAAGCACAAAGAGAAGCGACGATACTTAATAAAATCGCACTAACAAAAGATACTTCCACACCTAATGTGTGTACTGCAGCTAACGTTAAAATTGTGATCGTGATTGCCGCACCTGCCATATTGATGTTCGCACCCAATGGAATAGAAACAGAATAAGTTTCTTCATCAAGGTTTAAACGTTTTGCTAATTCAATATTCACTGGGATATTTGCCGCAGAACTACGTGTGAAGAACGCTGTTACACCACTTTCGCGTACACAAGTCCATACTAATGGGTACGGATTACGACGAATTTTCCAATAAACTAATGCTGGGTTAATAACAAAAGCAGTAAATAACATTGTACCGATTAATACTGCAAGTAACTGCGCATAACCGCCTAATGCGACTAAACCTTTATCAGATAAGGTTTCAGCCACTAAACCGAATACACCAAATGGTGCAAAAGAAATAATGACATGAACAATTTTTGATACGCCTTCTGCAAAATCAGATAATACGTTCTTAGTTGCATCAGATGCATGACGTAACGCTAAACCTAAACCGATAGACCATGCTAATACACCAATAAAGTTTGCTTTGAAAATCGCATTTAATGGATTGTCTACCACATTTAAAATAAGGGTAAATAAAACTTGACCAACAGCTTGCGGCGCTGAGCTGGCATCTTCTTTGGTTGCAAGAACCACTTCCGTTGGGAATACGAAACCCGCAATAACTGCAACAATCGCTGCTAAGAATGTACCGAGAAGGTAAAGCACAATGATTTCTTTCATATTGCTTTTCGTACCAATCTTACGGTTTGCAAGCGCAGCCATAACAAGGAAGAAAATCAAAATTGGCGCAACAGCACGCAATGCTTTAACAAAGATGGTACCTAAAACGCCTACTTTTTCCGCAATATTAAAACCTAAAGCACCTTCAAGTGCCGGTCCAACAAGCGCAATAATGATCCCTAGAACTAAACCAGTTGCAATTCTTTTTACTAAATTGCCCTGGAATAACAGACGAAATAAACGAGATGTGTTCATACTTTTATCTTTCTTTTTAATAAATTTAACTTCAGATTGTCGCCAATCCACCTATGAGGAGATTAAAGATAGCGTAAATTCTTATCGAAAGAAAATATTTTTTGTTATTTGTCATCCAATAAATGAACTTTTTTCTAAATTTGTTAGATATTTTCTAAAAACATACTGATAAAAAAATTTTTTATTTAAGCTATTGACACCCTGTATGAAACACCAGTAAAATTTAACTGTACAAAAAAACAAGGTAAAAGGTTATTTATCCATATTATTTAACAGGAGATAAGAGAATGAACAACCAAACTTTGACTGCGCAATATGAAATGGATTTTTCTTATAATCCACTCCCTTTTTTCAGTGATATGGATGACAGCCTTAAATTCAATAAAAAACTAGACTTGAATCTTTATTGCATTAAGCGTCCAAAGCAAACCTGTTTTATTCATGTCACCAATCCAAACATGTTAGCTTGGGGGATTGAAAGTGGAGATATGCTAGTCGTTGAAAAAAATGACAATCTTTATACAGGTGATCTTGTTGTGCTAGAAGAAAATAACGAATTTCATGTCTATGAATTTATGGCGCATAGCGGCAATTACCTTTTCATGGCATTGGATTCCACTACACCAAATATAAATACAAAAGATTGGTCGAATTTACCCATTGTCGGCACCGTAACCAATACGATTCATCAAATGAAACGTCGCGATAAAATGAAATGGGCTGCGTAGTTAAAGGCGAATAAAAAAGTGCGGTGAAAATCAACCGCACTTCTATCTAGTATCTAGATTATATTTCAATTAATTACTCTTCACTTTACGTCTAGCAATCACCGCATCAGAAAGCTGTTTAAGAAGAATTTCAGAATCTTCCCATCCAATGCAAGCATCTGTAATACTTTGTCCATAAGTCTGCGCTTTACCATCAACTAAATCTTGACGGCCTTCCACTAAATGACTTTCCACCATTACGCCAAAGATTTGTTTAGAACCAGATGCAATCTGATTGCATACATCTTGGCAAACGTCCATTTGTTTTTTAAATTGTTTACAGCTATTTGCATGGCTGAAATCAACCATAACATGTGGAATACGACCAGACTTCTCAATATCCGCACAAACTTTTGCCACATCTTCAGCGTTATAGTTTGGTCCTTTATCACCACCGCGTAAAATAATATGGCAATCTTCATTCCCTTTTGTGGAAACAATCGCAGAATGACCAAATTTGGTTACAGATAAGAAATAATGAGGAGCTTCTGCTGCGCCAATCGCATCTAAAGCAACTTTCACGCCCCCATTAGTTGCATTTTTAAACCCAACCGCACAAGATAAACCTGAAGCTAACTCACGGTGAACTTGTGATTCAGTCGTACGCGCCCCAATTGCGCCCCAACTCATAAAATCTGCAACATATTGTGGCGTGATCATATCTAAAAATTCACCAGCAGATGGCACACCTAAATCATTAATATCAGAAAGTAATTTTCGTGCAATGCGTAAACCATCATTTAAACGATAAGTATCATTTAAATACGGATCGTTAATTAAACCTTTCCAGCCCACCGTTGTACGTGGTTTTTCAAAGTACACGCGCATAATAATTTCAAGGCTATCTTTATATTTTTCACGTAATGGTTTTAAACGGTTTGCATACTCAATTGCCGCTTTAGGATCATGAATAGAGCAAGGACCAATAATCACTAATAAACGATCATCTTTACCATGAATAATATTATGTGCTTCATGACGCGTTTGTTTTACTAATTTAGCCGCATATTCACTAGCTGGGTATTTTTCTAATAAGGCAATGGGCGGTAAAACCTGATCGACTTTCTCAATACGCGTATCATCGTTTGCCACGACAATTTCAATTTTTTCTTTAGCCATACATCACTCTCTTGCTTTCAAATGTTGTGTTTAATTATGTTGTTACTCTACACTTATTTTTTGTACTAGTAAACTAGTTCATTTTGTTTTTTAAGCTTATTATGAGAACAGTCTTATTAAACAATCTTTAATAAAGCATTGCAAGTGAAATGGCATGACATAATACGGGCATATTTTTCCCTCTTTTAATGTTAATTAAAGCATATTTTAAAAGCCGATATAAAAAAACACCGCAAAGTGCGGTGTTTTTTCATTATGTTTTTGCTATCAGCTGATTACCATTGGTAACCTACGCCAGCTGCGACGCCAGTTTTACCTTGGCTATTTGCCGTACCAGATAAACGAATGATGATCTTACCGTTATCAGAAATACGAGACATTCCTACTGCAAGACCATTTTGACCTTGGTAACTACCCGCTGCAATACCAACTAAGCTCTTACCTGGTGTATAAGCCTGCGGAATATTCGCCGCTGCCAATGCACTTGCAGTACCTGCATCACCACGTTTTCCAACTTTGTTGATCTTGTTATCCAAGTCACCAAGTTTATGCCCAATACCTGCAGCTACAGCATACAACTGGCTACCGTTAATCGCATCTGTTGAAGTTTTAGAAATTTCACCCGCTGCTACGTTTTGGATACGACGCTCATTACCCGCAGCACCTACAGATACTACACCATCAGCTTTATCACCTTGGAAACCACCATAAGTCATATGACCAACTGTTGCAGTACTTACAGTACCTGTTGAACCAGCTGTTGTGCTCGCACCCTGAGTGCCATCCTGTTTCAAGTTACGTAAAGTACCAGTTTTAGAACCATTACCGCCACGAGCTGTTGATTTAGCACCCAAGATAGCAGAATTTTCTACAGTATGTTTCACTTCATTACCTAACACAAACGTATCATTGGTTGCGACGGTATTATTGTTACCCACAGAATAGCTTCCTTGGCCACTAACTGTGCTTGGGTCACCAAATGCACCAGAATTATTACCTGTTACACGGTTGCCTGTACCAATACTGATTGAATCATTACCCGTTACAACAGAATTAAAACCTATTGCTACTGCATTTGTTCCATCCGCTTTTGAACGTGAACCTATCGCTGTTGCAAATTTACCACTTGCACTTGAGTCAAAACTATTTGTTTGCTCTTGTTTAGGACGTTCAACTCCATCATTTGAATGGAAGAACTTAATACCTTGCTCATTCATATTGTGGATTGCTTCAACAACAGAGTTAGTCACAATCTCTTTTTGGCTATGAACGTTATAAGTTTTCAACACAGGAACATCATGACCATTATCATCTTTTGCCGTCACAACTGTTTTCCCAGCAGGTGCATTTACTGTTGTGTAACTTGGTTTACCATTTTCATCCAAATCCACTTTAGTGTATGTTGGACTTGTTTGGTTAACATTACTTTGATCACCAACCAATGCATAAATTTGTGCACCATTTACCGCATCGGTACTATTTGGTGAAATATCGCCTGCAGCAACACCAGTAATCTTAGTTGGTGCTTTACCATCCGGACCACTTACATTGATATTACCATCATTGTTACTGATCTTAGGACCCGTATCACCACCAAACTGTACGCTGTTGAATTGAACATTGTCTTTGGTTTTATAGGTATATGCCACATTGCCATCTTTATCGACAGTTTGTGCCACTTCCATATTTTTACCAGCTTCAAAGTTCACAGCCTTACCTGGATTGATTAGCGTATCTTTCGCTCCGCCTGTTGCAGTGGTAGAGTTTGTTCTCCAGCCTGAATTGTTAATAGCTTCAGCAACATTTTGTGCGGTTGCCACTTTGTTCAACGGAGCTGCCGCATCTTGGGCTAGTTTAAGTGCATCTTGGGCAGCTTTTTTCGTTTCCGGGGTTGCATCCGCAGGCAAATCTTTTACTGCCTGTTCGGCTTTCTTCAGATCGTCTGCCAGTTTCTTCGCTTCATCTACAGTAACAGGACCTTTTACCGCACCAGGTTTGGTTGTATCCGCAGTAATTTCACCCGCATCCACATCAAACTTCACATAAGTATCAGTCACTTTCTTGCCGAACTCATCAACACGCTCAACAGTTGCAACAGCTGCTTTTGTACCTTTACCATCAGCAAAACGAACATTGTCATTTGGATTGACTTTCTCAAGTTTATTTGCTGATAACGCTTTACTATCATCATTAAATGCTTCATTAGCTTTAGATGAATCAGCCAAACCAACATTCCAACCAGACTCTTGGATTGCTGTTGCCACGGTATTACCTGTTACGACTTTATTACCCTCATTCGTAATAGTCGCACCTGCCACATCAATTGGTTTATTATTTGCTGTCGGTTTACCCTTTTCATCTACTTCGTAGCCAACTGGCTTACCATTTTTATCTACTTCATAGTAGTTATCACCAATCTTAATTGCAGGAATGTCTTTACCATCTTTAGTAATCGTTACCTTATCAGTCACTTTACCATCTGCAATTGCAACGGTGATTTCGCGAGTAACAGTACCATCTGCTTGAGTAACATCTTTACCTGTTACAGAGATACCATTATCACCTTTGAATTCCACTTTGTTCGCGTTTTTCACGGTGTTGGTGTAGTTGTTATCTTTTGCAGATACCACCCAGCCCATATTCGCTAAATCACGAACAGTTGCAGCAGAATTTAATGTCTCTTCGCTTAAAGGTTTATCATCTTTTTTCGGGTTAGTGCCTAAGTTAACTAGTTTGTCTTTCGCTTCTTTAGCTGGTGTTGTTACATTGCCATTAGGATCAACCTGATCACCTTTGGTATCAACATCCTCGATATTTAATACAGAGCCCACCCCCTTAATCTGAGTCGGTTTGCCGTCTGAAGAAGATACATTCAACGCACTTGATGGTTTATTGGCATTATTTGTTGCCTCTTTCGCAGCTTCACGTTTCAAGGTAACTTGAGGATTTTCCACCGTCACTTTGTCTCGTTCTAAACCTGTTGCTCCTTCATTTGGTTTACCGTCAGCATTAAGTTCGTTTGGTTTATAGAATTTACCATCGTTACCTTTCACAACAGTTTCGCCCGCTGCATTTTTGTATGTTTCAGGCTCGCCAACATTTACCGTATTGAACTCAACATCGTCTTTCGTTGCATAAGTCACTTTACCGTTTTCATCTTGTTTCACAGACATATTTTTGCCTGCCACCATTTCAACGGTTTTACCCGGATTAATTAACTCACCATTATCTTTAGTTCCAGCAACTTTTTTACCACCATCAACTTCAGATGTTTTCAGCGTAAAGCCAGATGAGTTAATCATATCTGCAACATTTTGAGCGTTAGCAACTTTATTACCACCTGCTTCATTCACTGCTTTTTCTGCTGCTTCTAATGCATTTTTCGCAGCTTCATCATTAGGATTTTTATCAAATTCTTCTTGAGCTTTATCTAATGCATCTAATAAGTCTTGAGAAACCGGACCTTTCACCGAACCATCAGTTTCAGGTGTCATTTCCGCCATATCGACATTGAACGTTACATTACTTACTTTTCCTTCTGCATCTGTAGTTACTACCGCTTTGGTATTGATTCCATCTACAAAATTCACTGTATCGTACGGTTTCACAAAGTCTTTCGCAGTGTCATTGTTTTGTAAATTCCAACCTGCATTTAATACGTCACCTACAGTAGCCGCATTGTTAGGGTTTACATAGTTAACAGCGTTTTTATCTGTTGTATTTACAGGAGCATGTTCAGTAGTTGGCGCTTTTGTATCTTTTTTAGCTCCATCTAAGTTGCCTGCTACATTAGATAATGTTGTTGGTGCTGTTGTACCCTCTGGGCCATTGATTGATGTAATTACATCACCTTTTTGTATTTCTTTATCTCCCTGACCTTTTCCATCTGGCGTTGTGTGATATGTTACATTACCATTTTCATCCTTCACTGGATACACTTTAGTACCATCTGCTGTTGTGTAATTTACAGGCATTTGTGCATTATTTGTAGATACTTGGTCATCTACTTTCACAGTAATCGTGCGAACGCCATTCTCATCTGTTTTACCCGTTACTGAAGCTGTGCCTTCACCTACAAATTTAACTTCGTTGGCATTACGTACTTGATCTGAGTAGTCATTACCTTTTGCAGATACAATCCAACCTAAGTTTTGTAAATCACCTACAGTAGCTGCATTGTTAGGATTAGACTTGCTAAAATCAATTAAACCTGCTTTACCAATGTTATTTGGTACAGCTACTGGAGATGCATCTTTCTTAGGTTGACCATTAGGCTCAACTTGATTAGCTGGATACCATTTACCATCGTTAGCCATTTTTTTGTCATCTACTGGATCAAATGTATTAGCACCATTCGCTACATTGCCCAATTGTGTTGCATCTCCAGCTTTGTTTGCTTTTGCATTTGGATTTACTAAATTAGTTTTTACAGTATCTCCAGCTACTTCTGTTGGTTGCTCCTTCAATGCTGTTCCATCTGCATTTTTAAACTGATTAGTTTTTGGATCATATACTTTTCCAGCTAAATCGCTTTCTTTGTAATATTTTCCATCTGCTGCTTTAACTACTTTATCTCCAGCTTCATTTGTATATGCGATCGGTAAGTCTTTTACATCTATTTGTACATTACTTACTTTTCCTTCTGCATCCGTGGTCACTACCGCTTTGGTATTGATTCCATCTACAAAATTCACTGTGTCATATGGTTTTACGAAGTCTTTCGCAGTGCCATTGTTTTGTAAATTCCAACCTGCATTTAATACGTCACCCACAGTAGCCGCATTATTAGGATTTACATAGTTAACAGCATTTTTATCTGCTGTATTTACAGGGCCATGTTCAGTAGTTGGCGCTGTTGTACCTTTTTTAGCACCATCTAAGTTGCCTGCTACATTGGATAATGTAGTTGGTGCCTTAGTACCTTCTGGACCATTGATAGATGCAATCACATTCTCTTTAGGAATTTCAGTGCCTGTACCATCTGGATTTGGATAGTATTTAGTTTCCTTAGTTCCATCTGGTTTTGTTACCGTCTTAGGATATACTTTTGTACCATCTGCAGTTGTATAACTTACAGGTTGCTCAGGCATTTCTTGAGCCTCTGCTTTCACAGTGATAGTACGAACACCATTCTCTGTTTTACCAGATACAGTAACGCCACCTTCTCCAACGAATTTCACTTCGTCCGCATTTTTTACTTGGTCTGTGTACGCTTTTGTTAATTCACCTGTTGTTTTGTCCGAAGATACAACCCAACCCATATTACGTAAATCACCTACGGTAGCGGCAGTATTGTCGCTTACTTTAGGTTCTCCTGTCGTAGGTTTAGACAAGTCAACTAAACCAGTGTTTTTAGCCGTTGTACCTGGTACATTACCACCATACGTATCCAATCCAGATTTCACATTAGTAACTTTCACTGGATCCGTACCATTAGAGCCAGATACTTTAAGGTCTCCCTCATCAGTTTTACTTAATTTAGGACCTTGATCGCCACCTAATTGCACAGTTTCAAACACCACATCATCTTTTGTCGAGAATGTGAATTTACCGTTATCTTGAGCAATCTTGATGTTTTTATCGGCTTCGAAGGTTACCGTATCGCCAGCTTTGACTTCTTGCTCTTTCTTGCCGGTATTTTCACCGCTTGTTGTGGCAGCCGAAGTTGCCTTCCAAGCAGCTGCTTTAATGGCATCTGCGACGTTGCCTACGGTAGCGATTTTGTTTTCATCTCCTGCATCTACTGTCGGCACGGCTGCAGTATTGATGTTTCCAGTATTAACCTTAACACCGTCAGAGCCTACCGTTAAGGATTTATCCGCAGCATTCACAGTGATCTTATTGGTAGCATCATCCTTTTTCAAACCATCGCCAAGGTTTGCACTGTATTTGATTGTGCTGGTTTTGCCGTCTGTATTTTCAACAGATACAGTTGTGCCGTCGCCGTCAACAAAATTAACGGTGTCATAGGCGGTAACAAAATCTTTTGCTGTCGTATTTCCTTGCAAGTTCCAGCCTGCATTCAATACATCGCCTACGGTTGCGGCGTTGCTGTTATTAAGCGTTGCCGGTTTGGTTGCATTAGTTGTTGGTGCATTTGTATTTGCTTTCGCACCGTCAAGGTTGCCAGCTACGTCAGTAATCGCATTACCGCCGTTGTTTAAACCGTTTTCGGTCAATGAAACTGGGCTCTTACCTGCTGTTACTGGAGTAATAGTAACACCTGCATTAGTCAGCTTGGTTGTCGGCGCATTTGCATCTTTGCCTTTAAACTCTGCGCTGGTCAGGTTGGTTAATACAGGGTTCAGGCTGTAGGCAAAATCGGCTTTTCTGATTTTCTTTTTAACTTTTTTAGTTTTATCAAAATCATCCGGAACTTCAACTTCAACTTCGGTTTCATCACGATCTAACTTCAAGTTGTTGCCGACTTGAAATTGGACTTTATCTTCCGGGCGGATTGCGCTTTCATAAGCGCTGTCCGCTGGGGTCACACTTGCTTTTTTAGATGTGAACTCACCTGAAGATCCTGTTACCACGTTACCGCTTGCGTGAAAACCCCCTGCAATTTTTTTGGTGATGGAGTTTAACTGGGAACCGTTGATTGCATCGGTAGAATCTTCTGCCACGCGACCGGCTGCCACGTTTTTCAATTGACGTTCTGCGCCGGAGCTACCGAAAGACACGACGTCGCCTTCAGAGGTATTGGTACCACCTGCCCACTTAAATGTATAAGCTATATCTGTTGAGTTATCAGAAACAATCTCGCCATCACTGTTGTAATTCACGCTTAATTGGCGTGTCCCCACCAAATCGGTTGTGGAGCCCGTACCAATTGCTACCGCATTTTGTTTAGTTGCCCGAGCGCCAACACCTAAGGCTACAGATCCAATTGAGTCAGCACGAGAGCTTGCACCAATAGCGGTACCCAAATCACCTCTTGATAAGGCATGCACCCCTAAGGATGTGGATGCATGACCATTTTTATTTGTAGTATCTGCAAAATTAATAGCAGATGTATCCATATCACGACCGGTTAACTCTTTATAGGCTTTATCTACAGTTCCTGTAGTCGTTGTCGTCCCTGCAAAACTATATTTACGTTGAACAGAATGGCCATTAATTATTTCAGTTATCGTTTTTTCCGATATTTGACCGTTTGCTTTTTCATATGTTGTATTTTGCTTAGACGCGGAGTCAATATTTGCACCGCCAATCATAATAGAGGAATCGCCTTGCGCATTGGTGCCCAAGCCCATGGCAATCGCACCTTGATTACCTGACGCTTTCGCCCCTTGACCAACTGCAATATCAGCCTCTTTCGTTGCTTGTGCCAACTGACCGACTGCAACAGAAGATGTTGTCGCCTTAGAACTATCGCCGACAGCTACCGCAGATTTATCAGCATTTGCCTGATAACCAGCAGCTACCGCAGATTCTTTAGCACGGGCAGCCGTACCGGCAGCCACGGCGTAATTGCCCTGAGCTTCCGCCCCCATACCGATGGCGACTGCTGCCTCCGCATTCGCTAATACGGACGCACCGGAACCAATGGCTGTCGAACCAAAGGCACCTTTTCTAACGATAGAGTTCGTACCAATCGCCACGCCCAACGGGGTGGTAGAGTGGGCCTGCATACCGATTACGGTAGAACCGTCTTGACCATAGCTAGCACGATAGGAATCATCTAAAGCGACTCCTACAAGCTCTCTATACTTGTTTGTAATCGTAATAGGCTGTCCATTTTTTCCTGTCGCAGGAGTGGTGGGCGCATCAAAATCATTTACTGTGTTAGCTGGTCCACTAGTCGGACTTTCTGCCTTAAAGTATTTCTTATTAACATAAGCTTTAATATCATTACCACCAATAACGATAGAGCCTTGACCAGCTATAGATTGTGCACCAAGAGCTACCGATTGGTCCCCGATAGCACGGGTATTACGACCTAAGGCTGTGCCTTCGTTAATATCTACATTTTGGAAAGAGAAGAAACCATCCTTGTTGGCATCTCCTGTATTTTTAAAATAATCCAATGTACTAGTAGTGCCACCAAACGCTTTTACCAATACCTTAGCATTATCATCCGGATCGGTACCATTACCTGTCGGTAAACCGTCTGCCCCAATCGCACGATACCCAGCACCAGCACCAGCACCAATGGCTACGGAAGAGTTAATAGCTGTATTATTTCTATTAAGCCCCGTATAAGATGAGACGCCAATAGCTACGCCACCTGCAGCTTCATTAGTACCTGTTCTCGTGACATCAGTAGCTGCTCCAGTTTTATTAGAGCCGGCTGTTGCATTATAGCCGACAGCAACGCTATGTCCGCCCCCTTCATCACGGCTTTTGGCTTCTTTACCAATGATAATATCGTTATTTTTCTTTGCTTCGCTAGATGAACCAAAAGCAATTGTATCATTCGCAGTAGCCTTTGCTTCATTACCAAATGCCATCGAACGCTGCCCAGCCGCTTCTGTATTTGTACCAAGAGCTACAGTATTGAAACTTGTAGCCTTTGACTTGAAACCAAGGGCCACTGCACTCTCTTGAGTAGCCTCTGCCATTCTACCTAAAGCAACCGCATTGTCTTTTGTAGCCTTACTTTCTAAACCTAAAGCCATCGCATTATTAGCAGAAGCTTGGGCCTTAACACCGACTGCTACGGATAAATTCCCTTGAGCTTTAGCACCTTTACCTAATGCTGCACCCTCAGTTCCTGTTGCTATGGCTTGCTTACCAAGTGCAACAGCGCCATCTTGAGATGCATTTGAATCAGGTCCAAAAGCAACCGAACTGGCTATACCTTGCCCAGCAGTGTTGCCTGCTGTAGCAGCATAAGCCGAATGGCCACTTAATAGCGTCAAGGCGATAGCTGAAGATTTAATAAAATTGCCTGAAAATTTAACCGCACTTCCTTGTGAATTTGATGAACTTTGTTTTTTATGTGCTTTGGTTAATTCTGAAACAACCACCCAAGATTGCGTTGCTTGGCTCCAGACGATACGGAAGATTTTATTCATAAATGTCTCTCTAACGATGTTTAAAAATACCCTCAATCTCTTATTCAATTAATAAAAGAACTTGGGCATAAATAAAGTGGAAAAATTATACAGATTTAGTCATAAAGTTCAATGTAAAAATACAATCTTTACGATAATTTACATTTATCAGGTGTAATGAAAAACAATAGCAAACGTTTGCCTTTTTTTGCACAAGAAGTAAACAAAAGTGCGGTGAGTTTTAGGGGAGTTTTTTTATTGGAAAAAAGCAAATAGGCTTATCAAAAACAAAGGCCGCAACGTGCGGCCAATTTTTTTAGAATTCTTTTGAAATTAAACTTTCTGCTAATTGCAAATCAAGTGTGGAATCAATATCAATGGAACGATAAGTTGGCATTAAATAAAAACGCATTGGCGCAATAAACAAAAAACCGCCCCAAAGGAGCGGTTTTATTTATAAGAGTGCGGTGAAATTACCAGAAGTATCCGACTGCTGCACCACCGGTCACCTCACCTTGAGTATTAGCACCCATTGAGAAGCGAACACCGTATTTACCGTTATCAGAAATACGAGAGTAACCCACTGCTACCGCAGATTGATTTTTATGTTGACCAATACCCGCAGTTGCGACAGATTGACCCGGTTTATGCGGTTGTAACAAGTTTGCCATCGCAGCAGAAGTCGCCATGCCCGCATTCATACGGTTGCCTAATTTATTAATTTGGCCTTGTAAGTTATTAATACGATTACCTACACCTTTTGCCACACTATATAACTGGCTACCATTTACTGCATCTTTTGAAGTTGCTGAAATTTCACCTGGTGCTACGCCTGTAATCTTAGTTGGTGCGCCTGTCGCTGTACCAACATTGATATTTTCACCATTGTTAGTAATCTT
The DNA here is from genome assembly GCF_018829625.1 of Haemophilus sp. SZY H36. Taxonomy (NCBI): domain Bacteria; kingdom Pseudomonadati; phylum Pseudomonadota; class Gammaproteobacteria; order Pasteurellales; family Pasteurellaceae; genus Haemophilus; species Haemophilus sp. SZY H36. The sequence continues at coordinate 69,331 of NZ_JAHKKA010000001.1, read as the reverse complement.
AGGACCATTATCACCAAACTGAACGCTGTTAAAGGTTACATTAGAAGCTGTTGCATAGGTAATATTGCCGTTTGTATCATGCTTAACAGCCATATTTTTACCAGCTTTCATCGTTACTGTTGAACCCGGTTTGATTAACTCACCCTTTTCAGTCAATTTATCTCCATTAGCGTTATTACCATCAGTAGTATTTTCACCACCGTCAACTTTATCCGCTTTTAATGTAAAGCCTGAATTGTTAATCATATTAGCAACGTTTTGTGCCGTTGCAATTTTGTTTCCACCTGCTTTATTTACAGCATCTTCTGCATCTTTAAGTTTTGCTCTTGCTTCTTCATCATCAGGATTGTCTGCAACTGCTTTTTTAGCAGCGGCTAAATCGTCTAATAACTTTTTAGCATTATTACCCATCGGGTTCTCAACTGTACCATTTTGGGTTGAAGTCATGTCAACAGTATCAACATTAAACGTTACATTACTGGTTTCATGATCTGATTCAACAACTGCCTTAGTGCCCTTTCCATCTACAAAGTTTACCGTGTCATAAGGTTTTACAAAATCCTTCGCTTCACCATTATTTTGTAGGTTCCAACCAGCATTTAACACATCATTAACTGTTGCGGCTTGTTTTAGTTGATCTCCAGCTGCCGCAGCGGGTTTTGTACCTGCTTTCTCATTTGGCGTAGTCGGTACTAAATGATCACTTAGACCAGACAGAGTTGTCCCTTCCAATTTAGCCCCCCCATTAGTTGTTACACTATTAATAGTAATATCTGGAGATAATTTATATTCAACGTGTTGATCTTTGCCTTCTCCTTTAAGCTCTACATCCATATTTGGCCCTGCTCTAAAGAAGCTATTTGAACCATCAGCCTTAGCAAGTTTAATCACATTCTTCACAGAAAACGTAAAATCACGACCTTTTTGTACAATTTTTACACCATCACCTGCGATTAGACGCACCTTATCCCCCGCTTTTACGGCTTCTGTTGAGGGAGTTCTTACATCACCTTTCTCATTTTTATCTGCGGCTATTTTCCAATACATATTATTTAATGTACCCGCTAAGTCTGTAGCGGTTACTAACCCATTCGTAGTTGGAGTAGAAACTTTACCAGAATCATCTTTTGTTATGTCATTATTAACATTAACCTTAGTAGTTTTTGGCGTAATAGTAATTGTATTATTTGTCGCATCTGTAGTTAATAAATCCTTATTACTACTTACCACATTCAAAGTTTGACTATCAAGTAATACATCAGCTTTTGAGGTAGACTTATCACGAATGCGACCTTTTTTTGCCGATTCTGTTTTGTTGGTAGTATCCCCTGCAATTTTTAAGTTTACAGAACGAAGTTGCGCCACATTTACCGCATCATCATCCGCAGTACCAGCTGCCACATGGTTAATTTGACGAGTGTTTGTTGCACTACCGACAGATACCCCACCTAAGGTTGAAGTTAGCACTCGACCATCCAATGGTTTATATGTATTAGCACGGATATCTGAAGTACCTTGAGTTGTAGGACTAAAACCAGTAATACCTTTTGCAGCCGTTGTTTCAGAACTTGAACCTAAAGCAACACCAGTTGCAATATTTGCTCGTGAACTGTTACCTAATGCAGTTGAATTCTGGTTTGTTGCTTTTGCTTGGTTACCGATTGCAATCGCATTAGTAGCGTTTTCTCCTGACTCAAGATATGTTAGATCTTTTTCTAAACGTTTTATTGCTAATTTCAAGCGCGCAACAGTTGCTGTTGCACTCGCTACTCTAAATTTCTGCTCTGGAGTATCTGTTGTTTTTAGATTCTCCTCCTCTGTACCTAAGTTTTTTTCAGCTGTAGCAAGATCAGTTTTAAGCTTTCCTAACTGAGTATTGATATCTGATATATTGTCTTTAGAATATCCACCAGCAACAGCGCTATTACCTAATGCTATTGAATTATCCTTAATCGCAACGCTATTTGTACCAAATGCAATCGTATTCGAACCTGTACGAGAAGTAGTAGCACCATGACCTAAAGCAATGCTACTTGTTGCCCGAGCCCCCGCCTCTTTACCTATAGAAATTGTCGACTGAGCATCTGCCTCAGCATTTCGATAAACAGTTCCTTTCTTTTGCGATGTAGCGTCACGATCAAAAAACTCTCGATATGCACCAGATAACTGTCCGATAGCAATTGACCCATGATTATCAGCCTGAGCAATAGCACCTATTGCAACACCACCATCTCTATTCCCACCGATTGAAGAAAAAGGACCTATAGCAACACCACTATTAGATACAGCCTTCCAACCCTTATTATCATTAATATCCGCTCGTGCACCAATACCTAAGGATACAGCCGGCCCTGCAACTTGAGCAGCATAACCAACAGCAGTAGACATTGAATCTTTCCCACCTTGCCCACCTGCAGAGATACGGTTACCAATTAACGTATCCCCAGTATTACCATCTTGATTATCAGCAATATCGAAACCAATTTTCACTGAACCAGCTCGAATAAGAGGATTATTACTGATAAGAATGGTACCATTCGAACTTTTTGCTGCCTGAGAAGATCCCTGCAAAATTGCAATTTGTTTAGTTGCATCGGCAATTGTAGTGCTAACTTTAGTTTGATTAATATAAGTAGCAGCCATCGCATGTTCAGCCACAATAGAAGAACACGTTACTAACGAAAGTGCGGCTAATTTTGAAATTGTTTTTGATTTAGTTTTGCCTTTTACTGAAGCAAGCTCAGAAACAGCGACCCAAGATTGCGTTGCGTGATTCCAGATCACACGGAAAATTTTGTTCATAGATGTCTTCCCTATAAAGATTAAAAGGTTATAAAAAATTAAGAGCGGCTTATTTATCATAAACCGCTCTATACATGAAAAATACGCGCGCATACTAACAGCAAAAAATATAAGTCAAGCAATTTAGCTCCAATTCACATGCATTTACATTTGTAAATGTTTGCTTTCAATAAACTAGCTATTGCAATTAAACTGCCTGTCTCATACACCTATTATAATGCCAAATCAATAAAAAATAAGCCTCCGTATATGCGGAGGCTTTAAATCAAACATAGGGTAAAATCGAATTACCAGAAATAAGATACACCAGCACCTGTGCTTATTTGGCCTTGTGTATCTGCACCCATAGATAATTTTATACCATATTTCCCATTATCAGAAATACGGGAATATCCCACTGCTAATGCAGCTTCTCCACGGTGCTGCCCTACTGCAGCCATCGCAGCTGATTGTCCTGGTTTGTGAGGTTGCATTAAGTTAGCAGCAGCCATCGCACCAGCTACACCTGCATTCATACGTTTACCTAATCTATTAACCTGACCTTGTAAGTTATTAATACGATTACCTACACCTTTAGCCACGCTATATAACTGGCTACCGTTGATTGCATCGGTAGAAGTTGATGAAATTTCACCTGCTGCTACGTTTTGGATACGACGTTCATCTCCAGCAGCACCAACTGAAACAACACCATTTGCTTTCGCTCCTTGGAAACCACCGTAAGTCATATTACCTACCGTTGCGGTGGTTACCGTACCTACAGAACCCGCAGTAGTACTTGTGCCTTTCGTGCCATCTTGTTTAATGTTATATAAACTTGCTGTACGGCTTCCATCTCCAGCGGTTGCTGTTGATTTATTACCTAAATATACAGAGTTTTCAACGGTGCCTTCTCTCGAAGTGGAGTTGCCTGCATTATTAACATCATTACCTAATACAAATGTATTTTTTGTCGTAATCACGTTATTGTTACCAAATGCATAGCTTCCCGTTGCATCAGCTTTAATTACGTTAGGGTCACCAAAGGCACCTGAGTTATTAGCCTCAACAATATTGCCTGTACCGATTGCAATAGAGTCATTACCCAATGCTTTAGAGCTATTCCCCATTGCAACAGCGTTATCACCATGGGCAACAGAGCTTTTACCAATTGCTGTCGCAAATTTACCACTTGCACTTGAGTCAAAGCTATTTGCAGTTTCCACTTTAGGGCGATTTACACCATCATTAGAGTGGAAGAACTTGATACCTTGTTCATTCATATTATGAACAGCCTCAACGACTGAGTTAGTAATAATTTCTTTCTGACCTTGTACATTATAGGTTTTTAAGATTGGTGTACCATTCTCATCAACAACAATATCTTTATAAGTCGTTTTTGAACCATCAGGGTTTGTTACTGTGATGTTTTCCACATTTGGTACATTACCACGACTTAATGCATAAATTTGAGCACCATTTACCGCATCTGTACTTGTTGGAGAAATATCACCTGCTTTAACACCTGTGATTTTTGTTGGATTACCGTCTTTATCACCGATATTGATGTTATCACCTGCAGCATTAATCTTCGGACCATTATCACCGAATTGAACGCTACTAAAGTTTACTTCATCCGCGGTTGCATAAGTGACTTTACCTTCAGCGTCTTGTTTCACAGTCATATTTTTGCCAGCTGCAAGATCAACTTTCTTACCTGGATTGATAATTTCATCTTTACCAGAAAGCTTCTTACCACCATTTTCTGAAGTTGTTAAAGTAAAACCTGAATTATTGATTGCATCCGCAATATTTTGAACTGTTGCAATTGGGTTGCCAACATTATCAATATTAGCCTGCGCTGCATCAACCTTATCTTGAGCGGCCTTCTTCGCTTCAGGTGTCGTTGCATCCGCTAATGCTTTTTTAGCATCATCTAAGGCTTTCTTCATGTCAGGCGTAACTGGGCCTGAAACAGAACCGTCTTTATTACTTGTAACTGTGCCTGTATCAACATCAAATTTCACTGTTGTGGTCGTAACCTTATTACCTTCCTTATCAACAGCATCTTTCGTTGCCAACTTAACTTTTGTATTTTTACCGTCTGCAAAACGCAGTTCATCATTAGGATTCACTTTTTCATCTTCATTTTTAAAGTCTGCATCCGATAATGTTTCTGTTTGCTTACCAACAACAAAACCAGATTTTTGAATCGCTGTTGCAACTTTATTACCTGTTACATAGCCATTACCTGCATTAGCAACTGGTGTCGTGCCTTTATCTGGTGTTACTGCTGATACCTTATTATCGACAGGTTTACCTGTTTTAGGATCGATATCAGAGGTTTTATAGTATTTGTCTCCCACTTTAGTTACTGGGGTACTTTCACCATTGACGATTGCAGTAAGATCACCGTCTTTTACAACTTCGCCATCTTTAACTGCGATAGTAATTTCACGAACACCGTCTTTAGTTTCACCAGTTACAGAAACTCCAGAACCAGCTTTGAAGTCTACTTTATTCGCGTTCTTTACTGTATCCACGTAACCATTTTCAGGTGCACCGACAATCCAGCCCATGTTTTGTAAATCACCTACAGTTGCAACTGCATTTGGTGTAGTAGCATTTGCCAAATCAACTAGATTTGATTCAGGTTTAGCCCCATCCTTACCATTTGGCGCAGTTGTTACTGGTGCTTTATTTAATGATGAAGCCACACCTGTAATTTGTGTAGGTTTTCCATCAGCAGAACTTACATTTAACGCAGTTGTTGGATTATTGTCTCCATTATTACTCGCCGGTTTAGCCTTTTCTGTTTTGAACTCAACTGGAGATTTACCATCCTCTTTGTCGCCAACTTTTACTGTATTAAATTCAACATCGTCTTTAGTTGCAAATGTAAACTTACCATCAGCTTGAGTAAGCTTGATATTTTTATCTGCTTCAAATGTCACAGTATCGCCAGCTTTCACTGGTTGTACCTTAGTACCAGATACCTCCCCATTTGTAGTTGTTGCAGAAGTTGCATTCCAGAATGCCTTATTAATAGCATTTGCAACATCATTCGCTGTCGCAAAACTATCCCCTGCATTACCGGCTGATACCGTACCTTTATCAGCATCTGCAGTAAGGGTCGTTTTTTTCACATCAAATTTAACCGCACTTACAGCACCGTTTTCAGTAACTGTTACATTCGCAGTGGTACCAGTACCATCAACAAATTTCACTGTGTCATAAGCTTTAACAAAATCTTTGTCTGTATCATTCTCTTTTAAATTCCAACCGGCATTTAAAATATCGTTTACAGACGCAGCTTTTGTTCCATCTACATTTGTTGGGGCTGGTTGATTGGTTGTTGGTGCAGCTGCATCATTTTTCGTTACTGGCAAGGTGTTAGTTAAACCTGTAATGCTGTTGATACCCGTTAAATTAGACTCTAATCCATAAGTGAATTCCTTACCTTTACGTTGTAAACGTAAGTTTTTACCTGCATCTAGCGTTAATATGCCGTCTGCACCAATAGTTTCAGCAGTATCATCAGAATCTTTCGTGTCTTGATCTAAATCAGCTTTTGAATTAGTCGCTTTCGCCTTCCAAGTTACCTGATCTTTGATTTGTTTTTTACCAGCATCGGTAATATTGCTTAAATTCTTATCCGCTGCATTATCAATTTTATCTTTAGTGGCATTATCCAATTTAACTGTTACATCCGTACCGCTAGCTTCTGTAGTCAAGCCATTTGTACCTTTCACATTAAACTGTAAACCACCAGTTTTATCTAGCTGCTGAGCATCAGTAGTTCCTGAATCACCGCCAAGTTTAATATTATTCGTTGCGACTTTATCCAACTGTGACTTATTAACTGCATCAGTTGGTGCTTCACCTGGCGCTAAACCTGTAATTTTTTTACCACCTAAATCTACACCAGCATCTTTAAAGGTCATTGTCGTACCATTACCACCAATACTTGTAATGTTACTTAACACAGGGTTTAAGGAATAAGTAAAATCCTTACCAGCTTGTTTTAACTTGATGTTTTCGCCTGCTTTAAATGTGACTTTATCGCCTGCTTTTACTTGTTCTTCTGTTGTTGTATTGCCGTCAGCGAATTTACCGCCATCTTCAGCGCCAGTTACTTTCCAGAATGCACTATTAATCGCATTTGCAACATCATTTGCTGTCGCAAAACTATCCCCTGCATTACCAGCTGATACCGTACCTTTATCAGCATCTGCAGTAAGGGTCGTTTTTTTCACATCAAATTTAACCGCACTTACAGCACCGTTTTCAGTGACTGTTATATTCGCAGTGGTACCAGTACCATCAACAAATTTCACTGTGTCATAAGCTTTAACAAAATCTTTGTCTGTATTATTTTCTTTTAAATTCCAACCGGCATTTAAAATATCATTTACAGACGCAGCTTTAGTTCCATCCACACCGGTTGGAGCTGTTTGATTTTTTGTTGGTGCTGCCGCATCATTTTTCGTTACTGGCAATGTATTAGCTAAACCAGTGATGCTGTTGATACCCGTTAAATCTGAAGCCAAGCCATAGGTAAATATTGAATTTTTCCGTTTCAAATGTAAGTTTTTACCTGCATCCAACGTTAATTCACCATCCACACCAATTTTAGCAAACTCATCAACATCTGTAGATTCATCATTCTCAGTTAAATCCGCATGAGAATTCATAGCTTTTGCGTTCCAGCTGACTAGACCTTTTATTTTGTTTTTACCAGCAGGAGTGATATTGCTTAAATTCTTATCCGCTGCATTATCAATTTTATCTTTGGTGGTATTATCCAATTTAACGGTTACATCTTTACCACTCGCGGTTGTCGTTAAGCCGTTTTCACCTTTGATATTAAACTTCATCCCTCCTGCATTGGTTAATGCCTGGGTATCTGTACTTCCTGAATCACTTCCTAAAGAGATGTTATTGTCGCCGATTTTACTATCAACTGAATCTACTTTAGCTTTTGTTGCATCATCCAATTTTAATGTAACAGTATCACCTGACGCAGATGCTGTTAATCCGTTGTCACCTTTGACCTTAAACTCAATGCCTCCCGATTTATTTAAATCTTGTTCAGAGGTTGAAGTTGAATCATTTGTCGCGGATAGTTTGATTTTGTTATTTTCAATTTTATTCGCAATTGAATCTACAGCTGCTTTCGTGGCATCATCTAATTTAACTGTTACATCCGTACCGCTGGCTGTTGTAGTCAAGCCATTTGTGCCTTTCACATTAAACTGTAAACCACCAGCTTTATCTAACTGCTGAGCATCAGTGTTCCCGGAATCACCACCGAGTTTAATATTATTATTTGCGACTTTATCTAACTGTGATTTATTAACCGCATCAGTTGAATTTGTTCCCGCTGCTAAATTTGTGATTGGTTTATTGCTCATATCAATGCCGTCTGCATTGGTTACAATACCGCCAACATTAGTGCTATTTAAACCCTTTAAATCTTTAGCTAATTTAACCCACAATTTGCCATTTTCATTGTTCACACCAATATTCTTTTCGGTTAAAGCATCTTTATCTGCACCACCACGAATATCTAAACGATTGTTAGCTATGCTTTGTTTGATGACCTTAGTATCATCCACATTTGGTTGGACTGCATTATCACCCGCATAATTTAAGAACGCGCCCGTCGTTAAATTACTCAAAACACCATAAAGTTGTGAACCATTAATTGCATCAGTAGATACATTGCTCACCTCACCTGCCGCAACGTTTTTTATTTGACGCTCAAAGCCAGCAGAACCTACAGATACAACATCCCCGATAGAAGTCTTATCGCCACCAGCCCAATTATAAGTTATCCCTTGAACTGTTGTTTGAGTTTGCTTAGTACCTTGTTTATCTGTTTTAGAGCCCGCACCTAAAGCAATAGCATTATCAAGTGTAGCAAGAGCCCCGGAACCTAAAGCCACAGAATTCACTTTCTGAGCTCGGGCTAACGTACCCATACTTACAGCAAGCTCTTTTGCTTCTGCTTTCATACCAATTGCTGTTGCAGCATTATAGGCTTTAGTCGGAGTCCATCTTGGATTCAAAATATCTACACCAGTTAAATCCTGAAATGCCTGCTTAATTGTATCGGTCTTAGAAGCTCCATTCTGAGGATTAGTATATGTAACAGTAGCTTTAACTGCATCATCAACATCATCACCACCAATTGCAATCGAAGAATCACCTTCAGCTATCGTATTACCACCAATTGCAATAGATTGGCTTCCTTTAGCCACAGCTCCCTCTCCTGAATTATTTCCCCCACCAATTGCAATACTTTGGCCACCTTTTTCAGCCCTTGCATTTTTCCCAATAGCGACACCAAAGCCTGAACCAGAAACGGTTGAAACACCTATCGCAATAGCAGTATTTCCACTAGCAGTTGCCCCATTAGAAACAACCTTCCCATCAGAGGTAACATCACTTATAGCAAGCGCAGCCTCAGCCCCATTAAGGCTTAATAAAAGTGCAGTTCCCCCCAAGAGAGTCTTAATAGTATTACTTGAACTTGCTTTCTTATGTGCTTTAGTTAATTCAGAAACAGCAATCCAAGATTGTGTTGCGCGATTCCAGATTACACGGAAAATTTGATTCATGAATATCTTTCCTATTAAATATTAAAAAGTTAAGTTAAAAGGTTATAAAAATTAAGAGCGACTTATTTATCATAAACCGCCCTATTACCTGAAAAATACGCCGCGCATGGTAACAGCGAAAAAATATAAGTCAAGCAATTCAGCCCCCAATTTACATATATTTACATTCATTTACATATGTAAACGTTTGCATGCTATATCCTAATATATTGTGAAAAATAGTTATTTATAAAAACAAAAAAGCTCGTCAAATTTGACGAGCTTTTTTTAACTTACGTAAAACCGTATTAATACAAATTACGCGCGTTTGAAGTCAATATGAACCAATTTTGGTTTGAATGGGTGACGTTGCATTGCTTGTACTTTAACTGCAACCTCTTTACCACCGATCACTAAAGTGATCACTTCAGAATAGAAAGATTCGTGTGCTTGCGCGTTGTTTAACTCATCATGGTTTAAGATGATTGAAACTGGCTCTTCGCTGCCACCATAAACGATTGCAGGGATTTGACCATTGTGACGCAGGCGGCGGCTCGCACCCTTACCTTGCGCTGTACGAACTTCAGCGTTAAATTTAAATGCCATTTTAATGTTCTCTTTAAATTAATGTTAAAAGAAAGAAAATTGCAGGCGACCCAGCAATTTTCCAAATATTGTTCTCAAAGACAAGCATTGAGCTATGCTTTGAGACGGTGAATTATAGAATAACCCTCTTTTCAAAGCAAACTTTTTCTAGGTTTTTTACCCTGAAAAGATTAGAATGTTTAGCGGTTTTTTACGATATTCATTAAAAAATAAAGTAGGAAGATTATGGAATTTCTGATTGGATTTTTTACTGAGTACGGCTATTGGGCTGTTCTTCTTGTTTTAATTATTTGCGGATTTGGTGTGCCGATTCCTGAGGACATTACGTTAGTTTCTGGTGGTGTGATTGCGGGGCTTTATCCTGAAAGTGTTAATTCACATTTAATGTTGCTCGTCAGTATGATTGGTGTACTGGCGGGCGATTCGACCATGTATTGGCTTGGTCGTATTTATGGTACGAAGATTTTGCGTTTCCGCCCAATGCGTAAAATCGTGACATTACAACGTTTAAGAATGGTGCGTGAAAAATTCAGTCAATACGGCAATCGAGTATTATTTGTCGCACGTTTTTTACCAGGTTTACGTGCACCAATTTATATGATCTCTGGTATTACTCGCCGTGTAAGTTACACACGTTTTGTCTTAATTGATTTCTGTGCTGCCATTATTTCTGTGCCAATTTGGGTGTATTTAGGCGAATTTGGCGCAAAAAATTTAGACTGGTTACATGCTCAAATCCAAAAAGGTCAAATGGTGATTTATGTGCTTATTGCTTTACTTGCCCTGTTCCTGTTCTGGAAATGGAAAAAAGCGAAAAAATAAGCGAAGTCATCAAACAAAAGAGCGGTTAAAAAATTCTGTGTTTTTTTAACCGCTCTTTTTATTTCAATGGACTATAAATTTCTCGTTTTCAGATAATTTTCCACGGTATCCACAATGGCTTGCGTTTGAGGATCGATTTCGATATTCACAATATCGCCCACTTTACGTTGCCCCATTAAGGTTCGTTGCAAAGTTTCAGGAATTAAATTTACACAGAATTGCGTGTCTTTTACTTCACCAATAGTAAGGCTAATACCATCTACCGCAACAAATCCTTTCGTTAAAATATATTTCATTACATCTGCGCTTGGCAGCTCAAACCAAATTTGTCGGTTATTTTCACTGGCAATAATGTCTGAAATGCTTGCGGTGCAATACACATGACCAGATAATAAATGCCCGCCAATTTCTGTTCCCATTTGCATGGCTCGTTCTATATTCACATTGTCACCTACTTTCAACAAGCCTAGATTCGTAATTCTTAAGGTTTCTTGCATGAGATCAAAACTAACGAGATCGCCGTTAATTTCAGTCACGGTTAAACATACACCGTTATTTGCCACCGATGCGCCAATTTCTAGGTCTTTACGCATTTCAGGTGGTAATTTTACCACTTGTGTTCTAAAATTAGCCTTTTCTGTAATTGAATGAATAAGCGCCGTGCCTTGTACAATTCCGGTAAACATATTTTCTCCTTTTCTAAAAATTTTTCTTAGTATATCAAATTTATGAATTTTCGTCTTTTGTCCCAATATCACGCTGATATTAAAAAATTAATTAAAATCTCTTTACCCATTTTGTTAGCGCAAATCGCACAAAACTCAATGGGATTAGCGGATACCATTATGGCTGGTCGAGTGAGTTCTACTGATATGGCTGCAATTTCTGTTGGCGCGTCTATTTGGATGCCATTAGTGCTTTTTGGTCAAGGCTTATTATTGGCGCTGCCTCCGACTATTTCTTATTTAAACGGTTCTGGTCAACGCCATCGCATTGCCCACCAAGTTCGCCAAGGTATTTGGCTTGTGTTAGGTGTGAGTATTCCTTTGGGTTTGCTGATTTATTTCTGCGAAATTCCGCTCCAATATATGCAAATGGAAAGCAAAATGTCAGATTTAGCACGCGATTATTTACATGCGATGTTGTGGGGATTGCCTGCTTATTTGATGCTGATTAATTTTCGTTGTTTAAATGATGGGATTGCCAAAACCAAGCCAGCAATGGTCATTACCTTCTTAGGTTTACTGCTAAATATTCCGCTTAATTATATTTTTATTTATGGAAAATTTGGCATGCCTGCTTTTGGTGCGGTGGGCTGTGGTATTGCGACAGCTATTGTGAACTGGGCAATGTGCTTAATGATGATGTTCTATTCCTACACGAATGCTCAAGAACGCTCACTAAAAGTATTTAGCCAATTAATTGAAATGCCGAATCCCAAAACCCTTAAAAAACTACTACGTTTAGGCTTACCCATCGCCATTGCACTTTGTTGTGAAGTGGCGTTATTTGCCCTCACTTCGTTAATGCTTTCTCCGCTAGGCTCAACCATTGTAGCGAGCCATCAAATTACATTGAATACCAGCTCCTTCATTTTCATGTTCCCCCTATCAATTGGTATGGCAACAACGATTTTAGTCGGACAAGCATTAGGGGCAGGTTCTCCACAAAATGCGAAAAAAATGAGCTATGCCGCATTATTATTAGGGCTGACTGTCACAATCATTACCGCATTAATTACGATTTTCTTCCGTTATGAAATTGCCTCTATTTTCGTAACCGATGAAATTGTCATCGCAATGGCGGCAAATTTATTATTATTTGCCGCACTTTATCAATTTTCAGACACCGTTCAAATGGTGGTTGGCGGCATTTTACGAGGCTATAAAGATACCAAAGTCATTTTATATATTACCCTTTTCTCTTATTGGGTAATTGGGGTGCCACTTGGTTATACGCTCGGTCGTACAGATTGGCTTGTGCCACACATTGATGCGAAAGGTTTCTGGATTGCCTTTGTGGTCTCACTCACTTTCGCCGCAATCTTGCTTGCTTTGAGAATGAAAAAAATGCAAGCCATGAGTGATAACGCCATTTTACAACGTTTAGAAAAACTCAAATAAGGAACTTTATGCAACTTCCAGCTTTACAATCGGCAAAGTTAATTCGTCGTTATAAACGCTTTCTTGCGGATATTGAACTTCCGACTGGTGATATTATGACAATTCATTGCGCCAATACAGGTGCGATGACGGGGTGCGGTGAAAAAGGCGATACAATTTGGTATTCACATTCCGATAGCCAAACCCGCAAATATCCCCATTCTTGGGAGCTCACTCAACTTGAAAATGGGCAACTTTGTTGTATCAATACGCATCGTTCTAATCAGCTTGTCTTTGAAGCACTGCAAAATAAGCAAATCAAAGAACTAGCAATGTATAACGAAATTTATCCAGAAGTGAAATACGGCGAAGAAAATAGCCGAATTGATTTCTTACTAAAAGGCGAGGGTTTGCCTGATTGTTATGTGGAAGTGAAATCAATTACTTTAGTAAAAGGAAATTTAGGTATGTTCCCCGATGCGGTTACTACACGTGGGCAAAAACATGTCCGTGAATTACTAGCAATGAAAAAACAAGGTTATCGTTCAGTAGTGCTATTTGCTGGGTTACATAATGGTTTTGATCGTTTCAAAATCGCAGAATATATCGATCCCGAATACGATCGCTTATTAAAAGAAGCAATGGAACAAGGCGTTGAAGCCTATGCTTATGCGGGTAAATTTGAAATTTCTAATGGAATTCCTACCGCACTTTCCTTAACAGAATCGGTGCCTTATATAAAATAATATTTTTGAGAATTATTTTCATTTTCTTGTTGACAAGATTATTGATAACAATTATCATCTAGTCATTCCAACAATAACAGAGCGTTTTCTTAATTTGAAGCGTTCAACAGATAATCACTCCAACATTCCCGCCTATTTCCCCACAAATAGGCGTTTTTTTTATTCACAAATCGCTAAGAATCCCTATAATAAAACCTTTCAAAAAACATAATTAGGAAATAATAATGACTGACATTAATACCGTTCTCGCGGAACTAAAGCGCGGTACTGATGAAATCCTTTCAGAAGCGGATTTAATCGAAAAACTGAAAGAAAATCGCCCATTAAAAGTAAAATTAGGCGCCGATCCAACCGCACCAGATATTCATTTAGGGCATACCGTTGTATTAAACAAATTACGTCAATTTCAACAACTCGGTCATGAAGTCTATTTCTTAATTGGTGATTTCACTGGAATGGTAGGCGATCCATCAGGTAAAAATGCCACACGTCCTCCACTCAGCCGAGAAGATGTATTGCGCAATGCGGAAACCTATAAAGAGCAAATTTATAAAATTCTCGATCCACAAAAAACCAAAATCGTCTTCAACTCTGAATGGTTAAGCAAACTTGGTACAGAGGGTATGATTCGTCTTGCAAGTAATTACACCGTTGCGCGTATGCTTGAACGTGATGACTTCAAAAAACGCTTTGGCAACAATCAACCTATTGCCATCCATGAATTTATTTATCCATTACTACAAGGCTATGATTCTGTTGCATTAGATGCAGACGTGGAACTAGGCGGTACAGACCAAAAATTCAACTTACTTGTTGGTCGCGAATTACAAAAATCAGCAGGCAAAAAACCACAGGTTGCGATTACACTTCCATTGCTCGTTGGCTTAGATGGCGAGAAAAAAATGTCCAAATCACTTGGCAACTATATCGGTGTAACAGAAGCACCAAACGATATGTTCGGTAAAGTGATGTCTATTTCAGATGAACTCATGTGGGATTGGTATAACCTTCTTTCATTCCGTCCATTAAGTGAAATTGCACAATTAAAATCGGAAGTAGAAAACGGCAAAAATCCTCGTGATGTAAAAATCTTATTAGCAAAAGAATTAATAGCCCGTTTCCACAATGAAGAGGCAGCAAACGCCGCAGAACAGGAATTCATTAATCGTTTCCAAAAAGGCGCAATGCCTGATGAAATGCCTGAATTTACGTTCTCTGGCGAAATGGGTTTAGCCACCTTATTAAAAGAAGCGGGACTTGTGCCTTCCACTTCAGAAGCGATTCGCTCTGCTCAACAAGGCGGTGTAAAAATCAATGGCGAAAAAGTCGATAACGTAAAAGGTAATGCACCGAAAGGCACAAATGTTTACCAAGTAGGTAAACGAAAATTTGCTCGTATAACGGTAGAATAAGAACATAAAATAACCGCGCTTTAAAGTGCGGTTATTTTTAATCAATTTTGTCGTATAAAGGAACGTAAAATGAATCAAAAAATTTGGGTAACTGGTGATGCTGTAGTCGATTTAATCCCAGACGGTGAAAATCACTATTTACGTTGTGCGGGTGGCGCACCTGCAAATGTGGCGGTGGGTGTTGCGCGTTTAGGTGGACAAAGTGCATTTATCGGAAGAGTGGGGAATGATCCTCTCGGTCAATTTATGCAAGAAACGCTTAATTCGGAAAACGTAGATACAACTCATATGATTCTCGATCCTCAACATCGTACATCAACGGTGGTGGTGGGATTAGATAATGGTGAACGTAGCTTCACTTTTATGGTTAATCCAAGTGCGGATCAGTTTTTACAAACCAATGATCTCCCTCATTTTAAATCTGGAGAATGGTTACACTGTTGTTCTATTGCTCTCATTAATAACCCATCACGTGAAACAACTTTTGAAGCAATTCGCCGTATTAAAGTTGCTGGAGGATTTTTTTCCTTTGATCCCAATTTACGCGAATCGCTATGGGCAAGCTTAGATGAAATGAAAAGCGTTGTGATGGATGCGGTAGGCCTCGCTGATGTATTGAAATTCTCCGAAGAAGAATTAACGCTTTTAACCAATACTGACAGCCTTGAAAAAGCATTTGAAAAAATCACCGCACTTTATCCTGAGAAATTGGTTATTGTCACCTTAGGTAAAGATGGGGCATTGTATCACCTTGCAGGGAAAAAGGATGTCGTTACAGGTAAGGCATTAAGACCAATTGATACCACCGGTGCAGGTGATGCCTTCGTGGGAGGGTTATTAGCAGGACTTTCTCAACATGAAAATTGGCGTAACAGTGATGTGCTAGTTCGTATTATTCGTCAGGCCAATGCTTGTGGCGCATTGGCAACCACAGCCAAAGGAGCGATGTCCGCCCTACCAAATAAAAATCAATTAACTGAATTTTTAGAAAATTAGTTGCTGAGTGTGTGAATAAAAGGTTCACACACTTTTTTTCACTGAATTCGCACATTTCAATTTAGGCACAACACCATAATGATCATTTTTAACAACGGTAAATACAAAAGTATTCTTGCAGCAGAACCAGGTGAGCTCAACACTATACGTCAAACTGTGGAAAGCGATAAAGATTTCTATCCGACCTATCACATTGCCCCACCAACAGGATTATTAAATGATCCGAATGGTTTAGTGTTTGATGGTGAAAAATATCATCTTTTTTATCAATGGTTTCCCTTTGATGCATTACATGGGATGAAGCACTGGAAACATTTTATTACAAATGACTTTCAAGTCTTCCAACATGCAGATGATTTAATCCCATGTGAGCCATTTGAATCTCATGGTTGTTATTCTGGAGGGGCATTAAAAGTCGATAATAAATTAGCAATATTCTATACGGGAAATACTCGCCGTTTGACTGATAATCAACGAATCCCCTACCAAAACCTTGCTATTTTTGATTGTAACGGCATGCTTATCAGTAAACGTCTGCTGATTGAAAAAGCGCCTAATGGTTATACAGAACATGTACGGGATCCTAAACCTTACTTGACTCCTGAAGGTAAAATTCGTTTTATCTGTGGTGCGCAACGGCAAAATCTCACAGGCACCGCTCTCCTGTTTGAAATGGATAATTTAGATGATACGCCTCGTTTACTGGGTGAACTTGACGTCCCTAAATTTAATAACCATCAGGTTTTTATGTGGGAATGCCCTGATTTGACGAAATTAGGCAATAAAGATATTTTTATTTGGTCACCGCAAGGAAAAGCGCGTGAAACGAATCAGTTCCAAAATAACTATCATGCTACTTATGCTATCGGTCAATTAAACCAGTATACTTTTGATGCAGAATATATTGCAGAACTTGATCAAGGCTTTGATTTCTATGCACCGCAAACCTTTTCAGGTTTAGAAAATAAAGAGAATACTATTCTACTAGGCTGGATAGGCTTACCTGATTTAACTTATCCAACAAATCAATTCAAATGGCATTCAGCCCTTACCATGCCACGCGAAATTCAGTTAAAAAACAATCAGCTATTCCAGCGCCCAATTAAAAAAATCTATGAAAATATGACCGCACTTTTATCCCTCACATTAAAAGGAAAAATGGAAGTTGAACATTTAGATCGGGCTTATTTGAAATTTGATGCGCAAAATCGCCCCTTTACATTAGATTTCTTTTCCAATAAAGCTAAGGAAAAGCTAAGCTTATCTTATGAAAATGGCCTAATTTGCTTAGATCGTCATCAATCCACACAAACTGAGTTAATGATAAAATTTGGATCGCAACGTTACTGCAAAGTACACGAACTTCATACTATCGAAATGTTCTTTGATCGTTCTATTGTAGAAATTTTCTTAAATAATGGTGAAAAAACCATGACATCAAGATTTTTTATCGCAGATAGGGAAAACGTTATTGTAACAAACCGATCTTTGGACATTGAGATTGGCTTTCCGAAACATATTCAATATGTGTAGCTGAAATGAAGTGTTACTTGGAGGAAATCTACGTTCTTTTACATTATTAAAAAGAACGTAGGTAAGTTATCGCTGAGTGATATTGGTTTATTCTTTGAATATTTGCCTTATTTTTCATTCAACGGATGATCCAAATGTAAGGCGTTAGAAAATGCATGTAATCCTTCGGCATTACTACTTTTCATCATTGCTTGCATTGTCTGTGTTGGTACGTGAATCAATTTATTCATGAGTTTATAACTCAGCTCTTGCAAAATATCTTCGGCGAGCTCACCATTTTGTAAACTTAATTGCGCTTTTTCAAGTAGCTCTTGACGAATTCGCTCTGCATCTTGGCGATAATATTTAATTAAATTAGAGAATTGATGAACCTTTAACCACTCAAAGAAATCATAACATTCTTGAGAAATAATTTCTTGTGCTTGTTCAGAAGCTAGTTCTCTCTGATTCAAATTACGTTGAATGATATCTTGCAAATCATCTACGGTATAATGATATACACTATCAAGTTCTGCCACCGTTTCATCAATATCTCGAGGAACCGCAATATCTACTAATAACATTGGCGCATAATGACGCACTTTTTGAGATTGCTTCACCATGTCTTGAGTGATCAACACATTTGGACTACCTGTAGAGCTAATCACAATATCAGCCTGATGCAATGCATATTGCAATTCATCTAAACCAAATACATCTATCTGCGTCTCAGTTGCTAATTTCTCAACTAATTGCACGGCTCTTTCTCGAGTACGATTTGCAATCATTAATTTTTTCACACCATGACGCAATAAATGACGGCTGACGAGTTCAATCGTCTCCCCTGCACCAACCAGTAAAATATTTAGGTTTCGGAGTGATTCAAAAATCTGACGAGCAAGACTACAAGCAGCATAAGCCACTGATACCGCACTTTCGCCAATATTGGTTTCAGTTCGGACCCGTTTTGCCGTAGAAAATGTTTTTTGAAATAAACGAGAAAGCTCTGTTGATAGAGGTAAATTAGCAGCTTGATAATAATCTTCTGTAATTTGAAATGCTTGTTTTACCTGCCCTAAAATTTGTGGCTCACCTAAAATGAGTGAATCTAATCCACAGGCCACACGCATTAAGTGATTTGCCGCTTGCTGATTTTGATAGGTATAAATACTCGGATTCAGTTCTGCTAAAGAAAGTTGATGGATATCAGCAAACCATTGCGCTGCATTATGCAACCATTTTTCACATTCTTGTGGCGAAATTTGTCGATGATGAAAATACACTTCCGTGCGATTACACGTAGAAAGAATCACGGCACCTTCAGCAAGGTTTTGGCGATAAATTTGTTGCAAGGCAAGCTCGCGTTTCTCATTTGAAAACGCGACTTTTTCACGCACTGAAACAGATGCGGTTTTGTGATTAATGCCGAGAACAAGAAGTGTCATAAAATAATTAAAAAATAATCTGTAGAAAGCAAAATTTCAAAAACATAGATATGATACTTTAAGCACCACACCTTATTTCCATCCTGCCCACATATTAATAATAAAAAATACCGTGTGTTATTCTAATGAATTGTGACGCATTGAGCAAATTCACACATCATAAATTTATTAGAATCATGCCAAATGCTTAAAAAATATCTTTTGCTTTGCGAAGTGCGGTAAATTCTTCAAGTGTTTTTGCTTGTAAAAACGGATTAATTTCTCGCTCTAGTTTTAAGGTTGTTGGCAAGCTTGGTTTATTTTCAGCCCGTTGTGTTTCAACAAAAATACGTTGTTTTTCTACCGCACTTTTTTCTACCGCACTTTTCTCCACCAGCACCGTTTCTGCAAACGCTAAATTCCCCAAGGTGTATTCATGAGCAGGGCAAACAATCGTCTCGTCTGGCAATCTATTCAAACGCTGCAAACCTTCAAACATCTGCGCATAATTACCTGTGAAAACACGTCCGCAACCTGCAGAAAATAACGCATCACCACAAAATAAATGATTATCCACTAAAAAACTAATGTGTTGTTTAGTGTGTCCCCCCGTCGGAATGACATCAATTTGATAATGTGCGGTAAGGATTTTCCCTTCGTTCACAATTTGAGTTGCACCTTTTTTCTCACATTCTTGTGGCCCATAAATCGGCACCGTTGGATAACGTTTTTTAAATGCCGACACACCTTGTGTATGATCCTCATGTTCGTGAGTAAGCAACACCGCTTCAACTGTTGCGTTTTGCTTATCTAGCCATGCAAACAGCTTGTCCGTTTCAGGCAAATCGACAATAATAAGAGGCAGATTTTCTCGTTGATAAAGCCAAATGTAGTTATCATTCAGCGCAGGCAAAGCAAATAACATAATCGTCCTTTTCATTTGTGATGGAGGAATAAAATGATTGTAAACTGGAATGCCAAAGCGACCAAGCCTTTCATTCAGCCTGAAAGTTGGCAAAATCAGCCAAAGGGGGATGATTATTGCCAAGCCTTACGTCAAACATTAATGCCTTGGATGCCCAAAATTTTAGGTCATCAAGTTTTGAAAATCGGTGGGTTAAGCGGTGAAGTTACGACGAATTTGCCTATGCACCACCAGATTATTCTGAGCGACAAAATCACGCCAAATCTTGCCGCACTTTGCAATGCTAAAGTTAGCTTAGTTCAAGCTAGCCTCACCGAATTGCCGTTAATTCAAAAAGAAATCCATGCCGTGTTTTTAATGAATACGCTTAATTTTGCGCAAGATCCGCATCAAATTCTGCGCGAATCCCATCGTGTACTAGCTGACGATGGCTGGATTTTTATTGCTTTATTTAATCCATTAAGTCCGCTGATTTTCAAAAGAAAAATGGGGGATTATCCACTGCGTCACTACCCTGCTTGGCGTGTGATTGATTGGCTTTCATTGCTCAATTTTGAAGTGATTAAAAAATGCTCTATCGCAACCAAGAATAAACGCGCAACAATCTTTTCGCCTCTCACGTTAATCATTGCGCAAAAACGGACTTATCCACTGACTCTCACCCCAGAAAAAGTGCGGTCAAAAATACCGGTATTTTTAGAGCCGGTAAATGCATTCAAGCTGAAAAGTTAGGCACTTTCCACATTCCACCAAATCAACGCCCATTTTTTCTGTCCGTGAGAAATGGGTTCGTTATTGGTTTGTTTACGATCGTAAAAGGCTTTTAAACCCTGTTTTTCTTTTTCGGAAAGCTCGCCTAAAGAAAATTCCACCGAGGCTAATAAATCTTCGTAGCTTTCACCTTGAAAACAACCGGATTCGGTTTCAATAAAATTCAAATTTGCCTGAATGCCTTTTTGATACAACCGATTGAGTAAATAAATATAAGTGGGAAAACCAATATCTTCACGGCCCATCGCCTCAAATACGCCCTCATCTAAAAAATGACGTTGTGTGACAGAAGTCAAAAACACTCGTTTTTTCGCTTTGGCACAGATTTTTTCGATCATATCATCCAAATCATCCACCAGCGTTGAACGAGATGCCAACACCACATCAGCTTGCGGCACATCATCCCAATTATCTGCCCAAGATTTATGAAATATCGTCAAATTATGTAAACCAAATTTCTGTTTGAACTGCGCCAAGCAATCTAACATTCCATTGCTATAATCCAAGGCATATACCGTTGAGCCTTGTTGTGCGAGAGGCACAGCAAAGGTACCGGGGCCACAACCAATATCCAACACAGTTTCATCGGATTGCACATTCATAGCTTGCAATAATTGCTGATTATATGCAGAAGGCTTGCCGACTAAGTTCTCTGCCATTTTCACGGCTTTTTTATCCCATTTTGTCGGAGGTAAGTTGTAATGATTACACGCGATTAAGTGTTGTTGATAAAGTTCAGCAAAATTGATGTCGTAAATAGTCATAGTGATTTTTCAATGTAGTTATTGTAGTTATTCAAATGTTGATGTAAAAGTTCGGGCGAAGTGCGGTTAAAATGATAAAGCATTTTTTCATTTTAACTTTTTAAAAACGAGACATTGCAACCAATTCTACAGTATCGATATATTAATTCAAATATAACGTAGTAAAATAAGATAAAAGAATTCTATAATATTAGGTGTTCTATATTTTCCTATGGTTATTTTGTAGAAAAGGACTATTCAATGAAATTTGAAGTAATTTATAAATTTTTCTTAGTATGGGGATTAGCCTTAAGTTTGCTTTTCGTTGTTGCAAGTGGCATTTCAATGTGGCTAGAATTTCCTTTTGCTCAAGCCTTAGACATTCATCTTTTCTTTGCAGGATTTGCCGTATTTGGTTTGTTACTGCATTTTTATAGCCGCAAGAAGAAATGGGTAAAAATCAACACTCAATTTGCCGATCTCATCACTCATAATCGCATGCCCTCTTATTGCAATTTGGATCGCTTGATGATGACTTTCGAACATTTTTCTATTCAACAAATCGCTGAGCAACTCAATCTTTCTCTTCCAATTTTATTAAATGAATTATCACAAGCTCAAATAAACATAACTGATTCCCACCGCACTTTACGTGAAAACTTTCCTCTCAACGATGAAAAAATTTTCGCTACCATTACGATTGCATTGAAAGTGCGGTTCAATCCAACGTTACTTTAACGCCAATCAAATATACGTTAAAAGTGCGGTAAAAAACCCCGAAGTGTTTCGGGGTTTATTTTTGCCGAAAAAATCTTGCCCCGCTATTAAAACTCCCCTATTATTCACCGCACTTTTTTCTTATTTAGGAACAAAAAATGACAGAACAAACGTTTATCCCTGGCAAAGATGCCGCATTAGAAGATAGCATTGCAAAATTTCAACAAAAATTGACCGCCCTTGGTTTTAATATTGAAGAGGCATCGTGGCTGAATCCTGTGCCAAATGTATGGTCTGTTCATATTCGCGATAAAGACTGCCCGCAGTGTTTTTCTAATGGTAAAGGGGCAAGCAAAAAAGCAGCATTAGCTTCTGCCCTTGGCGAATATTTTGAACGTCTTTCCACCAACTATTTTTTTGCTGATTTCTATTTAGGGCAAGAAATTGCAAACGGCGAGTTCGTGCATTATCCCAATGAAAAATGGTTCCCGATTGAAGATGATGCTTTACTGCCTAATGGCATTTTAGATGATTATTTATTGGATTATTTTGATCCTAATGCCGAGCTTACGCCTGAATTATTGGTAGATTTACAATCTGGCAATTATGATCGCGGGATCGTAGCGATGCCTTATATTCGTCAATCGGACGAACAAACCGTTTACATTCCACAAAGTATTATTGCCAACCTTTATGTCTCAAATGGCATGTCTGCGGGCAATACGAAATTTGAAGCACGTGTGCAAGGCTTGTCAGAAGTATTTGAGCGTTATGTGAAAAACAAAATTATCGCTGAAGCGATCAGTCTGCCAGAAATTCCAAAATCAGTGATGGATCGCTATCCATCTATTCAGGCTTCTATTGCAAAATTAGAGGAAGAAGGTTTCCCAATTTATGCTTTTGATGCTTCACTTGGCAGAAAATACCCTGTTATTTGCGTCGTATTATTAAATCCGAATAACGGCACGTGCTTTGCCTCTTTCGGCGCACATCCAAATTTCCAAGTAGCGTTAGAACGTACGGTGACTGAACTCTTACAAGGTCGTAGCTTGAAAGATTTAGATGTTTTCTCACCGCCATCTTTCAATAACGATGATGTGGCTGAACACGCTAATTTAGAAACCCACTTTATTGATTCGAGCGGTTTAATTTCTTGGGATTTATTCAAAGAAACGCCTGATTATGAATTTGCTGATTGGGATTTCAGTGGTACAACGCAAGAAGAATACAATAATTTAATGGCAATTTTCCGTGCGGATGAAAAAGAAGTTTACGTGATGGATTACAACCATTTGGATGTCTATGCGTGCCGTATTATTGTGCCAGGCATGTCTGATATTTATCCTGCAGACGATTTAATTTACGCTAACAACAATATGGGAATGGATTGGCGCGAAATTTTACTGGATTTACCAAATTGGCATCACGATGCAGAAACCTATCAAGAGTTATTAGAAGAATTAGATGGCCAAGATATTGACGATGCAACTCGCGTGCGTGAATTTATCGGTATCGTTGCACCTAAAAATAGCGGCTGGACAACCTTACGCATAGGTGAACTAAAATCAATGCTTCACCTTGCATTAGGCGAATTAGAACAAGCATTAGATTGGGCAAATTGGACGCTGAATATGAACAGCTCTGTATTCACCACAGAACGTGTGAATTATTACCGCGCATTAATTTCCATCATTGAATTACATTTAGATGAAAATCGCGAACCAGAGCAATATCGTTCAGTGTTTGAGAAAATGTATGGTAAAGATGCAGTTAAACAAGCTTGGGCAGCTGTATCTGAAGGTGGCAATCCGTTCTACAATCTTCCAGCAAGTGATGAGAATTTGGAAAACTTTAAGGAACATCAGGCGTTGCTGGGAGCGTATGGGAAGTTGCAGAAAGCAAAGCAAGTACATCAAAAATAAATTAGGCTTATTTCGTACTTTCAATTCTTGAAAGTACGACCTACTTTTCTTTGCTTCGCCAAAGAAAAGTAGGCAAAAGAAAAGCGCTCCTGCTTTTCCTTATTTCCTTTGTTCCATACAATTTGCTTAACGGAAATTTTCTGAACTCGCCGCAAACGGCTCAAACAGACGAAAATTTCCTACAAATTCTATGAAACAAAGGCGGAAAAGAAGGGGACCCATTTAATTCTACCAACAAATAAAACAACCTATAAAAACCTCTCTAAAACCAACCGCACTTTTTAAATGATCCTCCGATAAACTCGGGCCCCATATAAATCGCCTTTGCGACTTTCAATTTTTAGGCAATTTTCGTCTGTTTGAGCAACGTAGTTGCGAGTTTAGAAAATTGCTGTAAAGAAAATTGAAACAAAGCAAAGATCAGCGATTTAAGTGGGGGTACTTTTCTTTGCTTACTTTCTTTTGTACAAGCAAAAGAAAGTAAGTCGCCATTAGGCGAAATCCTAATGTAAAAAACATACCTTTATGCTATAATCCGTCACAATTTTTGATCAAAAAAGGAATACCAATGACGGATTCAATCCAATCATCTATCACCCCTGTCAATATTGAAGAAGAACTCAAATCTTCCTACCTTGACTACGCGATGTCGGTTATCGTTGGGCGTGCATTACCTGACGTTCGAGATGGTCTAAAACCTGTTCACCGCCGCGTACTATTCTCAATGGATCGCGAAGGCAATACCGCCAATAAAAAATATGTAAAATCAGCGCGTGTTGTAGGTGATGTAATCGGTAAATATCACCCGCATGGTGACTTGGCTGTGTACGATACAATCGTTCGTATGGCGCAACCATTCTCACTTCGCTATATGTTGGTTGATGGGCAAGGTAACTTCGGTTCAATTGATGGTGATGCACCCGCTGCAATGCGTTATACCGAAGTGCGTATGCAAAAAATTACGCAAGCATTGCTCACGGATTTGGATAAAGAAACCGTCAATTTCTCGCCAAACTATGATGGCGAATTAATGATTCCAGATGTATTGCCGACTCGTATTCCAGCACTTTTAGCAAATGGTTCTTCTGGTATTGCTGTGGGGATGGCAACTAACATTCCTCCTCACAACTTAAACGAAGTATTAAATGGTTGCTTAGCATATATCGACAACAATGAAATTACCATTGATGAATTAATGCAACATATTCCGGGACCAGACTTCCCAACCGCTGCGTTAATTAATGGTCGTAAAGGGATTGAAGAAGCCTATCGCACTGGTCGCGGTAAAGTGTATGTTCGTGCTCGTGCAACAGTAGAAACCAACGAAAAAGGACGCGAGCAAATTATCGTGTCTGAATTGCCATACCAAGTAAATAAAGCAAAATTAGTCGAGAAAATCGCCGAATTAATTCGCGAGAAAAAAATCGAAGGCATCAGCAATATTACTGACCTTTCAAATAAAGAAGGGATCCGTATTGAAATTGATATTAAACGTGATGCAGTAGGTGAAGTGGTATTAAACCATCTTTACTCGCTTACTCAAATGCAAGTGACCTTTGGTATCAATATGGTGGCACTGGATCACGGTCAGCCACGTTTATTTAATCTTAAAGAAATCATTGAATCCTTCGTTTTACACCGCCGTGAAGTCGTTACACGTCGTTCTATCTTTGAACTTCGCAAAGCGCGTGAACGTACGCACATTTTGGAAGGTTTAGCGGTTGCTCGTTCTAATATCGATGAAATGATTGCGATCATTCGTAACTCTAAAAACCGTGAGGAAGCGGCAACAGCAATCAGCTCACGTTCTTGGACGTTACATAGCGATATTATTAATCTTCTTGATGTTTCTGCTCGTCCTGATGATTTAGAAGAAAATCTAGGTATTCAAGGCGAACAATATTACTTATCACCAGCGCAAGTAAACGCAATTCTAGAACTTCGCTTACATCGTTTAACTGGGATTGCCTTTGAAGAAGTTGTAAAAGAATATGAAGAATTATTAGTTAAAATTGCGGATCTTCTTCATATTTTAAGTAGCGCAGAACGTTTAATGGAAGTGATTCGTGAAGAATTAGAAGAAGTGAAAGCACAATTCGGTGATGATCGTTTAACTGAAATTACCGCAGCTTCTGGCGATATTGATTTAGAAGATTTAATCGCACAAGAAGATGTGGTTGTGACGCTTTCTCATGAAGGCTATGTGAAATACCAACCACTAACTGACTATGAAGCACAACGTCGTGGCGGTAAAGGTAAATCTGCGACGAAGATGAAAGAAGAAGATTTCATCGAAAAATTACTTGTAGCAAATACTCACGATACGATCCTCTGCTTCTCTAGCCGCGGTCGTTTATATTGGTTGAAAGTATATCAACTTCCGCAAGCAAGCCGTGGCGCACGCGGTCGTCCAATTGTAAATATTCTTCCGTTACAAGAAAACGAACGTATTACCGCAATCTTACCAGTTTCTGCTTATGAAGAAGATAAATTCGTGGTCATGGCGACTGCAGGCGGTATTGTGAAGAAAATCGCCTTAACCGAATTTAGCCGTCCACGTTCAAACGGTATCATCGCATTGAATTTACGTGATGAAGACGAATTAATCGGCGTGGATATTACCGATGGCAGCAACGAAATTATGTTGTTCTCATCACAAGGTCGCGTGGTACGTTTTGCAGAAAATGCTGTGCGTGCAATGGGGCGTTTAGCAACAGGTGTTCGCGGTATTAAACTCGCTTTAACAAACGATATTTCTGACGATGAAAGCGCGGTAGAAATTGAAGATATTTCTGATGACAACGCTGAAGCATCATTAGACTTAAATATCGATAAAGTAGTTTCTCTCGTTGTGCCAAAAGGTGAAGGTGCAATTTTAACCGCAACGCAAAACGGCTACGGAAAACGCACACAATTAAGTGAATACCCAACCAAATCTCGTAATACAAAAGGTGTGATTTCAATTAAAGTGAGTGAACGCAATGGTAAAGTCGTTGCCGCAACTCAAGTAGAAGAAACAGACCAAATTATGTTGATCACTGATGCAGGAACCCTTGTTCGCACACGAGTAAGCGAGGTAAGCATCGTAGGTCGTAACACGCAAGGTGTTCGTTTAATTCGTACCGCAGATGATGAACACGTAGTAAGTTTAGAACGTGTTTGTGATGCAGATGAAGAAGATTCTTTGGAAGAAAGCGGTTCTGAAGAATAACCTATTATAAAAGAACCTATTATAAAAGAAAAAGTGCGGTGAAATTTCACCGCACTTTTTTATATCTAATTACCAGCCAAACCACCTCTAATTCGTTTTTCAAACTGATCATAATCCACTAAAAACGCATCGTGTCCGTAATCTGATGGGAATTCGTAAAAATGTAGATCGACTCCACTTTGTTCTAAAAGCTGTTTACTTTTATAAAGGTCAACTGGCTTAAAGAGCTGGTCCGTTGTCACAGAAACCAACGTATAGCGCGCTTTAATGCGTGATAATGCCTCTTTGACATTTTCATACCCAATACTTGGGTCATACATATCCAACGCACGTAACAAATGCAAATAACTATTGGCATCAAAACGTTCTAAAAATTTTTTGCCTTGGTAAGAAAGGTAGGATTCAACTTGAAAGTAATCGCCCCAAAAACTGCCATCTGATTTTGTAGCCCGTCCAAAGGCTTTTGCAAGCTGTAAATCAGTACGGTAAGTCAACATACCTAGCATACGAGCAATAGATAGCCCTTGATCTGGCGGTGTACCATCATAGTAATCGCCACCATTAAAATTAGGGTCATTAATGACCGCTTGACGCATAACATGGTTAAATCCTATGGCTTCAGCACTAAAATAAATGGATGAGCAAAGATTCACAATATTATCCATAAAATCAGGATAATCAATCGCCCATTGATTCGCTTGCATACCGCCAAAAGATCCACCAATAATGGCTTTTAAATGGCTAATGCCAAGATGATCAAGCAAGGCTTTTTGTACTTTGACAATATCTTGCACGACAATATTAGGAAATTGGCTACCATAGGGTTTACCCGTTTGCGGATTAATTGATGAAGGCCCTGTTGTTCCCTTGCAACCACCTAATACGTTCGAGCTAATAAAAAAATAACGATCCGTATCCAATGCTAAACCTTTGCCCATAAAATTCTGCCACCAGCCATCTCGACCATCATCGAAATAAGGCTCAGCATCGCCAGTCAAAGCGTGGCAAATTAATACTGCATTATTTTTTTCGGCATTGAGCGTACCATAAGTTTGATACGCGACATTGATATGGGAAAGCTTGCCACCAAGCGTCATGGTTAAAGGCTGTGTGTCAAAAAGCACTACATTTTGCACAGACATTGGAAACCTATTGTAATAATGAGAATGGCACTTAAACTATCAGTAAGTCGATTAGGTTGTCAAGAAATTTTAGCCGTCTAAACGGCTAGATTATCACACATCAATGCAATTCATAAAATCCATCAAATTCTCCTTGAAGTGCGGGGAATTTTTCATTATGTTTACAGGCATGATAATAAAATTACCATCAAAATTAACCGCACTTTTTCGTATATCGCTCTATACAATCTTTGCACTGATTATGCTTTGCTTGCTTGTCGATAAAGGCGTAAGTTTTTATGTGCGTGATAAGGTATTCACGAATATTGATGAACTGCCCCCGCGCGCATATGCTCTTGTGCTGGGTACATCGAAATATATTATTGGTGGAAAACCTAATGCTTATTACGAATATCGTTTAGCTGCCGCAAAAGAGTTGATCGATCATCAGAAAGTCAATTATCTTTTATTAAGTGGCGATAATCGTACGGTCCAATATAATGAACCAAGAGCAATGTTTCGTGATTTACGAAAAATGGGCGTATCTGAAGCCTCTATGTTCCGTGATTTTGCTGGTTTCCGTACGCTAGATTCCGTTATCCGAGCAGATAAAATTTTCCAAGTACAAGCATTTACGATTGTCAGCCAAAAATTTCATTGCGAACGTGCACTTTTAATTGCCAAAGCACATGATATTGATGCGATTTGTTTTGTAGCAAAACAACCTGAATTGCACCTATCGACCCGAATAAGAGAAGTTTTTGCGCGTATAAAAGCGGTTTTGGATTTGATATTAGGTGTTGAGCCTTATTTTTTGGGAGAGCCAGAACCTCTGCCCTCCCCTATAAATAAGGTCAATTGATGTTTACTCTACAACCGACCAAAATTCGGCTACGGTGTGGAAAGATCCAAAGACTAAAACAACATCATTTTTTACCGCACTTTTGAGCGCTGTACGCACACCATCCATAACAGAATTATCTGATGTAGCTTGAACATGTGGGAAATGACTTTTCAATTTCTCTACTAATTCAGCTCCTGACTGCCCACGATAGCCGCCTAAGGTTACACAATGCCATTCATCAATAATAGGCGTTAAATGTGCAAATACCCCATTTGCATCTTTGTCTTTGAGCATCCCACATACGGCAATAATTTTTCCCTCTATGCTATGTTTAAGTGCGGTCAATTTTTCAGATAAATATTTTGCAGCATGAGGATTATGCCCCACATCAACGATAATTGTTGGCAAGGTTTCAACTGGTACGCAAAGATAATCCGCTAATTTTTCACGTTTATCTGCTTTTATAGCTTGAAAACGACCGACTAACTCCACCTCTTGCAAAGATTTTCGCAAAGTCTGTTCTGAAATATCAAAAGGCAAGTATTGAACGGCTGCAAGAACAGTTGCGGCATTCGCTAATGGAATCTGACAAATCGGTAAATGTTCTAACCGCACTTTTTTATTTTTCCATTGCCAATTTTCAGCATTTTGCTCAAATGACCAATCCACATCGCGTCGAGAAACTTGGCAATGTAATTTTTCAGCCTGCTCTAACATTGTTTGTGGCACATTGGGTTCGCCAATCACGACAGGACAATTTTCGCGGAAAATTCCTGCTTTTTCAAAAGCAATGGCCTCTCTGGTATCCCCAAGAAAATCGGTATGATCAATATCGATGCTAGTAATCACCGCAAGGTGGCTATCCACAATATTGGTCGCATCTAAACGACCGCCCAACCCCACTTCTAAAATCACTACATCTAATTTTGCTTGCTTAAATAAATGCAATGCAGAAAGGGTGCTAAATTCAAAATAAGTCAGCGATTCTATTTTGTTTTCATCAATAAAAGCAAAAGAGGCTGTATGTGCTTCATCCGGTAAATCTTGATTTTGAATGCGTACTCGCTCGTTATAACGTAGTAAATGAGGCGAAGAATACACGCCCACACGTAATCCGTGATTAAGCAGAATCGTTTCTAACAAGCGACAAGTCGTGCCTTTACCATTCGTCCCCCCCACCGTTATCACATAAGGGGCGGGATGAAGTAAATCCAATTTTTCTGCCACGGATTTAATACGATCTAAACCGAGATCGATGGGTTTAAAATGGCTTTTTTCTAAATAAGAAAGCCACTCAGCGAGTGGCGAAGTGACTTTAAGTTGCATATTATTCATCTTCTGAAATGAGTTCAGGTTCTACAAAAGGAGAAGGTTGATTCGTTAATTTACTCAGTACACTTGCTAAAGTTTTACGCATTTCTGAACGTTTCACGATCATATCAATTGCCCCTTTCTCAAGTAAAAACTCACTACGTTGGAAACCTTCTGGGAGTTTTTCACGTACGGTTTGTTCAATAACGCGCGGCCCAGCAAACCCAATTAAAGCTTTTGGCTCGGCAATATTTAAATCACCTAACATCGCAAAACTTGCTGATACACCGCCTAAGGTCGGATCCGTTAATACCGAAATAAACGGCACACCTTTTTCACGCATTTGGGCAAGCACCGCACTAGTTTTTGCCATTTGCATTAAAGAGAACAATGCTTCTTGCATACGTGCACCACCACTGGCAGAGAAACACACAAATGGACAATTCATTTCCATTGCTTTTTCCGCCGCTTTAACAAATTTTGCACCCACAACAGACCCCATTGAACCGCCCATAAAAGCAAAGTTCGATGCAGCCACAACAATTGGCATATTATAAAGAGTACCAGTCATGGTAATTAACGCATCTTTTTCACCCGTTTCTTTTTGCGCCGCACTGATACGATCTTTATATTTCTTTAAATCTTTAAATTTTAAAATATCTTTTGGCTCTAAATCTGCCGCAATTTCTTGGCTTGAACCTTCGTCCAATAATTTTAATAAACGCTCACGTGCGTCAATACGCATATGATGACCGCATTTTGGGCAAACATAAAGATTACGTTTGAGTTCTTCACTATAAAGTACTTGTTCACAAGAAGTACATTTTGTCCACACGCCTTCCGGCACATTTGCTTTTCGAGTAGAAGAAGACGGACTTTTACTAAAAATTCGGTTAATCCAGCTCATTTTTTGACCTTTTTATTGACTAGAAAATTCTGCGTATTAGACCATAAATTTGCAGAATTTGCTACTTGTAAGGCGTTTTTGTACTGCTCCGATTTCCTTTAGAAACTTTCAATAAATATGAGAAATAAATCCATATTGAACATTTTTTTTATTTCTTTGTCTCATAGACCACGTTATCTGAAATCTATTTTGGAGTATTTTATGAAAAAAACACGTTTTGTATTAAGCAGTATTGCTCTCGGATTAAGTGTCTTGAGTACACCATTTGTGGCTCAAGCTGGTTTACCAAGTTTTATTTCAGAGCAAAATAGTTTGGCACCCATGTTAGAAAAAGTTCAACCTGCTGTGGTGACGCTTTCTGTTGAAGGAAAAGCAAAAGTTGATTCACGTTCTCCTTTTCAAGACGATATTCCTGAGGAATTTAAATTCTTCTTCGGCGATCGTTTTGCTGAACAATTTGGTGGACGCGGTGAATCAAAACGTAACTTCCGTGGTTTAGGTTCTGGCGTCATTATTAATGCCAATAAAGGCTATGTTTTAACGAATAATCATGTTATTGACGGGGCAGATAAAATTACCGTGCAATTACAAGATGGACGTGAGTTTAAAGCGAAATTAGTTGGTAAGGATGAACAATCAGATATTGCATTAGTACAACTTGAAAAACCAAGTAATTTAACAGAAATTAAATTTGCTGATTCCGATAAATTACGCGTAGGCGATTTCACTGTTGCAATTGGTAATCCATTTGGTTTAGGTCAAACTGTTACATCTGGTATTGTTTCTGCATTAGGTCGCTCAACTGGCTCTGACAGCGGTGCTTATGAAAACTATATTCAAACTGATGCTGCTGTAAACCGCGGTAATTCAGGTGGTGCATTAGTCAACCTAAATGGTGAACTTATTGGTATCAACACCGCGATTATTTCGCCAAGCGGTGGCAATGCAGGCATTGCCTTTGCGATTCCAAGTAATCAAGCAAACAATTTAGTACAACAAATTTTAGAATTTGGTGAAGTACGCCGAGGATTGCTTGGTATTAAAGGTGGCGAACTCAATGCTGATTTAGCCAAAGCCTTTAATGTGAGCGCACAACAAGGCGCATTTGTAAGTGAAGTTTTACCGAAATCTGCTGCTGAAAAAGCTGGCATTAAAGCGGGGGATATTATCACCGCGATGAATGGTCAAAAAATCTCAAGTTTCGCAGAAATGCGAGCAAAAATTGCCACCTCTGGTGCAGGAAAAGAGATCAGTTTAACTTACTTACGTGATGGTAAATCACACGATGTTAAAGTGAAATTACAAGCGGATGATGGAAATCAACTTTCCTCTAAAACGGAATTGCCAGCATTAGATGGAGCAACATTGAAAAACTATGATGCAAAAGGCATCAAAGGGATTGAAATCACCAAAATTCAACCGAACTCCCTCGCAGCCCAACGTGGTTTAAAAGCTGGC
Source organism: Haemophilus sp. SZY H36 (assembly GCF_018829625.1). Lineage (NCBI taxonomy): Bacteria > Pseudomonadati > Pseudomonadota > Gammaproteobacteria > Pasteurellales > Pasteurellaceae > Haemophilus > Haemophilus sp. SZY H36. The sequence continues at coordinate 36,398 of NZ_JAHKKA010000001.1, read as the reverse complement.
GATATTATTATTGGCATAAACCGCCAGCAGGTTGAAAACACGGCTGAATTAAGCAAAGCGCTTGATGAGGAGCCATCGGCTGTGGCCTTAAATATTTTACGTGGAGACAACAATTTTTACTTATTAGTACAATAACTCTTCCACCGAATATATAGACAAAAAGTCCGATCATGATGATCGGACTTCTTTTTTATGAGGCAATTACTTTCAACAAATCTACCACAAATTCTAACCGCACTTTGTTATCAGATAGGTCTTTCATAAACTTAAATTTCAATGGACCATCAAATCGATACACAATAGGTTCTTTTTGAATTAATTGAATAAATTTATCTGGATTCACTTGTGCTTTTGGTGAAAACTCAATAAAACCGCCTTGTGTTCCTGCATCAATTCGCACAACTTTCAACGGCTCAACCAACAAACGTAATTCTGCAATTTGTAGTAGATTTTTTGTCGCATCAGGCAATAATCCGAATCTGTCAATCAACTCGACTTTTAACTCGTCCAATTCTGATTTACTCTCTGCTGCAGCAATACGTTTATAAAAGGATAAACGCATATTCACATCACCTAGATAATCATCTGGCAATAAAGCAGGCACACGTAATTCAATATCCGCTTGTTGTTGCGTCAATTCTTCTAATGATGGTTCTCGCCCTTTTTTTAATGCTTTAACCGCTGCATCCAATAATTCCATGTAAAGCGAAAAACCGATGCTTTCGATTTGTCCACTTTGTTCATTTCCAAGTAATTCACCAGCGCCACGAATCTCTAAATCGTGAGTAGCCAAGATAAAACCAGCCCCAAGGTTATCAAGATTTTCTAACGCATCTAGGCGGCGTTCAGCATCTTTTGTCATCATTTTTGGCGGTGGCGTAAGCAAATAAGCATAAGCCTGATGATGTGAACGCCCTACTCGTCCACGTAATTGATGTAACTGAGCCAAACCAAAATGATCTGCTCGTTCAATAATAATGGTATTTGCCGTTGGCACATCAATACCCGTTTCGATAATGGTTGAACAAACTAATACGTTATAACGCTGATGATAAAAATCACTCATCACGCGCTCTAGATCACGTTCTCGCATTTGTCCGTGCCCCACAATCACTCGCGCTTCAGGCACAAGTGCGGTCAGTTTTTCTGCTGTATTTTCAATACTTGCGACATCATTGTGAAGATAATAAACCTGCCCGCCACGCAAGATTTCACGCAAAATCGCTTCTCGTACAACAAGATCATCATTCTGGCGGACAAAGGTTTTAATACTTAATCGGCGAGCAGGAGGTGTAGAAATAATGGACAGATCACGAATACCATTCATCGCCATATTGAGCGTACGCGGAATTGGCGTTGCCGTTAGGGTAAGAATATCGATATTCGCACGAAGCTGTTTGATTTTCTCTTTTTGCCCTACACCAAAACGGTGTTCTTCATCAATAATCAACAAGCCAAGATCGCTAAATTTTACATCTGATTGAATTAATTTATGGGTACCAATCAGTATATCGACTTTGCCTTCTGCAAGATTTTCAAGAATTTGTTTTTGTTCTTTTGCAGTTTTAAAACGCGATAACACTTCTACATTCACAGGCAAATTCGCAAAACGATCTTTAAAATTCTCATAATGCTGTTGGGCTAACAGTGTGGTTGGCACTAGCACTGCTACTTGCTTATGATTCATCACCGCCAAAAAGGCAGCGCGCATTGCCACTTCAGTTTTACCAAACCCCACATCACCACAAACAAGACGATCCATTGCTTTTGGCTGACACATATCCGAAATTACCGCATTAATTGCCATTTCCTGATCGTAGGTTTCCTCAAAAGGAAAAGTTGCGGCAAACTGTTGAAATTCTTCACGATCATATTTAAAAGCAAAGCCTTTCTTCGCTTCACGTTGTGCGTAAACATCTAATAACTCTGCCGCCACATCACGAATTTTCTCCGCTGCTTTTTGACGTGATTTCGCCCAAGCCTCGTTACCCAATTTATGTAATGGCGCACTTTCATCAGAGCCACCAACATAACGGCTAATCAAATGTAATGAAGTAACAGGCACATAAAGTTTTGATTCATTTGCATAATTTAGTAGCAAATATTCTGCTTTAATGCCGCCTGTATCTAACGTTACCAAACCGCCATAACGCCCCACACCGTGATCAAGATGCACAACTGGCTGCCCTATTTTCAACTCGGCAAGATTGCGCACAAGCGTATCAGGATTAATTGTTTTACGTTTATCTCTAGAACGTTGTTGAACGCGCTCGCCAAGTAAATTAGCTTCACCAATAATCGCAACAGGAAGCGATTGTTCAATAATAAAACCTTGTTCAAGGGAACTGACTAACAAGCTAAATTTTTCATTTTTAGCCTGTTCCAAGGATTGAATTTGTTTTGGCTTGAGTTTTAACGGTGAAAGCAAATCAAGCAACGTCTCTCGACGGCCTTCCGTCTCCACCGAAAACAGTACATTTCCTTTAAAATGCTCAATAAATTGGCGTAATTGTCCCAATGGTTCTTTTTGCTGGGATTGAATAGTCACTTCTGGTAAAGCGACAACGGGTAAATTTTTCTGGCGTACCGATGACCGCACTTTTTCCGCTTTAAATGTAATGCGTGGATAAGATTTCAATCGGCGATTAACTTCATCAACATTAAGCCATAATTTTTCAGGCGGTAAAAGCGGACGTATCGGATCCACTTTACGTTGTTCATAACGCTGTTTTGCATCTTGATAAAAACGCTCGCCCTGCATTTGGTTATTTTCCATATCTATAAACAGCGTTTGTTCTGGCAAATAATCAAACAAAGTCGCCATTTCAGAAAAGAAAAGTGGCTGCCAATATTCAATGCCAGAAATCAATGTACCTTTACTGATTTGCTGATAAATATGTTCGGGATCTCGACGAATCTCCCCAAAAGTTTCACGAAATTGCGCACGGAAAAATTCAATCCCTTTATCATCCGTTGGAAATTCGTGCGCTGGTAAAAGGTTAATCGATGTAATTTCATCAAGAGTACGTTGCGTATCCACATCAAAAGTGCGAATCGAATCAATTTCATCATCAAAAAAATCGAGACGAAAAGGAACCGCACTTCCCATCGGGAAAAGATCCAACAAGGCTCCACGAACCGCATATTCACCATGTTCCAATACTTGCTCCACAGCACGATAGCCTGCAGCTTCTAATTGTAAGCGCATTTTATCAATGACCAAGCGATCGCCTTTTTTAATCAGAAGCACATTGTGTTGTAAATATTGTGGCGGGCAAAGGCGTTGCATTAATGTCGAAATCGGTAATAAGAAAATGCCTTTTTTCGCATTTTGTAAATGGAAAAGCGCACTTAAACGAGAGGAAATGATTTCTTGATGGGGAGAAAAGGTATCGTAAGGTAAGGTTTCCCAATCAGGAAAAAGGCATACATTTTGGCTGATTAATTCCGATAAAACACGTGATAAACGCACCGCACTTCGCGTATCTGGTGTCACCACGACGGTTAAATTTTGATTTTGCTCTGCAATTTCACTAATCGCCAATGCATCTGCGCCGGGTAATACATTGCCTAAAATTTTGTGATCATTGGGTTGGGTAGGAATATCAGGTTGGAAAAAAGCCGTTTTCATAAATATCAATAACGCATTAATGCTTGTTTAAAAACTGACGAACAGTTTACTGAAGTTCATAATATATTTCAACAATCAACTGTTTAAAAAAACAGTTGATTAATATTATTCAAAGATAGTTTATCCGCCAGAGCGTTTTATCTCATCTATTTTCATAGTAAAATGTCCGTATTGTGATAAGGAACAGAAAAATGAAAAATACCGAGATCTTACTCACCATCAAACTTCAACAAGCACTTTTTATCGATCCAAAACGAGTGCGTTTACTCAAAGAAATTCAACAATGCGGTTCGATTAATCAAGCAGCGAAAAATGCAAAAGTGAGCTATAAAAGTGCGTGGGATCATTTAGAAGCCATGAATAAAATCAGCCCTCGCCCATTGCTTGAACGAAATACAGGTGGAAAAAATGGAGGAGGCACAGCGCTTACCACTTATGCCGAGCGTTTGCTACAGCTTTATGATTTATTAGAACGTACGCAAGAACACGCTTTTCATATTCTACAAGATGAATCTGTTCCGTTAGATAGTTTGCTCACGGCAACTGCACGTTTTTCTTTACAAAGTAGCGCACGCAATCAATTTTTTGGGCGAGTGGCACAACAACGAATCATTGACTCTCGTTGTGTTGTGGATGTGAATGTGCAAGGATTACCAACGCCGTTGCAAGTTTCTATTACCACTAAAAGCTCGGCTCGTTTGAAACTCATTACGGAAAAAGAAGTGATGTTGATGTTCAAAGCGCCTTGGGTGAAAATTAGTGAAAAACCACTAGAAAATCAGGCTAATCAGTTCCCTGTAAATATCAAATCACTAAATGAAGAGGAAGCGATCCTTCAATTTGCTGAAAGCGATATTGAATTTTGTGCTACAGTCCACCAGCCAAATCAATGGCAAATCGGGCAACAAGTTTGGATTCACATTGATCAAGAGCAAATTATTTTAGCGACGCTAGGTTAATCTCAAAGTGCGGTAAATTTTAGAAGAACATTTTAATCATACAAAAAAAGACAGGCCTAGCGCCTGTCTTGTTTATTATTAATTAAAATCCTAAACTAATTAGAAATATTTTTTACAATCAGCGTAATACCATCCACACGTTCAACTTCAATCAATGCTCCAACCGTGAGATTATCACCTTGAATGCGCCAAGTTGTGTCGCCAAACGCGCCTCGACCAATTCCATTCACGCCAAGTTCTTGAACAACACCTTGTTTACCAAGTAACGCATGATCTCGCTGATTTAATGTTGAATGATATTGATCATGGCGATCTTTACCATGTTGATATTTCCACCAAATCACTGAAAGTATGCAAGCTAATAGCGCGTAAAAAATAGCAAGTGAGGCAAGAGAAAGGCTGGGAAAAAGAAATTGTACAAATGCCGTCACTAAAGCTGCTAATCCCCACCATAGCAAAAATATCCCAGGTGTAAGCACTTCACCAATAAGCAAAATAAAACCTAAAATCAGCCAGTGCCAAAGCGTCCAATTTATTAACCAATCCGCCATAGATTCTCCTATTTGTTGTAAAGGCTTTTTATTACAAAAGTGCGGTGATAAACGATTAAAAAAATCACCGCACTTTATCTAAATTAAGATTTTTTATCGCCCTTTAATAACTCCGCAATACCTGCAACAGAACCAATTAAATTGCCTGCTTCTAATGGCATAAGCACGACTTTACTATTTCCTGAACTACCGATTTCTTTTAATGCTTCCGTGTATTTTTGTGCAATAAAGTAGTTAATCGCTTTGGTATCACCACTGGTAATTGCTTCTGATACCATTTGCGTTGCTTTTGCTTCAGCTTCTGCTGCTCGTTCTCGAGCTTCAGCTTGTAAAAAGGCTTCTTGTCGCTCCCCTTCCGCTTTTAAAATTCTAGCTTGTTTTTCACCTTCAGCACGAAGAATCTGAGCCTGACGAATCCCCTCAGCCTCTAATACTTCAGCACGTTTATTTCGTTCCGCTTTCATTTGAGCATTCATAGAATCAATCAATTCACGAGGCGGACGAACATCACGAATTTCAATACGGGTTACTTTAATCCCCCATGGATTTGTCGCTTCATCCACAATAGCCAATAATCGACTATTAATAGAATCACGTTGGGAAAGCATTTCATCAAGCTCCATCGAGCCAAGCACGGTTCGAATATTTGTCATGGTTAAATTGATGATAGCTTGTTCCAAATGGTTTACTTCATAAGCCGCACTTCGGGCATCAATCACTTGGACAAAACAAACCGCGTCAATAGAAACATTGGCGTTATCTTTAGAAATCACTTCTTGGGAAGGAATGTCTAAAACTTGTTCCATCATATTAATTTTACGACCAATACGATCAACAAAAGGCACCACTAAATTTAGCCCAGGCATTAATGTTCTTGTGTAACGACCGAAACGTTCGATTGTCCAATTATAGCCTTGTGGTACAGTTTTTACTGTAGAAAACAAAATTAATGCGACTAATATCACAAAAATTAATGTGGAAATAGCGAATCCATCAAGCATATTTTTCTCCTTTATTGGATAGATTGAATAAAAAGTCTATCAAAACTACCCGCACTTTTATAGCCTGTTTTGTATAAAATTAAGGCAATTTTGCCACCACTGCATAGCCTTCAATTAAGCCTTCCACTTCATAAGAAGCGCCTGCGGTAATGAAAGCTGCCTCACCTTGTTTCAAAGAAAGTGCGGTCGTTTCTGAGCGTAAATTTAACTGGCCATTCATTACCAATAAAATACTCGCACTTTGTGATTTTAAATGATGAGTTTCACCACATTCATATTGAATATTTTGCAAAGCGAAATCTTTTGCTGGCGTAGCATAAGTAAATATACGCGTGTCTTGAGGTGCCGACGGGATAATTTTAGGCTCCACTTCACGACAATCGACAATTTTAAGCAATTCTGGAATATCCACATATTTAGGCGTTAAACCACCGCGAATCACATTATCTGAACAAGCCATCAGTTCAATATTTTGCCCACGTAAATAAGCGTGCGAAATGCCAGCATCTTGGTAAATTCCCTCGCCTTTTTTGAGGTGCACAATATTAAACAAATAGAAACAAATTAAACCTGCATCTAATTTATCTAAAGAAATATTCATTGCATCAATGGTATAAAGCACCCAATAATCTGGATTAGTTAAATCCAGATTATTAGCCTCATAAGCAGTTTGATTTTCCAACAGAATTGGGGAAAGCCATTGCTGTAATTGGGCCTGTTCTGCTTGCATAATATCGGCATAGAAAGCATGTAAATCTTGTTTATGTAATTTTTTTGCAAGCGGCGCTAAAGATGATCGCGATGCTAAAGTTTCGATAATATCCGATTTATTTTTAAATCCATGCAACAACCAGAAATCAGATAAAGCAATCATCATTTCAGGTTTATGATTGTTATCTTTATAAGTACGTGTTGATGCTTTTAAATCAATGCCTTTCGCATTTTCTTCCGCAAAACCTATCTCAGCTTGTGTTTTCGTTGGATGAAGTTGAATAGAAAGGGGTTGGGCGACATCAAGAATTTTTAATAAATAGGGTAATTCATCACCAAAACTTGCTCGGCTTTGTGCACCAAGTGCGGTAGGATTTTTCTGTAAAAATTCAGTAAGTAACAAATTTTTACCATCGACTTCAATGGTTGAAGGTGCAGAATTATGAGCGCCCAACCACCATTCAGCATAATATTGATTTTCTTCCGCAGGAATATTCAGTAATTGAGGAATATATTGATGCCCTCCCCATACGTAATTTTGGAGTGAGCCAGTAAGTTTATAGATCATTTTTAATTTTTCCGTTGAATCCTATCTACACCACAGTTTTATTTACACAAATAAAAAATCCGCACAAAGGCGGACTTTTTATAGTAAAGAAATTATTTCGTTAAGCTTAATACCACTGACTCTCCAGCGACCACTTCACCTGATTTTTTCACGATGCAAGAAATTTCATCCATATTGGAAATAACAACGGGTGTTAATACAGATTTTGCTTTTGATTCTAATAAAGGAAGATCAAATTCAATCACGGTGTCACCACGCTTAACAGATTGACCTTCATGTGCAATACGAGTAAAGCCTTCACCTTTCAGCTCAACGGTATCAATACCAAAGTGTACAAATAATTCTACACCTTCTTTTGATTCCATTGAGAAAGCATGGTTGGTTTCAAAAATTTTACCAATCACACCATCCACTGGCGCAACGATTTTGTTACCAGTAGGGCGAATAGCAACACCATCACCCACGATTTTTTCAGAGAAAACCACATCGGGAACATCTTCAATATTTACAATCTCACCAGAGATAGGTGCATAAATTTCAACTTCCACAGATTTGTTTTCTTTTGAACCGAATAACTTGTCAAATAAGCCCATTTTAATCTCCTATCCATTCATAGATGGCTGTTATTTTAACGTAAAATCAAACAATTTTGTTTAATTTAATGCATTTTCCGCCAAAAATTCTTCAATTAACTGCTCAATTTCCGAAGCGGTCGGTTTTTGTAATGCGGCATTAGCAAGTGCTTTTGCATCTTGAAAATTCACATTACGGATTAATTTTTTAATTCGAGGTACAGAAATAGCACTCATACTAAATTCATCTAATCCCATACCAAGTAACAATAAGGTTGCACGTTCATCACCGGCTAATTCACCGCACATTCCCGTCCATTTGCCCTCTGCGTGAGAAGCATCAATTACTTGTTTTATTAAACCAAGTACAGATGGCTGCATCGGATTGTAAAGATGAGAAATTAACTCATTGCCTCGATCCACCGCCAAAGTATATTGGGTTAAATCGTTAGTACCGATACTGAAGAAATCTACTTCTTTTGCTAAGAATTTTGCATTTACAGCAGCAGATGGTGTTTCAACCATGACACCCACTTGGATATGCTCATCGAAAGCTTTTCCTTCTGCACGTAATTCCGCTTTTAATGTTTCAATAACCGCTTTTAATTCTCGAATTTCTTCTACAGAAATAATCATCGGGAACATCACGGCCAATTTACCAAACGCTGAAGCACGTAACACCGCGCGTAATTGTGCATTTAAAATTTCACGGCGATCTAACGCAATACGAATCGCACGCCATCCCAAGAATGGATTCATTTCTTTTGGTAAATCTAAATATGGAAGCTCTTTATCGCCACCAATATCCATGGTACGAAGCACGGTTAAACGCCCGTTCATTGCCTCTACGACTTCTTTATAGGCGATGAATTGTTCTTCTTCCGTCGGAAGCTGTTCACGATCCATAAATAAGAATTCAGTTCGGTATAAACCAATACCTTCCGCGCCATTGCGATCTGCTCCTTCACAATCACGGATTGTCCCAATATTCGCGACAACATCAACCTTGTGTCCATCCAATGTGATTGCAGGAAGATCTTTTAATTTAGCTAACTCGGCTTTTTCCTCAGAAATTTTAGCTTCAAGTGTTTTTAATTCATCAATCTGAGATTGCATTGGATTAATATAAACTTGATTATTTATGGCATCTAAGATTAAATAATCACCTGTATTGACTAATTCGGTCACATTATTTGTGCCCACAATCGCTGGTAATTCTAAAGAACGCGCCATAATAGAAGTATGAGACGTTCTACCACCAATATCAGTGACAACCCCTAATACTTTTTCAAGATTAAGTTGAGCCGTTTCTGATGGAGTCAAATCATAAGCAACAAGAATTGATTCTTCTTGAATATCGCCAAGATCTACTATGTACATGCCCAAAATATTTTTAATTAAACGGTTACCAATATCACGAATATCGCCAGCACGCTCTTTCAAATATTCATCATCGATCTCCGACAACATTGCGACTTGTTGATCAATAATTTTGCTCGCTGCAACTGCGGCATTGACTTTATTTGAACGAAGATAATCAAGAATTTCTTCTTCTAATTCCTCATCCTCAAGAATCATCAAGTGACCTTCAAAGATTGCGGCTTTTTCTTCGCCTAAAGAAATTAATGCACGCTCTCTGATTGAATTAAGTTGTTCCACCGCCAATGCACGACCTTCATAAAATCGATCGACTTCTGCATCAATTTGATCATCAGTAATTTTTTGCGTATCAAGAACAATCTTTTCTTCTTTAAGAACAAGTGCCTTACCAAAGGCAATACCTGGGGATGCGAGAATGCCAGAAATCATAGATACCTTCCGAAATAATTAAAAAAGGGATAGATAAACAATAGCCATAAAATTTCTCAATTTTATGGCTAAGTCAGTATTATTCTAAGGTTGGAATTAAAGCAACTAAATGGTCTACAGCCTGTTGCTCATCTTCACCTTCTGCAGAAATGGTGATCACAGTTCCTTGTGTTAAACCTAACGTCTGTAGCTTAAATAAACTTTTCGCACTTGCGCTTTTTCCTGCTGAAGTCACAGTAATATCAGATAAAAATGCCTTTGCTTCTTTCACAAATTGCGCAGCTGGGCGAGTATGTAAGCCATTTGGCGCAGTGATTTCGACATCTTTTGAGTACATAATGCTACCTCTACTAAATAATAGTTAAAAAATAAAAACTAAGAAATCGCCTTAGTATCCTTGTTCAAAGGAAAATAATCAACAATAAACACAAAAAACTTAAACTAAATCGTGAAAAAGCAACAAATATGCCTATTTTTTATCCACCTCACGCAATCGTTAAACTACTGAAAAATGACGCTGTGATTTTGTTTCACTTAAACTTTCAATTAATCGATGATAATTATCATAACGAACAGGAGAAATTTTCCCTTGCTCAACGGCTTCACGCAACGCACACCCTGGATCGCTCAAATGTTTACAATCACGGAATTTACAGGTTCCCAAAACATATTGAAATTCTCGATACCCTTTTGTAATTTGCTCCGCATCTAAATGCCAAAGCCCAAATTCTCTAATTCCTGGCGAATCAATTAAATTACCACCTTGTGGCAAATGATAAAGACGAGATGATGTCGTCGTATGTTGCCCTAAGCCTGATATTTCACTCACATCACCTACTTGAGCGTTTACGCTAGGTAAAATATGATTAATTAGACTCGATTTACCAACACCAGATTGCCCAACAAAAATCGCCGTGCCTTGTGCCAAAAGTGCGGTTAATTTTTCCATATTTTCACCACTCTTTGCTGAAATCATTAAAATTTCATAGCCAATATCTTGGTAAATTTTAAGTTGGTATTCAATTTCTTGACGCTGTTCTTGCGCCAATAAATCCACTTTATTCAAAACAATGAGAGGCGTGATTCCCGCAATTTCACACACAACAAGATAACGATCGATAATATTTAAGGAAAGCGTTGGCAATACTGCTGATACAATAATAATACGATCAATATTCGCCGCAATGGGTTTCAAACCATCATAATAGTCAGGGCGGGAAATTTCATTTTCTCGAGGGTGAATCGCCTCAATCACGCCGCTCACACCTTGTAATTGTTCATTGCCTTTACGCCAAACGACTTTATCTCCCACCACCAAACTCGACAAGGTACGACGCAAATTACAACGATAAATTTCGCCTTGTTCATTTTCGACATCAGCATGAATCGAATAACGCGTGACCACAACACCTTCTTGTGATTCGCCAAGCATTTCATCTGACCATTCAATCTCTTTTTTCTTATGGCGATGTAATGTTTTCGCATTATTCGATTGAATTCTTCTGGTTTGGTTCTGAGTTAATTTACGTTTAGCCATAAAAGTGCGGTCGTTTTTTCCCTTGTTTTTGGTAAAATGAAAAAAATTTTTGCATAGGATACCTGATATTATGCCATTCGATAAACAAAATCTTATTTGGATTGATTTAGAAATGACCGGTTTAGATCCGGAAAAAGAACGTATTATTGAAATTGCGACTATTGTGACAGATAAAAATTTGAATATTTTGGCAGAGGGCCCGGTATTAGCTGTTCATCAATCTGATGAATTACTCAATAAAATGAATGATTGGTGCCAAAAAACACATAGTGAAAACGGCTTAATTGAACGCGTAAAAGCCAGCAAACTCACCGAACGTGCAGCAGAATTACAAACCTTAGACTTTTTAAAAAAATGGGTTCCCAAAGGTGCGTCGCCAATTTGCGGTAACAGTATTGCGCAAGATAAACGCTTCTTAGTGAAATATATGCCTGATTTAGCTGATTATTTTCATTATCGTCATTTAGACGTTAGCACATTAAAAGAACTTGCAGCACGTTGGAAACCTGAAATTTTAGAAGGCTTTAAAAAAGAGAATACGCATTTGGCGCTAGATGACATTCGAGAATCGATTAAAGAGCTAGCTTATTATCGCGAACATTTCATGAAATTAGATTGACGAAAACTTCAACAAAAAATTTCTTTTTATGAAATTGCCCTTGCAAGCCCTAAAAATATTTGTATAATGCGGGCTCATTCACTGATGTGAACTGCGGGAATAGCTCAGTTGGTAGAGCACAACCTTGCCAAGGTTGGGGTCGCGAGTTCGAGCCTCGTTTCCCGCTCCAAATTTCACATTATAAAAGCATTATTGCGGGAATAGCTCAGTTGGTAGAGCACGACCTTGCCAAGGTCGGGGTCGCGAGTTCGAGCCTCGTTTCCCGCTCCAAATTTCAATCCCTAGCCAAAAGGCTAGGGATTTTTTCTATCTATAAAAATAGATCACCAAAATGTTAAAAGTGCGGTGAATTTTCTCAAAAAATAAAGGCTTGTGATTTAATAACACAAGCCTTTATTTTTATGCTTTCTTCAACCGTTTGGCTCGACGTTTCATTCTTCTTACCCAACGAGTAATTCGCCATGCACGCGTAATTGAATATACATAAAGGAAAAATAAAATGAAAAAGCCAATAAACATCGCCCACTCATTCACATAATAAATTTCCCCTAAAATACCAATCGTTGCACAAATTGCAGAAACAAATGTAATCAATAAAAAGGCTTGTCTTGATGTCAACCCAGCTCTCACCATTAAATGATGGACATGTAAACGATCTGGGCGGAATGGGCTCTTACCTTTACGAACTCGGCGATAAATAATCGCAACCATATCAATCAAAGGAATCGCAATAATCCAAAGTGCGGTGACTGGATTCATAGGATGCCCTTTTCCTTGTGTACTCAATAACAAAATCCAAATAATGGTAAAGCCAATTAATGTACTTCCCGCATCCCCCATAAACACCTTATATTTCGGGCCAAATGGAATCCCTAGATTTAGCATCAAATAAGGCAAAATCGACGCAATTAAAGCAAAACTCCAATGCGCCATATCCATTTGCCCATCTCGATACATCAAGAAACCAATCGAGGCAAAAGAAACGCAAGAAAGCCCACCGAGCAATCCATCAATACCATCAATCATATTAAAGGCATTAATAATCGCAATAGTGGCAAAGACGGTAATAATCAAACCAATTGAACCAAGCGTTAACTGGAAGGGCCCTAAAATCTGACCTAGATGATCCAGATAAACATTCCCAAGATCGATCATTAAAATCGCCAGAATTGCTTGAATTCCCGCTCTTAAGAAAGGACTGATATCAAAGCGATCATCTAAAATCCCAATCGCCAATAAAACAAAAATACTGAACAAATAGAGATACGGTAATCGAAGCTGATCCCATTCCATCAGGTAATAGCAAAGATTACCAACAAAAAGTGATACGCCACCAATTAGCGGAATTGCACCCTGGTGGCGTTTGCGATAATTTGGTTTATCAACTAATCCAATTTTATTTGCAATTGGACGCATTACGATAAGCGTAATAAATGCGCCTAAAAACGCAACTAAAAGACTCAACATAATTTGATCCTAAAAATTTTTTGTAAAGGATAACATAAGGGAAATTTACCAATAAAGATATTTTTAACAAAGAGTCTATTTTTCAGTACAATACCGTCATTTTTATAAGAAAGGAAAAAACAATGACAGATTCAACCGCACTTTTTTCTCGTGCTCAGTCCTTTATTCCAGGTGGAGTAAATTCCCCTGTACGCGCCTTTAAAGGCGTTGGTGGTACCCCCGTATTCATTCAAAAAGCGCAAGGTGCCTATATTTATGATACTAATGGAAAACAATATGTTGACTATGTTGGTTCTTGGGGGCCAATGATTTTAGGCCATAATCATCCATCGATCTTAAATGCTGTACTTAAAGCGGCTGAAAATGGTTTAAGTTTTGGTGCTCCCACCCCTTCTGAAATTGATTTAGCAGAACTGGTCTGTAATATTGTCCCTTCTATTGAAATGGTGCGTATGGTGAGTTCAGGCACCGAAGCAACGATGACGGCAATTCGCCTTGCTCGTGGTTATACTGGTCGTGATAAAATCTTAAAATTTGAAGGTTGTTACCATGGTCATTCAGACTCATTGCTTGTAAAAGCAGGCTCGGGGGCATTAACACTTGGTCAACCAAGCTCTCCAGGCGTACCTAAAGATTTTGCGAAATATACATTAACGGCAGAATACAATAATCTCGACTCAGTAAAAGCACTATTTGAACAATATCCTGATAGTATTTCTTGTGTCATCATCGAGCCTGTAGCTGGCAATATGAATTGCGTTCCACCAAAATCGGGATTTTTACAAGGAATACGAGAACTTTGCGACAAATATGGCGCACTTTTCATCATTGATGAGGTTATGACAGGTTTTCGCGTAGCACTTGCTGGAGCACAATCTTATTATGGTGTAACACCTGATCTTACAACTCTAGGTAAAGTTATCGGTGGTGGAATGCCTGTCGGTGCGGTAGGGGGTAAAAAAGCTATAATGGAATATCTTGCCCCAACCGGTCCAGTATATCAAGCGGGAACACTTTCTGGTAATCCTATTGCAATGGCGGCAGGTTTAGCTTGCTTAAACGAATTGAAAAAACCAGGCAATGAACAACAACTTGCAATAAAAACAGAGAAACTTTGTCTAGGATTAAAATCCCTTGCCGAAAAACATCATGTACCTTTTGTCGTAAACTATGTTGGCGGTATGTTTGGTATTTTCTTCACTGAACAACAAGAAATAACATCCTATGCTGAAGTCATGAAATGCGACACCGAGAAATTTAAAATTTTCTTCCATAAAATGTTAGAACAGGGGATATACCTTGCGCCATCTGCTTTTGAAGCAGGATTTATGTCGCTCGCTCACACCGATGAAGATATAGAGAGAACGCTTTCGGCTGCAGATATTGCCTTTTCAGCGATTGCTTAGTGTTAAAAAAATGCGGTGTGTTACACCGCATTTTGGCTTATGATGTAACATCGTGGATAATCACATGGCGCAAGTTTTCTCTCTCCTCTCTTGCAAGAGCTTTCCCTAATTGATTCGTCAAAATAAAAAAGTCCTCGGCTTTCTCGCCCACAGTGGTAATTTTCGCATTCAATAAATTGAGATTTAGCTCACTGAAAATTTGGCTCACTTGGGCTAATAACCCAGGTTTATCCAACGCAACCAGCTCCATTTCAGTATGCTCTTTTTTGTTTTCATGTAAAAAACGCACGTCGGTTTGTACAGTAAAATGTTGAAGCTGACGATTCGGCGTAGTAGAAAGTGCGGGTAATTTTTCGCTTTGAAGGGCTAATGTTAGGGCTTGCTCTAGTTCTCGGCGACGATCAAATTCCACTAATTCACCGTTAAGTTCCGTGATGATAAAGCTATCAAAAACATAACCATCTTGTGTCGTAATAATCTGCGCATCATGGATACTGAATTTTTTTGCGCCAATGGTACTCACAACTTTATTAAATAAGTGCGGTTGATCTTGGCAATAAATAAATACTTCCGTGCCGCCAAGTGAAAAGCGATTACTAATTTTCACTAATAATGCCTCAACGAAATCCACCAGCAAACTTGTATGCCACGCGATTTGTTTTGGCGTATTACGTACAAAATAATCTTCAGGACAACGATCCCATAATTGCGCAATCGAGATTGGTGCAATATCGGAATAATCCTGCGTTAAAATTTGTTGTGCAAGTTTTCGGTTTTCTTCCGATTTTTCTGAATAATCAAGCAATTCTTTCATACCTTGTGCAAATTGCTGTTCTGTAAATTCATATAAAGAGGCAAAAAGCGAACGTTTCCAGCTATTCCATAAATTGCTGTTAGTTGCGCAAATATCCGCCACCGTTAAACAGGTGAGATAATCTAGCCGAACTTGATTTTGCACGGCTTCCGCAAAATTCATTACTACTTCAGGATCATGAATATCACGGCGTTGCGCAGTAATTGACATCAGCAGATGGGATTTTACGAGCCAAGCAAGGGTATCAATTTCTCGACGATCTAAACCATGTAATTGCGCAAAGTCTGCTACGTCTTCTGCGCCAAGTTCTGCATGATCACCACCCCGCCCTTTTGCAATATCGTGGAATAACACTGCAATATAAAGCAAAGTGCGGTCAGAAAGTTGGCTAAAAATTCGATGAGCAATGGGATGTTCTTGTGCACTTTCCTGTGACAGAAAACTTTCCAATTTTAACATCACTCGCAATGTATGCTCATCCACCGTATAAATATGGAATAAATCAAATTGCATTAAACCCTCAATTGCTTGCCATTGCGGAAGATACGTAGTTAATACGCCATATTGGTGCATCGGCATAAACGCACGCTTAATCGCATTAGGTTGATTAAACAAACGTAGAAATTTTTCTCGAGCAGCAGGGATCTCGCATAATTTCTGTGGTAGTTGATCTAAGGAAATTTGTAATTGACGCAAAGTATCAGAATGAATATTAGCCTGTTCATACTGCGTTAAATAAAAGAATAGATCTAAAATTCGTTCTGGTTTTTCTTGAAAAACAAGGCTATTACGCAAACACAAGCATTGGTTAATCAGTTGAAAATCATCGTCTAACTGATGAATCACGCTGTCCTGATTTGATGAAAGCACATTTTCTCGATAATGCTGAATCAGCAAATTACTAATAAGCGAAATTCGGTGCAATGCTTGGAAAAAACATTTCATCATTTTTTCCACAGCTTGATTCCCTTCCCCTCGGAAACCCAACAATTCACTGACTTTAATTTGACGATCAAACAACAGACGATTATCGTAACGTTTCAAAATTAAATGCAAAGCGAACCGCACTTTAAATAAAAATGTACGACTTTCTTGTAGTTGCTGATATTCTTGAGGATAAATAAAACCACTTTGTAAAATGGCCTCAAGAGTCATCGCCCCCGAATGGCGCAACGCTACCCAATACAACAAATGCAAATCACGCAAACCACCAGGACTGTACTTAATATCTGGCTCAAGGTTATAAGCCGTATTATGGTAACGCTGATAACGTTCTATTTGCTCTTGCACTTTGGCATTAAAAAAATCTTCTTTCGACCAAAAATCAGAATTTTTTACCAATTCATTTAGCGCATCAAAGAGCGGTCGATTTCCAGTGAGAAATCTTGCTTCTAATAAATTGGTGGCAATCGTAATATCTTGTTTTCCTTCCGATTCGCATTGTTCTAAGGTTCGAACACTATTTCCCACCTCAAAACCACAATCCCATAAAAATTGGATAAATTGAGTGATTTTTTCTTCAATCTCTGGGCTTGGGGTTTGCTCGACCAAAATCAAAAAATCTAAATCCGACAAAGGAAACATCTCACGCCGTCCATAACCGCCTACAGCAATTAAAGAAATCCCCTGTTGTTCACTTAATCCCATTTCCTGCCAAAGTTGAATCAATAAGGCATCATAAAAATCACTGCGATTTTCAACCAGCTCAAAAATGGAATAACGAGAAAAATTCTCGAGCTCAAATTTCTTGAGATTTTCTCGCTCAATTTTGACCGCACTTGGTGTTAAAGGAAAAGATAATGACAAAGGAAACAGCATGTTGATTGCCTTTTAGTGGTTAGAAGTGGCTTTATTATAAATAAAAACGAAGCAAATAGGATTTTTTCTTAAGATACTATCGAGGAGAAATTTCGCTTAATTTTCAGTCAGTTAAATCAATTATACCTATTTATAGGCATTCATATCTTTTTAATTTGAGATAAATCAAAGAAATCATTTCTTAGCTCAAGTAGAATGCGCATTCTTTTATTTATCTATAAGTGGGGGAACACAATGGATAGTTTAAACCATTCTTCAGAATCGACGTCTGAAATAGGGAAATTGCTCTTATTACTTTTTGTCATTTTACCGCTTGGTATGGCCGTAAGCGTTGGTATTTATGGCTTTATCGTTTGGTTTTTACAAATGTTTGTTATCGGTTTACCGAGCGTATAAATTTCATTTTTATTTCAGGAGAAGCTAATGAAAAATAAAATTAAGGCTTTTTTCTTAAAGCCTTCCAACCGCATTGGTTTAGGCTTGTTAGTCACACTCGGCTTTATTGCTGGGGCGATTAGCTGGCAACAATTCAATAATGTGATGGATATTACAAGCAAAGAAGAATTTTGTGTAAGCTGTCACACAATGCAACAACCTTTAGAAGAACTTAAACAAACCGTTCACTGGAAAAACAACAGTGGCGTTCGCGCAACTTGTTCTGATTGCCATGTTCCACATGAAAAAACCGATAAGTTTGCTCGCAAAATGCAAGCAAGCAGAGAAGTTTTTGCGGAATTTACTGGCAAATTTAAGGATGAAGGTAGCTTTGAACAACATCGTGCAGAAATGGCTCAACGTGAATGGGATCGTTTTGCTGCAAATGGTTCAAAAGAGTGTAAAGCATGCCATAGTTATGAACGAATGGATTTCGACAAAATGTCAAAAGCTGCACAAAAAGCAATGAAACCAGCTGCAGAGCGCAACCAAAGTTGTATGGATTGCCATAAAGGTATTGCCCATCATCTTCCAGCTAAAACACAAAGCGATGCGAATGCTTCTAAATTTGAAGAATTAGTCACTACAAATTTAACGCCATCAAAAACCTATTATGCGAAAGGCAGTATTGCGGTGTTTAGTGATGAAGCCTTAACTCAACAAATTGGTACACTTGAAACAGCGACACCTGTTAATGTGGCAAAATCAACAGGAAAAGCAGATCAAGTTGAACTAAATATGTGGCGTAAAAACAAAGGTTTTGGTCGTATTTGGTATAACCAATTTGCGAAAAATATTACTGATGCCGTGCTTACAAAAGAATTTATGCAATCTGAACCGCACTTTGATGTACTAGAAACGAAAGAAGATCCGCTTACTGGCCTTGAATGGCAAAAAGTGAAACTTTCAGCTTGGATTGCACCAAATCAATTAATCAATAATATTGATGCCGTATGGCAAAGTGCAGAAAACACCTATAAAACGCAATGTAGTACTTGTCACCGCCAACCACAAGTTAATCATTTCGATTCCAATACTTGGATTGGTTTATTTAAAGGAATGGTTGGATTTACCAACATTGATGAACAAACAGGCAAAGAAGTATTACGTTATTTACAACTTCATTCATCAGATTTTGATGCGCAACATAATGAAGCCAAATAGGAGATTTTTAGTATGCAACAAACTCGTCGTGAATTTTTAAAAAATATGTCGCTCATGGGCGCAGCTTGTGCAATGCCAAATTGGCTTGTCGCAAAAAACCTTGAAAATGAAGATATTACACAATGGAAAATAACTGGTTCACACTGGGGCGCCATTCGTGCCAAAGTGGAAAATGGCCGTGTCGTTGATGTAAAACCTTTCGAGTTAGATAAATACCCAACGGAAATGATCAAAGGTATCAAAGGATTAATTTATAGTGAATCTCGTATTCGCTATCCAATGGTACGCTTAGATTGGTTAAAAAACAGAGAAAAAAGTGACCGCACTTCTCGTGGTGACAATCGTTTTGTACGTGTTACTTGGGATGAGGCGTTGGATTTATTCTATGCAGAACTAGAACGTATTCAGAAAAATTACGGCCCTTGGGCATTACACACAGGTAACGTAGGCTGGCGTTCAACGGGTCAATTCCATAGCTGTGGTAATCACATGATTCGCGCAATTAGTATGCATGGTCATAGCGTAAGCACCGCTGGTGACTACTCTACTGGTGCGGGGCAAACTATTTTGCCTTATGTGTTAGGCTCAACAGAAGTTTATTCACAAGGCACATCTTGGGAAGTGATTTTAAAAGAAAGTGAAAATATCATTTTCTGGGCAAGCGATCCTGTGAAAAATTTACAAGTAGGTTGGAACTGTGAAACCCACGAGGCCTATGCCTACTTGGAAAAACTTAAAGAAAAAGTGGCAAATAAACAAGTAAATGTAGTAAGTATTGATCCAGTAAAAAGCAAAACTCAAAATTATTTGAACTGTGAAAGCCAATACATTAATCCACAAACTGATGTGCCGTTTATGTTGGCACTTGCCTATGAGCTTTATACAAAAAATCTGTACGACAAAAAATTTATTGATACTTACACTATTGGTTTCGAAAAATTTGTCCCTTACCTATTAGGTGAAACAGAAGATAAAGTTGCTAAAACCCCGGAATGGGCAGAAAAAATTTGTGGAATTTCCGCAGATCGTATTCGTGAATTTGCAAAAATGTTGGCTGGAAAACGTACTCAACTTATTTTCGGTTGGGCGATTCAACGCCAACAACATGGTGAACAACCTTATTGGATGGGAGCCGTTCTTGCTTCAATGCTAGGTCAAATTGGTTTACCAGGTGGAGGCATTAGCTATGCTCACCACTATAGTTCAATTGGTATTCCTGAATCTGGCGCAGCAATGCCGGGAGCATTTCCACTTAACTTAGATGAAGGTCAAAAACCAAAATACGATAACACAGATTATAAAGGTTATAGTGCTGTATTGCCTTGCGCACGTATTACGGATTCCTTATTACAACCAGGAGAAACCATTAACTATAATGGCGGCAAAGTTGTTTATGCACCTTATAAAATGGCTATTTTTACTGGCTGTAACCATTGGCATCGTCATTCTGAACGTAACAAAATGAAAAAAGCGTTTCGCGAATTAGAAACCATCGTATCCATCAATTATAGCTGGACCGCAACTTGTCGTTTCTCTGATATTGTATTACCCGCTTGTACGCCATTCGAACGTAACGATATTGATGCTTATGGTTCTTACAGCAATCGTGGTGTCATTGCGATGCAAAAACTCGTTGATCCACTTTATCAATCTCGTCCAGACTTTGAGATTTTCAAAGAACTTTGCCGTCGTTTTGGTAAAGAAAAAGAGTATTGTCGCAATATGGACGAAATGGAATGGGTTCGCAGCCTTTATGAAGATTGTCGCAAAGAAAATCAAGGGAAATTTGAAATGCCAGCTTTTGATGAATTCTGGAAAAAAGGTTATGTGATGTTCCCAGAAGGCAAACCTTGGGTTCGTCATGCTGATTTCCGTGATGATCCAGAACTTCATGCGCTAGGTACACCATCTGGTTTCATTGAAATTTACAGCAATAAAATTGCGTCTTTTGGTTATGAAGATTGTAAAGGCCATCCAATGTGGTTTGAAAAAGCAGAACGTTCACACGGAGGACCTAAATCCAACGAGTTTTCTTTCTGGCTACAATCGGCTCACCCAGATAAGCGTTTACACTCTCAATTATGTGAATCAAAAGATCTGCGTGAAACTTATAGTATTCAAGGACGCGAGCCTTTATTTATGAATCCGCAAGATGCACATAAATTAGGTATTCAACACGGAGATCTTGTTCGTGTATTTAATGACCGTGGTCAAGCAATTGTGGGGGCACATTTATCAGATAACTTCCCAAGTGGCGTTGTGCGCTTGCAAGAAGGGGCTTGGTATTCACCTGAAAGCGCAGAAATTGGTGCGATTGATACCTATGGCGATCCAAATACAATGACATTGGACATTGGAAGTTCTATGCTTGCTCAAGCGGTTTCAGCCAATACATGTTTAGTAAATATTGAGAAATTCCACGGTGTTGCACCAAAACCAAACGGTTTTACTGGAGCAATCGAGAATGCTTGATTTAACCAACCAAGAACGGCAATTTATTTACCAATGGATAGGCTCTCTGTTAAGCAGAGAGCTGACTGAGGAACAAATTGTAAATTATCAATCGGGTGGTTTTGATAGCCTTTTTGAATTTCTAGATGAACTAGGATTTCAAGAAAAAACAACTAAAATTCGCACCGCACTTCAACTGCAAGATTCTTTGCGTTTAGAGTTGGCTGCAGATTTTGCTCATTGTTTTTTACTTGAAGGCAAATTAAGTGCAATTCCTTATTTATCAGCTTATCTAGAAGGACAAGCATTAGATCAGGCATTAGAGCTAGTCGATAATTGGATGGCTCATTACCAAGTATCAATTAATCGAGATCATAATGAACCGAGCGATCACATTAGTATTTTAATCAGCATTTTAATAAAGTTGATTGAAACAGGTTCTCATGCAGAACAGCAACAATTTATTAATGTTGTACTGCTCAGTTGGATACCTCAATTGCTTAAAAAAGCAGAAAAAGTGCCATTAAAAACAGAATTCTACCCTGCATTAATTTCATTATTAGTGGAGTTTTTGGAGAAAGAATTTTAATAAAAAAGGGCGTATATCTACGCCCTTATCTTATAATTTAATGTCAATTACACATTCACCATAATGCGTGAAATTCGACCTTCTGCAATTTCTTCATCGCGGATAGTCATCACTTCACAACCAGTTTCCGTGACAACAAGTTGATGTTCGTATTGTGCTGAATGGCTGCGATCTTTGGTTTTTACTGTCCAACCATCACCCATAACGCGCACTTCTTTTTTGCCTGCATTAATCATTGGTTCAATCGTGAACACCATGCCTGGTTTTAAAATTACACCGCCATCATCTGCGTAATAATGCAATACTTGAGGTTCGCAGTGAAATTCTGTACCAACACCATGTCCGCAATATTCACGCACAACACTGAAAGTTTGGCTTTCTGTATATTTTTGCACAGCTTTACCTACTTCATTTAAACGAATACCAGGTTTTACTGTGCGTAATCCTACGTATAGGGCTTCCTGTGCCGCTTCCACTAATTTTTTACTACGAATATTCGTTTCGCCGCCCACGATATACATTTTTGAGTTATCACCAAAATAACCGTCTTTAATCACCGTGACATCAATATTCACAATATCGCCATTTTTAAGCACTTTATCGTCACTTGGAATACCGTGACAGACAACTTCGTTAATGGAAATACAGGTCGCCTTTGGGAAACCATGATAGTTCAAACACGCAGGGATAACCTTTTGTTCATTCACCATATATTCATGGCAAATTCGATCAAGTTCACCTGTAGTTACACCTGCTTTTACGTAAGGTTCAATCATCACCAGCACATCCGAAGCCAATTTGCAGGCCTCACGTAGTTTTACAATTTCTTTTTCTGTTCTAATTGGAATAGCCATTTTATTTCACCTTTTTTGAAAAAAATTTTGCCAGATTATAGCACGATTTCTAGGAAAAAACTGG
This sequence comes from Haemophilus sp. SZY H36, assembly GCF_018829625.1. Taxonomy (NCBI): domain Bacteria; kingdom Pseudomonadati; phylum Pseudomonadota; class Gammaproteobacteria; order Pasteurellales; family Pasteurellaceae; genus Haemophilus; species Haemophilus sp. SZY H36. Next base: position 13,378 of record NZ_JAHKKA010000001.1, on the reverse strand, counting down.
ATTACACTTGAATGGAGTAAATGGTTATTAGATAATAACGAAATTCAAATTTTCGGGAAGCGGGAAATAATTATGACAGATAACATTGCAGTACCATTGACATTTACTGATGCAGCAGCGAATAAAGTAAAAAGTTTAATCAGCGAAGAAGAAAATACTAATTTGAAATTACGCGTGTATATCACGGGTGGTGGCTGTAGCGGTTTCCAATATGGTTTTACTTTTGATGAAAAAGTGAATGAAGGTGATTTAACGATTGAAAAATCTGGGGTTCAACTTGTGATTGACCCAATGAGTTTACAGTATTTAATCGGTGGTACCGTCGATTACACAGAAGGTTTAGAAGGTTCACGCTTTACTGTAAATAATCCAAATGCTACCAGCACTTGTGGCTGTGGTTCATCCTTTAGTATCTAAGATGGATTTTCAATTTACACATTATCAAGGCAATGTATCCGTAAAATGTTCGATGGAACACATTGCTCTTGCTAACTGGTTCAATACAGAAGTGCGGTCAAATCCAAAGGCGATTTTGACCGCACTTTCTACTGCGCAATCACTCTCTGAAAATCAAGAAGAGATCTTAATTGGCGCAGAATATACTTTGTTTTTAGATGCTGATGAAGTAATGATACGAGCGAATAATCTCGCCATTGAAACAGATGAAATTTTGGAAGACGATTTTCACTATTATGATGAAGAAAGCATTGCTTTTTGTGGCACGCAAGATTTTATCCATTTCCTCGAAGCTTATGTTAATTTTATCTCTTAACCGACTATGACCACCGAAAACGTTCAAAAAAATCCCGAAGAAAAAACACCAAAAAAACGCAGTTCTTTCAAAAGTTTTCTATTAAAAGTAGCGTTTACTGGTGCGGTATTAACCGTATTTTATGGCGGATATTTAGATTGGCAAATCCGTTCGAAAATGGATGGGCAAATTTGGCGTTTGCCCGCTGAAGTGTATAGCCGTATTGAAAGCGTGAAAATTTCAGATAATCTCGCTTTTGATGAAGTGATTCAAATTTTATTAGATAACGAATATCGCCAAACAACCATGGTAGCCGCACCAGGCGATTTCAAATTGGAAGATGATACCATTGTGGTTCTTCGTCGAGCTTTCCCTTTCCCTGATAAACCAGAACCACAACGAGTTTTACGTTTACGCTTTGTCGATAACAAACTTAATCGAATTGAAGATCTCGTTGCAGTAAAAGCTATCGATGAGTTTCGCCTTGCACCAAAATTGATTGCGATGTTGGAATCTGATAATGAAGATCGCCTTGCAATTCCTTTACAAAATTACCCGCGCTTATTGATTGACGCCCTAATTTTAACGGAAGATCGCCGTTTTTATGATCATCACGGCATAAATCCAGTGGGCATTATACGCGCATTAATTACCAATATTCGTGCGGGGCAAACGGTACAAGGTGGTAGTACGCTCACTCAGCAACTCGTGAAAAATCTATTTTTATCAAGCGAACGTACGATTACCCGCAAAGCGAACGAAGCCTTAATGTCATTGGTGTTAGATTGGCGTTATGATAAAAACCGTATTCTCGAAACCTATCTTAATGAAATTTATCTCGGACAAAATGGTGATACGCAAATTCACGGTTTTGAATTAGCCAGCCAATTCTATTTTGGTCGTTCGATTCGTGAAATTAGCTTAGATCAAATTGCACTTTTAGTCGGGATGGTCAAAGGTCCTTCACTTTATAATCCTTGGCGTAATCCTCAAAACGCCTTAGAGCGTCGTAATGTTGTTTTAAAGCTCATGCTTGAACATAAAATGATCGGTGATGAACTTTACCAATTATTAAGCCAACGACCTTTAGGTGTTCAACAAAAAGGACAAATTTCCCGTAAATATCCGTCATTTATTCAAACTTTACAGGCGGATTTACGTCGTGAACTAGGCGAACATAAAATATCCAGTTTACTTGGCGCTCGGATTTTCACCACAATGGATTTAAAACAACAAGCCCAAGCAGAAAATGCAGTAGTGAATACAGTTTCACAACTACAACTGAAAACTAAAAATCCATATTTAGAAGGAGCCATGATTGTTGCCGATTACCGTATGGGTGAAATTCGTGCGGTAGTGGGTGGTTTGCAAACGCAATATGCAGGCTTTAATCGTGCATTAATGGCAAAACGTCAGATTGGTTCTTTAGTCAAACCATCAATTTATTTGACCGCACTTTCTAATCCAGAACAGTTCCGTTTAAATACCCCAATTAATAACCAGCCAATTACGATTAATGTCAAAGGTAGCCCGCCGTGGCAGCCGCGCAACTATGATAAAAAATATAGCGGTTCAGTGATGTTAATGGATGCCTTAGCGCGTTCTTTAAATATTCCGACTGTGAATATTGGGATGAAAGTCGGCTTGAGCAAAGTCATTGATACACAAAAAGCGATGGGATGGGATAATGTGGAAATTCCAAAAGTGCCGGCTATGTTGCTCGGGGCTTATACCATCTCACCTTATGATGTAACTAAACTTTATCAAACTATTGCGAATCAAGGTGGACGGATTGAACTCACAACTGTCGATACCATTGCGGATCGTCAGGGAAATATCATTTATCAACATGATAAAACCGCAAAACAAGTGGTACCACAGGAAGCCGCATTCCAAACGTTATTTGCGATGCAACAAACTGTTGAACGTGGTACAGCTCGTAGCTTGCAAAATGATTATGCGGATTTACGTTTAGCCGGTAAAACAGGGACAACAAATGATGCGCGTGATACTTGGTTTGTGGGGATCGATGGAAAAAATATCAGCACAGTTTGGCTTGGTCGCGATGATAATGGCGAAACAAAACTTACTGGTGCATCAGGCGCATTACAGATTTATAAAGATTATTTAAGCCATACTTATATTGAAAAATTGAAGCTAAATAAACCTGCGAATATGAAATGGGTTGGAATTACCCAACATGGCAGCTGGGATTGTGACAGCAATCGAGTGATTCCAGTTTGGGTGAATAATGGACAGAATTTCTGCGGAGGCACATCAAATGCTTCTCCATCTCCAACTACTCCACCAGCTGAAACAGAAATTGCTCCTCGACAAGAAAGCGTCTGGGATGTATTGGATAACCCAAATCCACCCACACAATAATTAATCGCGGTATATTTCTAATAATAAGCAAATATTTTGAAGCGAAAAAACTACACTTCCCCTGAAATTTCAGGGGATTTTTTTATTTCTTTAAAAAATAGCAAACGTTTGCTTTAAAAGTGCGGTACAATACGCGCCAGTTTTTACTTTCATACAGGTGCAAAACGATGACACAACAACTCCCCACTTTAAGTCTAAAAAAAATCTATTCAGGTAAAGTACGCGATCTCTATGAAATCGATGATAAACGCATGCTAATGGTTGCTTCTGACCGCTTATCTGCGTTTGATGTTATTTTAGATGATCCCATTCCACGAAAAGGCGAAATCCTGACTCAAATTTCCAATTTTTGGTTTAACAAACTTGCTCACATTATGCCGAATCATTTCACTGGCGAGAGTGTTTATGATGTGTTACCAAAAGAAGAAGCCGATTTAATAAAAGATCGCGCTGTAGTGTGTAAACGTTTGAATCCCATTAAAATTGAATCTATCGTACGTGGCTATTTAACTGGCAGTGGTTTAAAAGATTATAAACAAACTGGTACCATCTGCGGATTAAAACTACCTGAAGGCTTAGTTGAAGCCAGTAAATTAGCAGAACCTATTTTCACCCCATCAAGTAAAGAAGCTGTTGGCAATCACGATATAAATATCAGCTATGCAGAATGTGAAAAACTCATTGGGGCTGATTTAGCCGCACAAGTAAAAGAAAAAGCTATCGCACTTTATACTGCAGCTGCAGAATACGCACTGACTAAAGGTATTATTATTTGCGACACAAAATTTGAATTTGGTTTAGATGAAAATGGCATGCTCACCTTAATGGATGAAGTATTAACACCAGATTCTAGCCGTTTTTGGTCTATCGATACTTATCAAGAAGGGATTAATCCTCCATCATTCGATAAACAATTTATACGCGATTGGTTAGAAAATAGCGGCTGGAATAAACAAGCGCCCGCCCCGAAAGTGCCAGAAAATATTATTCAGAAAACGGTTGATAAATATCAGGAAGCACTGGATTTATTAACAAAATAGAGATCAAAATCCCTGCTATTTAGAGCGGGGATTTTTTATGCTCGATGACAACTAAAGATTTTTCATCTTAATACATAAAAGGCTAGACAAACATAAAAAGTACGGTTATATTTAAATGACTTTTTATTCAAATAAAATGATTAATTATTCAATCTAAATTATAAACAAGGAAAAGATATGTCAAATACAATTCTACAACATTTACCTGAAGGGCAAAAAGTCGGTATCGCTTTTTCTGGCGGACTAGACACTAGTGCAGCATTACTTTGGATGCGTCAAAAAGGTGCAGTGCCTTATGCATACACCGCCAATTTAGGCCAACCTGATGAGGATGACTACTGCGCAATCCCTAAAAAAGCGATGGCGTATGGTGCAGAAAATGCTCGCTTAATTGATTGTCGTGCTCAGCTTGCTCATGAAGGCATTGCGGCAATTCAATGCGGTGCATTCCATATTTCTACAGGCGGAATTCCTTACTTCAATACGACGCCACTTGGTCGCGCTGTAACCGGAACGATGCTCGTTGCAGCAATGAAAGAAGACGATGTAAATATTTGGGGGGATGGCTCAACATTCAAAGGGAATGACATCGAACGTTTCTATCGTTATGGTTTATTAACAAACCCGAATTTAAAAATCTATAAACCTTGGTTAGATGCGCAATTTATTGAAGAACTTGGTGGACGCTTTGAAATGTCTCAATTTCTTATCGAAAATGGTTTTGACTATAAAATGTCCGTTGAAAAAGCCTATTCGACCGATTCCAATATGCTAGGTGCAACCCATGAAGCAAAAGACTTAGAGCAATTAAGCACTGGCATGAAAATTGTTAAACCAATTATGGGTGTAGCATTTTGGGACGAGAATGTAGAAATTAAACCAGAAACAGTAACCGTCACTTTTGAAGAAGGCGTCCCTGTCGCATTAAATGGTAAACGTTTTGATAATGCAGTTGATATTATTCTAGAAGCCAATCGTATCGGTGGCCGTCATGGTTTAGGGATGTCTGACCAAATCGAAAATCGTATTATTGAAGCAAAATCTCGTGGTATTTATGAAGCGCCAGGGATGGCATTATTGCATATCGCTTACGAACGTTTAGTAACGGGTATTCACAATGAAGATACCATCGAACAATATCGTATTAATGGTATCCGTTTAGGCCGTTTGTTATATCAAGGTCGTTGGTTTGATCCACAAGCCTTAATGCTGCGTGAAACAGCACAACGTTGGGTGGCAAAAGCAATTACGGGTACGGTAACACTTGAGCTTCGTCGTGGTAACGACTTCACTATCTTAAATACCGAATCACCAAACTTAACCTACGAAGCAGAGCGTTTAAGTATGGAAAAAGTCGAAGATGCGCCATTTGATCCAATTGATCGTATCGGTCAATTAACCATGCGTAATTTAGATGTATCTGACACCCGAGGCAAACTTGGTATCTATGCACAAACCGGCTTATTAAGCGCAATTAAAGATTCAGTATTGCCACAATTAGGTAAGAAATAAGAAGTTTTTAAAAAAGAAAAAACCGATTTTCAATCACTGAAAATCGGTTTAAAGAAGAACAATTTTATTAAACGATTTCGCCGACAATACTGCGAGTTGCTTCTTTCACTTCCGTAAGTTTCACTTTCACAATATCACCTATTTTGTAAATACGCTCACCTTTAATATAAAGGGCAATCTCATCAGAATTCACCTGCATTTCTTCTTTATTGTTATGTAAAGTTGAAGCAGGTATAAACATTGAAGCGCCATTTTCTAATAATTGCACACGTAATCCACCACGCATCACATCTTGCACTTCCGCCTCAAATTCGGCATTTGATTCAACTTTATCAGCAAGATAACGGCAATATAACCAATCCGCAATATCACGCTCAACTAAGCGATTTTGGCGACGAGCCTCTTGTAAACGGGCCAGCACTTCATCTTGTGGCTTATTACAAACTTGTTGTGTCAATACTGCTTTAATTAAACGATGGTTCACCATATCAGAATATTTACGGATGGGCGAAGTCCAAGTGGCATAGCCTTCCAATCCTAAGCCAAAGTGCGGTGCTAATTCCGATTTAAATTCGGCGAAAGTTAAATAACGACGTAAACGGAATTCTAAATAGTCGCCTTCAATCGGTTCAATATCATGGCGCATTTGGCAATAACCGTTTAATGTTGCCAAATTTTCTACCGAATAACGCTCAGCAAGTTCAGCTTGATTTTGTTCATTGGCTAAATTTGCCATTAAGAAATTGTGCGCATTCTCTAAGAATTTCTTATCAAAACCGCTATGCGTATTGAAAATTCCAGTTTGTGCCTGCTCTGCTAAAAATTGTGCGGCACAAATGTTAGCAATAATCATCGATTCTTCGACAATTTGATTGGCTATACGACGATATTCCGCTTTGATTTCTGCCACTTTGCCATTTTCAGCCAGCACAAAAGAATAATCCGGTTTTTCTTTAAATAACAAAGAATGTGTCTTACGCCATTGAATACGTGCTTTGGTAAACTGATGTAACCAATCAATTTGCTGCGCAATTTCTGATGTTTCGGGCTGCCATGCGTTGTCTGCCTGTTCTAAATAATCCGACACTTTGTTATAAGCCAATTTCGCTTTAGATTGAACATAAGCCGAAACAAAATGCGGTTTGGCCGTAATATTGCCTTCAAGATCTGTTTCGATATAACAAACAAGCACTGGACGCGTTTCATTTGCGATTAACGAACATAATTCATCAGATAATTCGCGTGGCAACATAGGAATGTTAAAGCCTGGCAAATAATTGGTGAAACAACGCTGTCTCGCATCTTTTTCAATTTGAGAATCTAATGCAATATAAGCAGTTGGATCCGCAATCGCGACAACTAATTTCCAACCTGTTTGTTCACCATTTTGTTCAATAGGCTCAATATATAAAGCATCGTCCATATCCATTGTGCTTTCTGAGTCGATAGTCACAAAATGAAGTGCGGTCAGATCTTCACGAGTTTGTTGATCTAACATTTCATAACTTTCAGTGCCTTGCACAGGATGACGAGATTGCTCATGACGTGCCAATGTTACCCACCAAGGGGCAAATTCATCATCAGCTCGGCAAATAAACTGATTAATAGTGGCATAGAAAAAGCGATCATCACGTAATGGGTGAGTTTTTAAATTAGCAACCACCCAATCGCCTTCTTGTAATTCTTCTTTGACAGATTTAGCTTGTTGTGCGCCAATGGGTTGGTTGATACTTGGATGATCCACCAAAACTTGCAATTTTTTGTCTTTATTGAACCGCACTTTTGCAATGAAACGCGTCAGCATTGGCTCAATTAAAGATTCCGGTTCGGCTTGTTCTTTATCGCCTTGCTTTTCAATAGTGGCTTTGATTTTGTCACCGTGCATCACCTTTTTCATTGAAGGCGGCGCGATGAAATAGGTTTTCTTATCGCACTCTAAAAAACCATAGGCTTTATCGGTGCTTTTTACCACGCCTTCTACATGCTCTTTGCTGTCGTGGATTTGTTGTTTAAGCTGTGCGAGTAAAGGATTATCTTGAAACATAGTTATATTTTAAAAAAGAGAAAAGGCAGACTGAAAAGCCTGCCTAAAAAAGAATGTAAGAAAAATTATTCTTCGCCTAATTCGCCCATTGCAGTGATGCTGAAACCTGCATCTACGTGAACGATTTCACCAGTAATACCCGATGCTAAATCAGAGCATAAGAATGCTGCAGAGTTACCTACATCTTCAATAGTGACAGTGCGGCGTAATGCTGCAGTTTTCTCAAAGGTAGAAAGCATTTTCTTGAAGTTTTTAATGCCTGATGCCGCTAAAGTGCGAATTGGACCAGCAGAAATTGCATTCACACGAATACCTTTTTTACCTAAATCCGCTGCCATTACGCGCGTTGCTGCTTCAAGAGACGCTTTCGCTAAACACATCACGTTGTAGTTAGGAATTGCGCGTTCTGCCCCTAAGTAAGAAAGGGTTAATAATGCAGCATTTGGATTTAAATAAGGGCGTGCTGCTTGTGCCATAGCTACAAAACTGTATGCGCTAATATCGTGAGCAATACGGTAGCCTTCACGAGTTGCGGCATTGACATAATCACCATCTAATTGATCACCTGGCGCAAATGCGATTGCATGAACAAACCCATCAAATTTATCCCAACGTTTGCTTAATTCTGCGAAGCAATTTTGGATGCTTTCATCAGTTGCAACATCTAAAGGAAGCACGATATCAGAGCCAAATTCTTTAGCAAATTCTTCTACGCGCGGTTGTAATTTATCGTTTAAATAAGTGAAAGCAAGTTCAGCACCTTGTTCTTTCATTGATTTTGCGATCCCGTAAGCAATAGAACGATTGCTTGCAAGACCAGTGACTAAAATGCGTTTACCTGTTAAGAAACCCATAATTTTTCCTATATTGTTAGCGTAAAAAACTTGCGTAGTATAAGCGAAAATTTGTCTTTGTACAAAGCAGACCAATTTTTCTAATAAAACCAACCGCACTTTCTTTACAAATTCGTTTGAGCAAAAACCTAAAATCAGCGAAAATAGCCCAAATTTTTAATTGAACGAAGAAGAAACAATGAGTTATCCATTAGAAGAAGTTAATAAACGTCGCACTTTTGCAATTATTTCCCACCCCGATGCAGGTAAAACAACCATCACCGAAAAAGTACTTTTATACGGAAATGCGATTCAAACCGCAGGTTCTGTAAAAGGCAAAGGCTCGACTGCGCATGCCAAATCCGACTGGATGGAAATGGAAAAACAACGTGGAATTTCGATTACCACTTCCGTAATGCAATTTCCTTATAACGATTGCTTGGTGAACTTACTTGATACCCCGGGGCACGAAGATTTCTCTGAAGATACTTACCGCACTTTAACCGCTGTGGATAGCTGTTTAATGGTTATCGACTCCGCAAAAGGGGTTGAGGAACGTACAATTAAACTAATGGAAGTAACTCGCTTACGTGATACGCCAATCATCACCTTCATGAACAAACTCGACCGCGATATTCGCGATCCGATGGAATTGTTAGATGAAGTGGAAAATATTCTGAAAATTCGTTGTGCGCCAATTACATGGCCGATTGGTTGCGGAAAATTATTTAAAGGCGTTTATCATATCGCTAAAGATGAAACCTATCTTTATCAATCAGGTCAAGGCTCAACTATTCAAGAAGTTCGCATTGTCAAAGGTTTAAATAGCCCAGAATTAGATGCCGCTGTTGGCGATGATTTAGCACAACAACTTCGCGATGAATTGGAATTAGTGCAAGGCGCAAGTAACGAATTTGAACATGATGCCTTTATTAAAGGTGAACTTACACCAGTATTTTTCGGAACTGCATTAGGTAACTTTGGCGTGGATCATTTCCTTGATGGTTTAACACAATGGGCGCCAAAACCACAATCTCGTCAAGCTGATACAAGAACAGTCGAAAGTTCAGAAGAAAAATTCTCTGGTTTCGTATTTAAAATTCAAGCCAATATGGATCCAAAACACCGCGACCGTGTTGCCTTTATGCGTGTCGTTTCAGGCAAATATGAAAAAGGCATGAAATTAAAACATGTTCGAATTGGTAAAGATGTGGTGATTTCTGATGCACTCACCTTTATGGCTGGCGACCGTGCTCACGCCGAAGAAGCTTACGCTGGCGATATTATTGGTTTACATAATCACGGCACGATTCAAATTGGCGATACCTTTACGCAAGGTGAAACCTTAAAATTTACCGGTATTCCAAACTTTGCGCCTGAGCTATTCCGCCGTATTCGCTTGAGAGATCCTCTCAAACAAAAGCAATTACTTAAAGGTTTAGTACAACTTTCAGAAGAAGGTGCTGTTCAGGTATTTCGCCCATTAATGAATAACGATTTAATCGTGGGCGCTGTGGGTGTCTTGCAGTTTGATGTGGTGGTTTCTCGTCTAAAAACTGAATATAACGTAGAAGCGATTTATGAAAATGTGAACGTTGCAACTGCACGCTGGGTGGAATGTGCCGATGCGAAAAAATTCGAAGAATTTAAACGCAAAAATGAGCAAAATTTAGCTTTAGACGGTGGAGATAACTTAACCTATATTGCGCCAACAATGGTAAATCTGAATTTAGCTCAAGAACGTTATCCTGATGTCGTTTTTTACAAAACTCGTGAACATTAAAACGACAAAGTGCGGTAAAATTTCACCGCGCTTTTCCAGAAAAAAAGCGTTGAAATTTAATTCAACGCTTTTCTTTTATTTAGAGACTTTTTCTTGTCTTAATCGCCAAAGTTGATAAACATTCACAACGGCTAAAAATGCATTTAATAGTGCAACTGGATAAGCGGTGATAATTACGCTATAGATCACAAATAAAATTGCGCCAATGCTGTTCACTATGCGTAGATGTACGATAGATTTAAATAAAAATGATACAGCAACAAAAAAGGTTGCGATATAGCCCAATAATTCAACTAAATTCAATTCCATAATTCTGTTCTCTTCGATTAAAAATAAAAACGGGCGCCATGATAAAAGATTTTTAAAATAAGGAAAAGATCAGAAAAAAAAGCAACCGATTGCAAGAGAAAATTATTTTATCTTACAAAGAAATAAAGGTATTTTTAGCATCATGAGCGCATAAAAACCGGGACGAGTGCGCACATCTAAAATCTCGGGAGCATATCCAATTTGGGGGAATTAGATAACATTAGCTCGCTCAACCCGCACTTTGTCACCGGCTAAACTCTTTTAAGAAGCCTGATAGTAATGCTATGAACAATAAAGAAATTTAATAAAACTAGGTTCTATCTTTTGTAATAACTAAAATTCCAATTTCTACCATTCTAGAAATCAGATTGGTTATAAACTATGAAGTAACTTTAGATTCAAGAGAATTCTAGAGAAATGAACGTTATGATCTTATTCTAAATAAAGACAAGTTGTACTAAAACCATATAGAAAAGCGTACCAACAGCAATAGATAGAAACATATTTTTCTTCCAGAAATGCAGCCCTAGCACCACTATGCCTGCAAGAAAATCAGGGATACCATGATAACCAGTTAAAACATCAATATTCTTATAGCAATAAACTACAAGCATACCAAACATAGCTGGAGGTAAAACTTTCCCAAGATAGCGAATATATTGTGGAATCGGACGATTAGCTGGGAACACAAAAAATGGCAATAAGCGCGTAAATTGCACAGTAAGCACACAAATTCCAATCGTCATAATCTGTTCTGTGAGTGTCATTTTAGCGACTCCAATTTTGTGTCTAATTTAGGCCCACGCATAGTTAGAATTAACCAGATACCAATTAATGTTGGAATTAAGAAGTATTCTTTGCCTACAATCAGTAAAAAAGCTAATGCAATCCCTAAACCCAATAGAGAGCTTTCATGGGATTTTTCCTTTATCCAATTTTCTGCAAAAATGACTAAGAAAAGAGCGGTCATCGAGAATTCCACACCTTTTAAATCAAAAGGTAAAACAGAGCCAAATAAGTTACCAATTGCAGCGCCAACCACCCAATAAATATGCAAATATAAGCTGACAAAGAACATGTACCAACCTTTATCTAAGTGCTGTGGAATTTTGGCCATATAATTTAAAGAAAAAGATTCATCAACGAGGGTGGTAATTAAATACCAACGTTTATGACCAATATGTACGCCATATTTTTCTAACATTGATATGCCATAGAAAATCTGACGAATACTGATCATCAAGGTAATTAATAACACACTGATGGGAGAAAAAGGTGCGATAAGTGCTCCAGCAGCAATAAACTCAACCGAACCCGCATAAATAAGTAAAGCCATCAAAGTAGGATATAAAAATCCGAAACCCAGTGCCTTCATATAAATACCGTATGCCACACCAAGAAATAAAAATCCTGCAATCATTGGCGCACTATAAGGAAAAGCAGCTTTAGCCGCTGCACTAATCGGATGAGTCTGCTGATTTTGTTGAGAAAAATTCATTTATTACTTCTATAAATCTAAAACAGATAGCCCTGGTAAAGTTGAAAAACTTTGAGCTTTTACGGTTTGATAAAAATCTTCTAAATAAGAAAGGGATTCATCTTCTTTGCGGATAGCCGCATATAGATTGCTATATAAACCTTCTTTTGTGACTTTTCTTGCCACGACATAGCCCTTTTCCAAATAAGGCAACGCAGCCCAATAAGGGATAGTCGCAATGCCACGACGACTCGCTACTAATTGAATCATAGCAATAGTCAATTCAGTTGTGCGCCGAGTAGGATTAATGCCTTTTGGTTTAAGCACTTTACGCAATAGATCTAACATATCATCGGGAACTGGGTAAGTTACCCAGGTTTCATTTGCAAAATCTTCCGCATCCCAAATTTCTTTTTCTGCTAAAGGGTGATCTTTTGAGCAAATCCCAACCATCTCATAAGAAAAGAGCGGTTTAAAAATGATATCATCATTATGCTCTACTTCTGATACTATCGCCCAATCTGCTCGGTGAGAAAGCAATAAACCAACAGGATCCGTATGAAAACCAGATACAATATCCAACTCAACTAGCCCCCAATGCCGACGAAATTCGTCCATAGCAGGCATTAACCAATCAAAACAAGTATGACATTCCACAGCTATACGAAGCTGACCTGCATCTCCATGTTTAACTCGAGCAAGATCACGTTCAGCATCTACGACTTTTGGCATCACTTCATTAGCAAGACGAATTAAACGCTCTCCTGCAGAAGTAAAACGAAGTGGATTACTTTTACGCTCAAACAAAGGTAAACCAAACTGTTCTTCTATTAATTTAATTTGGTGAGAAAGGGCTGATTGGGTTAGATATACTCGCTTTGCTGCCAAAGAAACGCTCCCCGTCTCTTTTAAGGCCAGTAAAGTTTTAAGATGTCTAAATTCTAGAAAAGTTGGTTTCATTAAAAATATTCATACAAAATAGAAAATTAGATGATAGATATCATACCTTAAAATACGAAATATTCGAATTAATATTCTATAGAAAAACAAAAACCCCGCATCTTTCGACACGGGGTTCTTCTGTTTTTATTTTATTTAATTTAGATTCATATTTGGTAACCTGGCGGTGCCCTACTCTCACATGGGGATGCCCCACACTACCATCGGCATTACAGCGTTTCACTTCTGAGTTCGGTATGGTGTCAGGTGGTTCCACCGCACTATCGCCGCCAGGATAATTCTTT
>NZ_JAHKKA010000010.1:0-5303 GCF_018829625.1 Haemophilus sp. SZY H36 | reverse complement strand
GCACCGCCAGGTTACCAAATATGAATCTAAATTAAATAAAATAAAAACAGAAGAACCCCAGTTGAAGGACTGGGGTTTTTGTTTATGGATTTTAACTAACAACTATTTATTTGAAGTAGATAAGATAGAATAAAGCAAAGCAGAATAGAGAATAAAATAAAAGATAAAAAACCAGTCTAAAGGCTGGTTTTTCTATTTTTATAGTCAGATTTTCGTCTGGCTATAAAAAACATACGCTATGCGTATGGAGTCAAATAGCTTAAGCGATTAACAGGAAAAATCCTCGCTATATAATGAACAATTCTGACAACCAAAATTCAACATATAGGAGGATTATAATAGTAAGTAAAGTTAATGACGACTGGAGTCTATAACTTACAAAATGGAATGATAAGTATCATATTGTTTTTATTCCGAAGTACATAAGAAAAGTAAACAGGAGAAAACCAATTTATAGAAGGTGAAGATTAGATATAGGGCAAATATTCGAACGGTTATATGTCTATAAAAATATGAGATAATTGGAGCTTGTATAATGCCAGACATATATTCATATGTTTTTTGCTCTCTTTAAGGGAAGGTAAGAAAATAATTAGATAGATTGTCAATTCTCACAAGCCCTTTTAAGGGCTTGTGAAGTATAGGGCTTTATAAGAGAGCCTAAAAATTGACGTTTTGTGGGATTGTTATTGGCTACTGGAAAAGTATTATGATATATAGAAATAAAGAAAAGAGTAGATTAATACTTAATTTCTCAGCTATCTAACGCAAACTACTACTTTTTATTTTCCGAATTTTCTGGCTCTAAATCTAATTTTGCCATCAATAACTGATCGCCATCTTCTTCTGGGTTGCCCGTGACAAGTAATTTATCGCCATAGAAAATCGAATTTGCACCAGCCATAAAACACATCGCTTGCATTTCTTCACTCATACCACTACGGCCTGCAGAAAGGCGAACATAACTTTTGGGCATGGTAATACGTGCAACAGCAATCGTTCGCACAAACTCTGTCCAATCTAATTCTTCCGCATCGGCTAACGGTGTACCTTCAACCTTAACGAGTTGATTAATCGGCACTGACTCAGGTTGCGGATCAAGATTTGCAAGGCTCGAGATTAATCCAGCTCGTTCTTTGCGAGTTTCATTCATCCCCACAATGCCACCACAACACACTTTTAATCCAGCTTTGCGTACTTTTCCTAACGTGCTAAGGCGATCATCGAAACGACGAGTACCAATCACTTCTGCATAATGTTCTGGCGCTGTATCAAGATTATGATTGTAATAATCTAAACCAGCTTCTTTTAAATCTTCTGCCATACCGTCTTGCAATAAACCAAAAGTACCGCAAGTTTCTAAACCGAGCGATTTCACAGCTTTAATAATTTCTGTGACTTTCTCAATATCTTTTGGCTTAGGGCCTCGCCAAGCTGCACCCATACAAAAACGCCCAGCTCCACGCGCTTTCGCAATTTTTGCTTTCGCAACGATCTCATCAACATTTAATAACTGCTGATTTTGTACGCCAGTATGATAACGGGCTGATTGAGGGCAATAACCACAATCTTCCGGGCATCCCCCCGTTTTGATAGACATTAACGTGGATAACTGAATCGCTCGAGGATTAAAATGCTTGCGATGAACTTGTGCAGCGCGGTAAACCAATTCCAAAAATGGCGTTTCAAATAACGCCTCAACTTTGCAAACAGACCAATATTCAACGCTTGGATGTGGTGTAATGGAGTTAATTTGTAGTTTCTCAGTTAACATATTTTTCCTTTGAAAGTGCGGTAAATAATCACCGCATTTTTGTATCTTATATTCATTCAGTTTGTAGGCTTGTATTGATAGCCATTGAATAGATTCATCAGTTATAAAATCTATATAATTTTACGTCTCTTTTTGCAATTGACTTATCTGACCATTTTCCACCAACAATACTCGATCTATCGTACCAACTAATTCCGATGGTTGATGGGTAACAAGTAACAACGTCAGATGTTTCTCATCACAAAGTTTAGCGATCAAAGCTAGCATTTCTACACGAAGTTTCTGATCTAATGCGGAAAAAGGCTCATCTAATAATAAGATGGGTTTATCTCGCAACAAACAACGCGCCAATGCCACTCGTTGTTTTTGTCCCCCCGAAAGAGAATTCGGTAAACGTTGTAAATAATCGCCCAATCCTACAGAAAAAGCGACCTGTTCAATTTTTTCCTGTTCAAGTGCGGTTAATTTTAAAGAAGGTTTTAAACCCAACGCAAGATTTTGCTGTACGGTTAAATGAGGAAATAAATTATTTTCTTGAAATAGCATAGAAACTGGACGTTCGTAAGGTGCACTACGAGTATGATTTTTATCGTTTAACCAAATTTCTCCTTGATGAGGAAATTCAAATCCAGCGATTAAATTCAATAAGGTACTTTTCCCCGCCCCACTTTCGCCAATAATTGCGACACGCTCACCAGCGTTTACGCTCACATTAAAGCACATCGGTAAGGTTTTATCGTTCAAAATCACATTATTTAGATAAATCATCAGCATCCCTATGTGTGTGAATAAAGGCAAACAATATGCCACAAAGCAATAATAAAATCCCTGCGGTTACAGCTGCATCTTGATTACGATAATTACCTAGCTGCTGATATAACAAGTGCGGTAGGGAAGTAAACTCTTGATTGCCGAACAACGCAATAGCCGTAAAATCCCCTAAAGATAGTGCCAAGGCTAAAGCAAAAGCATAGTGCAATGGTGCATGTAAAGTTTGCCACTCAATCAGATAAAAACGTTGCCAGCCCACAATTCCCAGACTATTACACAGATTTTCGTAATAACGCATATTATTATGAAAAGGTGCGCTCAAAATACGTAAAACAAAAGGCATTGCACTTAACGCATTGCACAATACAACAATGACAAACAAATCAATATTCGAAAAATCACGCTCTTGTAATAATAAAAATAATCCCATAGCAAGTACTAAAATCGGGATTGCCAAAATCACCATTCCAGCATTAATAATAAATTGCGCAATTTTCTGATAATGCAACCATTCTAAACGGCGTGATAAAAGTAGCAAGGAAATTGCCATCATTAATGCAATCAATGCGGATAATGGCGCGATAGAAAGAGAATAGCCTAACGCACTCCAGAGCTGAGAATTATGCCAAACTGTGAGTAAACTTGGTGAATTCAATGCGCTAATAAGAATGTTCAATACAGGCGAAAAAAGGAAAAATACAAAAACCAGTAAGACAAAAACATGGAAAATTTTGACCGCACTTTTAGGTTTTTCAAACCAAGGATTACGATTACTCAATCTATTTTGATTAGAAGGAGAAAAACGCGATGTTAAGCTAAATAAAACCAAGCAAAATACAAATTGCAACATGGCAAAAAGTGCTGCTTTTGGCAGATCAAATTCAAATAAAATCGCTTGGTAGATTGCTGTTTCTAAAGTTGTATATTGAGGCCCACCGCCTAGTGTAAGAACAACGGTAAAACTGGTGAAGCAAAGCATAAAAATCAAGCTGAATGTGGGAAAACATTGCTGACGAAAAACGGGCCATTCCACCAATTTAACGAATTGCCAACCTTGTAAATTGAGTTGCGCAGCAAGCTGACGTTGCTGATAAGGGATACTTTGCAAACTTTGTAAGAAAAGTTGCGCAGCCAGTGGAATATTGAAAAAAAGATGGGCAATTAAAATTCCCGAAAGTCCGTAAATATGCCCCTGCCATGGTATTCCCAAAAGGTTAGCAAACTTAGCTAACCAACCGCTTGAACCATAAATACCGATCAAACCAAAAATTGCCACTAAAACAGGTAAAACAAAGGTCAGCGACATTAATTTTAATAGCCACTTTTTTCCTGAGAATGCTTGATAAAACAATGCTCGAGCGAGGAGCAGACCAAAAAAAATAGATAAAACAGTAGAAAATAAGGCTTGTCCAAAACTGAAAAGAATTAGATGCTGTAGATAATCATCGCTGAACCAAGTTTTCCATTGTAATTCATCGCCCAATGCAAAGATCGAACTTAAAGCGCTACCATAAAAAAGAATAATGAAACTAATGACAACAACGCCGCCCACATAATGACGAGGGCGGAGTTGTGGATGATGAAATAACGACAACATCAAACTATTTTGTTAATGTAGTTTGCCAAGTGCTAATCCAATTTTTTAAGTGTTCCGCATTCACCATTGGATTAATTGGAGTTTGAGTTTTTTGTTGAGCTTTAAGTGCATCAAAGTGCGGTTCAATTTCACCTTGAATCACTGGCAACATAATATTGGCTGTCACAATATGTTTTTGTGCCGTAGGTGAGATTAAAAATGCCATAAAATCATCTGCACATTGATTTGGATGGTTGGCGACTCGAGCCGCTAATTCCACTTGAGTAATATGCCCTTCCGCAAAATCAGTCGCTGCATAATTATCTTTTTTCTCAAAAAGTTGGTGATAAAGTGGTGATGTGCTGTAACTTAACACTAAATCAGCTTCGCCTTTTAAGAATGCGCCGTAAGTATCAGACCAACCTTTACCCACTGTTACCGTATGCTTATCCAACGCTTTCCAAGCGGATTGAATTTTGTCTGCAGGATAAATTGCATTCATCCAAACCAATAAACCACGACCAACACTGCTGGTGCGAGGATCTTGATAAATTACACGGATATCTTGGCGTTCAACCAATTCTTTCAAACTTTTCGGCGGATTTTGTAATTTAGTTTTATCGTATACAAAAGCATAGTTACCTAAATCGAAAGGCAAGAATGTTTTATTCGTCCATTTTGTTGGCAGATCAAGTTGAGTTAAATCTACTTTATTTGGCGTGAAAATATCTGTTTTTTCAGCTTGTTCTAAAACAAAGTTATCTAAACCTAGCACAATATCTGCTTTGGTTTTCTTTCCTTCCAAACGAACACGGTTGAGCAACACACCACCACTTTCAAAAGGCGTAAAATTAATAGTGCATTGCGGATGTGCTTTTTCAAAATCTTGTTTTACTTTTGGACCTGCTCCCCACTCAGAAGTGAAAGAATCATAGCTATATACGTTAACACTTTGCTGTGATTGAGCTAATGCTGCGGTGGAAAAAAGTGCGGTAGAAATTAAGGTTAATTTAAGAAGTTTCATTATTACATCCTTATTTATATCAAAAGGCAGCAATAATGACGGGAAGGAGATAAGGTTGTATTCCTAGTTTCCTACGTCAGTATTAACTGTTTCAGGTTCACGGGTATGATCTCAGCATATTGCACCCCGACTAGGCTTTTTAGTGTATTAAAATTTAC